>JBGSOM010000212.1:0-59056 GCA_041739135.1 Pirellulaceae bacterium
CGGTTGGCGGTGAGCGTCGAAACCATTAGATTGCATTGACGATGGTTTTTGAAATTGTTCTCTCACCGAGCACCGACGCATGAGCCTAGAGGCAGTTGAAATTGATGGCGTTCGCCTTAAGTTGGCTTCGCCGCTGACGAATCGAGCCGAATGGATTGGCCAACGCGAAGTCTTGAAGCAGTTGCTGGCGTGTTGGTTGGTCGTCGACGAAAGCGACTTGCCGCTAACTCCGCGATTGGTTGGCGTTCCTGGCATCGGAAAAACTGCACTCGCAATGGCAGCCGCTGCGGAACGCAAGCAGGATCTCTACGTCTTTCAATGCACCGCGGACACTCGACCCGAAGATCTCTTGGTCACGCCGGTCCTCAGCCAAAGTGGTACTATCGCGTACCACGCCTCGCCGTTGGTGACCGCCATGATACGCGGCGCGGTTTGCGTGCTGGACGAAGGCAACCGCATGAATGAGAAATCATGGGCTAGCCTCGCTCCGCTGTTCGATCAACGTCGCTATGTCGAATCGATCGTTGCAGGAATCGTCGTTCACTCGCACAAGGATTTTCGTTGTGCCGTGACCATGAACCAAGACGATTCTACTTACGAAATTCCCGACTACATCCTCAGTCGCTTGCAACCTACGCTGCCACTTGGATTCCCGAATCGACAAGATGAATTGGCGATTTTGCAGTACCATTTGCCGTTCGCTGAGCCGGAGATGTTGGCGATGACGGTCAGTTTCTTGCAACGCTCTCACGAATTGCAATTAGATTTTTCCGCTCGCGATGGTTTGAACCTACTTCGATTCGCACTCAAACGCCTTGGGCAAGATCCTTCGCATCCAGTTTCGAAAGATGCTGCTTGGCGGGAAGCGCTTGAACTTTGCTTGGGTGACGATGCCAAGAACCTCGAGGAACTAGCCGAACGCAAGCGACGGAGTATGAGTGGTGACATGATGCCGCTGGGACTTGGCGACTTCTTTTTCGATCCAGATGATCCTTTGCATCCCGACTTGGATGGTGACGACGATGACGATTTTTAGACTGCTGGCTTCTGTATGCGTCGAAAGTTGATGCACGAACTGCGGGCATCCACGTGATCAAGTACAAGTTTGTGGAGTTGCGAACTTGCTTAAGTTACAAATAGGTCGGTTCGCCGGTTAGACCTGCGATCGCGGATACATACCATTTACTAACAACTGGAACCTTAGCACGTTGTCGTCCATGAAGATCGCTGAAGACCGTCGCAGTGAACAGGGTGCTTGGCTATTTATCGCTTCGCTAGCCGTGTTTTTCTTCAGTTGCGTTCTGCTTTACGCAATCTATGTCGTTATCCGCGCGTCGTCGCCCGGCGGGTTGGCACAGCCGTTCGTATTACCAATCAGTTTCGTGACTACGACTGTGGTGCTGGTTGCTATCAGTATCTGCCTCCACTTGGCGGTGCTCGCGATTCGACGAGAGCGACGCATCGATGTGTGGCGTTACATTATTCTCGCCAGCATCCTTTGCGTTGTGTTTTTCGGGCTGCAATCGACCGGCATGGTGTGGATGATTCAGCGACTGCAGGCGGACTTGCAAAACGATCGCAGCCTCTACGGATTCACTTTCATGATGGTGCTGATCCACGCGTTGCACGTTGTGGGCGGTGGTGCAGGACTGACATTTCTTCTCTTCGGACTCTCGCGAGAAGCCTACGACCACGAGCGCCATTGGCCAATTCGCTTTTGCGCGATGTACTGGCACTTTTTGGACGTCGTCTGGGTGCTGATGCTCGGCTGCTTCGGACTGGCCGCGATCTTTTCCAAGCAGTAAGCGAACCTCGCGATTTGCCAGCGACTAACTATTGCGAGATCAATTGTTCGTGAGCGAGTGCGTCCAATGTTGCGCGATCTGCCACAGGAATGTTCGCTAAGTCCGCGCAACTGGTTACAAGGAATCCGACTAATACCCAGTTGCCAGCGAACTTGCGAGCGTCACGAACTTCGCAAATGAACTGAAAAATCTCAGCGCCTTCTTCGTTCGACAAAAATAGCGTCACCAAATACTCTTTGTGCTTTGGTGCGTCTTGGAATAGCACACTCATCCCGCCGTCGCTGAGATCCTGCACAACCCCAACAACATGTGCGTCCACTCTTGGCGATCGACCATCCCAAGGACAAACCAGCGCGGGAAGACTCCGATTGTAGCGGTTGTCACCCCGAGTTTCGTTGCTAACGGGACGATTCGGGACAGTCATGTCCATGATGCGTCGCAACTTCGGTGAAGCATCAATTTGTTTCTTACGAGCGAACAATGAACGCAACAGCATTTCAGTATCTCCCCATGTGGTTTGCGGCACAGGTAAGGCATCGGTCCTAATTCGGAGACAGTCAAACCTCTAGATCTGGGTACGGAAATGTTGTCCAGGGATGGCCTTTAGTTGCTCGCAGGTGTCGTGGAAAACCGGCTTTAGCGATCGTAAAGTCGATGCCGATTGAGCAGTCACTCGCTGATTCGAAGCAGTTTCAGTTCGTGGAACCAGAGGTCATCGTTTGGAACGTCAAGTTCCAGCTTTTGAAACGTGCCACGAGCGTCAGCGACGAAATGAGCTGTTCCGCCTTCGAACCACGCAAATTCATTGCGCCAACGAACTTCAAAAGTGTCGTAATGCAGATGCTTCAGATCGGCGACCAAAGCAGAGTAAGGCAGCAACCGCAACACCAACTGCTCGCCCTCTAACGTCACTGTGGCGTCGCCATACATCGGACAGCGCAGTTTCATCGCATAATCGGTCAACGGATGACTCGGCTTGGTATCCGCGACCGCCGGCGTGATCGCTTTCGCAATGCGTTCGGCGAACTGGGTGCGTGACTTACGAAACTGCTCCAAGTTCTCTTTGCTCCAGTCCTTCTTATCGCCATCGATTAGAACATCCAAGGCGCGATAAGCGAGCAAGCTGGAAATAGAAGTCATGCTGTTCGTGAGCACTACGACCCCGATCTTTTGCTCAGGGATCATTAGAACTTGGGAATACATTCCGTCATAACCACCGCCATGCCCCACGACCTTCATTCCCTGATAATCCGAAAGCGCCCAACCTAAACCGTACGATCGAAAATGCGTTGACGGAAATCGCTGCGATGGATTTATTCCCATTCGAATCGGCGTATGAGCTTGCCACATTTCGTGCGAAGCAGCCGCGCTGAACACCCGTCGCTGATCGTCGATGGCACCGGTTCGCAACTGCAACCGCAACCACCGCGACATATCATCAGCGCTGGATATGACGCCACCCGCCGCCGCCATCGCATCCCAATTCATCCACGGAATGGGCTGCGAGCGATCGAGCAGAGTTTTATGAGGTGTCGCAAAGTTATCAAGCGTCAGCAAGTCACGAACGCTTGTTGTCGTCCGGTTCATCTCAAGCGGTCTTAGGATACGATCCTGCACGAACTGCTGCCAGCTTTGTCCACTGACGGCAGCGATCACTTCCCCAGCCGCCAAGAACATCAAATTCGAGTACCCGTACGCGGATCGAAATGAACTCTCAGGCTCCAGTTCCGCCGCGCGCTGCAAGACCTGCTTGGGCGAATAACCAGTTCCCCACCACAGCAAATCGCCACTAAAAGTGCCTAAACCACTGCGATGGCATAGCAGATCATTAACCCGAATCTCTCGCGTCGCGACGTCATCTTTCAGGCGAAACCAAGGTAGATGTTGCGTGACGTGATCATCCCATTTCAACTTGCCTTCATCGACTAAAGTTGCCAACGCGGCGGATGTAAAAGCTTTCGAATTGGATGCGATGGCGAACAAAGTGTGCTGGTCGACCGTTTCCGTTGAACCAGCGCGACGATTGCCGTAACCTTTGCTCAGCAACACTTGATCATCTTTGACCACTGCGATAGCCAAGCCTGGAACTTGCCACTCCACCCGCGCCGCTTCGGCATAGGCGTCGAACTGAGCGATCGCCTCACGAGCTTTCACCAACAAGTCTGGTGCAGTGACTTGTTCTTGCGCGAGCGAATGATCGGTTAAACGATTGGTTAACAGCAGAGTGGAACACAGAATCAGCAACCATCGCGATGCGTTTGTCATAGTTGTTCGTCTTGAAAGTTTTGCAAAGTTATCGTTTTCGAGGCACGAGATCAGGGAACTCGCTGCAGCATCAGCAATCGCACTTCCGGCCCGTGCTCGCCAGCCAACTTGGTCGCGCGAAGCGTCAATTCGCCTGATCCCTGCTTCAGCTCAATCACACCCAATTGCATTGGCCGAAAATCTTTGACCAGCGATTCTGTATGCCGCGGGACGCGATCGTGTTCATCACCGCGCGCCGGTGGATTGTGAGCCTCTTTCACCGTTGCGGCCAACTTCGAATCAGCAAACGACAGCTCTAGTTCCGCACCCACGTCATCCGGTTCGCAGGCGTAGTGAAGTTCGACTGCAAATCGTCCCGATTCTAGCACCTCAATCGGCCACGTCATTTTGTCTGTCGTGTCAGTCCAATTTGTAAAATACGAACAGTTCGGCGCTTTGGCCGAACGGCGAATATTGCCATGTGGATCGCCATCACGAGCCGGCAACTGCGTCAGCAATGCATCCCGATGACCGACCGTAAAAGGACGCTGGTCATCGTTCAAACCGGTCAACAACTCGCGTTTCCAAACATCAACATTGGACTTTAATTCGTCCGCCAAGGCTGGATGCTTGTCATTGACTGGTTTTTCTTGACCCGGATCCATCAGCATGTCGTATAGTTTGCCTTGATGATCCAGCCGGAAGTGTTGCGTGCGCACGCTGACCCTGCCCGCCCAATGCGAAAACAGTTTGCGATCCGGAATCGAGCTAGCCGCGCCGCTGAGCAACGGTACCAAGCTGACACCATCCAGCGGCTTCGCTCCCGCTATAGGCACTTCAGCCAACGCAGTCAACGTTGGCATCAAATCAATCGCGCCGCTGATCTGTGCAATCAACTTTCCCGCAGCGATCTTACCTGGCCAACGCATCAGCAATGGTGAACGCACTCCGCCTTCATCCGTCGATCCTTTGCGACCTTTCATGCCGCCGTTCCAACGATCACTGTTTGGTCCGTTATCACAAAAGAAAACTACGATCGTGTCCTGAGACAAATTGAGTTCGTCCAGTTTGCGAAGCAGTCGCCCAACGTTGTAGTCGACGTTTTCGACCATCGCCAAAGCCGCGCGTGTAAAGTTCTCGTCTTCCTTCGAGGCATCCGTCGCATTTAAACTTAGGCTCTTGTCTTTGAAGCGCGCCCAGTATTCGTCTGGCACCTGCATCGGAGCGTGCGGAGTTGGCAAAGGTAAGTAAAGGAAAAATGGATTCGCCTTGTTCTGCTCGACGAACTGAATCGCATGGTCCGTAAAGTCGTCTGCAATAAAGCCTTTGCCGGTTACCAGTTTCCCGTTGTGCTCGAGCGGTGGCGAAACGTAATCACCCCAGTGCCCTGAACAGAAGCCATAGAACTCTTCGAAGCCACGCGCATTCGGATGATACGGATACTGCATGCCGTTGTGCCACTTGCCGAACGCGGCAGTGCGATAACCAGCCGCTTTAAATACCTCACCTATCGTTCGTTCGCCCAAGTTGAGCCGCTCGCCACCGCGCGAAGTGTCATGCACTCCGCCGCGAGCATGATAGCGGCCCGTTAAGAACTCGGCGCGTGTCGGTGAACAAACTGGACATACGTAGAAGCGGTCGAAACGCGCGCCTTGGCGTCCAATCGAATCGATATTCGGCGTCGACAAATTCGAGTTGCCGTTCAAGCTGAGATCGCCCCAGCCTTGATCATCGCTGAGAATGACAATCACATTCGGCTTCTCTGATGCAGCGACTTGTTTCACTGCTACACCAGCAACCGCTGCAAACAAGGTGAATGCCACCGAAACTGCGCGGCTTACCATTGGTTTTAATCTCATTGAAATCACTCGAACTTAAGAGTGCGCTTACGGAACTTAATCAGTAAGCCAATTCTAGTTGACCGAGCGTCCCATTTGAACTTCAGACCGCGCGATTGTCGCAATCACTTTGGCGCAGATTCGAAAATGGCGTTGAAAGCGGGAGTATAAAGATCTTCGCCAAACACCATTTCGCCTCCCTGGTGACCAGCGATGCTGACCAGGATCGACAGCAAACTCGCTCCGACTAACCAGAGAATACGACGCCCACGCTTGTCAGGCTCGCGGCGCGCGAAAGTGGCTACCGGAATCATCACAATCGAAAGGACACTTAGCAGAATCGCCGTCCACCGATGGCGCTCAAGCGAGCTGCCGAAGTCGAACGAAGGCGTGCTTGCATAACCTTGGCTTTCAGCGAAGAACCAACCCAAAGCGCTGGAGGCACACGCCGTCACCGCGCCAATCCACAAACAATGGTACGCTGCGCCTTCGAACGCTTCACGATGAATGAACGAACAGATGACAAAAAATGTTGAAATCAACAGCAGAGCCACTGGGAAGTGCACCGCAGCCGGATGAAACAGACCCAACAGCTTCGTCACTCGCTGATACATCGACGCTGGGACAGGGACCACTGTCGGCGCCGCTGCTGCAACTGCAACGTCTGCCCAGGTTGCGCCTTCCTCGATCCACAATTTGATCGTTGCCAACTGCGCACCGGTGAGCGGTTTGTTGTGCGCAGTTGGAGGCATCTTCATTTCGTCGTCTGTCGTCACAAGGTAGTCTGACCAAAGCGAAGAAGCATCCAGGTCACCGGGCTCCACGTACGATAGCAACGTGGCTTCTTCGTCGACGCGGAAGCCTTCCTTTGCATCCTTAGGTCCGTGACATTCAAGGCAGTGGTTTTCCAGTATCGGTCGCACATCGCGATTGAAATCAATCAAGCCGGTCTTCGATTGCGTGAGTTCCTCGTCTTGCCCTTGCGCAGTGTTACACATTGCAACTGCATTGAGCAAAGCACCGAGCAATAAAACGAAAACAAACAGGAATCGACAAGCTGGAACAGATGCAATGAAACGCCCTGCGCAGCTCGGTGCATCCAGCATCTGCCATGAGAACTTAGTGGCCATAACAATCCTAGGTGGGAAATGGAACGCCGCAACTTCACGAATTCAATTCGCTCGACTCGGCGATGGCTATAGGTGGGATTCGCTATCACGCCTTGATGCGGCAACGGCAAACTAAATCGGACAGCCAACTTTATACTACCAAGCGGCGCGGATCTGTGCCACATTCTTCCCGAAAGCTCACTGACAGTATGTCGCAGTCAACCAATTCACTTCCGCTTGCGATCAAAGCGGATTAAGCAGCCGACTGGAGCCGTTTCCTTCGTTTCGATCGGTTTGTTAGCCATCAGCGCTTCTACGGCCAATTCGAGGTAACGCGTCTTCACTGCGTCGGCTTTCGTGTTGTCGTCGAACGCGCCCATGTAAGTAATCTTGCGATCTCGATCGAGCACGAAGAACTCAGGCGTACGAACGGCGCCGAATTGCTTGGCGACCTGCTGCGATTCATCGAATAAGTAAGCGAACTCGAACGACTTCTCCTCAGCTCGCTTTTTCATCGCAGGCATCAGATCCGCTTCGATCTTGTTTGAGTTGATCGCCACCACTACGGCACTGGATTTCGAGTCTTTGAATTGTCGTGCTAGTGCATTAATACGGTCTTCGTAATCAACCGCATAGGGACAACTGTTGCAAGTAAAGACGACGACAACTACGTCGTAGGATTTCAGATCTGCCAGCGAATGTTCTTTGCCATCTGTTCCAGGCAACTTAGTCCAACCTTCCACTTGGTCGCCAATATTGCGAGCTGCGTTGAACTGGCCTGCGTTGGTGTTCGTCACCCAAGTCGCGAAGATCATACATGCCAGCGACACGAGCAGTGATGATCGAAAAGTTGTTGATAGCAGCGGCATCGTCCATTCCCCCTTCGCGCACACTACCGCGCGCCAACTGTCGAAAAATCGGCCAGAACTTCTAGTTTACTCTCGGCACTCAGCTTGAAAACCTTTGCGGCGCGAGGGTCAGTGATGATGACTTGGTCTTCATGCAACGCGAGCCCTACTGGATTGTCCAGCGGAGCGCCCTGCACCACGATCTCCGGTTGCTGCCCGCGAACAACTTTCCAAATCGCTTTCTTGTAACCGTCCGAAACGAACGCTTCGCCTTTCGAATTGACGACAACTTGATGCGGGAATTCGAACACGCGATTGCCCACGATTACTTCCTTTTGGCCATCATCGGAAACAACCAGCAATTGCTGCGCATCCTGCGAGACGACCCACACTTTGTTCTCGGAATCGACAAACACGCCGCGCGGATTGACGTCGGCGACGTGTTCAACCTTGGTTGATCCAGCCGGGATGCGCATCAATTTACGAAGCTCCAAATCCGCGACGTAGATCGTTCCATCCTTCTTCACTGCAATGTCCATCGGGATACCGATTTCACCACCCGTAATCGCAGTTGCTGTTCCGTCGGCAGCGATCCGGTAAACATCGCGAGTCGAAGTGTCACCAACCAACAAGTTGCCTTCATGATCGAGCGCGATCGTCCGAATCGCATTTAACGGCTCGCGAAACTTCTTCGGACCTTGCACGAAGACAGACAGCTTTTGATCCTGCGACTTCCAGATACCCGGCAGATTGCGATCGACAATTACAATCGTTCCTTGCCGATCGATCACCGCATCCAGAGGATAAGGCGGCAAAGCGGCCACGGCTGTTGCTGCTGGGCCTGCCTCAGCCGTCTTTTCCTGCGCGGGCGTCTCCTGCGCCAATGCCGTACCTTGACCGCAAACACAAATTAACAACGCCGGCAATGAAATACCAAAACAAGTGCTCAGCCAACGGAGTTGATTCGACACGATCGTTCTCATTGCTTGGAGAGGTAGCGGAAAGTAATCAGTCGCGATCTCATCGCTTGCGTTGAGATCGCGGACTGCTCGCTCAAAGTTTAGATCAAGCGTTCAACTTTTTATAGCGAAATTTTTGCGGTTCGCTTCCATCGATTCCTAAGCGTTCCTTACGTTGCGTTTCATAAGTGTCGAAGTTTCCTTCGCACCAATGCACGTAACCATCTCCCTCAAACGCCAGGATATGCGTTGCAATGCGGTCCAAGAACCAGCGATCGTGGGAGATCACCACTACGCATCCGACATAATTCAAAATCGCTTCTTCTAGTGCTCGCAACGTATCGATATCCAAATCGTTCGTCGGTTCGTCAAGCAGCAGAACGTTCGATCCACGACGGAGCAGTTTAGCCAAGTGCACGCGATTTCGCTCTCCACCGGACAACTTGCCAACTTTCTTCTCTTGGTCGGGCCCGCGGAAATTGAACTTCGAAACATACGCTCGACTGTTCAGTTTCTTACCGCCCATCTCCAAGATATCGTGACCGCCACTGATCTCGTTGAACACAGACGCTTCGGGATCAAGTGCATCGCGGTTCTGATCAACGTAGCCAAGTTCCACGGTCGGGCCGACTCGCATCGTACCGGTATCCGGTTGCTCGTCACCGACAAACATTCGGAACAAAGTTGTCTTACCAGCTCCGTTGGGCCCGATCACACCCACGATTCCACCTGCAGGCAGACGAAAGGTAAGATTATCGATCAGCAACTTGTCGCCGAAAGACTTGGTCACATTCGTGGCTTCAATCACCAACTCACCCAGATGCTTACCGGGTGGAATTTGCAATTCGAGTTCGTCTGGTCGATCCTCAAATTGCTCCGCTGCCAACTTTTCATAAGACGAGATACGCGCCTTGCTCTTCGCTTGACGCGCCTTGGGCGAGCTGCGAATCCATTCGAGTTCTTTTGCGAGCGTCTTTTGGCGACTCACTTGTTGTTTCTGTTCACGAACCAGTCGCTCGCGTTTCTGTTCCAGCCAAGCCGAGTAGTTGCCTTCGAACGGAATACCTTGACCGCGATCGAGCTCCAGAATCCACTTCGCAACGTTATCCAAGAAATAGCGATCGTGCGTTACAGCCACAACGGTGCCAGGATATTGATCCAAATGCTGCTCCAACCAGTGAATCGCTTCGGCATCCAAGTGGTTCGTAGGTTCGTCCAGCAGCAATAAATCGGGTTGTTCAATCAACAACTTGCAAAGCGCCACGCGCCGACGCTCACCACCAGACAACTTGGTGACATCGGCATCGCCCGGTGGCAAGTTCATCACAGTCATCGCCACTTCAACTTGACGATCCAATTCCCACAAGTTGTTCGAATCGATCACGTCCTGCAAACGAGCCATCTCGTCATACAGCTTCTGCAGCTTCGCTTCGTCCGTCACTTCACCGAGCAGCATGGATATTTCGTTGAAACGATCGAGCACAACGCGGCGCGTCGAAACCGCTTCCTGCACGTTGCCTTCGACGTCTTTTTCTGGATTCAGTTGCGGTTCTTGGGACAAGTAACCAGCAGTGAAGCCTTGCGTGAGCCGCGCGACTCCATCGAAATCCTTATCAGCGCCTGCCATGATTCGCAGCAGCGTACTTTTTCCAGCGCCGTTCGAACCGAGAACACCGATTTTCGCGCCAGGATAAAATGACAACCACACATCTTTTAGCACTTCTTTTGGGCCGTGCTTTTTGGTCATCGATTCCATTGTGAAAATGTACTGCTTGCCCATGCCTGTTTCTTTCCAATAATTCGATGACCCTGACCAATCCAGCGGCGATTGAGGACGTTGCTCGCCCACAATCGAATCGCCCCGCAATCAATTCGCTTCATCGAGAATTTAACCGTTAATAGTGCTTTCACAAGGCCAACCAAGCCCCCAACCGCTTTGAATCCGCGGCCTGCTTCAAATACAATCAGGGTTGCTTGCTCCCACCTCCTCCACCCCAGCCCGGACCCAAAGGGAAATTCATGCGCTTTGCCACTCGTTACCTTCGCGTTCTATCGCTCGTCTTGATTTGCGGAACGTCTGCGACAACTGTGCTCGCTCAAGAAAAGAATCCCGCCGAAGCACAAGCGACGACCGGCCCCTGGCTGAGTTCAATCGCTTGGCTCGATAACGCCCAACTGGTTGCCACGAAATCGGATGGATTGCTGCTTCGCCCAGCACAAATTGTCAAACTGCCCGCAGCAGACTCCGCGAAGCTGGAAACCATCGGCGAACAGGAAACATCGCTGTGGAGCGTTCTGCCGCTCGACGCCGCGAAGTATGTCGTTACCGATTACAAAGGCGGCGTGTTCCTGTACGGCGAAGGCGACCCCAAGAAATTCGAAATTGATTCGCGCTGGATCCGCGCGACCGCAAAAGCCCCAGGCGATGCAGAAATTTTGGCTGGTACCGAAGATGGCAAACTGCTGGTGCTGTCAATCGCCGACAAAAAAGAAGCTCGACGCATCGACGCTCAAGCTGCAGCGATCTTCGACATCACTTTCAATCACAAAGGCGATCAAGTTGCCACGACTGGTGGCGATGGAACGATCAAAGTCTTTAGTTGGCCGAAGTTGGACTTGGTCGCTTCGATGTCGCGTGGCAAGGAAGCGGTATGGAGCGTTGTGTTCTCGGACGATGATACGCAGTTGATCAGTGGCGGCGCGGACCGCCGCATCCAATTGTGGGATCTTGCGAAGGCCAAGTCGGTGATGAGCTTGCAACTTACTTCCGATTGGGTCACCAGCCTGGTCGCTATTCCAGGTACCACAGCAGTTGCCGGCGCGTCGATGAACGGCAACGTCTACCTCGTCGATTACAAAGCGATGCGAGCGATCAGCCAAAACGAAGTTGCAAAGAGTGCAATTTGGTCGATGGCATTGTCCCCCGACAGCTCGCAAGTCGCTCTGGCGACTCGCAAACACGGCGCAGTCATCTCTCCAATCGCCGCTTGGGTCGAAGCAGCGAAACAAGCTGCAACGTCGGCGGAGGCGTCAGAACAACCACCTGCACCGAATAAGAAATAGAGCTGCAGACTAGTGCTTTGTTCCAATTGGATTTTAGTGTGGCACGCTCTGAGGCTTTGCGAAGGGCGTGGAGGAAGCAAGCAAACACTTCCAGCCGTTACCGAGTCTGAAGCATTTCAGCACCGCGCTATTGCGTAGGTCGGATCATAACGTTCGACGCCAAGTCATCTCGCACTTCCCACGCCCTTCGCAAAGCCTCAGGGCGTGCCACCCAGAAGCGACTAACTCTAAAATCCAATTGGAACGAAGCACTAGCAGTTCGCTAAATGTAACGGCCCGTCAAACTCTCTTGATTGGCGGCCACCTCGGCTGGTGTGCCGGTCGCTACAATGCGGCCGCCACCGGAACCGCCATCCGGACCGAGATCGACGAGCCAGTCGCAAGCGCGAATGACGTCGAGATTGTGTTCGATGACAATCACTGTGTTACCGCGCTCAACCAAACCATTCAGTACCGACATCAACCGCCGTACGTCTGCGAAATGCAATCCAGTCGTCGGTTCGTCAAGGAAGTAGATGGTTCGGCCCGTTTCGCTGCGAGCCAACTCTGTGGCCAGCTTGATTCGCTGTGCTTCCCCACCGCTCAGCGTACTGGAACTTTGTCCGAGCGCCACGTACCCTAAACCGACTTGCTGCAAACTGAGCAGATAGCGATAGATCTTGGGAAAGTTCACAAAGAATTCAACCGCTTCATCGACGCTCATCGCTAACACATCGGCGATCGAGCGATCGCGATAGCGAATCTGTAACGTTTGTCGATTGAATCGCTGGCCGTTGCAGATCGAGCAGCTCACATAAATGTCAGCTAGAAAATTCATCTCGATTTTCTCTTGTCCCTGACCTTGGCACTGCGGACACCGCCCATCACCCGTATTGAAACTGAAGCGACTTGACGAAAAACCGCGTTGTTTCGATTCTCGAGTGTTCGCCCATACGACGCGGATTAAATCGAATACTCCACAGTATGTTGCCGGAGTGCTGCGCGGAGTGCGACCAATCGGATCTTGGGTAATCTCAATTAGCTTGTCGACGTTCTCGTATCCTGCGAGTGACTTAAACGGACCGACGCGGCCCGCGGCCTGACCGAGTTGCCGTGCGAGTGCTGGCACAAGCGTCTCGCCGATCAGCGAGCTCTTTCCGCTTCCGCTCACACCGGTAATACCAACCAAACATCCCAGCGGAATTTTTACAGAAACGTTCTGCAAGTTCTGCAGACTCGCGCCGCTGAGTGTAATGTGCGGCTGCGAGCGAGGGTTGCGCGGAGTACTTGGAACTTCGATCGTCAGTTCGCCACGGAGGTAAGCCGCTGTAACAGAGTTGTCGTGTGCAAGCACTTGTTCAGGACTACCCGCGGCAACAATCGTTCCGCCCTGCTTACCCGCGCCAGGCCCCATATCGATCAAGTACTGCGAAGCTCGCATCATCGCCTCGTCATGCTCAACCACGATCACCGTGTTCCCTTGCCTCTGCAAATCGCGCAGTGAGTCAATTAAGCGGTCATTGTCCCGCTGATGCAAACCGATGGAAGGCTCGTCGAGAATGTAACTGACTCCAACCAAGCCGCTACCGATGCTTGTCGCCAGCCGCACGCGCTGCAGTTCACCGCCGCTCAACGAATCCGCCCCGCGACTTAATGTCAGATAGCCGAGACCGACTTTGTTGAGAAAGCGAACTCGATGCAGCACATCACCCAAGATCGGCGTGGCGACCAATTGTTGATCAGGACTAAACGTCAGCGACGAAATCCATGATTCCAACTCGCCGATGCTGATCGAGCAGATTTCAAAAATCGATTTTCCGCCCAGTCGAATCGCTAACGCCTCCTTCCGCAGTCGCGAACCATCACATTCGGGACACGGAAGCGATTGTTGAAACGGCTCGAGCCACTTGCGCTCGTCCTCAGGCAGGCCATCGCGCAGTTCAGCTAACATGGCGACAGCAGCTGCACCAAATTTTCGCTGCGCAACCGACTTCATCGCAGCAAGCGGTTGGTCCCAAGCACCTCCGTTCTCAACCAGCAGTTCCTCGAATCGTTTTCGCATTCGCCTTTTCGTGGTTGCATCAGCAGCCGTCCAGACCAGCAATGCACCAGCCGACGGCGCTTGATTCCAATCACGCACGATCAGATCGATGTCGAACTGATGCTGGCTGCCGACGCCATCGCAGCGTGGGCAAGCGCCGTATGGACTGTTGAAGCTGAACGTCCGTGGTTCTACTTCTGCGTAATTCACGCCGCAATTTGGGCACGCATACTTAGTACTGAAAAGCAATTCGGTCCACGAATCCGGATCGCCATCCGCAGTCAAATAACTCACTGACACCAAGCCGTCAGCCAATCGCAACGCGATTTGCATCGAGTCGCTCAGCCTGCTTTCAACGCCTTCGCGAATGACCAACTTGTCGACAATCGCTTCAACGGTATGGTTCTTTCGGATCTCAAGTTCCGGAACATTTTCGATTTCGTATTGCGCGCCGTCGACGCGAACCTTCACGAGCCCAGCTTTGCGAATCGCGTTGAGTTCGTCGCGATGACCGCCACGTCGACCGCGGACCATCGGTGCCATCACTACCAACTTCGTCGCTTCTGGCAATCGCAACAACGTTCGCTGAATCTGCTCAGCCGATTGCTGTTCGATCGCCAACCCGCATGCAAAGCAAGTTGGACTGCCGACCCGCGCCATTAGCAGACGCAAGTAATCGTAGACTTCAGTAACTGTGGCAACGGTGCTGCGCGGATTGGCAACGCCCGTTTGTTGATCGATGCACAGCGTCGGTTGTAATCCAGAAATACTCTCCACATCCGGACGTTGCAATTGGTCGAGAAACTGTCGCGCGTAGACAGATAGGCTCTCGATGTATTGCCGCTGTCCTTCGGCGTAGACGGTATCGAACGCAAGCGAGCTCTTGCCGCTGCCACTGACTCCCGTGATAACGGTCAGTTGGTTGTGCGGCAGATCGACATCAACGGACTTGAGGTTATGCGTTCGTGCGCCGCGCACCACGATCGCACTGGCGCGCTGAGTAGTTCGTTGCGCTGAACGCGCGGCAGATTTCTGTTTGCTGTTGGTGACCATGCGAGCGTTGTCGATCCTTCTGAGTTCCGATTGTGTGATTAACCTAATCGACAATTTTGATTTGAGCGAGCCGCCTGCACGCGAACTGCGCGCCAACTACATGCCGGGGTGCAATTGCGGTCGCGTCCCGGTTTGGATCAGGTCCCAATTTGAGCTGTGAATCGCGTCTTGGATAAATCCTGAATGTGCACCTAGCGCGACTAGCTGGCGTCTAAATGATGATTTTTTGCATCATCGAGACCCGGTGAGCAGATCGCGAATCGCTGCGGCGCGAATCCTTAAGTGCTTAATGCCAAGGACTTTGCGGGCACGGAATCCTGTTCGCAAGTCGACCTGGGACCGCGCTTTGCTTTTCGTTCGAGCCATTGTTCCAGCTCGGAGTCCTCCTCGTACTCGGCGGGTTTATGCACGCGATCACGTTAGCAGAATTGGCGTCCAGCTTCGTTGGAGTCGCGTCGTCATTGTTACAACAGCGACTAGTCCCATCGCTGGAGGCGGCGCAGGCGTTATGGACACTGCATCGTAGCCGTTGTGACGAATGGAGCTACAGGCTGGCGTCACACCGCGATGCCATGAATCGATCCGGTGCCAGCGCACGCGCTCGACGTTGGCAAGAAGTCATGCCGGTGCTCCAGGAAATATTGCTGACCGAGCCGCTAACGCGAACCCTCGCCTGCTTCGCGACGCAGCTCGAAGCCCTTGAGCTCAGCGACGAATTCGCGCCGCTGATGCACAGCAACATGGTCTCACATATCGAAGCGCGTCATCGTTGTTTGAATCTTATCGTGTTTGGCCAAGGACTCTCCGTTGAAACCGCGGTGAAGCTCAATCGAATGCGACGCAATTTGGAAGCCTACGCCGATTATCTGCTGGCCGCGATGCCTGAGATTGATAACATCGAAGCGTACTGTTTCGACGCGCGAGCGATTTTGAAGTCGCGAGTTTCACTTGGCCAATTGCGCGCACCGGAGTTGCTGGACGGCAAGTGGCTCCATCTGCATATGCAAAATTTAGAACACCAGTTGTGGCGTTTCGTGCAGAACGATATCGACTGGCGAGCTGCCAACGGGCGCTTGAATCATCGCATCTCTCAGACGGTGATGGCGATGTTGCCTAACAAACTGTTCGATGACGTTGGCGTTCCGCGACTCAATCGAACTTCGCTCATGATACAAATCGATTCGCCCGAGTCCGATGGCAAACGTTTAGATCCAGCTGCGCAGTCATCGCCGCTGAGTCTCTTGCACAGCCCTGTATCGCACTCTCGGATCGTCAGCGAATCGCAGCGGCGTAAGCGTTGGTAATGCCGACAGTCGCCGACAGTCGCCGTTTGCTCCGCAAACGTTGCGCAAGTTTTCGAATCGATTGCGGAGCAATCGACGACTGACTACAGCCGCGAAAGCAGCTCGGATTTCTTGCTATTGAACTCGTCGTCGGTGAGCAGACCTTTTTCGCGCAGTGCCCCTAACTTTTCGATCAAAGCAAAGATATCGCCTTCGGTCACAGCCGCTGAGCTCGATTCGCTTTGCGAAGCGATGGAGACATTTACGGGAGCAGCCACGGTTGCACTGCTGGCTGTCACCTCTTGGCCGTCGCGCATCACGACCGGCAGCGACGACAGATCGATCGTGCCGAACTGACTTGAAAAACTAATGTTACCACTGCCGCCCTGCTGCTGCGAGAAACCACCGATCTGATGATTCAGTGTGTTGTAGACCCACACGGAGTTGCCTGACTTTACCGCAAGCCGACTGGGGGCTGCGAAGTAGGCGTACTGCATCTGGTTTTGACTGCCCGTGGCGTTTGGAGTGCCAAGTTCCTTGGGCCACCAATTCCGCGAGGGATCTGGCACAAACAAACTGGATTCGCCGCGAACCGCACCTGCGTCTTGCCGTTGCGTGCCTGAGCCGCTTTGCGATTGCGACTGAAAACTACCGCTTTGAATCAAGCCACCGAAGTTGTGTAGTTGGCTCGCGATATCTGAACACAGCGAATCGACACGGCCCTTCAGATGATTGTTGAACATGTCACCAATCATGGTCATTCCACCGCGCATCCATTGGCCAGAACCGCCAAACTCTGGATGACTAAACTGTGCCATTTGTCCATTGCCATTCAGGACAGACACCAGCATCTGCTCAGTCGCTTCACGAGAAAAACCGTGACGTTGCGATAAACCATCGACAACGCGACGTCCTTCGTCTGTTAATGCACTCATAAAACGAACCCAATTGATTTTGCCAGATGCTGCGAGCGAATACTCAGCGTCCAGTTCTATCCCAGATACCTAAACCCC
Organism: Pirellulaceae bacterium; assembly: GCA_041739135.1. Taxonomy (GTDB): domain Bacteria; phylum Planctomycetota; class Planctomycetia; order Pirellulales; family Pirellulaceae; genus Aureliella. Next base: position 17,236 of record JBGSOM010000212.1, read on the forward strand.
ACAACCGAAAGCCTCGATGAATCGCTGACGAATCGCAGTTATTCGCGATTTAGGACCAAACCACGACCGGTTCATCGAGTTTCTCGATTTTGACTTGCGCCAACATTTCCGTGCAAGCGCCGGTCGGTCCGTTGAATACTCCACTAATAGGCATGACACCGCGTGGATGTTGGCTGACGCCGACCACAATATGTTTCAGTGAAGTGACTTCGCCGAGCGTCGGGTCGAAACCGCACCAACCGCGAATTGGCAAGTAGACTTCGACCCAAGCGTGCGTCGACGATCGCCCAGCTTGAGAGGCAGGACAATCGAGGTAGCCGCTTGCAAACCGCGCCGCCAATCCGAGCTGACGCACGGCGTCCATCATCAGCGTCGCCATGTCGCGACACGAACCCGATTGCAACTGCAACGTCTGCTTCGGCGATTGGACTCCGCGCACGTCTCGTCGCTGATACGCGATTTGGTCTCGGATGCGGGTGCAGATGTCGATTAGCAACCGATTCGCATCGCCGCTGGTATTGAACTGCTTCAACCACTCTTGAAGGTCCGCAAAATCTTCAGGGTACGACTGCAACTGATACGAACCGGTCACTATCGCTTCCGTGGGTTCGTAAGATACCGGCATGAAGATTTCGTGCGTGCCGCCTCCCAATCGATCGTTCGGAATCGTTCGATTGACGACAACTGTGCTGATGATTTCCAGTCGTTCGGTCGGTTCGACAAAGTCGACAATGGCCACTGAATTGCTAAACACATCGCGTGACCAGATGATCTCGTGCAAAGGCGAAATGTGCAGGTTCATCAGTTCGACATGCACGTCGTGACCTTCGCGAGGTCGCAATACCAATCGATGTCGACCGAGCGTTACAGGTTGCCGATACGAGTAAATAGTAGAGTGTTCAATTCGCAGGCGCGACATGACTGTTTTCTAGTGATACTGCCTGATCGGTTAGCTGCTGCGGACCGACGGGCTGGAAGTTTTGTCCAGGAGCCAATTGGCAATCGACATGCATCGACTTCAATTGCACACGTCCAAATATACTCGCTACGGCAGCGTCACCGGCATCGCGTCCAGTCCCAATTCGTACCAACCCGTTTAAAGGCGCTAATCGAGTTGCGTCAAATACCATCCATCGACCACCGATGTAGCTTTCGAAACAGGCATGGAAATCCGGCGGTTGTAATTGGTACGCATACCCTGAAAAGTACCGCGAAGGAATGTTCAAGGCACGGCACAAAGCGATCCCTAGGTGCGCAAAGTCGCGGCAAACGCCCGTGCGTTGCGTGACTGTATCATAAGCCGATGTGGCTGAGTTGGTCGTGCCCGCGACATACTCGACATTCTCGAAAATCCAGTTGGAAATTGCGGTCACTTTCTCGTGCGGATTCGCGATTTGACCGAAAAGATCCCATGCTAAACGGCCGAGTCGATCGGATTGACAATAACGACTTGGAAACAGATACGGTATGGCGTGCCGATCCATTTCTGCAACCGTAACCGGATCGATTTCGCCAGCAGGAACAATCTCGCCTGTGCAATCGACCGTAGCCGAGTAACTGATCGAAAGCGTCGCAGCGTTGCCGGTTTCAAGTCGAATGAAACGCGCGGGAGAGTTATCGGCTTGAAATTCTTCCCAGTTCGTTTGCGGGTTGATCGTAAGTTGCTCATTCGACACAAATTGTCCGGTTGTCTTCTGAGCATGAATGTTCAGAATTAATGTGGACGGGAAAGCAACCGAGTAATCCAGACGACTGGAGACCTGGAAGAGCATGGTACACGATTCCAATTGAAGGGGAAGTCGAGCCGTCAGTGACTCGAAGTTGAGCGGTATTCGCTCAGCTTGACGCGAATCAACAGCGATCGATGCTCGATTCGCAAGCACATTGACTCGCGAAGCTGCGATGTGTCTGCAAGAAGCAAAGACCGTACCGAAGCCTACCACAACCCAGCTTCTACTTGACCACCTTGCGTTTGTACTTCACTAGAAAATGACCATTCTCGGCTGTCGAAGTGAACTCTTTCGGCCGCACTGCACCGTCAAATGCATAGCACACGATCAGGCTGTTGCTGTCGTCTTGATCGAAGATCGCAAGAATTGTCTTCTCCGCATTCGGGCCTTCGATTCCGGTGATATCAAGTTCCATCGGATCCGTATCGCGCCGGATCACGACGGTTCCTTTGTCCACTTGATCGCCCAGGTTGACGACGTAACTACCTTCATCGATGTACAGCGAAATTGTGGCTGCGACTTCGTTCGGCAATGGTTCTCCGTTAACCGTCGCAGAATCAACTGCCCAATCGCCCCAGGCCGCATCCGCGTTCGAATTCACCGTTTTACTGAGCTGCTCATCAGCGATCACCGCGGCGTCAAGCGGCTCGAGCGTCGTTCCCGAAGAAGCCATCGGTGAGTCAACTGTCGGACTCGTCAGCGACTCTGCAGGCGTTGCTGCTGCGTTGCTCACTTCGCACTTACCGGCATAGTTGGTAGTTCGCAACCAACGACAACCAGCAACAACACTACCATCAGAGTATGAAAAACCCTCATCGTCTGCCCTCATCGCCAAATTTGACCCCATGCCTTAACAACCACCAACCACCAACCGGGCTAACGGTAGCAACTAGCGCACCGCAGCAATCGGTTTGGCGTTCGTTTTGATTCGACACAAGTAAGAATCGACTGTCATGTACAGCCAACCGTCGGGCGAAAGTTCACAATTGCTCGTGCGTTCGTTGGTGACTAATCGGCCAAGCAGTTTTCCGGTTGCGTTCATTACGAAGATCCCGCCTGGACCGCTCGCCCACAAATTGCCATTGGAATCGACAGTTAACCCATCGGGCAAACCGGGCTCTTTCTTCGCCACGCGATCGGTTGCGTTATGAATCTCTTTGCCTTCACCCAACGTGCCGTCGGCTTGGACTGGGAATGCGGTCCAGTTTGCGTTGTTCGGATCGGACTGAGCAACATACAGCGTCTTTTCATCTGGTGAAAAACCGATGCCGTTTGGTCGCTCAATCGACTTGGTCAGCAAAGTCACTGTGCCGTCAACTGCAACTCGATAGACTCCACAAAAGTCGATCTCGCGCATCGGATCTTCAAACCGCTGAGGCAATCCATACGGTGGATCCGTAAAGTAGATGTCCCCGTTGCTCTTCAAGACTCCGTCATTGGGGCTGTTCAGTCGTTTGCCTTGATAACGGTCCGCAATCGTCAGTTTGCCGCCGCCCTTGGTCAGCACGCTTAGTCGCCGGTCGCCGTGCTCGCACATCACCAATCGACCTTGCTTGTCGCGTAACAAACCGTTGCACCCGGGTTCGAGCCCATAATAGGTCACGCCGGTATAACCGGATGGCATCATGAACAATTCGATACCTGCGGCTTCACTCCACTTGAAGATGCTGTTTCGAGGGATGTCGGAAAACAGCAAGTGATCATCCATCCACACAGGCCCCTCTGTCCAGGTAAAACCGTCTGCGAGAATCTCGATCTTTGAGTCCGCTGGCACAAGTTGATCGAATGCAGCATCCTTGCGTTCAATAGATCCAAGATATTTTTGCGCCATCGCAACACTCGACAATCCAAGTAAAAGAGAGATTCCTAGCAGTGGTTTTGCAAGTGAGTTTAACATGGTGGGACGACTCCAGAAATTCGAAAGAGGATAGGTGGGAGACCTTCTGCGTTTGCAAACTGCGATACTTCTTCTACGGCAGACGGTGCATGATTGTGATGCACAACAGGTGGCTCTCGCAAGCACGCACACCGGATTTGTTGCCAGTTATACTCCGTTGTATTCGGAGTTGAACTTATCAGCACCTCTCATATAAGTCGGCGGATCTATGAAACAGTGCATCCAACCTTTGCTCGTTTTTTGTTGCTTCGTGAGTTTTCTTTCGCTCTCTTACATTGCGTCTCGCATTCCCGCTGCGGAACCCGAATTCAGTTCCGAACTGGTCTTTCCACTGAACAGCCAACATAATCATGCGCCGGGAATTGTCGCGTGTCCGAATGGCGACTTATTCGTAACTTGGTATCGCGGGGGAGGCGAGCGGAAAGCGGATGATGTGGCAGTGTTTGCAGCTTGGAAACGTCGCGGTGAAGAGGCTTGGGGTGAGCCGTTTGTGTTAGCGGATACGCCCGGGTTTCCGGATTGCAACACAGCACTTTTTCTTGATCGTGACCAGCGTTTGTGGCTGTTCTACCCCACGATCCTCGCCAACACTTGGGAATCCTGCTTAACGAACTTCAAAGTGGCTGAACAATTCGCTGCACCGAAGGCGCCGACGTGGAAGCATGAAGGCTTGATCTTGCTCAAGCCCGATGATTTTGCGGCCGATGCTCGACAGGCGCTCGACGAAGAACTCAAGCCGTTTCGCGACACGATGACACCCAAGATGCACGCGGAGATCGAAGTGCTCCGCGAGCGACTGGGCGACAAGCTCTATCAGCGTCTTGGCTGGCAACCGCGCTGCAAACCAACTCAACTGCCCAGCGGTCGCATCCTTCTGCCGCTGTACACAGACACGTTTTCGATTTCCATCATGGCCATCACGGATGACGGCGGTATGCATTGGCGAGCTAGTCGTCCGTTGCTAGGCTTTGGAAATATCCAGCCCACGGTACTGCGACGCGACGACGGAACGCTGGTCGCTTATATGCGTGAGAACGGACCTCGCGAAAAGATCCGCACCTGCGAATCGAAAGACGACGGCGAATCGTGGGGACCGGTCGGCGTCTGCGAACTGCCCAATCCAGGAGCCGGGATCGACGGCATTCGCTTGAAGAATGGTAAGTGGTTGCTGGTTTACAACGACACGACGAACGGTCGCAATCGACTAGCACTGTCACTGTCCGCCGACGAAGGTAGAACTTGGTCATTCACCCGTCACCTGGAAGATCAGGCGAGCGGTTCCTACCACTACCCAGCGATCACTCAGGCGGCGGAAGGCACAATACACGTCATTTACAGTTACTTTGTCGAAGGGGGCAAGAGCATGAAGCACGCCGCGTTGAACGAAGCCTGGATTTCTGAAGGCAAATGAGCTGGTTGTCGAAGTTGGCGCAGGTTTCGCTGCGGCCAGCGTGTAAGCTAATGACTTGTGCTTGGTCAACATTTAATTTTAGCGTGGCACGCTCTGAGGATCGGCGAAGGGCGTGGCGGATTTCGCGGTTGAGGGTTTCGTGATAGTTCGTATCAAAGTGGATTCTAAGTTGCCGCCACCTGCGCGGACTGTTTTGAACATTGTGCAGTCGGCTCTCAAAGTGCATCGAACGGTAGCGACCCAGTTGATCCACGAAGGTGCAGTTCGGTCAGCCGGGCGAACTCTCGCTCAAACTCACCTGAAATTGGAAGTGGGTGCTGAAGTAGAAATTGACTACGCTCCGCAGCCTAAAGCGACACCGACACGTAAGGACCCGACGCGAACCAGTCAGTTCGAAGTTATTCATGATGACGATTCCTTAATCGTTGTGAACAAACCGGCGAATCTGCTCACGGTTCCCACTCCCAAGCGTGAACCCAACACTCTGCAATCGCGAGTTCGCACGTGGCTCGCGAAGACTCAACCCGACGCGATGGCGATTTGCGTTCATCGATTGGACCGAGGCGTTTCGGGTCTGTTGGTCTTTGCGAAAAGTTACGAATCGGCCGATCAGATTCGAGCTCAGTTCGCGGCTCGCAAACCGGAGCGGCAGTACATGGCGATTGTTCAAGGAAGAGTTTCGCCAGACGCCGGGACTTTTAGATCCTATCTGGCGACTGACGAATCGCTGTCGAGGCACTCTGTTCAAGATCCCGATGGCGGTGAATTGGCGATTACGCATTACAAGGTTCGCGAGAGCTGGAGCGACACAACGCTGGTTGAAGTGACGCTTGAAACTGGTCGACGTAATCAAATCCGCGTACACTTTGCTGAAGCTGGCCATCCAGTGCTGGGAGATCCACGGTACCGCACTCAAGAAGCCGCGCATCGCTGGTGGCCTTACAAGCGACTCGCGCTGCACGCGGAAACACTCGGATTAGTGCATCCGGCGACGGACGAACCACTCCGTTTTGTAAGTCAATGGCCGCAAGAGTTTCGCGACTTTCGACGCAAAGCGGCTCGTCCCGCTGGACCAACGCGAACTTCGGGGCCGAATAAATCTTCAGGCAAACGAGATTGAGCTTTGGTCAATTCGCTGAATCTGTGTATGGGGGTCGCAAGTGGCGTGAACGCGCTGCGGAAACTCATTGCCCAGCGGAATGGTACATTTAGAAGAACTTGTACAAAGTTCCTTTGCAAGCGATAATGAAGACCCTGCCTCGGACCAACCTACCCGCCTACGGTCGAATGAATGAACACTAGCAAACGAGCGATTTGCATGTTGCGATGCGTCGCAGCTTCGCTGATCTTCGCCCTATCTATTGGCAATAGCCAAGTCTGCGCAGCCCCGTTTGATGAACCGGCGGCCAACACGGTCGAATTCTACCAGCAGAAAGTTGAACCGCTGCTGAAGTCGGCGTGTTATGAGTGTCACTCGCACGCAACCGGCGAATCCAACGGCATGCTGATGGTCGACTCGCTGATCTCGATGACAGACGGCGGTACGCGGGGAACAGCCTTACAGCCAGGTGAACCGGAGAAGAGCCTGCTGTTGAAGGCTGTGACTTACGAGGACACGGAGCTGCAAATGCCGCCTGAAGGCAAGCTGCCTGCTGACCAGATTGAAATTCTGAGAACTTGGATCGCTGCCGGCGCAGTGGCTCCGAAGTCGGATGCGCCGCGTGCTGCGAAGAAGATGTCGTCCGAGAAGATTGCGGCCAGCCACTGGGCCTATCAAAAGCCGCAGGCTTATCAGTTACCCGAGACAGCTAGCAGCGGTCAAGCTGGATCGGTGATCGACACGATCATTCTAGAGAAGCTAGCTACGAAAGGGCTTCAGTTCTCACCGCGAGCGGATCGCGCGACGTTGCTGCGGCGAATGCATTATGACTTAACGGGCTTGCCTTCGACGCCTGAAGAGCTCGAACGCTTTGTGTCAGACCCGCGCGACGACGACCAACTCATTCAAATTACTGTCGATCGTTTGATGACTTCAACACAAGTCGGTGAGCGTTGGGCGCGCTACTGGATGGACGTTTCACGTTACGCGGATACCAAGGGCTACGTCTTCCAAGAAGATCGCCAATACCCCGAAGCTTATCGTTATCGCGATTGGTTGGTCGACGCGTTCAATCAAGATATGCCTTACACAGAATTTGTCCGCAAGCAGATTGCGGCTGACTTGGATCCCAAGTCGACGGAGAAAGATCTGCCAGCGCTCGGGTTTCTGACGCTTGGTCGGCGATTTTTGAATAACAAACATGACATCATCGATGATCGGTTAGACGTTGTGTCGCGTGGCTTGATGGGCATGACGTTGGCGTGCGCTCGATGCCACGATCATAAGTACGACCCTGTTTCGCAAGCGGATTACTATGCGTTGTTCGGCGTGTTCTTGAACACGGACGAACCGGGCGGTGAGCCGTTTCCACATCGTTTGACCGATTCGAAAGAGAATCGCAAATCGCATATTTTGATTCGCGGCAGCCCTGGCAATCGAGGCGATGAAGTGCCTCGTCGCTTTGTCAGTTTTCTTACGCCTTCGGCAGAGAAGTTCGGCGAAGTTGGAAGCGGTCGCGCCCAGTTGGCTGAACGCATCATCGACGAAAACAACCCACTGACCGCTCGCGTGATCGCAAATCGAATCTGGATGCGATTGATGGGCGCGTCGTTGACGGAGAGCCCCAGCGATCTTGGAACACGTTGTCCACCGCCCGAGTTGCAAGCGTTGCTGGATCACATGGCGGTTGACTTCGTTAACAACGGCTGGAGCATGAAGCACTTGATCCGTTCGATCATGCTATCGAACGTCTATCAGCAACAAAGTGTACAGCGCGAAGATGCAGCCAAGATCGATCAAGTGAACGCGCTGTATTGGCGAGCCAATCGCCGACGCCGCGATTTCGAATCGTTGCGAGATTCGTTGCACAGCGTGGCAGGCAAACTGGATAACACTGTCTACGGCAAGTCGGAGAAGATCACCGAACCGCCCTTCTCGAATCGTCGAACCGTTTACGCGCATATCGATCGTCAAAACTTACCGAACCTCTTCCGCAGCTTTGATTTCGCGAGTCCCGACACGCACAGTCCGGGGCGACCTTACACGAGCGTCCCGCAGCAGAGTTTGTTCTTAATGAACAGCGATCTGGTTTCGGAGTTGTCGTCGGGCTTGGGCGACCGAGCTCGGCAGGCGGCCACGGACGAAGCGGCGGTACGCAGCGCTTCAGCGCAACTGTTTCGCCAAGTATTAGGCCGACTGCCAGCGGAAGAGGAGTTGCAACTGCTAGTGAACTTTGTAACTTCGCAAGCACAAGAACAAACAGGTGCAACCGAGACAATCGAGCGTTGGATTTACGGCTACGGCGTGTTTAATGCAGAATCCAATACGCTGACTGACTTCAAACGCCTGCCCGCCTTCACGGGCAAAGCTTGGCAGGGTGGAGCCGAATTGCCGGATGCGAAGCTGGGTTGGTGCACGCTTAGCGGCGAAGGTGGGCATACAGGCAACGATCTTCAACACGCGGTTTCCAAACGTTGGATTGCGCCGCGCGATGGCAAGCTTCGCATCTCCGGCAAGCTGCAGCATAAGCACGCTGAGGGTGACGGAGTGCGAGGGACGATCCTCGTCAACGGCGGCAATTCCATCGGGCAGTGGACGGCCAAGAACAAGGAAGAGCGCACGGATTCGGTGCTGATGTTAATTTTGGCTGGCCAAGAGATCGATTTTGTCACCGATTGCATCGATAGTCCCGCGCACGACAGTTTTGCGTGGCGGATTCGAATTCGTTATGAGGACGGTGCTCGGGAAGAGTTCGAGGCTGAGAAGCAATTTCCGCAGCCGCCCAAGCATCCGCTCGATCGATGGCAGCAACTGGCTCAAGGGTTGTTGGCATCGAACGAGTTCGCGTTCGTCGATTAACTCAAAAACACGGGTTGATAGTTATGCATAACACACCTTCAGGCAGTCATTTATCACGACGTGAGTTGCTCAGTCGCAGTGGCATGGGTTTCGGTGCGCTCGCGCTGCAACATCTGCTTGGCGGCGAGCTTGCGCGAGGCGATACAGTTGCTTCAGCGTCGTCGGCTTCCGGAGTAAATCCGCTATTACCGAAGTTGCCTCATTTCGCCGCTAAAGCGAAACGTGTGATTCACATTTTTGCTAACGGTGGACCGAGCCATGTGGATACATTCGATCCGAAGCCATCGATTTTGAAGTATGCGGGTCAGCCGCTGCCGGGTGAAACGCCGCGCACCGAACGCAAGACCGGCGCACTTTATCCGTCGCCTTTCAAGTTTCAAAAGTACGGTGAAAGCGGCTTGGAAGTTAGCGAGCTGTTCGAGAATGTTGCTAAACATGCGGACGACTTGTGTGTTGTGCGTTCGATGCACGCAGATGTTCCGAACCACGAACCGTCGCTATTGCTGATGAACACTGGCGAAGCCCGGCAGGTGCGTCCGAGTATGGGATCGTGGCTGACGTACGGATTGGGAACGGACAATCAGAACTTGCCTGCGTTTATCGCGATGTGTCCGGGTGGGTATCCGATTCAAGAGTCGCAGAATTGGCAGGCGGGTTTCTTGCCCGGTATTTTCCAGGGAACGTATATCGACACGAAGCATGAGACGATCGAGAAGCTGATCGAGTACATCGAGAATGAACGCATCACGCGCGGCGACCAACGTCAACAACTCAATCTGTTGCAAGCGTTGAACAGACGCCATCAACAAGCTCGCGATACCGATCCGCAACTGGAAGCGCGGATCCAGTCATTCGAACTGGCTTATCGAATGCAATCGGAAGCGGCTGAAGTGTTTGATGTCTCGCGCGAGCCGCAATATGTGCTGGATGCTTACGGCCTAGGCGTTCAAGCTCGGCAGTTGCTCATCGCGCGGCGGCTAATCGAACACGGCGTGCGCTACGTTCAAGTTTGGCATGGTGAAGGGCAACCGTGGGACAATCACGATGACATCGAAGTCAATCATCGTCGGTTAGCCAAGCAGTGTGATCAAGCGATCGGTGCGCTGCTGACGGACCTTAAGGACAGAGGCTTGCTCGAAGAGACGCTGGTGATTTGGGGCGGTGAATTCGGGAGAACTCCGACCGTCGAGTTACCGAAAGAAGGCAGCAATGCGGGCAAGATCAACGGACGCGACCACAATCACTGGGGATTCTCGATGTGGATGGCGGGCGGTGGCGTGCGCGGCGGTTACGTTCACGGCGCAACTGATGAGTTCGGATTCAAAGCGGTTGAGAATCGGGTGCACGTGCATGATTTGCATGCGACGCTTTTGAAGCTGCTCGGCTTTGATCACGAGAAATTCACTTACCGCTGGGCGGGACGCGACTTCCGATTGACCGACGTGCATGGACGGATCGTCAATGAGCTAATTGCGTAGCGAATGTGGTCTTTCGCTACTTTCGCGGAGCGAAAGACGACGGTGCGTCAAACGATTAACTCGCCTTGGCCTACTTTATTGGTCGCTTGCTGGTAGCCTTCGATCGCTTGAGGCAGCAGTTTTTCGAGGTCCGAAGCGCGACGTGAATCGGCTGGATGTGTTGACAGAAATTCGGGTTGCTTAGCCGAGTTGTTTGCTGATGCGAATCGCGTCCAGAAGCGAGGCGCTTCGGCTGGGTCGTAACCTGCTTTGGCCATCAGCATCACGCCGATGTGATCCGCTTCCGACTCGTGTTTGCGACTGTACGGAAGTATGAAACCGTAGTTCGTACCGACGCCGTAGGCTCGCATCCACAAGTCCTTGGAGACTTGTTCTTTGTTGCGAAGTGCGTACCCGACCGCGGTTTGCAACCCATTCACTGCCGCCGTTTGACTCATGCGTTCACCGCCATGCCGCGCGAGTACGTGCGCAACTTCGTGGCTCATCACCACCGCTAGGCCGGCTTCGTTTTCGCAGACGGGCAGGATTCCTTCGTACACAACGATCTTTCCGCCCGGCAAGCAGAAAGCGTTTTGTTCCTCGCTGGCGACGACGCGCGTCTCCCATTGGTAATCGTTGCGTTCGCACACCGATGCGATTCGCAAGCCGACGCGTTCGACGATCTGTTGAAAGCGAGAATTGGTGGACGCCGTTTCCTTCGCGACAACATCAGCGAACGATTGCTGTCCCATCGAGACTTCGGTGTCCTCGGGATAGAACATCATTTGTCGTCGACCGGTCAGCGGCGCGGTTCGGCAGCCGCAGCAGCCGAGCAGTGCTATCGATGTCGATTTAACGAAGGTCCGTCGATCGATGACAGACTCCTTGAGCGATTGCTTCTGTAGTGTTCATGTAGGGTAAGTTGGTTGCGGTTCACTTGCGAGTTACGTAGCGAATGACAACTGCATCGCCAAAGCCGACTTCTGTTGGGTGATCCCGGAATTCAAGTTTGCGACTGAAGTTCCAACCGAGCTCCCAACTGCTTAGTCCGCCGTCTTCGTTCGCGCGTTCAATTCCGAAAGCCAGCTTGTAATCCCGATAAGTCATAACGTCGTTACTGTCGTCCGGAAATTCGATATCCCAACTGCCTCCGCCCAACGTTCCGCTCCAGTAGACTCGCGACTGTTCGGATACCGTCCAGTCGATACGAGGTCGCGGAAACACGAGTTCATAGCGCAGTTCGGGTCGATCAGGATTGTGCCAGACCATGCCAAACACCGGCAGCAACTGAATATCGTCGCGGTCCAGAAAGTCGATTCCAAACACCCAGTCGGCGCGTGGTCCAGGGTGGAACATGCCGACTGCGTGCGCCGGAAACCGAACTCCATCGCGAGCGCTATCTTCGAAATCGCTGTAGATCCCGACCATTGTCGACCATTCGTAACTGAACTGATCCGACAGCGTGTGGCGAGCTTGATAGCCGAGTTCGAAATCGTACAGCCGCGGCGGCAGGTGGACAGACTGAGGGCCCGACAACAAGTGCAAATTGATGTTCGTCGAAAAGCCGGATTTATCTTTACGTTGCAAGTAGTTCGGCGACTCGAAACTGAGCCAACCGAATTGCTCGCCGTCGCCGGGCATGTAAGACACTGCGTCTTCTTCATAGCGGTAACTGGTGTAGCGCGCAACCGACAAATCGTAGAGGTTCAGCGTCGTGGGCGCGATCAATTCGGGTTCGAGGTCTTTAATATTGTGATCGTCGATCGACACCAGCTTCGATTGATCGAGCGGGTGCGGGATAACCTCATGTGGGTAGAACTCGTCGGGGACGACGTTTGCTGAGCCGGGGCTATCGAAAAATTGCAAGTGATCTGGCGCAGTTGCTTGTATTGCGGGTTCAACGATCAGAGAATCGGAGCTGAACGGTCTGCTTGTCAGCAGCCCGGGGGCTGCAAGTCCAGGGCTTCGGGGGCCGGTAGTTACAGGTCCAGAACTTAGTGGATCGGAAACGAACGGTTCGATTTGCCCATCTTGAGCGAATGTGTAGGGTACGCTTTCGGAACCGAAGACGAGCGCGACCAGAACGCAGGTCCGGAGCGACGCAGGTTTTCGCAGTTTCTTTCGGCGATGCTGCATTGGTTTTCGAGGGTCGAAATTGGCTTGAGGCACGCGTCGCACCGAAACGAAGCGGTTCCGGTGGCACAGAATCAGAGGTTAGTACAGTATTTGCAGCTCGTAGGTCAACTTTGGAATGCGGTACTTTTGCGGACTAAGCAGTTGCCAACCCGCAAATTCTGGAAATCAGCTTGACGAAAAAGCAGTGTTTTGGGCATCCGGCGAGGTTGGACTAGCCAAGATTGTTGTCAAGGCTGAGAATAGTTGCATTGAACCGTAGCACAATTGGGCTGAAGCAGGGAAAACTCGATCCCCAAATCGCGCAGTTTGCTGGGACGACTACTTCCCAAAGAAACGAGAGATGGCGTGGATCAACGAAGATTCGTAACTTGGCTGATGCTGACTTCGGCTCTGTTCTTTCTATACATGAGCATGCAACGTCCGGTGCCTCCGAAAGAGGTGCCGAAAGATGTGCCGGTCGCTGATAATGCAGATCCTCTGTTGCGCAGTGATCCGGTGGCAGATGCAAAGCCGGATGATGCGGTTGCAGAGATTACAGCGGACCCGAACACCGACCCCAATACCGATGCGAGCGCCGCCCCTGCTGCCGATCCGAAACCTGAGGCAGCACCAGCAAAAACTGCGGTGGCACTTTTCCCTGAAAAGATTGTGACCCTTGGGTCGATGGATCCCGCCAAGAAATTCAACATGTTGGTCACGTTGAGTTCTCGAGGAGCTGGGGTGATCCGGGCGGAAATGGTCGAACAAAAGGCGTCGGGGCGTTTGAAGTTTCGAGCGCTCGAACATGAAGGCAGTTACCTGGGCTACTTGGCTCTGCTTCCTGCTTCAAGTGGCATGCGAGTCATGTCGGTGCCGCCGGGCAGTCCAGCAGCGTTAGCGACGTCGACCGAGACCTCGGGAGGAATTTTAGTTGACGATGTGCTGACCCAAGTTGACGGCAAGTCGATTGACTCGATCGAAGCGGCTCAAGCGGTGATGCAAACCATCAAGCCGGGAACTTCGGTGCAACTAAGTGTTCAGCGGCAAGTGAACGGATCGACGCAATCGCTGAAATTCACCACGACGACGATGGAAGCTCCGTTGGATGTCGTGCGAACCGAAGAGTTTGCGACTGAAGGCGTTCCAGGAAACAAGCAACGGCCGAGTCTGCTGACTACCGTCGCTTCTCTAAACGGCACCCGCATTCCGTCAGGCAAAGATGTGCTGCCTGCATTAAGCGGGACGTTGTATTCAAATTGGGAAGTCACTTCCATCGACGTCGCTGGTGGCGAAGGTTACGAGTTTCGCATGCCGCTCGACGGATATCTTGAACCCACCGGTCGGCCCAAGCAAATCGATCTGGTGAAACGCTATCGGCTGTTACCTGCAGGTGCGGGGCAAGACGGCTATGTGTTGGATTTGGAGACAGCGATTGTCAATCGTAATGATCAACCGATTGACGTATCGGTGCGTCAACAAGGTTTGAATGGTTTGACGCTTGAAGGATGGTGGTATTCAGTAAAGATCAGTCCGCATATGTTCTCGGGTGCTGGGCAACGCGACGTGATTTACAGCACAGAGGCCACCGGTCATCAGATCTTGGCGACGCGAACTATTGTTGATAACGCCAAGAAAACGCCGCTGACGCCAGACAAACTGATCTTCTCGGAAGGCGAGCCCGCGGACATGCGCAGTGTCAAGTACATCGGCTTGGATGCTCAGTACTTTAATGCGTCGATGTTGCCGCATCCCGACTCACCGGACTCGTTGTCGAATCTCGCGCGAGCCGCTTCGACGGTCATCGCAGATGTTCCAGCGTTGAATAAGTCGCAATTGCAAGCTGCTAATACTTCGTTCTGGTTTGATACGGTGGAACAAAGTGTCGAGCCGGGCCAAGAGCTATCGCAGCGCTATCAAGTCTTCATTGGCCCGAAGGACACGACGCTACTTGCGGCGCACGGCTTGGATCGCGCGATTGAATATGGTTGGTTTCCTTGGGTCGCTAAACCTCTATCAGCCATTCTTCACTTCTTCTATGCGATCGTTCGCAACTATGGTTTAGCGATCATCATGCTGACTGTTATGGTCCGCGGCGCCATGTTCCCGCTCGGGCGCAAAGCAGCGATGAGTGCTCAGCGAATGCAAGAGATGCAACCTGAGCTGAAGAAGATCAATGAGATGTACAAGGACAACATGGAGAAGCGCGGGCGCGCGATGCAAGAGTTGTACAAGAAGCACAACTTCAAGCCGCTGGCGGGTTGTTTGCCGATGTTTATTCAGTTGCCGATCTTCATCGGATTGTATCGGTGCTTGAGTGTCGATATTTCACTGCGTCAAGAACCGCTCCTGCCTGGAGTTGATTGGTGTTCCAATCTGGCCAGCCCTGACATGTTGCTGAACTGGAGCGGTTGGATGCCCGAGTTCATTTCCGGTCGTGGCACGGGCTGGTTCGGTCCCTACTTCAACATTTTGCCGTTGGTTACCGTTGCGTTGTTCTTGGTTCAACAAAAAATATTGATGCCGAAGGCGACCGACGAGCAGACACGAATGACGCAGAACATGATGCAGATTATGACAATCTTCATGGGTGTTTTGTTCTTCAAAGTGCCTAGCGGATTGTGCATCTACTTTATTACTTCCAGCATCTGGTCGCTGGTCGAGCGAAAACTGGTCAAGCGATTCACGCCGCCGAGTCCAAGTAACCCGGGAGGTGCGGCCCCAATTGCAACCACGAATCCGATCGGTTCAAACGGTCCGACGGCAGCAAATCGTAAAGCCAAGAACCGTCAAAACGCTGAACCGGTCGTTGAAAAGTCTGCCACGCGAACGCGCCTCGACGAGCTCCGCGCGATGCTCGAAAAGCCTGCGGTTCGGTCCGCAACGCAACGCGACAGCCGCAAGGACAAGGGCAAGAAACGTCGTAAATAGCGTTTCCGACCCTCGCGGACGTCTAGCATCGGCGGAAAAAAAACGGAAAACCAGCATTGCGGATTTGCGGTCGCTGCGCACTTACCGATATACTGATGACGGAGCCTGTGGGCTCGCAGGCCTATCCGCAAGCAACTGTCATAAAGGTTTCGGCTTATGGACCAGATTCGCAAGCAATCCAGAATTGCGCAGCGTCGGCTAGTAACTGAGCGATTCTTCGCTTACTTGCCGTGGACACTTTCGTTCGCCCTGCTGCTGGCAGTCATCGCGATCGCCCTGCCGAAGCTGATGTACCTGCCGATTGATAGCGCGATTTGGTTCGCGAGTTGGGCGGGCGGCTGTGCACTTTTAGCGCTGATCGTGAACTCCGTTTTGACTTTCGCGGGTCGCCCCACCATCGCTGATGCGGCCGTCGAAATTGACCGGCGCTTCGGACTTCGCGAGCGACTTTCAAGTGTGCTTGTGATGACGAAAGAAGATACTGAAACCGAACTTGGCCAGGCTCTCGCAGCCGACGCACAAAGCCGAGCGGCGAAGTTGGATGTGCGCGACAAATTTCAGTGGGGATTCCATCGAAAGCTTCTGTTGCCACTGATTCCCGCGATCATTGCGGCGGCGCTGTGGTACGCGCCGAATCGAGGCGCTCCGGAAGAAGTCGCAAGCAAGGATTCTAAGGTTTCGTTGCAGCAGATTAAGAACTCTACCAAACCATTGCTCGCCCAGATCAAGAAGAAACGCGAGCAAGCCGAGAAGGACGGACTATCCGATCTCGAGGTTGACATCTTTAAGAAGATGGAAGGCGAGCTGGCGAAGATCCAAAAAGATTCGAAACTTGATACGAAGCAAGCCTTAGCCAAGCTGAACGACATCAAACAACAGCTCGAAGAACGCCGCAACGAAATGGGAAGTGCAGAGAATTTGAAGCGCAATTTGCAGAATCTTGAGAAGTTTGAATCCGGGCCAGCGGAAAAGTTGGCTGAGGCGCTGAAGCAAGGTGACTTCGAGAAAGCCGAAGAGTCGCTCGAGCAAATGATGAAGAAAATGGAAGCAGGCGAAATGAGCGCCGCTGACATGGAGAAGCTGCAGAAGCAGATCGAGAAACTCGAGCAAGCGATGGCAGAAGCAGCGCAAGCGCATGAGCAAAACAAACAGTCGCTGAAGGAACAGATCAAACAAGCTGAAGCGGCGGGCGACATGCAGAAAGCGGCACAGTTGCAACGCAAGCTCGAGCAAGCTCAGGCCCAAGATGCTCAGATGGAACAAATGCAGCAGATGGCCGACGCTTTATCGAAAGCCCAACAAGCGATGAAGAACGGCGATATGCAAGCTGCCAAAGACGAATTGGGCAAAATGGCAAGTCAGCTTCAGAAGATGAATCAACAAGACGCCGAGTTAAAGGATCTAGATGAGCTGATGGACAGTCTCTCGCAATCCAAGTCGCAGATGACATGCAGTAAATGCAACGGCGACGGCTGTAGTAAGTGCATGGGATCGATGGGCAAAATGGGACAGATGCCGGGCCGCGGACAAGGTGAAGGTCGCGGAGAAGGCGAGCGCGATGAAGAGGAAGACGATGTCAACACATTCGACTCGCGTATACGTGACAAGATGAAAGCGGGTGAGACTGTTTATGGCGGCAAGGTCGGCGGCGAGAACCGCAAGGGCACTACGCAAGTTGAAGTGCAGGAAGCGGTTTTGACTTCGCTGACGGAGGAGCCCGAAGCACTGGACGATACACCATTGCCGAAAGCCCAGCGCGATCACACGCGAGACTACTTCAACGCCGTTCGCGAGGGCAAAAACTAAGGTAATCGGCATCGAAGAAAAATTGTGAGAGAGGGGCCGAAGGTAAGAATCCCGGCCCCAAATTCGGAAAGTCCCACTGAATTGGCTGTGATCTTCCACAATTTCGCAGCGAACGGAAGCAATTGGGTACCTTCTCACGTCCGGCCAGCTAGCATTAAGCTCTCTGTTGCGCCTGCACGCGTGCACTCATTTGTTTTGGAAATGCTATGCCTGCCGTCCGTTGCTTACTGGTTTATCCCGAATTTACGCTTCGTTCGTTCTGGAATTTTAAAGCGACTTGCGAATTGCAAGGTGCAAAATACCCTGCGACGCCACTTGGCCTGATTACGGTTGCAGCGATGTTGCCGAATGATTGGGATGTGCGTTTGGTCGATTGCAACGTCGAATCGCTGGAAGATAAGGATTTGGATTGGGCCGACGTTGTGCTGACCGGTGGAATGTTACCGCAACAAATGTCGGCGCTGACAGTTATCGAGCGCGCTCAGGCGAAAGCCAAGCCAGTGGTTGTCGGCGGGCCCGACGCAACCTCCAGTCCTCATATCTATCAACATGCTGACCACCTGGTGCTCGGTGAAGCTGAACTGACTTTGCCGAAGTGGCTTGCCGATTTTCAGCAGGACGAAGCGCTGGCGCGGTACGAACCAGGCCCAGACAAAGCCGACGTGACAACCTCGCCGACTCCACGATTCGATCTATTGAAGCTAGATCGATATCTGTTTCCGGGCGTACAGTTTGCGCGCGGCTGTCCTTTTCTCTGCGAGTTTTGCGACATCATCGAACTGTTTGGTCGCGTGCCTCGATTGAAGACTGCTGATCAACTGCTGCGCGAGTTAGATGCGACCTATGCGCTGGGGCACCGTGGTTTAGTTGACATTGTGGATGACAACTTCATCGGTAACAAACGCGATGTTAAAAAGTTCTTGCCTAAGTTGATTGAATGGCAGAAGAAACACAATTTCCCTTTTGAGTTCGCAACGGAAGCGTCGGTGAATCTTGCGGCCGATGAAGAGCTGTTGGGACTGATGCAAGAAGCGAACTTTGCGACGGTGTTCGTCGGCATCGAATCACCCGACGAAGAGACCTTAAAGCAGACTCAGAAAGCACAGAATACAAAACGAGAACTTGCGGAAAGTCTGCACAAGATTTATTCGTACGGCATGTGGGTCAGTTGCGGTTACATCGTTGGTTTTGATGGCGAACGCGGAAGTGTGTTGCCGGGCATCACCGGGTTGATTTCAGCGAGCGCGACACCGATTGCGATGGTGGGCTTGTTGTTTGCTTTGCCAGGCACACAGTTGACGCGACGCCTTGCCAAGGAAGGACGATTGCACGAGAGCTTTGATCGAGTGCAAGAAGACGTTTTTCAGAGTGGTGATCAGTGTTCGTCGGGGCTGAACTTTGAAACGAAGCGTCCCAAGCTAGAGATTCTGCAAGACTACCGCGGAATCATCGAGGAAATCTATTCGCCCACGGCTTATTTCGATCGCGTCAGCAGAGTAGCTGAGAACTTAAATTGCTCGAAGAAGAAACTCAGCTTGACGTTGACGCACTACTTCCGCGACTTGCGAGGACTCAGTCGCATCTTGTGGCGGCAGGGCGTGAAGGCTCCCTATCGCATGTTGTTCTGGAAAACGTTCTTGTCATTAATGCGACGCAATCCGCGAGCGATGCGTTATGGCATCAATTTGATGGCCTTCTATCTGCATTTCGGCGAATTCAGCAAGTATCTATTAGGCCGCATTGATTCTGCGATCGAAATGGAAGAGCAGCAACTCAAAAAGAAACAATTTCAGTTGGCTGAAATCGCCGAGTAAACGCTCAGCGATTGGCGGCGGGTGTCATGGGTCTTCGAGCGTATTCATAACCGTCGCGCGACTGCAGGTTCAGTTCAAGCTGCGATTGCATGTCGGCAAGTGCAGCTTGTTGTTGTGAAACCGTCTGCTGTCCCTTTTCCATCAGCCCTTGAATATCCAGTTTGATCACGTCGATCTTATCCGCTACCGCTGCGATAAGCTTCGCCTCGGATTCGCTTCGCTGCTGTTCGACGCGTCGCTGAATACTCTCGGTCAGCGCGTCGACAAACACCTTGGAGAGCTCGTTTTTCATCGCAAGTTGTGGTTCCATCGGAGTGCCTGCGAGTTCGAACGCGATCCACTGCGAGCCGGATTCGATCGCTGAGTTCAACAGATCTTCGCTATTCGAATTGTTCCATGCTACGAGGTCAGCATTTCCGGCGCAGGGAAGTTTCTTTAGCACATCGATCTGTGAAACGTCCAGCTTGGCGGCTCCGTGCATCGTAGAGCCCGTAATGGTCGCACTGACTTCGAAGAAATTGGCATCTCCAAGTTCGGTCTGGTCTAGCATATCAGCAACTTCTGTTACCGAAGAGCGATTGCTTGGAGACATATCCGACGGGCGCGGTTCGAATGCGGCACCTAGCATCTGCCAAGATTCAGAATCCTCGGTAGAAGCGATTTCGATTTGGAGACCGACATTGGCCTCACGCAACTGAACCGTCCACTTAGTTTGTGGCACCACGCGATAGTCTGGTTGTTGCAGCCACCTGTATTCACCGAGTGCACCGAACGAGACACTCTCATGATTGCAAATGAACTCACCATCCACTTCGATGTTGCTCAAGTCGAATAGGCTTGAGTTTCTCGAGGTGTCGCGAACGTTTAGGTTCAGCGGATTCGCACCGCGTGAATCGAATACTACCATCATGGAATGCGTAAATTTACTTTGGTGATCCAGCAGCTCGCGAGTCCATTCGAGTACGAGCTGTTCTGCTAGCTCAGCTCGCAAGGATTCGGAAGTTCGGTTCGCCTTAGCGCGGAGAGCAGCCACGTCGCGGTCGCTTGCTGCCTGAATGACGCTCACTTGCTGCAGAAGTGTGTCGTTCATGCTCTTGAATTGCTGCTGTAGTTTCGTCTGCTCGACTCGCAATTGCTCTATCTGATTGAGCTGGCCGCGTATCGTGTTTAAATGACGAAGTGGATTCGAATACGACTGCACAGATTGTGTTAGCTGGTCAGCATGGAACATGATCTGTTGGGAGCGCATCAGCCAGCCGCGCATCTTGGTATCGAGTTCCTGAAGTACATCGTCAGCGGTTAGCAATGCATCGCAATCGGATTTCCAAGCGTCCCAATCAAGCGTCGCAAGTAGTGCATCGAATGTCTTGTCAAAAGTGCTTTTGGTTTTCGCGATAGGCGGCGAGGCGGTTAGCGTTGCAAGCTCGACGCGAACTCCTTGCAGTTTGCCTTTCGTTCCGACAAAACGCTTGTCTACCAAGTTGGGAGTATCGAATTTAACGAGTGCACGCTGGGCTGAAACGGAGACGTGTGATGCGTCTGAAACATGCTCCGAGGCAACGTTTTGAATCTCGAGCAGTTCTTGCTTGCGATGAAAAGTCACATCCTCGATCGAGACATGACTACCGAAAGCGGACTTTACCGCAAACTGCTTAGCGGCGCGAGCAACTGGATCGATCAGCATCCCGCCAATCAGCAACAGCAGAAATAACAGTGCGCACCAAATTCTTCGCGAACTCAACCTCATTGCTGTTGTGCCTTTTCTTGAACGCCCTTCAAGTGTCGCAGAAGATAGTGCAGTGCCTCTTCACGCGGCCGATTACCGCTAACTGCAGTCACTGGTCGCGATACATCTAGGTGGATGCCGTGATCGGCATGTGCAGACTGCTCACGGCGTATCGTCGAGCTATTTTCTTCACCTTCTGCAACTGGTTTTGCTTCTCTACCCAATGCGACTTGGTTGGGAAGCTCGGATGAACTGAGCGGCAAATCACGCTCGCGGGTTCCGTCAGCCTGCGTTTCGAAATCACTTGCTTGCGTGGACTCAGTCGCCTCTGTCACGCTTTCGAATTGCTTGGCCTTTAGAGCAGCTTGTTGAGTCACAGCACGTTCGGCGAAACGCACGACTTCCATTGTCGTTTCGATCAACCAACGTTCGTCGTCATCCGCATTCGCTTCGATCTCGGTGCCCGCATTCGGTATCGAAGTCGTATCCAGTGGACTGCTATGTTCGTTCGTTCGCGCGTCCGCCAACAATTCTTCGTTGATCAATTCTTCGGCCCAAGCAGCTAGGTTAGCGGCTCGTTCTGCAATCTCGTCGGTGGTAGGAGCGGCGCAGTGTTCTTCGTCAACCGAGTCTTCCGGTTCAAAAGCGAATGCTTTGGGCACGGTGTCACTTCTGCCCTCAAATGCGAGTTCGAAAGTGTGCGGTGCGCGATCGTCGGTGACTGAATAATCGATGTCGTCCCAGATCACTTTGGGCGGTGCGATCGTCGAATCCACCGCGCCGGGATGAAGCGGACCGGATATCGGCTTCAAGACTTGCTCTGTCGTTTGAACCGTCGTTGTGGCGAGTTTGTGATTGAGTTGAACGGAGTCTGCAATTTGCGCCGCTTCGTTGATAATATCTTCGCCAAAGAACGCGCGGCTGAGTGCAAAGCAGCTAGCGAACGCTGGAACTGACATGCAAGACCATAGTAGTAAGCTGCCGTGTACGACTGAGTTGTGAACTCCCAGCCATGGTATCAAGGGAAGTGAGTCGAGCTTCAGCCAGTACGGTGCAAGCGATGGGTGTGTTAGCGACCAAAGTCCCAAATGCGCCAGCGGTGTTTCAAGCAGTGGGGCAGCAGACCATGTGGCAACGGCGCACAGAACGAGAATGGGTAGATGCGCAGGAAGTAGGAAACACAGCAGGCTGAACGCGACGAACAGAGCGGTTGATTTCGGAACGATGCCCAGTAACAAACCAACCGTAACTGCCAGCGCGATCTGCCATGGTCGATGATGGCTCGACGAACTGCGGACAAACTGGCATATCAGCATGTAGCCTACACGCATCAAGTTTCCCCTGCTTCAAAACAATCCCGACGGCCAAAGCGCGTTTCGACTTCTTCTAGCAATCGAACGCTACCGATTCTCGGGTGAGCAAAATCGCTTTACGCGTTGAAGCTTCGCTGAATTTCGTAGGGCGCCAGAGTTTTGTAGTGCACTTAATCTCTGCAGTGTGAAGCACCACGATCGCTGGCATTTCGAGGCTCGCATTTTGCTGCGTTTGCGCCGCGTTTTTGCGATTGCTCCCGCGATTCAGCGTTGATAAAAATCAGCCGCGATCAAAAGTTTGACTAAAGTTTCAACATTGTCAGAACCGCATCGCGTGTTGCTAGCAGTCTTTCGCTGCCAATGGTCCGTTTCGAAAGGATTCGAAAAGTGGAACACCTGATTGAATGCATTGCGTCGTGGGCAAATGTTCTGGTACCGCTAGCAGCCGTGTGGGCTATCGTCGGGCTATACACACAAAAGACTGGTTGTCAGTGTGTAGCTACCCAGATTCTGTTTCTTGCAATTCTCCTTTTCGTCGCTGGCATCACGATTCGCACAGTCATGGTGGATGACGAGTCACTGTTGGTTCACACATCAACTTTGGGAATGATGATCGTCTCAGGCGTGATGCGTCGCCCGCACGCCAGCGCCCCCGATTACCTCGGTGAGTCGCTTTCCGTTTAGGATCGTGTGGTCGACTGTTAGCGATGTCTGGCGACTGAAAGTCGCCACCACGTTATTCTGGATTGATCTTTAGCATCGCGTTTGATTAGATCACACAGTAACACAGGTCAACGACTTGAGATTTAATCGAACTAAATGTGCTGTGGCGCTTTCGATGGCAATGTTATTTGCCAATGGATGCGCGAGTTCGACTTATCGATTTGGAAGCGTCGCGCAGCCCTTCGTTGCAGCTCAGCCGAGTGGTTTCGAAGTCACTGTGGGCGGAGAGCATCCGCAGTTAGATAAACTTGAGCAAGTGGTTCACTATCCTTCTAAGAAGTTTAGGCAATGGTTTGGTCGCCAGCGCGATGGCGAAACGTCCGAGGAGTTGACGGATGAAGAGTTGCGTGAACTCGCGCTGATGAAATCGGAAGAATTTCTTTCGCTCAACCAAATGCACGATGTCAAAATCGATCTTCGCGAGTACAGTCCCCGAGAACAATGGCAGCGGCTGTGTGCGAACGATTCGATAGCTCCGTTCTGGAAGTATACGACCGGCACTTTGCAGCACGTCGAATATTGCTTGTTGCCGGGCCGGGTTTTTCGGCGCGACCGATACAACATCTTCACCAATACACTGTCACTGAATTCAGCGGAGCCCGAGCAATCGCTTTATACGGCCGCGACAGCCAAGTACTTGCGATCGCGCAGATATCCTGGGGCTTTCTCGACAGCTTGCTATATGCCGCTGGTGCCGCTGTATCGAGATTGCTACGTTGCCAACGATGTACTCAGCTACGCTCGATTCCGCGAAGACTGGGAGATGGAGAGGAAGCTCTATCCGCAAATCTACGGTAGTTTTGGCGGAGACTTAGTGTCGCAAGCCACCTCGCTGATCCCTGCGTTCGCTTACGTGCCGTTCTACGTCAAACCGGCGTTGAAGATAGGTGGGCGGTTTGGCGGTAATGCTACGGGAAACTGGGTGCTGAAACAGCGAGAGAAAGAAATCGAAGCGAGCGCAGGCCTAGTTCCGTCGACCCATTCGATGCCCGCGACCGAGTGAAACGCGTCCATTTCTCGACGGAAACTACGCGAGCGGCCAAACACACCGCTCCCTGCGCGCAAGCACTGACGTTTTTTTGCCTGCGATCTATAATTGAACGTGCTCAGCGAGCTTTTTCAGCTATGCGGCGATTCTGCTCGCATAGTCAATAGAAACGCAACTTGGCAATTGAGAAATATGGATTCGCACATTTGCAAAATAGGTATCGTCGCCTTGGTTCTGTTGGGACTGCGCACAGCCGTCGCCACGGATAAGGCGGAGCTGCAGAAGCAATTGAGCAGTCAAGTTCAACCGTTGCTGAAGAAGCATTGTTTAGAGTGCCACAGCGGCGCGGAACCGGAAGCTGGGTTGAGTCTTGAACACTTCGATACACCGAAGTCGTTCTTGCGAGGACGCCGAGTTTGGGAAAAAGCGGTTCAGCGCATGAAGCTGGGCGATATGCCGCCGCGCGAAAGCAACGAGCTTGACGATGCCCAGCGCAAGTTCTTAACCGACTGGATCACCTCGACCATCGAAGACATCGAATGCGGACTGGCACCGAATCCTGGACAGGTAACGTTGCGGCGGCTGAATGCAAGCGAGTATCGAAACACCGTCCGCGACTTGGTTGGTATCGACTATAAACCAGCCGACAATTTTCCCGCTGACGATGTCGGTTATGGATTCGATAACATCGGCGACGTGTTAACGTTGCCGCCGCTGTTGATGGAAAAGTATGTGCTTGCCGCTGAAGAGATCAGTCAGCGAGCGATCGTAACTCCGCCACCTGATAAACAGTTCGAAGCGACCTATGCCGGCGGACAATTGACTTTGAAGGATGGTAAAAGCACGGGTGACAAAACTCTAACGCTCGCCTCCGCAGGGGACGCGATGTTGGAAGAACAGGTTCCTTGGGCTGGCATTTTTCAGTTGACGGTTACTGTGTCAGGCGATCAAGCTGGCAATGAACCTTGCAAGATGCTGGTGCTGCTCGACGATAAACCTGTGAGGGAATTGTCGGTCAAGGCGAGCCGAGATGAACCCGAGGAAGTTATGTTACCGCTGCGTTTGCGAGCTGGGAAACGGAAAATCGCGCTGCGTTTCACGAACGACTTTTATGTTGCTAAGTCTGGTGACACGCCACAGCAAGATCGAAACTTACACATTCACTTCGTTAGCTTGAACGGAACGCAGGCTAGCAAGAAAGTTGTGGACCCCGCGTCACTAACCGCCAGCCACAGAGCGATTATCTTCGCGCCACCGAAGACGGAAGATGACATACCTAAAGCAACGCGCGCGGTGATCGAACGATTGGCCAATCGCGCGTATCGTCGTCAACTTTCTGCGGATGAACTGAAACAGTTGACGGACTTCGCCGCTTCGTTGCAAGCGGATGGTGAATCGTTCGAAGGCAGCATTCAGATGGTGCTTCAAGCGATATTGATTTCGCCGAAATTCTTATTTCGAGTTGAACCACCGCGTGCGGCGGGCCTAGAAACGTATCGCGACTTGAGCGAGTACGAGTTGGCGACGCGCATGTCGTATTTTCTCTGGAGTTCCATGCCAGACGACAAATTGTTTGCCACCGCCTGGGCCAGGAAACTGCGGACCGGGAACAACTTGGACGAACAAGTCAAGCGTATGCTGGCAGATCCGAAAGCGAACGAGTTTGTAGACAACTTCGCTGGACAGTGGCTAACGTTGCGGAAATTGAAGACCTTCAAGCCTGATCCAAAGATGTTTCCAAAGTGGAATGATGAGATCAACAAGTTGGCTTACTTCGAAACGATGAATTTCTTTCGAGCTGCGATGCGCGAAGACCTCAGTATTCTGCGTTTGCTGGATGCGGATTTCACTTTCTTGAATGAGCCGCTGGCGGTATACTACGGCGTTCCCAACATTAAAGGCAAGAACTTTCGCAAAGTCTCATTGGCTGGAACCAATCGCGGCGGGTTGTTGACTCAGGCGAGTGTCCTGGCGGTGACCAGCAATCCGACTCGAACAAGTCCTGTCAAACGTGGTAAATGGATTTTGGACAATCTGCTGGCTACTCCGCCGCCCCCAGCGCCGCCGGGAGTGCCCGAATTGAAAGAGAAGGGCGAGCTGACCGGATCGTTGCGACAACGACTTGAACAACATCGATCAGATCCGGCTTGCGCCTCGTGCCATAAGTTGATGGACCCGCTTGGATTTGCCCTTGAGAACTTCGATGCCGTTGGTCAGTGGCGCGTTCAAGACGACGGTCTACCGATCGATGCCAGCGGCGAATTGCCTGACGGAAGTCACGTTCGCGGTATCGCGGAACTTCGCAGCACTCTGCTTACGAAGAACAAAGAGCAGTTTGTGCGGTGCGTCACGGAGAAGATGTTGACTTATGCGCTCGGTCGAGGGCTCGAGTACTATGACAAGTGCGCGGTGGATAAAATTGTCGCCGAGTTGGCTAAGAACGATTACAAATTGAACACACTGGTCATCGAGATCATCAAGAGTGATCCGTTTCAGAAGAAAGGCGAGCGTGAAATCGAATGAGTAACAAGCGTGCAAGCAAGAGCATTATTCGAACACCGATCAACCGTCGTAGCGTGCTGCGAGGCGTGGGAGCGGCGATAGCGCTGCCTTGGTTGGAAGCGATGGCGCCGAGAGTGGCGTTTGGCGCGGCGCCTGCGAAAGCGCCATTGCGATTGGCGTTTCTCTACGTGCCAAATGGAATGCACATGCCCGATTGGACACCAACGAAAGAAGGTGCTGACTTTGATATCAAGCCGACTCTTGAGCCGGTCGCTCATTTGAAAGATCGAATCAATGTGCTATCAGGACTGACGCTCGACGGGGCTCGCGCACATCAAGATGGCGGTGGCGATCATGCTCGAAGCGCTGCTGCTTTTTTGACTGGTGCACATCCGAAAAAGACCGATGGGGCTGACATTCATAACGGAATTTCGGTGGACCAAGCGATAGCACAAGCGATCGGAGATCAGACTCGTTTCGCTTCGCTCGAATTGGGGCTTGAAGGGAGCTCACAAGCGGGCAGTTGCGATAGCGGCTATAGCTGCGCTTACTCGTCCAATCTTGCGTGGCGCAATCCGACAAGTCCGCTTGCGAAGGAGATGGACCCAGCCGCCGTATTCGATCGTCTGTTTGGTTCAGGCGACGACAAAGATGATAAGAAGACAAGCGAAGTGCGCAAGAGCCGCCGGAAGAGTATCTTGGATTTCGCACTCTCCGATGCGAAGAAATTGCAAGTTGAATTGGGAGCGGCAGATCGTCGTAAAATGGATGAGTATCTGTACGCAGTCCGAGATATTGAAAATCGATTGGTTAAGTCGGAAAAACTGCGCGTCGGCGAAGATGGTATTCCGAACTATCCGAGACCTGCGGGGGTGCCGCGCGAACTGGATGAACATTGCAATTTGATGCTCGACATGCTCGCCTTAGCGATGCAGACCGACAGCACGCGCGTTGCGACTTTTATGTTTGCAAACGAAGGCAATAATCGAGGCTACCCGGAGCTCGGCGCGCCCGAGGGACATCATGACCTGTCACATCATGGAGGTAGTGCGGAGAAGCAAACGAAGATTGCCAAGATCAATCGCTTCTACGCTGAACGCTTAGCGTACTTCCTCGACTTGCTTGCGAGCATCCACGAGGGAGAATCAACCCTGCTCGACAACAGCCTGATTGTTTACGGCAGCGGCATCAGCGATGGCGACCGTCACAATCACGACGAATTGCCGATTCTGCTAGCTGGGAAAGGTGGCGGGAGGCTGCGCAGCGGACGCCACGTTCGTTTCGCCAAAGAGACTCCCATGTGTGACTTCTACGTTTGGCTGCTGCACCAATTCGGCGTTCGTGCGGATAGCTTTGGCGACTCTAAAGGCAAGCTAGAAGGCCTGAGCTAGCCTATTGCTTCAACGATAACTGAAGATGGCACTTGCTTTGCTTGTAACTATTGGCGTTTCAGAATTGCGGTTTGCAATTCGATTTCAGAAACGCTCGATAGTACGATTCGCTCAAGCAAATGAAAGAGGCCATATGCCGACAATTCTGTTAATCATCCTGATCCTGCTACTTATCGGCGCCTTACCGGTTTATCCGTACAGTCGTAGTTGGGGTGCAGTTCCAAGCGGCGGTTTGGGGCTGGCGCTGATCATTCTTATCATCCTGATCCTGATGGGTCGCATCTAACTGCGGAAGACGCGCAGGTGTTTTTCAGAACCATTCTGAAAGTCAAAGAACATGCACACGATTAAGTGTGCATGTTCAAAAGGATTAACAATAGTCGCCGAAAGCCAAGAGACTTCGGTGCATTTGTTTGCTATGGTCGCGGGTCTTCGATCCGATCGGCTCGATTCTCGCCTGCGCGTTCGACGGCATCCGCTGCATTCTCGCCGCGGGCTTCGATGGCGTCGGCTTTGTTTTCAGCCGAGTCGGTTTGGGCGGAACCAAAGGCATCTTTGCCTACGCTTTCTCGGACGGCTTCAGCTTGACGCTGCGAGGAATCGCGAATGCTTTCGGCTTTGCCTTGCGAGGCATCTCGAACGGCATCCGCCTGATAGTCTTCTGGGTCTTGGTTACAGCCAACCAAGGCTGCGGCACAAACGAGCGACGCGAGTAACGCTTTGAATCGCATGGTTATTCTCCAGTTTGAGGTTAGCGATTGAGTTAACGAGTAAACCAACATCGCAACAAGCGTGCCAAAGCTGAATCGACTCAGTCGCAATGCGTCTCTACTCAAACTTAAGGAGGTTAAGCTCTCAACGTGGAAGAATTGCGAGCTTTCAACGCGGTCGATTGAGGACGCTCAGGAGATATTGGCTGGCAGATCATCGTCATGTACAACACTCGGAGCATCGGGTGGCAGTTTAACGTCTGCGACTTGCGGCGCTGCAGCCTTTTGATTCTCAAAGTCTTGAAGCAACTCAAGCACGTTGCGTTCAATAGTGGTGCAGATTGAATCAAGCGGTAAGAAATCTATGCGCTGCGTACTAAATGGATTCTGTAACTCCATTCCGATTCGATCTAGCGATAACAGCGGATAGGCTAACAGGATCACATATACGGTTACTAACCAGATTTGGTCAACTTCGTGGCGATGAACTCGCTCCACGTCAGCCGCCAGTTGAAAGTCTTCCATCAACCCGAGCGGCAGTGTTGCGAGGAACAGGAAGATGAACTGCCGAACTTGAATCGCACCGGACCTTGCGAGTGGTGTGCGAAGTATCCGCTCGCACGCGCCCAGGTGATCGACGAGTTGCGAACGCTGTTCTTCCGCCCTTAGAAATGCGTATCCATCCATTCCCATACTACGCGCTTCAGCGAGGAGGAGCGCAATCTCGCTGGAGACTGCACCGGGCATGTGCTCGGCTCGTTCCAGCCACTCACGACTCTCCGTCGAAAGCAGGCTTTCAAGTTCAGGGAATACTCGCTGAAATCGCAAACTGCGGCGAATAACGTGTGGAAAGACCGCAATCCAGCGAATAAAGCGAGAACGCCAGCGCATATCCTTTGGGCCGTACGCCAGTCCGATGATTGCTAGGTTACGACTTTGATTTACAATCCCGCCCCACAAAACTCGTGCTTCCCACCAGCGACTGTACCCTGTGTTAACTCGCAGTACTAACAGCAGGCCCAGCACAGCCCCTGCCGCCTCAAGCGGTCCGGCTGGAACTGACAAATCGATACCAAACCGCATTTCAAGCTGCTGCACCATGAAAACAATGATCGCAGCCAACAGTCCGAATCCAAGCACTTCCAGAAAAATGCGCGGTGCAACTGACCCCCGGATAATGAACGTTCCCCGCCAATAGGAATACGCAAGCTCATCTGGAGGTTCAGCTTTTTTAGGATCAGACTGAAAATTCATTGCTAAGTTTCAAACGCTCCGCTACAGCGAGCGTTTGGCGTTTTCGTCAGCGAACTGAACCAACGCCGCATGCTGTTGTGTCACGGTTTCTTGCGCAGCATCTTCCAGACGCTGTTGAGCTTCGGGGTGGAACAGCTTTCCGAGTTCTTTGCACAGCTGCAGTTCAACCGAAATTGTTACCGAAGTCGCTTCACCGTTTGGCTCAGCATGGAGCGTCGTACGATAGAACTTAAGATCACCTGCAGCTTCTTCCGACACGCTGTTTACGTCAATGCATTCGGGTGTGATCTTAGCGTCTTGCAGTAAATGGAGATTCTCAGCGCGAATGTCATTGTTGTTCACCGCCACAGTCAGTCGTTTGCTTGCGGTAACGCATGATTTCGAACGGCGCAGGATCGCGTTGAGTAGCGGACGATTGTCGCGCGACAAATCGATCTCCATATCCAACACTTCTTCATCAACCAGCTCCATTCCGCCATGCTCGACGATGGACTCAGTTGCATTGTTACGGACCATCATCGTTCGAAATTCGCTGTAGGGTACTGCAATCTCACCCGTGAATTCCGCAGAGGCACTCCCTTGGAATTCGCACGGTGCGATTTGCCAGACGCCGACACCGGCTAAACTCATTGCGCTCGCTAGCCCGACGATTAACCAAGTGGCAATCTGTCCTAGCCGCGTATGCTGTGTTGTTGAAATCGCCATCGTTGGTGGCTCCATATCGATTCGCTGGGATCTGCTTCAAAAATCGCGACACTGTTTCGTTAGGCTGTTTAATCAGGCTGCAGCGTACGATCTTCGATAGTGGTCGTTGAATCGGACCCATGACCTTGCATATCGTTAATCATCGAGCGTGTGTCATCGATTACTTTTTCGACATCTTGCTTTGCTTCATCCGTCCGAAATTCCACCGATGCTCTACCGCTTTGGTAGTTGAATACGATCCAACCGCCAACGACCATCAATGCAAGAAGTACGAGGACGACTAAAACGGTGCGCATAGCTACCCTTTTCTTAGAACGAACGTGAAACATCTCAAGCATCACGCAAAGCGCATACCGTTTCTCATGCGCTCACTGCGTGAGACTAATTTCATGGTTGAACGCGTGAGCAGGCGCTGCAACTGACGCAGTGCCGTCACTACGGCAGTAAACGGTTCGTAGTTAGAATGAAGAGAGATCGCACTGGTTGTTTTGCCAGCAACCGTTACCCGAGGATGCATCGTGTGCGTATCGTTTGTTACCGTTGCTTGATGTTGCCAATTCCTAAGAGAAGGTTTCCTATGCATTTTCGTTACATGCACTGCTTGATTATGGCAGTGATGACATTGATGGGTTCTGAACTGCATGCGGAAGTTCGCATCACAACTGAAAACTCTCAAGTTGGCACGCACTTCGGCTTCGAGAAAATTCAATCGCCAGCGATCAACGACGCCGCAACCAACGCAGTGATCAAGACGCTCGATGGCAAGGCTGATGCCAACAGCGGCGCTCTTGCGGTGCTAAATGACGGTTTGATCCCAATGTCCGACGATGCGCCACAGTCCAATTTTTTCTTTGGAGCAGGAACGGACGGTGGGTTCCTTGAACTGGATCTTGGGAAGACAGTTGAAGTTGCGGAAGTCGCAACTTATTCATGGCATACGGGAACACGAGCCGCACAGGTCTATCGCTTGTTCGGTTCCGATGGAGCGGCAGAAGGATTTTCGCATGCGATCAGCAAAGGAAACGATCCGTCGAAAAGCGGATGGCAAATGATCGCTGAAGTGGATTCGCGAACGCGCGCCAGCGGTGGGCAGCATGGAGTTGCGATCGCTGATAGTGAAAGAGCTTTGGGTCGCTTCCGATACTTGCTGCTGGACATTTCACCCACTGAGAAAGCAGATGCATTTGGCAATACGTTCTACAGTGAAATCGATGTTTTCGAAGTCGGCGGCCCCGAACCCAAACGCATCGCGGCTCCGAAAGAAAACGTCATTGCGTTTGCGTCATCCGACGGCAAATTCCAGTTCACGATTGACGTGACACAAGCTCCGGATCTGGCCGAGTGGTCAGGCGAAAAGCTCCGGCCCGTGGTCGAGGAGTGGTACCCGAAAATCGTGGATATGTTTCCCAGCGAGGGATTTACCGCCCCGCAGCGCGTGAAGTTGCGTTACTTGCCAGACTCGCAAATGCGAGGCATTCCTGCTTATGCCAGCGCAGCGGTTGTATCATTGAACGCAGATTGGTTCCGCAGGGAATTGAAGCGTGAAGCACGCGGTGCGGTTGTACACGAACTGGTGCACGTCGTGCAGGCTTATTCGAGCGGGGAACGGCGCAGTCGACGCGCTCGAACGCCGGGCTGGATCGTTGAGGGCATACCTGACTATGTGCGATGGTTTTTGTACGAACCCGAAAGCCGCGGTGCGGAGATCAATGCTAGAAACTTAGCTGCAGCGCGACACGACGCGAGTTATCGAGTCAGTGCGAATTTCTTAAACTGGCTTGCAGAGAAACACGGCGAGAAACTGATTGCTGACCTGAACAGCGTTGCCCGCGAAGGCAAGTACGATGCGGCGTTCTGGAAAGAACAGACCGGAAAGTCCGAGCAAGAGCTGGACGAAGAATGGAAGAATTTTCATAAGCAAAAGATCGAAGCTGGCAAGTGACCAACGCGAGTTAGTCACCGACTCAAGCAGTGGCGATGCTTAACCTATCGGCAAGGTCGACTTGACCAACTTGATAAGTTTGCAGAGCGGCTTTCCGCAAAGCTTAGAAACTAAAGCGTTGCTTCGCAGATGACAACGTTCAACGGTTGATCGTGGCTGGTCATGAGCATTTCGTTGACGATGTCTGCGCCGGTGAGCCGGAAGTTGAAATCGGGTCCTCGAGTGACGCTGGGAAGCGATAGGTAGGACGGACTCGGCACTTGGCTCTTGATGTTGCCGCCAATCATGTTGGTGATTTCGGCGAGCGTATCCTCCATGTCGGCGACGGTGACATCTTCGCTTCCAATGCTCAGCATCTCACTTGCAGCTTGACGAACAAATCCTTCGGTAGTCTGCAGGACAACTGCGCCGCGCCATGTACCACTGATCTGCACGCAACCGGTCATGCGTTCATGCTTGGCCGGCTGTGCGGTTGCTTCGCCTTCAAAAACGCCCATGTTTACCATGGTTTCGAGGACGTTTTGAGTGATCGCTAAGATGTCGGAGTTGCATACAGTCATGAGAATCGCCCGATTGAACAAAGATTGATGGCCAAAGTAGACTCTGGTGCAAAATGTTGTTCCGGAGTCATTTGTGTTTTCACAGAATTTGCATTACACAGGTTTGTAAACTGTCGCCTTACCAAGTTGTGAACGCTCGAATGGTACATCGAGATTCATCGTGGTTTCTGCTCCACCCAGGAACAAGAATCCGTCCGGCCGAATTACTCGGCGAACTTTGCACAGAATCTCGCGCTTGGTTTCCGGCGAAAAGTAGATCAACACGTTGCGTAGAAAGACGATGTCCATCGGGGGTAACTGTGGGAATGTCTCCACAAGATTCACTTGTCGGAACTCGACCATCTTTCGCAGTTCATCTTTGATCTGCCAAGTCAGTCCGTTCTTCTGAAAGTACTTCAACAGCATCGGCAAAGGCAGACCACGATTGACTTCGGTCTGATTGAAAATGCCTTCGCGAGCCTTGTCGAGAATCTGTGTCGAAAGATCACTGGCGATCAACCGGACTTTCCAACCGCCGAGTTCGGGGAAGTTGTCTTTGAGCAGCATTGCGATCGTGTAGACTTCTTGGCCACTGGAGCAAGCATTTGACCAAATGTTGATTGCGCGTTCGCGAGATCTCTTCTCAATCAAATCGGGAAGAACCTGAGTTTTGAGCGCCTCGAACGGATGCAGATCGCGGAAGAAGCTCGTCTCGTTCGTGGTCATCGCTTCGATCACGGCCTGCGTCAGTCTCGAAGAATTTGGTCGGCGCAATGCTTCGACCAGTTCTTCGATGGAAGCCATGCCGTTGGACCTCGCGACTGGATTCAGCCGCGATTCGACCAGATATGTCTTGCTTGGTTCAAGAACGATTGCAGACTTCTCGCGGACGAGGTTGCAAATGTACTCAAACGCGTTTGAGTTCAGGGTAGCAGTGCTCATTTAAGTTCCTACTTTTTCAAAGATGCGTGTCTTGCGTCCCTGGGTTGTCTCGCGCACGATTTCATCGGCGATCCTGTCGAGTGGGAGTATGTGATCAGCCAAGCCCGCTTGGACAACGGCGCCAGGCATACCCCAAACAACCGAGGTTGTTTCGTCTTGTGCAATGATGCGTCCACCTAAGTTGCGAACCGCATCGCTTCCTCGCGCACCGTCTTGTCCCATCCCTGTGAGCACGACCGAAAGGACGTTGCCGCCAAAAACATCAGCAACTGAGCGGAAAAGTACATCCACAGCGGGACGACAGGAATTTTCCGGTGTGCCTTGGTTCAAGTCGATGCGAACATCAGTGCCATCACGCCGCAGTAACATATGAAAGTCGCCAGGCGCCACCCAGACTCCACCAGGTGCAACCAATTCACCGCGCTGCGCTTCAACAACTCGCAACGGGCAGAGTTGATCGAGGCGATTTGCCAAGTGCTTGGTAAAGATCGGCGGCATGTGTTGCACGATCACAATCGGAACTGGAAAATCTTCCGGAATACGGCTCAGTACAACCTGCAGCGCGTTCGGACCGCCAGTGGACGATCCGATTGCAACTACGTCAATGCGATTCAATTTACCGACCACTTTGTTTTGATTTGCGACCTGAGGGCGATAGGCCGGACGCGCGACAGCAACGGAGGTGCTCCGCTTAAACCATGGGCAGAATGCCTTAATTTTCGGAGCGAGTTCATTGCGGACGTTCTGCATCGCTGCGGTCACGCTTCCTACGTTGGCGGGCTTCGTCACGTAGTCGTTTGCACCTTTCGAAAGGGCATCCAGGGTTGCTTCTGCGCCGCGCTGTGTCAATGTGCTGAACATGATCACAGGCAACTTGGGATACAACTTGCGAATTTCGACCAAAGTGGTGATGCCGTCTATCTCGGGCATCTCCATGTCAAGCGTGATTACGTCTGGATTAATCTGCGGAATCTTCGCAAGTGCGATCTTTCCATTCGCAGCCGTACCAGCCACTTCCAGCTCAACATCGTTGGATAGTGAATCGCTTAGCAAACGACGTATTACTGTCGAGTCATCGACTACAAGCACTCGTATTTTGCGCATGCGAATTAAACTCCGATGCCGAGCAGTTGTAGCTTGTCGAGAATCGTTGCCTTATCGAACGGCTTCATCACGTACTCATTGACGCCGGCCATGAAGGCAAGTGCCATTCGCTCCATCTCGGTCTCCGTGGTGACCATCATCAATGGCAGGTCGGAATAAGCCGGGTTGGCGCGGACCGCTTTGATAAAGTCCAGGCCGTTCATTTCTGGCATGTTCCAGTCGACCAACACCAATTCTGGAGCTCCAAGTTCTTCAAGCCGCTGAAGCGCTTCGATGCCGTTGCCTGCCTCGGTCACTTCAAATCCGAGCTGCTTCATAATTTCGCCGATGATCCGACGAATGGCACGAGAGTCGTCAACTACAAGAACACGCATGGCAGCGTTCCTTTCCAAAAATCTACGGGTATTTTAGGTTGCTGCTATCGAACCGATCTGGGTCGAACTGCAGCTCGTAGTACGTAAAAAATGTCGACTACGATTATTTAGCAATGGCATCGACAGAGTCAGACGAAAACGGCAATCCTGTGGTGACGATCGACGAACGCAGGTCGCTCTGAGACTCAGTCAACTCTTGCCTTAGTTCTTCAACATCGCGCAAAGCCTGACTTTCGTCATCAATCGGAGTCGTCGCCGAGCATTGCTTGGCAGGAATAGCTTGGGTTATTTTTTCCGCAACAGCGCGAAACTTAAGCAAATAAACTGTACTCAACAAGCAACAAAAAACGTTGATGCTTACGATCGGATAACTTGCGAGGCCTATGCCGTATAAACAAGCACAGGTCACAATCAAATTCCCCCAAAGATAAATCGCGAACCCCGCTCGAGTCGAGCTTGTCATTTCGCGCGATCCATCGAGGTACTTAAAAAATCTTCCAACTAGCGGCAGGCCATTGATTCGATACTGTAGCTCGGGACTGCTGCGAGTCAGGAAGAATGTTGAAGCTAGTAGTGTGCTTACGACCGGGATGACTGGGAGGATGACGGCTATCGCACCTACGCAAGTTAGCAAAACACCTAGAGCAAGATATGCATAGTGTCTTAATCTGTCTGTTACCAAAGCGATCTTATAAGCATAAGATGCCTTGCGTAGCCGAATTGGAAAATCTATCGACACGATGGATTCTCCTTACGTTCAATTCCGATCAGATTCCACAACGGAAAAGAAATTGCGCCCATAGCAGTGCTCACAGGAGATTAAAGTCATATTCGCTGGCACACCCATCTCGGCACTTCGGGGCGCTGAAGTACCTGAGCGTTAGTGTCAGTGCATTTTCGGCATGTTATTCGGCAGAGTTGCCGAATTCGGATCCGCGTGGCGCATTGTGCGTCACGCGGTTAGTGTTCATGGCAGTCTTGCGACGTTTCGTGGAGTGGCAACTAAAAGTCGCCACACGTTCCTTTCGTCTGATCTAAACAGCTTGGTAACTGTTCGCGGACGAAGTTAAACGAACAGGTGCACCGATCGGTCGCTTCGTAATCAGTTCATCTTTCTGAAACTTGAACTGACTGACCAACTGTTGTAGCTCTGCAGCCATGCGACTCAGCTCGCCAGCTGCTTGCTGGGTGTTATTCGCACCTTGCGAAGTACTCTGCGCGGCAGAGGCGACGGCGGTGATGTTTTGCGCGATCTCCCCCGAGCCTTTGGAAGCTTCCGCGACGTTACGTCCCATTTCGTTTGCTGTCGCAGTTTGTTCCTCGACTGCACTAGCGATCGTGTTGGAGATATCGTTGATCTGATTGATCACTTCGCTGATCTGACGAATCGCTTCGACGGCACCTTGAGTGTCAGTCTGAATCGTCTCGATCTTCATGCTGATGTCTTCGGTCGCCTTAGCGGTCTCTTTTGCCAGTTCCTTAACTTCGTTTGCGACAACAGCGAATCCCTTGCCCGCTTCACCAGCTCGGGCCGCTTCGATCGTTGCATTGAGAGCGAGAAGGTTGGTCTGCTCAGCGATCGATGTGATCACCTTGACGACTTTGCCGATCTCAGCGCTGCTTTCGCCGAGCTTCGAGATCGTGTTATTTGTTGTATTAGCAACCGAGACCGCTTGTTGCGAGACTTTTGCAGCATCCGAAGCATTCTTAGCGATTTCGCGAATAGCGGCATTCATTTCATCAACGCCAGTGGTAACGGTGTGAACGTTCTGGCTAACTTGCTCCGAAGCCGCTGACACGATTGTCGCTTGCGACGATGTTTCATCCGCGTTGGCACTCATCTGTGTGCTGACGGCCGAAAGTTCTTCAGACGCTCCAGCCAGCGCAGTAGCATTTTCGGAGATCGAAGCAACGCTGTGTCGCAGATCGGTTAAGAAGCGATCAAGTGCTGCTGCCATTTCGCCAATTGCATCATCACCTTGAACAGTGATTTCCTGTGTTAAATCGCCGCTAGCTGCTGCGTTAACTACACTGAGCATGTTCTCAACTTTGCCACGAAGTGCTTCAGCAGCAACTTTTTCACGTTGTGCGTTTTCAGCGATGCGCGTGGTTTCGGAAGCAACTTGATCACGTTGTTTGACGAGCATATCGCCCATTTGATTGATCGCTAAGCCGAGCTTACCGAATTCATCTTGCTTGGTAGAGTCCAACTTGCGAGTGAAGTCGCCACCGGCAATTGCCTCTACGACTTCGATGGTTTGTGTAACTTGTCTATTGACAGTGCGGCCTAAGTACAAGGTTACTGTTCCCACTGCAATAACCACGAACGTCAAAGCGACGACTTGCCAGATGGAGCGTGAGGTGATGAGCCCTGCGGTGCTCGCTTCGACCGTCGACGCGTTTTCATTCGCTATCTCTGCGAGTTCATTAATCGTCTTTTGATGTAGCAAGAACTTCGGATGAAGCGAAGTCGCAATTAATTCGCTGGCCTTCTCGTTCTCACCTGCTCGCAGCAAAGGGATAAATTGCTCTTCGACTGCCGTAAAAAACTCTTCCGCTGGTTGCCGAGACTCAATTAAAAACTTAGTTTTTATTGCACTTTCGGGTAGTGCTGCAGTCCAAACCTCATGGCGAGTGAGGTATTCAGCCTTCAGTACTTCGAAGCGCTTGATTGTTTCCTCAAGCTGTTCGGGAGTCGATGCAGTTGGCATCAAGTGACAATTCAAATAGCTTTCTACGATGTAAGCGGGTGGCGGAAGGATGTCCGCTAGTAGGTCCTTGAATTGAATGATCTTGACGTAGCTTGGACCATTCACTTTCACGATTGACAACGTTGAGTACGCATAAGCGCCGAAGGCGATAATGGAGCAACAGCAGAACACTGCTAATGCCCGGAGTTTCGCTTGCAGGGTAAAACTTGAAAAATTGAACATTTGTGACCTCTTAAAAGTGATGAAGTTGTTTTGAGTTTGAGTTTAAAAGTCGCTATTCCGCCGCGGAAAGTTGAACAGTCTCAGTCGTATTAAGGACAAGCAAGAGTTTGCCATCGAGCTTGTAAGCTCCTTGTACCAGTTCACGAGTAGGCCCACGGAGCGTTTCAGGCGGCGTTTCGAAGTCCTCGCTAGAGACTTCGATGACGTCACCGATTTGATCGACGAGCAAGCTGACTGCTCCTTCGTCGCTACGGACGACCACGTTCATCGGCAGCTTGTCTGCGGGGCGATCGCGAAGCCCAAGCCGCTTGCGCATATCGATGGCCGTTACTATTTGGCCTCGGAGATTGATCAATCCATTAACGCATTCTGGCGTTAACGGCACACGAGTCATCTCTTGATAACGAATCACTTCCTGGACTGACTGTGCGTCGACGCCAAAGAAATGTCCATCCAAATAGAATGTACAAAGTTGTCTGGTTGCGATCATGCTTTTGCTTTCGATAAGTCGTCCACTTGGGCGTAACGCGATTACGCAAGTTGACCGTTGTTAAACACTGGATCTGACTGGCGAATGATTGTGGGCAGATCGAGTAGGTCAGTGACGTGATCCTGTACGACTGCCGACCCCAACAAGCCGTGTCGGGCTGCCGGGCGAGTGATCGCAAGCGTTGTTTCAACGATGTCGACAATACGATCGACGACAATCCCGACACTGCGGCCGTTCTCGGTGTATACGACGACTTCCAGCAACGCACTTTCGTCTGCCGGAAGACTGCCGGTTCCCATCTGGTTGCCAAGACGGATAAGTGGAAGGATCTCGCCGCGATACTGCACAACCTCTTGATGATCGGCAGTCTCGACAATACCTGGTTCGATCTTCTCGAGCCGCGTGACTTGCGATAGCGGCAAAGCGTAACGATGTGTTGGTCCCACTCCGAGCACCAACAGTGTTTGACTGTCGCTGTTTCGTGCGGGGCCACGATCCTGTGACTCCGTTACGCTTCGATCTCGGCCTTGCGAAATCACATTGGACGTATGAGCTAGTCCTAGCACGTCAAGAATCAGAGCGACTTTGCCATCGCCCATGATCGTCGTGCCCGAGTAGACTGGAATTCCTTTGAGCTGTTTGCTCAGCGGCTTGACGACGATCTCTTCAGTATCGCTGATGCGGTCGACAACTAAACCGAATTGCCGATCATCAGCGCGGAGAACAACAATGTTGAGCGCATCGGAGTTCATACCGATATTCGATTCGGTTTTCAGTTGTTCGCGCAGATAGACCAGCGGTAGCAATCGCCCGCGCAGTCGATACACCGGCGAGCCCTGGATCCATTCAATTCCCGATTTGACCTGTTCACCATCCAGCCGCACCAACTCCAACAAATTCACTTGCGGAATTGCATAACGATTGCCGTCGTTTGACACAATCAGAGCTGGGATGATGGCGAGTGTGAGCGGAATTTTGATCTTGATCGTTGTGCCCAAACCAGCTTGGCTTTGCAGGTCAACGGTGCCACCGATCTTCTCGATGTTTGTCTTCACCACATCCATGCCTACGCCGCGCCCAGATACATTGGAGACCTTTTCGGCTGTCGAAAATCCTGGAAGGAAAATCAGATTGCCGACGTCGCGATCCGCCATGCGCGCAACTTGCTCAGCCGACATCAGCCCTCGGTCTACCGCCTTGGCTTTGATACGCTCGTAATTCAGTCCAGCTCCGTCGTCGCAGATCTCGATATTGACTTGACCACCTTCGTGATACGCACGCAGAGTCAAGCATCCTTCTGCTGGCTTGCCTTTTTGAATCCTTACGTCCGGTCGTTCGATGCCGTGGTCGACAGTGTTTCGAACCAAGTGTGTTAGCGGATCTTTTATAGCTTCGATGATGGTCTTGTCCAACTCCGTTTCTTTACCCTCCATCTCGATGCGGACCTGTTTTTCGCAGATCGCAGCTAGATCACGCACTAATCGCGGGAACTTACTCCAGACGTTGCCGATTGGCTGCATGCGAGTTTTCATTACACTCTCCTGCAACTCCGTCGTGATGATATTCAAACGCTGCGAGGTACTATGCAGTTCGCTATCTGCGTTGCCGCTGGTAAACTGCAGAATCTGATTCCGAGCAAGCACCAACTCGCCGACGCACGTCATCAATTTGTCGAGTAGTGCAACATCAACACGAATCGTGCTATCCGCTGCACTCGCTTCGTTCTCTTTCGCTGTGGCTCGCGCCGCTTGAGCGGTGACTTGGTCGGCCGCGGGTTGCTGCACATCTGGTGACGAAAGGACGCTTTGGGACGATGCATCAATTGCAGATGCCGGTTCCGTTTTTTTGGCGACAGGTGTCGCGATAGCGGAGTTGTGGGCGCTGGAATTCGCTTGGACTGTCGTGGCAGTGACGGCTGGTTCCGGTTCGCC
Organism: Pirellulaceae bacterium; assembly: GCA_041739135.1. GTDB lineage: Bacteria > Planctomycetota > Planctomycetia > Pirellulales > Pirellulaceae > Aureliella. The sequence continues at coordinate 57,919 of JBGSOM010000212.1, forward strand.
TTTAGCTGTCTCACTTGCTGCCGCAGTCTTCTTCGTTGCGCGCTTCGCAGTCGGGCTTTTACTTGTGGGCGCCTTCTTGGAGGCGGACTTTTTAGTAGCCGGCTTACCATCGCCCAATTGATTCAGCAGCGTCACGAGCGCAGCGAACTCGTCGCTGCCTTCTGATTGATTGCTTTCGATGTTCGTAAGGATATTGCGAACAGCATCGATCACCTGGAACAGGCCGCCACTAATTTCTGAATTGAACTCAAGAGTTTCGCTTCGGATATTTCCTAAGAGCGACTCAGCGGCGTGTGTCAGCTTCTCTAGCTTTGAGAAGCCAAGGAATCCCGCGGTGCCTTTGATCGTGTGAATGTTCCGAAACGCGCTGTTGATTAGTTCGGACGTTCTGCTGTTGCGTTCGAGCGACATCAGATCGCGCTCGAGTTGCTCGAGATTGTCATAACTTTCGATCAGGAACTCTCGAAGCGCCTCACTCGAAAGACCGTCTACTGCAGAAGTTGCTGGAGTTGCTGCAACTTTTGCATTCGGCGCGGGAGTTGGTTGTGCTCCGCCATTCAAAATGAGCTCGAGAGCGACGAGGTGCTCCGAAACATCCTGACCATTTGAATTCTCGATGTCATCCAGCAAGCCCTTCAATCGGTCCGTGGCTTTAAGCAGCGTATTGACGACTAAAGATGTCGGGCGAAGCTCACTATTGCGAAGTCGATTTAGAACCTCTTCTTCGCGGTGGGCAAGCCCTTGCAATGTATCAAGCCCGAGAAAACCGGCTGCACCTTTAATGGAGTGCACTGCGCGGAATACTGTGTTCACGAGCGCGACATCCACCGCGTCGCCTTGAGATTCTAGCGTGAGCAGTTGATTCTCAACGTCTGACAGGTGCTCTTGAGACTCCACGACGAACTCTTTGAGCAGCTCTGCATCTTCAAAACTCATCACATCGGCCTCATGTAGTTATTCGTTTAGACCCAATACGGTCTTCAGTTTTACATTTGCTGAGCAGGGCAATCGAATGTCGACTGACGTGGACCAATGATTGCTGAGTGTCTCGAATAATCAAGTCCCAAAGTGGGGCAATGGAGTTTCGAGAGCCTTTTGCGACGGAGTTCACGCCTTGGCGAGTTCATTTGTTTGTAAA
>JBGSOM010000218.1:0-13293 GCA_041739135.1 Pirellulaceae bacterium
ATTGTGATAGTCAAAACCAACGTAACAAAACCAGTCGGTTATACTTAGCATGTTCGTCACTCCAGCCTTAGTTATGGGATTAAAATTCTCGTCACCAACTATAGGACATGGAGTGACGAACTCTTTTCATCCCATCTGGCATGCCCGTGGCACCCGGCGACGCTGACGGACTAGAAAGTCCGTCCTACAAATTAAGCTGTAACGCTGCACTAGATTTCAACGTGTGTCACGCCAGCGATTTCATCGAAGTGACCGATCTTGAGCACGACGCCTTTCGAACCGGGCATTTCCGCTACGAAAGCTGGATCACAAAGTGCGACTGGTGGTGCGAGGGTCACGGTGACTTGCGAGATGTAGTACAGCGCAAGTGGAACGGTGATGAACCAGGGCAACGATATCGAGGTCAACATCAACAGTTGATCTCGTTCCGCTTTCGTTAGTTCATTTTCGATTCCGTATTGTTCGATTACGTCTTCACGCTCTAGGGGATTGGTCAGTGCCAACATTTCATCGAATTCGCAACCGTCGGTTCGCCATTTGCGATGCAAGTTTGTAGCGCGAAGTGCGAGCTTGCGGCGATTGAACTCGAGTTGAGCTTGGTATGCGTCGACTTTGCGTTTCGCGCGATCACGGCGAGCTTTCACGATCGCTCGCGGAGCCGCAAGGGCCAGGTCAGCGGCCTGTAGGAGGCATTTGCGAGCCGTGTGCGGCAGGGCCATGCGGCGATAGTGCGCGAACACTTCGTTTTGGATCTTGCCAATTGTCGTATCGAGTTCTTCATCGGTGGTGAAGATCAGTTTATCGCCGACTTCAACACACAGCGGTTTGAGGTAATAGACTTTCGTCCCCAGCCGTCGACCGGGACCTTGGAGGAATTCATCCAAGCGTGTGCGAACACAGTTGGGAACTTTGTCGGTAATCTTGTCGAAGTCCGCTTGTTCGGTGACGCTTACATACAACCGACCTTTGGGCAAACGAATGGAGGCTTGCGGCAATTCAATTTCGCGCACTTGTGTAAAACTGGAGCGATGTTCTGCAATCGCTGCGGACCAGCAGGTTTCGCGTGACGCCAGCAATCCGCATTGTTCGAGCATTGTCTTGGCAAGCTCGCGCGACGAATCTTTAGGTGGAACCCAGATCGGTCGGCTGGTCCACTTTCCGAACGGAACGAGTTCTTGGTCGAGCGAAAAAGGATCGCTGCTCCAAGATGGCTGAACCGCTGGTGCTGAGCGAACCGCTTGCTCGCGTGATCGCTTGGTTGGCATTTCTTGTAGTTGCAGCGACATAGATAGACACCTCAATCGAAAGACAAGATTTCCGAAAAGGGAGACGACTAGAAGGGAATGATATAGGATGCCGCTGGGTTTGTCTAAAATTTTGCCTGATAGTGAGACTTGCGGCGAAATACTGAAACGTATCGGTCTTTGTCCATCGAAGGGAGGCTACGAGTGCTAGCGTTCGCGATCGAGTTCATCTATTGACAGTAAACCACGCAAATCACTATAGAGGAGGCTCTTTGTCGGACCGCCTCAAACCGCGTCAGGAAGATGCATACAGACTCTGTGTTAAGTGTGGGCAAACATAACTCGAAGCGATCAGTCGCAGTCGGGTGGATGGTGTGCTGCGCGCTTGGGTCGTGTTGGTTGTTGGTTGGGTGCGCCCACTTTTCAAAAGATTCTCAGGCGGAACCGATGCCGTTGCTGGCGCAGCCCAAAATGTCGCCTGACAGCGTGGTGGTTGAAACGGTTATCATCCGCTTTCCGAAAGAGCAATCCGAAGCGCTCGATCAATTGTGGTCAACTGTGGACGAAAGCGTTTTCGAAGTCGCGCTTCGTCGCAAGCTGATCGACAACGGCATTCGCGGCGGAGTTTTGATCGGCGAGTTACCGGTGGCTGTGCGAGCTCGCATGGCTGAACTGAGCGATTCCTCGAAGACCGATCCCATGGAGCAAGCCGATTTAGCCGCGGATGTGAAAAGCTCACTCAATCGCCTGCAGTGCAGGGCAGGGCGGCGAAAAGAATTGCCCGTGCGGCGGGAACTGATGCAGCCCTTGGTGGTACTGTCGAATCAGGATGGCCGAGTGGAAGGGGCTAGTTATGAGAAACCGAGCATGTTGTTCGATCTGCGCACGATACCTCACGGTGATGGTCAAGCAACTTTAAAGTTGACGCCTGAGATTCAGCACGGCGAAGAACGCAAGGCGCTTGTGCGCAGTGATCTTGGAATGCGTTACGAAATGAGCCGCGAGCGAAAGACTTGGGACGACATCGAGTTGGCGGTGAAGTTGAGTCCCAAGCAAATTTTGGTGCTTAGTTGCAATGGTGATCCCAAGTCGTCGAACTTGGGCAAAGCGTTTTTCGTTACTCAAACAGCCGAGCAGACTGAAGAGCGAGTGTTGCTCTTGGTCAGGTTGGCAGCCACGCAACTAGATGAGTTGTTTGCGCCCGAAGGAGTCTCGGCGGCGCAAGTTGTTGCTGAGCGTTAGTTGTAGTTGATCCAGCCGGCGTCTTGCCACCACTTCATAATCCAAGGTGCGATCCATGGGTTTGACCAAGGGTAGTTGGCTGAATAGATACTGACAACGAGCAAGATTTCGACCAAGCGTCGCGGCGCAAAATGTCTTACATACTTCATTGCATCGCAGGCTAGCCAGAACCACAGCGGTGTCATCCAGAAGACCCAACGCAAGCCGCTGCTGACTCCGCCATAATTGCGATCTTCGAGTGGTCGAGCGAGATAGAAGCCGACGCATACGATGGTGGTCACGATGATCGCTGCGCTGAAGCCGAATGAAGCGTCGGACAATAGCGGCTGGTTGTTTCTTCGTAAGGCTGTAAATGCTCCGATGACAGCGAGCAACCAAAACGGCGTCAAGCTGAAGATGCCATGATGTCCAATCAAGCAATGGAACGTATAAACCAAACGACTTGGTTCGCCGAGATCGACACCTTTCTTGCGATCGCCGATCCAGTAGCTGTTCGGATAGTCGTACCAGTCATCCCAACTGTAAACGCCAACGGTGCTTGGGTTGTCCAATTTCAGGCCGAGCCGAAACTGATTGGTTGCGTCCCACAGTTCATAGACGCCTGCGCGACGGGCTGGACGGATGATTGCGTTGGGGCTTAGTTTAACGTTGTTTGCTTCGCAAGCTTCGCGAACAATCCCTATGGTTGAACTGAGGTCGTCGGGAGTTGTGTCGGGGTTAACTTTGACTTCAAACAACTTCGCACCCAAATCGCGATGGGCGTAGGCAGGCCGCAAGACTCCGTGCGCGATGTAGTTGGTGACGAAGAAGCCGATGGCAACAGGCAGAAGCGCTGGCAGGTAAGCGATCAGGGTGCGCCGGGCATCGATTGAGAATAGCAGAGCACCAACGATCACTAACCAACTTAGCGCCGGGAGTTCGTTGGCTGCGGCGAAGCTGGTGGCGAGTCCGCAAAGTGCGAACCAGTACCATCGCTTTTGACCAGCGTGAATGATGCGGTCCAAGCACCACAGTGAAACACCGGCGGCGATTGCGCCGGGCAAGTGATTGTTTAATGTGTTGCTAAACGTGGAAAGGAATGTTCCGAAGGCGATGAACAGTGCAAGTATCACCACGGACCAAGTGCTGGATGCATGTTCTTGCGCGGCTTTGCGAGCCATGATCAACCACAGCAGGGCGAGCGGAATCAAGTTAACGATCACTAGCATGACTTTGGCGATGAAGAAAGTGTTCTTCATTAGTGTCGCGCCGGTAGCCGCGCGCACGATGAGATAAACGCCGGTGTAAAGAGTCGGAAGCAGCGGCGGTTTGCTGCTGTAGTAATGCAGTTCCCCGTCGGCGCCGCGATGTCGCACCAGATCGATTGTGTACCAAGTGCGACGTTTCGTTTTGGGGTCACGCAGTTCGAGTACTTTGTCGATCTGGTAAGTGCCGTCGATGGCAAGCGCTGCGATCGTACACCAGCGGCTGCGATCGTTGGCGCTGAAGAAAGGTGACTCACCGGTGGGTGACTGCACTTGGAGAATGCGAACAAACTGAACTGCGACGCCGATAAGCAACATAGCGATTGCTAGGGTGTTGTTGCGCCGCGCTGTTGACGGAGTGCTCATGCTGGCCGGTCCTCCTGTGCGTCGACGCCGGAGGCTTTCGTGTCGGCGACGATGCTGAAAGGTTTCCGAGTGGGACGATTCTGCGCGGTGATAAGCTCCGCCAGGAAGCCCAGCGAAATCAACTGGACGCCAAGTAACAGTGCGACGATGCAAAAGTAGAAGACCGCACGTTCGTGCAGGTTCACATCTTCAAGTTCCGTCAAACGACTGATAACCCACATCAGACTTAGCAGCAACAGACCGAGCCCACCTGATAGAAACGAGACCAAGCCAGCAGTACCGAGCAGATGCTGCGGTCGGTTACCGTAGCCGGTGAGAAAGTAGACCGTCATTAAATCGAGAAAGCCTTTGACGAAGCGTTCGAAGCCATACTTCGAAGTTCCGTGTTTTCGCGCGTGGTGTTCGATCACGATTTCGGAAACGCGAAAGCCGCGCGAGGCGGCGAGCACGGGGATGAAGCGATGCATCTCGCCGTACAGGAGGACTTCGCTGAGCACTTCGCGACGATAGCCTTTGAGCCCGCAGTTGTGATCGTGTAACTGAACACCGGTCAACCAACTGATCAGCGAATTGAAGACGCGACTTGGAAGGACCTTGTGCCACGGATCGTGACGAACTTTCTTCCAGCCCGACACGACATCGAAGCCAGATTCCAGTTTCGCGAGCAGGTTCGGAATCTCGCGCGGGTCGTCTTGTAGGTCGGCATCCATCGTGATGACACGCGTACCGATCGCGCGTTCGAAGCCAGCAGCCAGCGCGGCCGCTTTACCAAAGTTTCTGCGCAAGCGAATGCCGCGTGCCCATGGGAATCGTTGGCTAAGTTGCTCAATCTTTGACCACGAGTTATCCGACGAACCGTCATCGATCAGTAAGACATCGAGATCGTAAGCGTGTTGTGCGGCGATCTGCTCGATGCGAGTGAGTAATTCTTCGAGGCTATCTTGCTCATTGAAGACTGGGATGACGATCGATAACATTTTGAAACTTAAGCGTTAGGTTAGGTTGAATGGTCAACTGGTTTTGATAGTTGGTTCAGCACCAGACGATTGGCTCGCTCGAGTTCGCTTCGAAACGACCCGAATCACCGCTAGCAGAGCCACGATAGCTAGCTCGGAAATCAACCATGTAACTCGCAACCATATCGCTGCACACAACGCAGCGGTAGGACCGACCACGGGTGCTAAAATCGTTGACAACACGACTTCGCGAACGCCTGCTCCGCCTGGCAATAACGAAACAAATCCTAACACAACTGCGAGTGCGCAGGCACCAAGCGAACTGAGCAACAATTGCGTCCAGTTCGTTGTCACTTGTTCGGCAATCGGCAAACCTCGCAGCACGCACAGCAGGCTGAGGCCGAACATGATCCACGCGATGGCCATGGCAGCCCAACCTTTGAGGATCAAACCGTAATGGATACGCTGCGTCCATTCGCGTAGCGTCGCAGGCGATACTCCGCGTTGCAGTTTGGGGATGAGCATACGGAGAACGGGCGGCAGAGTGGGCAAGAACATGCCGACGAGCAAACCGGTAGCTAAGACGGTGAGTTTCCAATCGATGTTGAGCGCGATCAAGCATATTGCAGCGACGGCACCGCCGACCGCCATCATGGTGAGCGTTTCCATAAAGATGGTGATGGCTGTCGCCATTTTCTTGAAGTCATACTCGGCTAATGCGCCGAGTCGAAGAATGATCACCATCGCTTTGCCGGGAAAGTACTTTCCAAGTCCTCCGTAAAAGTAAGCCCAACTGGTAGCGAGCAGCGGCGCGCGTTGGTCCATCGTTAACAGACATTGTCGCCAATACCAATTCGCTGGCAGCAGACCAACCGCGTAGCACAAGGCAGCTAAGGCGAGCAGGGCAGGGGAGGCATGCCAAAAGCGATCGGCAACTTGACGCAAACGATTCGCTTCGTCGAGCAGTTGCGTTCGTTCAGTTGCGTCGCTTGTTGAGCTGGCTTGGGTTTCAAGCGAGTTGGCGGTTTCTGTAAGTTCGCTGCGTTGGGCGTTCAACTGTGTCGCCGATTTGCGTACGCTGTGGAAGATTCCAACTCCGACTATCAGCAGCAAGATCGCTTGAAGTACGAGGCGGATAATCCTTTTACGCAACATTGAGTGACACTTTTAGCAATCCGCCACCAGAGTGACTCGTGATTTGAAGTTCTGCCTCATGGGCTCATTTGCGGCGACGAGCGCGGCGCGGCTTCGACTTGGTTATCAGCACGTACGGCATTCGCAGAAGCAGGTGCAAGACGACGAGACAAAGCATAAACAAGTTTCGTAACACTCGCAGTAGTGGCTCGGAGGGCAGGGCGGGTGCGGAGTGGAGGTCATCGGCACCGTGAGGCCAATGCGAAAGACGTTCAGCCATGGCTGCAATCCAGGTTGCATTCTGGGGCGCGAGACTGATTTGTTCGATCACGCGCGCAGGAAGTTTTTCATAACCGATGTGTGCGCCGACCAAGCCACCCACGATGGCCGCAACCGAGTCGGTGTCACCGCCGAGTCCAATGGCGGATAGGACCGCGCGATCAAAGTTCGTGGGGTATCTCAGAAAGCAGTAACAGGACATGACTGTGGTCGGAACGATGAAGCCACTGATACCTGTGTCCCAACCGAAATGACGCGCGACGGCTGAGGGACTGCGATCTTGTTGGAGAAAGGATCGCAGTTGTTCCAGTTTTTCTTTGATCGCGACTTCTTTGCTGCCTGCGATCAGTTGTTCGAGCGCATCGCGACAATCGATCGAGCTGCGCGTTGAGACGCTGGCTAGTTGTGCAAGCCGCGAAAGAGTTTGACAACCGTCTACGGCGAGCGCGTGGTTGTGAGTTAGTCGTGTCGAATCCTCGATCCACTTAAGCGTACGATGGTCGGTTCCATTCAAAGCCAACGTCAAAAACAATGCACGTGTGGCGGGTCCGTTGCCTGCGGAGTTGCAACCCGTCGATAGACCGATAGAACGCAGCCAGCTTTTTAGTGCTGCCGTGATGGTCGCTCTGCCCGCACCGACAGGAATGCTAAGTGGATACCAGGCAAGTCGCCGGAGGTAGGAACTGCGGAAGGGTCGCCATTCGCTTCGTGAGCGCAGTGTCGCTTGGGCGGCCATCAACATTAATTGTGTGTCGTCGCTGTAAAGTCCGACACCGGGGAAAAGTCGAAAGCGCAATTGCGGGCGCCCGAACATCTTGAGTGCAGTTCGTCGCTTAAGTCCCTCGCGCGGCAGACCGAGAGCGTCGCCAATAGCAACGCCCATCATAAGGCCATGAATTGCGTCTTTTCGAAGATGAGTGCTATGCATCAGCCGATTGGGTTGGCGACTAGAGAGTTAGTTATCTCGGCCAACCAGAACCTAGCGAACCAAGCAGCGGAAGTGCAAAACTCCACCTTCGCCTGGTTTAATCGGGTTCTTGAGTTCCCATCGCAGTACGGTCGAGCCGACGTCATTCGGTACTTCTGAGAACTCAGGTGCTGGGGCGACACTGCTCTGTTGACTGTCTTGAATATACTCCAAACGAGGTGAAAGGCTATCGACGATCACAACTTTTTCGATTGGCTGAGCACCTAGATTATCAAATCTAATGGTAAAGGTAATTTGATCGCCCGAATCAGCAATCATGTGGGAAGCCGCTTTACAGATTCGTAATGTACATTTTCCGGGTGGGAGTTCGTAGACATGAACGTCTTGCGGCTGTTTCGCGTCACGCACGATGGCTGCTTCTTGCCCGTCAACAAGTACTTCCAGGGATTCCGGAGTTTCCCAAGTTTTGGCGTTTTGGAGAAATTGTCCTAATACTGCAATTTCTTCTTGCTTCAGCACGCCAGTCCGGAAGAAGTCGACCGCTTCGAATGGCACGATTGCGTCGCTCATACGGTGCGGTGGGATGACTTGCGCGAGAGGGACGCCGCCGTTTCGATCGCGAAACGCATCAATCAAGCTAACTTTGTCTTCGCCTTGCGGAGCGATCGGCTGCACCATGGACGAAACCAAATTGTTGTCTTCGAACCGACTTGGTGAAACCGGTGCAAGGATTCGTTCAGTTGCCAGCGCGTGTTCAGAGAGCACGACGCCGGTGACTTGGCGGATGGCTCCAAAACGAGGCGCATAGATGGGAACTCGATTGGTGGGAGTGACACACAGTTTTCCATCGTAGGTTTCGTAGTATGCGACTGTGTCGGTAGGATTCAGACCAGCGATGCTTGAATCCTTTCGCACCACTAGCGCTGGGTCGATGTCGCCACCATCGAATAGATACTCTTGTATGTCGATGAGGCTTTCACCCGCGGGTTGTGTGCAACCAGCTTCGCAAGAGCCGCAGTTACATCCGCTCTCGCAACTGGTGGCACAGTCGCCAGCTACTTGAAACGAGGCTTGTGTAGCAGTCGTCAGTGTGGAGACAGGTACCGCGGAGCGAGGCACGTCCGACCTGGGTGCAGCAAGTTGTTCTTCGTAGCTTACCTGTGCAACTTCACCGCCGATTTGCGAAGGTGGTTGCAATTTCGACGTCGGAGCATCATCGTGCAACGAGAACGAAACTGGCTTGTTCGACGGTGTATTGGATGCAGTCAGATTAGTCGAACGCTCCGCCGGCCGCAGTTTGGTCTTGAGCAGATTTGAACCGCCGACTGAATTGCAGCCGACGAGTGCTGCGAGTGCAACGCAAGCGACTGCAAGTTTACAGTGCGGCGTGGACTTGGCGGTAAAGCCAGAATTAAGTCGACTCATGCGTACATCCTTCGCGTGTTTTTCGTTGCCTGAAGCCTGAGAGGCCTGAAGCCCGATAGGCCCGAAGCTTGAAGGGCTTGGTTACCAAACTGGCGGCGTGCGAGGTTCATCGATTTCCGGCGGTTCGTTGCGTAGTTTGCTCGGTTCGACAGGGATTGTCTCTGGCCACATTCCTTTTTCCACCATGGCTTCACGCGTTGGAGCAACTGCGACAGGAATCCACGGAGGGCATCCGTAGAGAAAGTCAGTTAAATCGCCTTGCAAGTTCGCAGGAACTCGAGAGCCGATCCGTAGAATCGCTACTGGGCGTCCTAGTTGATCGGCGGCTTTCAGTGCGTTGTCCATCGCGCCCACATCGAGAACGCGTTGAGTTCCGGGGCTGGCCGCGATCGGTTCCGCAAGTTCGTTGTCTTCGAGGTAGATAACTCGCGTAACGAGCGCGCCATCCAAAGCGGCTTTCAAATCGGTTTCTTCCAGCACGACTGGAATCGGGAAACGATGCTCGCGTCCGGCTGGTGCATGAACCCGATCAATGACTTCGATGGTTGGATAAAGTTCTTCACCGGGTCGAAATGGAATTCCGGTAACGCGGACTCGATACACCGCACCGACAATCATGCCGACTTTCACAGGTGCTGCTAACGTGTGCAGAAATTGTCCGTCGCGAGCTAACGCGACTTGCAATCCCGCTGGGCCACTAACTTCAACCGCTTGGTAGGATCCAACTCCCGGAACGCGTCGGGCGATCGCTGCGCCAGCAACAACTCCCGGTTCGCCTTTAGCATCCAAGAAATAATGTACGTTTGGTAGTTTTCGGGTCTGCGCGAGCAGGGCAGGGCAGGGGAGCAAGAATGCGATCGCTGCCACGGCGAATCCGCATCGGCGTAACCAACCAGCGAAGCCAGCAGAGCGGGCATGCGCGTTGTTCCATAATTTCCAGTTGGTCATTGGCCACCATGCACTTGAGTCGCGGGATGGGAAAAAGCGGTCGGGTACAACACTGCACCCAACCGCCTCACTCATTCACGTTTTTCAGTCTCCGGTGCAGCAAGTTGTTCATGTGCATCGGAGGTTTGGTTGCTAACTTTAGCCTGCGTTGGCCAGGTTAAAGTGTTTTCGTTCTTGTAGTCGCATCTCGTTTGATCGCAATTAAATTCTTAACTGCAGATGAGTTCGAAATGCGTGTCCCAGTCAGCCGTTGAGTGAACTATTGCGGTGGGCAATAGCCAGCTTCTTGAGCTGTAACGGATTGGCTATGTCGCATGTAAGCTGGCTGTCCAGTTGGAACACCGGGATGGATGTTCTGCTCGTGGATATAAGCGCGGCTTGCAGGTTGCGGATAGCTTTGGCCCGGTGTTTGACGAACATGAACTTTCATGTGGTCCACTGGATCAGGCAGACGCATCTTGGTGTGATTGCTGATCGTGTGTTTCTTCAAACCAGCTGGAGTGCCAAGTGGAATGTGAGGTGGTCCAGGCAACCCGATCGGAGTGCCGCTGAACGTCATTCCGTATTGAGGTGCTGTGACACCGGCGACATATCCTGGCAATGAAGCAGGGATTCCGCCAAGCATGCATCCATCTGGACCGCACATTGCCATTCCGCCACCCATACCCAAACCACCCGCTGCAACGCCTGCCAGTTCGATATCTTTGTTACCCAAGCGAACGATCGCAAGGATAGCACCGCGACGGTCGGCTTCGATGATTGGATCAAGGCCTGGATCGATGCGGTTGCTGACCAGCACGTCGACACCGACGAGTGCGTCGCCTTGGAAATCTGGATCTGGCAAGTAGATTACTTTGGTGACAAAGTTGCCCGAAAGCACTTGTTCAAAGTCATCTGTAGTGAACTGAACTGGAATCGCGTTGTGAGCGAGGTACGCGCCGGTTCGAGGGCTGCCATTGGCAACTTCGATGGTCGGATACAGTTCAACACCTTCTTTGCCCTGGATGTTGGTTAGTTTCAAGCGATAGATACCGCCTTGTGGAAACTCCAAGCGTCCAGGCACGTACAGCGGTTCGCTGGTGAACGTACCGTCGCCGATGATATCGTAGAGAACTTGCATTCCCTCGGGACGATTGAAGAGAATCTGCACGGCTGGTCCGGGACCCATTCCCATCATGCCCATTCCGCCTTCACCGCCACCTCCGCCTGAGCAAGCGACGCATCCGTCACCGCCCATGCCGCCCATACCCATTCCGCCGCCCATTCCCATGGCAGCTGCTGGCATTACGTCAGCGCCGCCGAGAACGCCTGGACCCGGTCCACCCACACCTGGGCCTGGCTCTAGCAATTGCTGAGCGGGCGGCAGGTTGTGTCGCACCGGGGTGCATCCAGTCAGGTAGCCAGCGGCAACCACGACTAGTGTTGCTAGGAAAACACGCATTTTCATGCTTTACCCCCTTGTTTGGCAGCTCACGGAATTCCCTCCGCTTGCTACCGCCTTCGAAACGATCCTGAGTGAGTTTTCATTACCGCCAGCCGAGCCTACGTCCGACTGTCGGGTTGCTAACAGGTGTGGCTGCCTCATGCCGAATGGTGGCGAGGCAGTCGATTCACCTGGACGGGGCGGACACTGGTTGACTAGAATCCGCCGCCCAGGTTGTTCCCGTTCAAAAGAGTCCATGCGACGCCAACTGAGCGCGACATCAACCCTCTGTGGCTTTATGTTCGGCGTATCTTGATCGGTTTCTTTGACAAATTCGGCATAACCGGACTATGTGGAGCAGTTTGCGCAGCGAGAACCACAGTAACTCCACCAGAGGCGTAGGTTTCTGGTGTGGGCTGCTAGCTATAGGTGGCTTGGTCTGGGTGGTTTGCGCAGTTGGAGTAATTCCGAGTATCGCGCAAAGCCCTCAACAATCACCGCAAGGTTTCGATTCAGGTATTGCCCCAAACCAACCGCTTCCGGCGCAAGATCATCAAGTGCCATCACCGATTCCAGCCACACCCTCGGCGCATGAAACCGGTACGTTGCTAGTACACAATGCACTTCGCCAAGCCGTTTGGGGACCCTCGATGAGCTGCAAGATTCGCCAGCGCACCACGCTGCTGGACAAGCAATTGATCAGCTATGGCAGCTACATTCATGCAGGGCAGGGGAGTGGTCAGTTAAAGATGCATGTCCGTCTAGCAACTGAGAAGCGGATCAACACGCTTTTACAAGTCAGTGATGGAAGGGTCATGTATGCGACTCAGCACATCGGCAATACGGTGCAACGTAGTCGCGTCGACCTATACCGAATTCGCGAATACCTTGGGCCGATTACAACCGCTTCGCTGGAAGACCCCGTCATCGCGATGTACTTGGCCGTTGGCGGTCAAGCCGAGTTGCTGCGGAACCTTGCCCAGCAATATCGCTGGACGCATGTCCAAGCTGGAAAACTTAGCGGTGCCGAGGTCTGGTTGCTAACCGGTGAGTTGGCTACGGAACCGCCGCAGGTGCGCGCGTCGGCTGAAGTTGATCAGTTGCTATTTCGACCAAACAATTCCAAATTACTTCCCACTAAAGTTCGAATCGCTTTGGGCAAGGGTGAGCCGTTTCCGTTGTGGCTTTATCAGGTCGAACAGGCTCGCGAGGAGTGTTTGGTTGGGATGAAGAGCAACACTCGTTTGAGTATGCTGCTCGAGTTCTTTGAGCCTAAGGAATTGACGAGCATTGCGCCTGAGATGTTTCGGTCGGAAGCGAGCGAAGAAGTGATCGTCGAGGAAACACGTCGCTACTTGCCACCTACTCCAGTCGTGGCGCAGTTGCCAAGTGAGAGCACGCTGAAGTAGCGTTTCTAACGCACCACCATAGCGCGAATCACAAAGCAAACGAACAGAATTAAAGCGATATTGATGGCCCACGCTCGCTTGAGTCTCCTCTTGGCTTCGTGACTGATCGATGTTTGGTGGTCAACTCCCAAGAGAAGGAACACTGAATACAGATTAAAAATGGGCACTGGAAAGATCAGTCCCATTATTGAAGCTCGCCACGCGCGTTGGATGATGTCTTCAGCCGCTTGCGCTGACTCCGGATCAATTTCTCCTTCTGAGTTCCGACGTGCGCGTGACATTACAAGCGGTGGCTGGTAAGGGTTTTCACTTTGAATTCGGTCTGGCAGGTCGGCAATAGTGAGTTCATCACTCGGGATCCGGGGCTCTGGTGGTCGGGTTTTGGGCGGCGGAGATGTTTCGACATCTTGGCGACTTTGGCCACAGGACCAACAAACTTCAAAGCTCGGTTCGTTTATTTCCTGGCACACACCGCAGAACCAGGTCGTTTGATTTAATGACTCTGCGTGGTACTTCTGCAGCGCATTTCTCGCTCGCTCTTGATCAGAGGATGCTACTAGTGCTGCGTTACAGTTAGAAATTAGGGTTGGCTGCTTGAGCGATTTGAGCGAAACTGATGGGAACCACGGAGGGATCCCATGCAGAAGAAGTATATCGTTCGGTTGAACGATCAGGAACGTCTCGAACTAATCAAC
>JBGSOM010000223.1:0-9473 GCA_041739135.1 Pirellulaceae bacterium
TAAGCAATTTCGTAGCCGATACAGTTGCTTGCTGCTCATCTCTTTGTTGCGAACCTTTGGCACCAGCTCTTCCAGCTGCAACAAGATGGATTCCTTGTCGGAAGTTGCCAGCGAGCTTTGCTCAACCCAAGGAATCAATTGTTCTGTAATCGCCGGAGCCGCATACTGATATTGGTCGGCAAACATGATCCAACTGCCGAACGCGCACACCGCAAAGAAAACTGCCAAGCTGAGAATCGCGACAACTAGGCAAGCGGGCCCCAGCGAGGGTTCTTTCGGTTTCGAACCACTCGCAGAATTTCCTTCGGGCAATACGCTGGAGCTCGGCTCATTGGTGTCGTTAGTTGACAATCGATTACCTGACAAAATTTATCGGAGAAATTGTACGCTGGTGCTTTGCGACCTATATGCCACGATAGTCGATTGCCAAGATTTCGAATTTCAGTTTCCCTTTCGGTACGGGAACTTCAATCTTGTCTCCCACTTTTTTACCAAGCAGTGCCGCGCCGATGGGGCTGGTCGAAAGGATTTTTCCCGCGTCGTAATCTTCGTCTCCGGAGCCGACGAGCGTGTATTCTTCTTCGTCATCGTAGGCGAGATCGCGAACTTTGACAGTTGCCAATACGGAGACCTCTTCGCGATTCAGTTTGGCTGGATCGATAATATAAGCGTTAGCCAGCTTCTCTTTTCGCTGATTAATCTTGGCTTGCGTGAGTCCCTGGTTTTCGCGCTGGGCGTGGTACTCGGCGTTCTCTTTCAAGTCGCCCTCAGCCCGCGCTTCGGCGATCTTCTCTGCAATCAGAGGCATTTCAACCGCTTCCATGTGCTCAATTTCAGCGCGCAGCCGATTGTAAGCTTCTTTCGTCATCGGAACCATTTCCGACATTGCAACACTCCCTCACTAACGGATCGTTCTGTATCGAGATGCGGATTGCTTCGCGGCAAATTGTTGCGTTGAAGCAAAAAAATACGACCTCTTTTCCAGTGGAAGAAAAGAGGTCGAATCATTTCTAGTGCGTTTCGAACGCCTTTATGACTAAGTCAATGGTGTCTAAGCGTCTTGTCCACGACTGCGCAAGGCAGCCGTAGGAATTGCGAACAAGTATATGGTTGGAAGTCGGAGCCAAGTTGTCAAGCGTAAGGGTTACCCCATTTAGGGGTAAAGCCGGGAAAAACAACGCCTAGGACGAACGAGTGTTGCGCGACGCAGCAATACAGCAGCAATGCAACAGTAAAGGTTGAAGTGGCAGATCTTTCTGCATGCCCGATTGGCCCGTGCCGGTTGATGGGATTCTGTCTAGCAAATGCTCGGCATTTCTTTGGCTATTCAGGGTGGGGTTTGATAGAATCCGTGAAATTACTTCGCCGGTTGCCTTATTCATCCCTCTTGAAAGCGAAGCTTAGCATGTCAAACATCCTATTGGTCGAAGACAGCGCTACCCAAGCGATGCAGATGAAATTGCTGCTTGAGTCGGCCGCGCACAGCGTTACTTGTGTTGACGATGGCACGGTTGCCTTAGAGCGGCTGGCCGACGGTTACAACGAGTTGGTGGTCACAGACCTGGAGTTGCCGGTTCTTAGCGGGCTGGAACTTATCAAGAAAATGCAGGCTGACTTCCCTGAAATTCCGGCGGTGTTAGTTACGGCCCAGGGATCCGAGCGCCTAGCAGCGGAAGCGTTGAAGCATGGCGCTGCGGCTTATGTGCCGAAGTCGATGCTGTCCGAAATGCTGCTGGGCACGGTGGAAGACGTGCTGGGAGTCCTGCGGACCGATCGCAGCTACGCTGAGCTGATCGATCATTTGACAGAAAATCGTTTAGTCTTCGATTTGCCGATGAAGCCTGAGTTCATTGAGCCGGTCGTCGATTTGACAATGCACATGGCGGCGGGGATGGAGTTGTTGTGTGGGACAGAGCGGCATCGCGTTAGTATCGCTCTCCAGCATGCGCTCTCCAACGCTTTCTATCGCGGCAATCTAGAGCTGTCGCATGCGCAGTGGCACGAGAGCGACGAGGCGGCGGAGCAAGATTTAATGCAGCAGCGGTTAACGCACGCTCCCTTCAAGAATCGCAAAGTGCATTTTGACGCGAGGTTGATGCGAGACACTCTGCGCATCACGATTCGCGATGAAGGCCACGGCTTCGACACGCATAAAATCCGTCACTTGAACACAGCGACAATGGATGGAACCTCAGGCCGCGGCTTAGTTCTGATCCACAGTTTTATGGACAAAGTGACTTACAACGAACGCGGCAACGAAATAACTTTGGTCAAGCATTGCGCGGTGAAAGGGTGATGACTCCTCTGCTGATTGAAGAATCAGTTGTACCGTTCGCCTCGTTACCGTCGTCCATTTTCGATCGACATAGCGACTTGGTACTGGTCTGTTCACGCGATGGGACGCGTCTGATCTATCTGAATCCGGCGACGCGAGATTTCCTTGGTTGGCGCGTCGAGGAGCTTTCGACGGTCGATTGGTGGCAGCAGTTGGTGACGGCGGAATTCGCTTCGCAATTTTTGCGGTTGCTGCAAGGCGACTGCAATTCAGGCGAAGAGGCGATCACGGTTGCGATGAAAAGTCTGACCGGAATCCAAAGTCCCGTTACGTTTCATGCGTTGTGCAAGACTCCCAGCGAACTGATCTTGATCGGCAGTCTTCCGATTGAGGAGGAGTCGGCGAAGCAGATCTTTCAGCAATCGCAGGCTCGCTTTCGTTCGATCATCGACAGTCTGGGTATCAATCTGCTGTTGAAAGATTCCGAAGGTCGCCAGATCTATGCTAACAAGATGTACTTGGATAGCCGCCAGTTGGCTCTAGCGGACATTGTTGGTCGCACCGACAGCGACTTGTTTGCACCAGAAATTGCAGCTCGCTACTTAGCGGACGATCAGCGTGTGATGGCCACCGGAGCGGTGTTGCATCAGTTCGAAGAAAGTCTCGACGCGAGTGGTAACAGTCGCTGGATTGAGATCGTCAAAGGTCCGCTACTGGACGCGGATGGGAAAGTCTGCGGAGTGCAGATATTGTTCTGGGATGCATCGGAGCGCAAGCAGGCCGAAATTGCGCTGGAGCAAGAGCGTTACTTGCTTCACGCACTGCTCGATAACATCCCGGACTCGATTTACTTCAAAGACAATCAGAGCCGGTTCGTGCGCATCAGTCGCAGCATGGCTGAGAAGTTCCATATCGAGGAACCGGCAGGCGTCATTGGTAAATCGGACGCCGACATTTTCACTTCGCAGCACGCTGATCAAACGCGACGGGATGAAGTTGAAATCATGCGATCAGGCAAACCGGTCGTGGCACTGGTTGAACGAGAGACTTGGCCAGATCGCGATGACACGTGGTGTTCGACAACGAAAATGCCGCTGCGCGATAGTTCTGGTGGAGTGGTTGGAACGTTCGGTGTATCGCGCGACATCACGGAACTAAAACGAATCGAAGCTGAATTGCGCGTCGCGAGGGATCAGGCCGACCGCGCGAATCAGGCGAAGAGCGAGTTTCTTGCGAACATGAGCCACGAGATTCGTACGCCGATGAACGGTGTGATCGGCATGGCGGAATTGCTGAGCGAAACGTCGCTTGACGATCAGCAGCGGTCGTTCTTAGCGATGATGAAGCAATCTGCGCAGGCTTTATTGAGGATATTGAATGATATACTCGATTTCTCGAAGATCGAAGCGGGTAAATTGGATGTCGAAGAGTTGCCTTACGATCTGCGAGCGTGCGTTGGTCATGCGGTAAAAAGCCAAGCGGCGAGGGCTGCGCAGAAGTCGCTTGAGTTGTTGTTGAAGGTCGATCGCGACGTGCCCGATTATGTGATCGGCGATCCCGGGCGACTGTCGCAAGTTGTCATGAACCTAGTTGGCAACGGCATCAAATTTACAGACTCTGGTCAGGTTATGGTGCACGTATCGCTGGTGGATGCGGTGCCGCCGAATGGTCCCCGCAAATTGCGATTTTCGGTTAGCGACACGGGCATTGGGATCGCTCCCGAACAGCAAGCCGCCATTTTTGAAGCTTTCACACAAGCTGACGCATCGATGACACGGCGATTCGGCGGCACTGGTCTGGGACTGGCCATCTCGGCTCAGTTGATTGAGATTATGGGAGGTCGCGTATGGGTTGAAAGCGAGTTAAACGCAGGAGCCACTTTTCATTTTGAATTGCCTTGCAAAGCGGTTTCAGCGCAAGCTGCCGGCGCGCATCCTGAACCGCTGACCTTGACGCACTGTAAAGCGTTAGTCGTCGATGATAACGCGACGAATTTGACGATACTTGAAGAGCAACTTTCAAAATACGGCGTATCAGTCGCTGCAACAAAGTCTGCTGAGGCGGCGCAAGACGTTTGGCAATCCGAGGAATTCGACTTGGTCGTTGTAGATCGCATGCTACCGGGCTTGGATGGATTTAACTTGGTCGAAAAATTGCAAGCTACATCCAATGCACGCCGAGCGACAGTGAAACCGATGTTCGTTGTGCTGAGTTCGAACCATCAGTCGAGCGATGCAGCGCGTGCGAAAGAGTTGCACATCGCTAGGTACTTGCAGAAACCGGTGCTGCAGTCGGAATGGTTTCAAATGTTGCAGGGATTTCAAGCGAATTCGGTCGGGTCGTCGAGTCGCATGCCAGCCGTTCCAGAAGCGGAGAAGCGTTCGCTCTCGATTTTGCTTGCCGAAGATGGTGAAGTGAATCGCGCGGTGATGATCGAGTTGCTCAAGCGCGAAGGGCATCAAGTAACGTTGGTCGAAGATGGCAACGAAGCGATCGAAGCGTGGCGTCATACGAACTTTGACGCAATTTTCATGGACCTGCAAATGCCCACCGTCGATGGGATAACGGCTACGAAACAGATACGCAGTGAAGAACGTACTGAGGATCACATACCGATCATTGCGATTACGGCAGCAGCGATGCGGAGCGACCAAGAGCAATGTCTCGCGGCGGGCATGGACGCCTACATCAGCAAGCCGATTGACTTTGGCGAGTTTCGGAATTTGTTGACAAGGTTGATTGCGGGCGAGCGGTTGGAAAACGGTAAAGTTGCTGGGGCGAGATTGGCTCAGGTTGCGAGTGATTCGGATGTGCGGCGGGGTTTGATTGACTTTGATGCACCGTTTTCGATGATGAATTGTCCTTTGGACCAGCAGGTATTGTTGGTGCAAACGTTGCGGCGCGAGACTCATCAGCGGTTGGATGAGATCGAGCAAGGAATTCGGCGGCAAGATTTGCGGTTGTTGGTGCGGGCTTCGCATTCGCTCAAGAGCGCGGCCGGTCTGTTTGCTGCCCAAGACGTCACGGTTGCGGCCGACGCGATCGAAGTCGCGAGTCGAGCCGACAGCATCGAAAATGCGCAAGGCAATTTCGAGAAGCTAAACGCCGCTTGCAGCGAGATGCTGGCTGCGATCGACGCGTGGCTAAAAGCGAAAAGCGTCACTGCGTAAGGCCATTGAGGCTTGTCGCAGTTGCACAGCGAGCCTGAAGTCAGAAAGCTGGGCTTCAGCACGCTGGGCTTCAGCACGCTGGGCTTCAGAAAGCGGACGTAAGGATTGAGATAAGATCGCTTTCGGTCGGGCGTTTGGGATTCACGTCCATGAGACGTTTGATTTGAAAGGCTTTCTGAGCGACTTGTGGAATCTGCTCAGCTTGAAGCCCGAGTTCGCGGAGTCTCGTTCGAATTCCGATTCGGTTCTGCAGATTGACGACCGCTTCGATTGCGAGGTCAGCTGCGATGCGCTCCGGTTGCGATGCACTTGACGGTGTTAAGCAGCGTGCAATCTCTGCAAATTCGGCAGGGCAAGCGTCCAGATTGAAACGCATCACATGCGGGAGCAGCAAGCCGTTTCCTTCGCCGTGGCTGCAGTGAGTGAGAGCGCCGATGGGGTACTCGAGCGCATGGACGATTGCAACGCCGCTGTTGGAAAACGCCATGCCGGCGAGTGTTGCAGCGAGTGCCATATCGTCGCGAGCCGCTTGATCGTTGGGATATTCGTAAGCGGTTGTGAGAGAACGGCCAATCAATCGAATGGCTTCCGCGGCTAGCAGGCGTGTCAGCGGGTAGCTTCCCTCGTAAGCGCGCGCTTGGGGGTCGACGCCAACCATTTCTTGGAAGTTTCGATTGGTGAATGCTTCGATCGCGTGAACGAGTGCGTCGATGCCGGAGTGGGCTGTGACGCGAGGCGGGCAGGAGTCGGTTAGGGCGGGATCGATGATCGCAGCGGTTGGTCGCAACCAGCGGCTGAGCGTGCTGACCTTGACCTGCGCAGCGGAATCGGTGAGCACGGCGGAGTGGGACACTTCACTGCCGGTTCCGGCGGTGGTTGGTAGGGCAACAAGCGGCAGGATGGGGCCTGGAATTGCGTCGAAACCGAAGTAATGTTCGGGTTGGCCGCCATGTTTGAGCACGGTAGCGGTCATTTTGGCTACGTCCAGATTGCTGCCTCCTCCGATGCCAACTACTCCGTCGACTTTGCCGACGCGACCAGACTCAATCGCATTTTTTGCGGTATCGATTGCAGGTTCAGGGACACAAGCGTCGAAGATCAGGGGACTTAAGCCTGCAATTTCCAGGTCTGCGAGCAATTTCCGGACTGCTGGCAAGGCGATGACGGTTGGATCGGAAACAATCAGGGGTCTCTGGATTTTCAGACGTAAGAGCTCGGCGGTGGTGTGTGAGGAGCTACCGCGACCGAACTTGATGCTGCCGGGCATCGCAAATTGCCAGACAGAATTTCGGGCGGTTGAAAGGTCATCGGAGCTTGCGGATGTGTTGCCGACTTGCATAAATTGCTTCAATTCTGGCTGCGCGGACGAGAAGAAGTTGTGGGGAATGCAGGCGATTTGGCTCATCGTAACAGAGCTGGAAGTCAATTGTCGGCTTGCCTGATGGACGAGGCTATGCGGTGGTTTGGAAAAAAACAAGTTCATCAAGCACTTTGGCGTTGACGGCTTTTTGCAGCTCCCTTAAACTCGCTCGCTTCCAATTTACTTTGGGCACACATTCGCTGAGGATGAGGTTGTTCCAGAAGTTGGGCTCCGAATGTAGTTCTGAATTCTCTGTGTAAAAGAGGTTTACTGTGTCGGCTGGTTCGCACGAAGTCATTAGAATCCGAATGGAAGCTTACGATCATTCCGTGCTTGACCAAAGTGCACAGGAGATCGTAGAGACTGCGAAGCGAACGCACTCTGAAGTGCATGGGCCGATTCCGTTGCCTACTCGCATCG
Source organism: Pirellulaceae bacterium (assembly GCA_041739135.1). Classification (GTDB taxonomy): domain Bacteria; phylum Planctomycetota; class Planctomycetia; order Pirellulales; family Pirellulaceae; genus Aureliella. The sequence goes on from JBGSOM010000223.1 coordinate 7,226, forward strand.
AGCGTTACACTGTGTTGTCTGGCCCTCACATCGATAAGAAGGCGCGTCAGCAATTCGAAATTCGAACTCACAAGCGGCTGATCGACATCAAGCAAGCGACTGCACGCACGATCGAAGCGTTGAACAAGTTGAGTCTGCCTGCTGGTGTTGATATCAAGATTAAGGCAACGGCTCGATAGGGTTCGTTGGCTTGTCAGTGACCTGTTTTAAGCGACTGGTTCGCTGTTTGTATTTATTTAATTGTAGAGTCTCGCAGTATGATACGGAAGCTGGCGGGGTAACCTGGTGACGGGTCCTGGCTGGCAAGCGTTCAACGGGAAAGCATGAAGATGGTTAAGGGCATTCTCGGCCGAAAGGTCGGTACTACACAAATTTTCCAGGAAGACGGCACTGCCGTTCCTGTGACAGTTTTAGAAGTTGGTCCGTGCCACGTTCTTCAGGTTCGCACTGTTGATCGCGATGGCTACGACGCAGTTCAGATGGGCTTTCTTGATAAGCCGCGTCGGTTGGCTTCTCGCAGCGAGCGAGGTCATGTTGCTGCGATTGGAAGTAAGCGTGCTAAGAATCGTGCGGCTGGTGGTGTTGCGGTAGTCGCAAAGCCGGATTGTGAGCCGAAGCGGTTTGTTCGCGAGTTTCGCGGTTCGATGGAGTCTGCCGAAGTTGGTGCGGCCATTACTGCTGCGGTGCTTGATGGCGTTAAGGCTGTCGATGTGACTGGCACGAGCAAGGGTTCTGGTTTTTCGGGTGTTATGAAGCGTCATAATTTCCGCGGCCAGCGAGCGACGCACGGTGTTAAGAAGTGTCATCGCCACGCCGGTGGTACCAGTATGAATACTTACCCTGGTCGTACGTTCCGTGGTAAGAAGATGGCTGGGCAGTACGGTGGGACTCGTGTGACGAGTCGTAACTTGAAAGTTGCTCGCGTAGACGCTGAGAACAATCTGATCTTGGTCGAGGGCGCTGTGCCTGGTCCGACTGGCGGATTTGTGATTGTGCGTGAGACAAATAAAGTCGGTTAGTGGTTTCGGTTAATTGAACGTTCTGGCGGTCGCAAAAGCAAAGCGTAGGTTGGATAGCTCGATGATTACATTGCCTGTTTACAATTCGAGTGGTGCTGAAGTCGGAAAGGTCGATATCGACCCAGCGACGATTGCGCCGAAGATCAACAAGCAGTTGCTTCACGATGCGGTCGTTATGTATTTGGCTAATCAGCGGCAGGGAACGAAGAAGACCAAGGGTCGCGGTGAAGTTTCGGGCTCAACAAAGAAGCTTTATCGTCAAAAGGGTACAGGTAACGCTCGCGTTGGTTCCAAGCGAACTCCGCAGCGACGTGGTGGTGGTCATGCGATGCAGCTCAAGCCGCGTTCGTTCTACTATCGATTGCCTAAGAAGGCGATTCGAATTGCGACCAAGATGGCGATCGCTTCGAAGTTGATTGATGGCGAAGTGGTGGTGATCGATCAGTTGAGTATGGCGGCGCCGAAGACAAAAGAGTTTGCAGGCATGCTGAAGGCTTTGGGGTTGGCGGGTCAGACGACTTTGGTAACCACGAGCGACTATTCAGTTAATGTGCACATGAGCGGTCGCAATATCCCTGGCGTAAATGTAACTCGCGTGGCGGATTTGAACGCCCTGAGTTTGATTCGTCCACGGAAGGTGTTGATGACTAAGGATGCGTTGGAATTGATTAAGTCGCAAGCTTCGGGAACGACTGCAGCGGCTTAGTTGGTTCGCGTTGGCTAATTTGTATTGGGTTGGATGATGAGTAAAGCAGAAGTACCGACAGCTAGTTTGAAGCTCGACTCCCACCAGGTCATTTTGCGACCACTGGTGACGGAGAAGGGTGTGCATCGGGCTGGGCGTCACAATCAATACGCATTTGAAGTTCACCCGTTAGCGACGAAGGTTGATATTCGTCGGGCGGTCGAAGAGTTGTTCAATGTAGTGGTGGACAAGGTTTGCACTCAGACGCGCAAGGGCAAGACTCGACGTTTTCGCCATCGTGCGGGTGTGACTAGTTCGTGGAAGAGGGCGATTGTGAAGCTCAATGCTGAGCACAAGATCGACTTCTTCTAAGCGATGGTTTGAGCGGGGTTGGTGCTGCGAAAGCGGCTGGTAACGATCAAGTTTCACGGTGTTCAGTCAGTAGGTAGTTTCAATGGGTATACGCAAATATCGACCGACATCCGCAGGCCGTCGCAACGCCTCGGTCAGCGATTTTGCTGAGCTGACGAAGGGCGCGAAGCCT
>JBGSOM010000226.1:0-7552 GCA_041739135.1 Pirellulaceae bacterium
CTGGATGTCTCGTGAAGCAATCACATCGGACTTTTGGAACAACTCTAGGCACTTGCGTTGCATCGGCTGCAGTGATCGCAAATGCGAGTGAGTGTCAGACACACCTCGGGCAGCAGCTTCCTCGGCTCGTTTGGCCACGGCTTCGAAGCTGGACGCCATTCCTTGACAAAAGTAGTCGATCCATGGCGTGATGTCAGCTTCCGCTCGCCCCATGTAATAATTGTGTGATGGTCCAATTGAAATCGCACCGTAATATGCCCCGAGATTTCTTGCGTAGTACTCTTCCAATGAATAGAGCCCCTTTAAGTCGTAACCTCCCAGATGGAGAACTAGGTTTGTAAGTAGACGCGCTGTGCGCCCGTTGCCATCGATATACGGATGAATAGTTGCGAATTGGTAGTGCGCGATCGCGGCTCGGATAGCGCACGGTACAGCTTGCTTTTCAGAGTCCGCGATCCAAGCTGCTAGCTGCTTCATCAGCTTTGGCACATCATGAGCTTCGGGTGGCAAGTAGACAATTCCGCGAGTGGTTGCATCTCGGATAACGTTTTGTAGATCCCGGTAGGGCGTTGGCGACAAACGTTGCTTTCCCGCGCCCATCACAAGGGCATGCAATGTTCTTATTGCTCGCTCCGTAACAGCAGCCTTTTTCGCAACGATTGCTTCCAGGTGATTGAGAGCCGCGTAATAGCCTTTGACTTCGGATTCATCTCGCGTCCTGCCTGCGAAGTGTTGCGACTGGCCTACGACTAACTCCACTTGCTCTTGAGTGAGTCGGTTGCCCTCAATCATCGTCGAATAGTGAGTTGAGTAGAGCTTCGCAGACTCGCGGAGCGACACGAGGACAACAGGGTGAATCGGTAGATGTTCAATTCGTGTGCGTACCGCTTCGATCCGAATTAAAGCGTTCGCAGTTGCGTTCGTGATTGAGTAGTTCGGTTCAAACTTTTTCATCTATCGGCATTCCATCGGCAAGTTATCGCGCTTCGATTATGCCGATAAAATGCCGATTGTCCACTTATTGCTCTTGATCACTTTGCCGCTGATCACTTTTGTGGCCAGCTTAAGGATCGAACAGCCGAGGGACCCGGGCTACCCGGCAGCTAGTCAATTGTTCACGTGTTGGCACTTACCGTCAGTACTACTCATTGCAATCCGCTCGGCTAAGATAGACGGACCTCTATCTGAAAGACGAATGATGAAAGCAATGTTGCTGAGCGAATATAAGAAACTGAGCATCGTCGATATGCCGATGCCGGAAGTTGGACCTGAAGATCTGCTGGTTCAAGTCAAAGCGTGTGGCATCTGTGGCAGCGACATTCATGGTTACGACGGCTCGACGGGCCGACGCATTCCGCCGCTAGTGATGGGGCACGAAGCAGCTGGCATTGTGACTGCAGTTGGCAACCAAGTGACCGGCTTTAAAGAAGGTGATCGCGTCACCTTTGATTCGACGGTTTCATGCGGCCGCTGTGCATCGTGTCGTCGAGGTTCGATCAACTTGTGCGAGAACCGTCAAGTGCTCGGCGTTTCATGCGGCGAATTCAAGCGGCATGGTGCGTTCGCGGAATATGTGATCGTGCCGTACAACATCGCTTATCAATTGCCTCCGCAACTGAAGTTCGAACATGCAGCGCTCATCGAAGCGGTTTCGATCGCAGTGCATGCAGCCAATCGAACCCCCGTGAAACTTGGCGATACCGCGGTCGTGGTTGGCAGTGGCATGATCGGTTTGCTGGTCGTGCAAGCGATCCGGTTGGCCGGTGCGGCTCGTGTGATCGCGGTCGACTTGGAGGATAGCAAGCTTGCTGTCGCCAAGTCGCTGGGAGCCGACTGGACGTTGAATCCAAAGTCAGTCGATGTGATTGCGGAAGTGAAGAAGCTGACGAATGGTCGCGGAGCGGATGTGTCGCTGGAAGTCGTAGGCGCGACGCCAACGGTAAAAATGGCGATCGAATGCACTCGTAAAGGTGGCGCGATCACGTTGGTTGGCAACTTGGCGCCGAACGTCGAGCTGCCGTTGCAAGCTGTGGTGACGCGCGAGTTGTCGGTGTTTGGCAGTTGTGCATCGAACGGTGAGTACCCAGAGTGCATAGAGTATCTGAGCCGAGGGGACATTAAAGTCGATCCGCTGATCACTGCGACCGCAAATTTAGAAGACGGCCCAGCTTGGTTTGAGCGGCTGTATGCGGGCGAGCCTGGAGCGATGAAGGTAATCCTTCAGCCCGCAGGGGCTGTTTAGGGCGAGGCATTGCACTTTGGCGCAACTGGCGAGTTGCCGACGCAGCCGACAGCTAAGAATTCTGAGCTAGCTGTGGGTTGCCTCAGGAGTGGTTGGACTTGGATAATTAGGAAGATTAGTACAGAATCTCCGTGGGCGCGGGTTAAAATCTGACGATTGTTGCGATCATCACAGTCCCGACTTGTGCTTAAATACACAGAAAAACAGATTCAAACACACACAAAACAGAGCAGAACGTAAGCGAGCTTGTGCCACGCGGGCTTGCTGCAGGCGCGTCGTTCTACAGTACCGGAGAAGTTGATATGGCTGATGCCAAGATCGTTTCTGATGAAGAGTCTGAGGTGGTGGCCAACGGACAGCTTCCAACCCAAGTTGACACCGACCCAGCGGAAACGGCTGAGTGGCAAGGATCGCTAGACTACGTCCTAAAGAGCAAAGGCCCCGAGCGGGTCAAGTATCTGCTCAAAGCGATGGACACACGGGCTCGCCAAGAAGGCGTCGACGTTCCTCTGCAAGTCAACACGCCATACATCAATACGATCCCGGCCCACAAGCAACCGGCATATCCTGGCAACCGCGAGCTTGAGCGTCGCATCAAGAGCATCATTCGCTGGAATGCGATGGCGATGGTGCAACGCGCGAATAAAAAAGTGGACGGCATCGGCGGTCACATCAGCACTTTCGCTTCGAGCGCGACGCTTTACGAAGTCGGCTTCAACCACTTCTTCAAAGGCCGTGGCGAATCGGGTTACGACGGCGACATTATTTACTTCCAAGGTCACGCATCGCCGGGTATGTATTCACGCGCATTCATGGAAGGGCGACTGAACGTTGAGAACTTGGAAAACTTCCGCCGCGAGTTGCAGGAAGTCAACGGACTTTCCAGCTACCCGCATCCGTGGTTGATGCCAAGTTTTTGGGAATTCCCAACAGTTTCGATGGGGCTTGGGCCGTTGATGGCGATCTACCAAGCTCGATTCAACGAGTACTTGCGCGATCGCGGCATCAAAGACACTTCGAACCAACGTGTATGGGCTTTCTTGGGTGACGGCGAGTGCGATGAGCCCGAATCGCTCGGGGCGTTGCACTTGGCTGCTCGCGAGAAGCTCGACAATCTGACGTTCGTTATCAACTGCAACCTGCAGCGGCTCGACGGTCCAGTTCGCGGCAACAGCAAGATCATCCAGGAGCTCGAAGCGGTCTTCCGAGGTTCGGGCTGGAACGTGATCAAAGTGATCTGGGGTGGCGATTGGGACTCACTGATCGAGCATGACGAGACCGGACAACTGGTCGAACGCATGAACGAGATCGTCGACGGCCAGTATCAAAAATACGGTGGTATGCCGGGCTCGTACATTCGCGAACACTTCTTTGGCAAGTCGCCTGAGTTAGCCGCGATGGTGGCGAACTTCTCCGACGAAAAACTCGAGAAGATGCGTCGCGGCGGACACGATCCCGAGAAAGTCTACGCGGCTTACAAAGCGGCAGTTGAGCACAAGGGACAACCGACAGTCATTCTCGCGAAGACGATCAAGGGCTATGGTTTGGGCGAAGCCGGCGAAGGCCGCAACGTGGCTCACAATCAGAAGAAGTTGAACGAGCAAGAGCTGCTTGAGTTCCGAAGTCGCTTTGGCATTCCGATCAGCGATGAAGAAGTGGTACACGCTCCGTTCTACAAGCCACCCGAGTCGAGTATCGAGATGAAGTATCTCCGCGAGCGCCGTCAGGCTCTCGGCGGTCCGGTACCAAGCCGTCCGACGGCGCAGCCGAAAACCGAAGTGCCAACGCTAGACGACTATTCGGCTTACGTTGGCGACAGCAAAGGCAAAGAAATCAGCACGACGATGGGTGTTGTTCGGTTGCTTTCGAAGCTTTGCCAAGATCCGAAAATTGGCCGCAACATTGTGCCGATCGTGCCCGACGAATCGCGAACGTTCGGTATGGAAGGGATGTTCCGCGAAGTCGGCATTTATGCGCACGGCGGCCAACTGTACGAGCCTGTCGATTCGCATGTGCTGTCGTATTACAAAGAAGCTCGCGACGGTCAGATCCTGGAAGAAGGCATCACCGAAGCCGGTTCGATGGCCAGCTTCAATGCAGCCGGAACAGCTTACGCGACGCACGGCGTCAACATGATTCCGTTTTACATCTATTATTCGATGTTCGGATTCCAACGCGTCGGCGATTTGATCTGGGCCGCAAGCGACATGCGCGCGAAAGGCTTTTTACTTGGCGGGACCTCCGGCCGCACGACTTTGAACGGCGAAGGTCTACAGCATCAAGACGGCCATAGCCACTTGAATGCAATCGCGTTTCCGTTAGTTCGTGCTTACGACCCGGCCTTCGCGTATGAGACCACGGTGATCGTCTTGGACGGCCTGAAGAAGCTGTATGAAGAAGGTGAAACGGCGATCTATTACATCTCGGTCGGCAATGACAACTATCAAATGCCAGGCTTACCCGAAGGTGTCGAAGAAGGCATCATCAAGGGGATCTACAAGTTCGCCAGCCGCGAAGTTACCAAGAAACCGAAGGCTCGTGTGCAGTTGTTTGGTACCGGCCCAATTCTTCTGTGTGCTCAAAAGGCTCAAGAGATTCTGGCTGAGAAGTTCAACATCGCGAGCGACTTGTGGAGCGTGACAAGTTACACGCAACTCCGCCGCGACGCGCAGACTTGCGAACGCTGGAATTTCTTGCACCCTGATGAGACTCCGAAGAAGAGTTACATCGAAACAGTGCTTGAAGGCGTCGAAGGTCCATTCATTGCAGCTAGCGATCACGTCCGAGCTTTGCCCGAGCAACTGACTCGCTACATTCCCGGCGATTACTTTGTGCTGGGAACGGACGGCATGGGCCGCAGCGAAACGCGTGAAGCTTTGCGTCGTCACTTCGAAATCGATGGCGAGTCGATCGCACTGGCGGCTATGTATCGCTTGGCAAAAGCTGGCGTGCTCAAGATGACTGACGTTGCCAAGGCGATCAAGGAACTGGATTACAACCCCGAGAAAGCCAATCCGCTCTACGCTTAAGAATCGGTAGCTCGATGTCGAGCGTTTGTGCATGCTGAACCAATCAAGTCACTGGCCTAGCCGGTGCCCCACAAATTTGAATGGATAGTTGAGAAAAACATGGCGATTGACGTAAAGCTTCCGGAACTGGGCGACGGTATCACTTCGGGCGATGTGCTGGAAGTTTTAGTAGCCGAAGGTGACATAGTCAAAAAAGATCAGGGCTTGCTGGAAATCGAAACCGATAAAGCCACGGTCACCGTGCCAAGCCCTTCAGCGGGCACAGTGGTGAAGGTGCTCGTGGCGGCTGGCCAATCAGTTCCGATCGGTGGCGTGATTTTGCAATTGGAAGGCGCCTCAGCCGACGCTCCCAAAGCGGCTGCACCCAAGCCAGCTCCGGCGCAAGAGCCAACCAAGGCAGATCCACCGAAGGCTGAAGCTCCAAAGGCCGAAGCACCTAAACCTGCTGCACCAAAAACAGCTCCCGCACCTGCAGCACCGAAACCGGCACCAGCTCCGGTGGCGACAAAACCAGCGGCTGCGCCCGAGCCTCAACAGGCCGAGGAAGCTCCTGCCGAGTACGCAGATTCAGGCGATATCGTTCCAGCCGGACCTGCTGTGCGTCGGTTCGCGCGAGAAGTCGGTATCGACTTGTCGACCGTAGCCGGCACTGGCGAAGGCGGCCGTATCACTCGCGAAGATGTGCTGGCCGCAGTTCGAAACACCGGCGCCGCTCGAGCTCAGGTCGCTGCTCCGAGCGCGGGCGCTGCCCAACCATCCAACGTGATGACTTCCACCGCTCCACCGTTGGCTTCACCAGTTGGCGGCAACAAGGTGATTCCGTTGCCCGGTCAACCTTCGCAAGACGATTACGGCCCAGTTCGCATTGAGCGCATGGCCAAGATCCGCAAAGTCATCGCAAATCAGATGCACAAGTCATGGAGCACTGTGCCGCGAGTGACGAACTTTGACGATGCTGATGTGACTGATCTGGAAGCGTTCCGCGCGACCAGCAAAGACGACTACGCTGCGCAGGGCATCAAACTGACGACGATGCCATTCTTGATCAAAGCGGTGGCGACGGCGCTGCGACATCATCCGGCGATCAACGCCGTGATCGATATGGACAACGATCAAATCGTTTACAAAGACTACGTCAACATCGGCATCGCTGTTGATACCGAACGCGGTTTGGTCGTGCCCAACATTCGTCATGCTGACGCGCTCACGATTCCAGATATCGCTCGCGCTTTGGCCGACCTAGCGGCTCGCGTTCGCGGTGGTGAGTTTGGTGTGAACGAGTTGCGTGGTGGCACGTTTACAATCAGCAATCTGGGCGCTATTGGTGGCACTTACAGTACGCCTATTGTGAACGTTCCCGAAGTTGCAATTCTGCTCGTTGGTCGAACTCGCAAGCTGCCCGTCGTGATGCCAGACGATTCGATTAAGGCTCGGTTGATGATGCCGCTAAGCCTTTCGTACGATCATCGCTTGGTCGACGGCGGCACCGCAACCCGATTCTTGAATGATGTAATCGCATACTTGGAAGCGCCCAGTCGGCTGCTCTTGGCAATCAACTAGTTGCCTCGGGATTTGACAGGTGGCGTTGGGCGTGCCAAGATCACAATCGTTGGAACGCCAATCCCGCCTGCGAAAACCATCCCGCCGAAGAGTCCTCACGATGCTGACTATTCCCAGTGTTGCTTCACGCCGCTTTTGTGACGGGCGTTCACGCCGCAATTTTTTGAAGATCGGTGCGCTCGGCTTCGGAGCGCTTTCGCTGCCACAGTTGTTGCGGGCAGAGCAGGGGAGGGGGCGGTCGGCGAAGTCGATCATCATGGTTTACTTGCCTGGCGGCCCGCCGCATCAGGACATGTTCGACCTCAAGACTGAAGCTCCATCGGAGATTCGCGGCGAGTTTCAACCGATCGCAACCAACGTTCCTGGCATTCAGATTTGTGAGCACCTGCCGCAGTTGGCGAAACTTGCCGACAAGTACACGATTATCCGCACGATGGTCGGCGCGAAAGATCGGCATGAATCTTTTCAGTGCATGACCGGTCGACTGAACGAACGCAATCCGCCTGGCGGTTGGCCCGAGTTTGGATCCGTGATTTCGAAACTTCAAAGCGACCCAAATTCAGCTTTGGCTTCCTACGTCAATCTGTCGCCCAAGATGAGGCACACGCCGTACAACTTTGGAAAGCCGAGTTTCCTCGGAGTTGGGCATACGCCGTTCATGCCACTCGGCTCGATCAAGGATGATATGGTGCTGAACGGTGTTACTGCCGACCGGTTGGCG
>JBGSOM010000079.1:0-16621 GCA_041739135.1 Pirellulaceae bacterium
TCAATTAGGCGTGGAAAAAGACAAGATCACTCGCGAAACGCATTTCGTGAACGACCTTGGAGCCGACTCGCTTGATACGGTTGAATTGGTAATGGAGCTCGAAGAAGAGTTCGACATCAGCATCCCCGAAGATGCGGCTGAAAAAATCCAACGCGTTGGTGAAGCAGTCGACTTCATTGAAAAAGCTCAACAAGCTTAGTAAAGCATTTCTTTATTTAATGACACACCCTAACGTTGCTTCGGTAACGTTAAGGTATGCAAGTATCACCCCGGCCCACCGACGGATGGTTGCGGTAGCTGGGGTGAAAAATTCGAGTGTAGGCCCTGGAGTTTTGGTTGTCGTTACTCGCGGTGCTTTGGCCCTGCCGACCATTTGCGATTCATCGGACAACGGATTGGGAAAGGTCTTAGTTCCCATTCAACCCATTTACACGTAATTCAATCACGGGCAACTCAGTCGACTCCTCTCCGAGTAGAACGAGCTGAACCCTTGGCGGAAGAGCACCAATATTCATGAAGCGTCGCGTTGTTGTTACAGGTTTGGGACTGGTCACACCTCTCGGAAATGAAGTTGGGTGTGTTTGGCAAAGCATTTTGGATGGCAAGTGCGGGATTCATCGTCTTAGCGTGATCGATCCAACACCATTCAAAGTTCAATTGGCTGGCGACATTCCCGATTTCGACCCGGGTAACTACTGCGATCCCAAGGACCTCAAGCGGCTCGATCGGTTTACATTGTTTGCGATGTACGCCGGTGGAAAAGCGATCGAGGATTCTGGTTTGGATTTCAGCAAGGAAGATCCTTACCGCTGCGGCGTGATCCTCGGCTCAGGCATTGGCGGTTTGTCGGAGATCGAAGTGCAAGTCGAACGACTTCTGCACAAAGGTCCTGATCGCGTCAGTCCGATGACGATCCCAAAGCTGATGCTAAACGCCGCAGGCGGAAATCTCTCCATTCGTTATGGACTTCGCGGTCCGAACTTTACCGTCGCAACAGCTTGCGCCAGCGCTACTAACGCGATGGGCGACGCGATGAAAACGATCCAATACGATGACGCTGACATTGTCGTAACCGGCGGCACAGAAGCTGCCATTACAGCGATGGGCCTAAGTGCGTTTCAGAACATGCGAGCTCTTTCGGATCGTAACGACGCACCCGAGAAGGCAAGCCGCCCGTTCGATCTCGGTCGCGACGGTTTCGTGCTCAGCGAAGGCGCCGGAATTCTAGTGTTCGAAGAACTCGAGCATGCACGAGCTCGCGGAGCTCGTATTTACGCTGAAGTGCTCGGCTACGGGGCTAGCGGTGACGCTGGACACATTACTCAGCCAGATCCAGCCGGCTCTGGTGCAGCTCGCGCCATGTCCAATGCACTGCGCGATGCCAAACTCGATCCAACTGCGATGGACTACATCAACGCTCACGGTACCAGCACTCCACTTGGTGATAAGGCTGAAACCGTTGCAATGAAATCGGTCTACGGCGAGCACGCCTACAACGTCGCGATTTCAAGCACCAAAGGCAGCCTCGGACACTCGCTAGGCGCCAGCGGTGGCATCGAAATGATTTTGACTGTGCTGGCCGTTAGCAATGATAAAGTGCCGCCGACGATCAATCTGGAAACGCCGGATCCAGAGTGCGACTTGAACTACACTCCCAATGTGTCTGTCGAGCGGACGATCACGACCGCGATGAACAACAGCTTCGGCTTCGGTGGACACAACGCCAGCATCATCTGCGGCAAAGTACGCTGAACCAGTAGCACTCAAGTACATCATCGCGGATTCACTTGGACTTGTGATCATCAATTGATCGTGAGCCGAACGCGCTAGCGTTGGGCCGATGGGCGTAGTCGTTCTCGACCGTATCATTTAAGGCGAAGCTCGTCTCGAGATTTATGCCTCCCCTTCTCCTCAGTACGCTGAGGAAAAAGGTCCGGGAATGACGAGCCGATACACTGCGTTGACCGGTACTGCATTGAAGCGCGAGTATCACGATGAAGTCCATGGATAAGAAGGAGTTTTCGCGTCACTTGCGTCAAACTCAGGGGCAGAGGAAAAGGGGACGGCAGAGGAAAAGGGGACGAGAGGAAAAGGGGACGGGGGTAATATCGTTTAGGGGTATCATTTACTTTGAACCGGCGTACGTTTCTTCGGTCGTCCGACAGGAAGTAAAGTATGCCAGATGCCATGCTTCTCCGCCACACTCTCACTCCATTGCTCATCTCCGAACGTATTGCCCCGATTTACGCACCTCCGCAGCGCAGCAAATTCTTGTTCGCTGAATGGCGTGTTTACGCGATCGATCCAGTTGGACTGCTTGCAACTGGCCGAGGCGACAGCCGAAAATACCCGCGTCCCCTTTTTCATCCCCGTCCCCTTTTTCATCCCGTGCCATTGCTGCGCGATCACGTGCACCACTTCGGCGATATCTACAGGAATGCGGCGTCTCGGCTCGATCGTCAAGAGCGCAGCGTGCCACGTTCAGTCGAAATCGAAAACACATTTCAGGCGCGCGCTAAGCTGTAAGGCTTGTGCACGTGTCTCAGTTCGCCCCGTATCATTTAGAGCGAAACTCCTCGCGAAATTCGTGCCTCCCCTTCTCCTCAGTACTCTGAGGAGAAGGGGCCGGGGGATGAGGAGCCTGAGTACTGAATCGAGTGGAGACTAAAGCCATGAAACCAATAGCTCAATTCAGTGCAATGGCGCCGGAAGCATACGTGTACTGCGATTTACAAGTAAGCGAGATGAGACGATACAAGTTGAGTTCCAGTTCAGATCAACCAAAAAAGTCTTACCATCTCTGGGCCCCTCATCCCCCGACCCCTTCTCCCCGAGTACGTACGGGGCGAGGGGAGACGGAACTTGGAATCGCTGCAACTCGCTTGCTGAGTACGGGGCGAGGGGAGGCGCGATGCTATGTGCGATTCGCTGGTCTTATTCTTGTTGGCACACCAACCATAAGTCAGATTGCGATCGAGGCACCTGCGAAATTGATCGACGCAAGGGTATTGTCCGTGTTGTAAGCACGTGTCTCAGAAACGCCGTTGCTTTCCACGGTGCGGCGATGGCGTTCTCTTCGTTGGCAAAGAACGGAGCGTGTCAATTGTCATCCTTCAAACGCAAAGGTCAGTACAAACATCACTGATACTTTGTCTAACGTCCGTTTCACCCTTCACCAAACTCCGTTACCAGCCGCTTGACGATGTCTTTCGCTGTAAAGCGTTCGGCTTGAGCGGCGAAGGTGGTGATGATGCGGTGCGTTAAGACAGCGGGCGCGACGTGCTTTACGTCTTCCAAGCGGACCATGTAGCTGCCTTGCAAAGCGGCGCGGGCTTTGGCGCCAAGTATCAAGTTCTGAACCGCGCGAGGTCCGGCACCCCAAGCCACCAAAGGCCGCAGCCACTCGGGACTGGTCGATCCGGTTGGCCGCGTTTTGCGAACGAGCCGCGCGGCGTAGCTGTAAATGTGGTCGGGCACCGGTACGCGACGAACCAGATTTTGATGATCGATAATTTGATCGGCTGTCATCAAATGATCCAGCTCGACCATATCGTCACCCGTCGTCGTCCGCGCGATCTGGATCTCTTCCGCTTCGTTGGGATAGTCGAGTTCAATCAGCGACATGAATCGGTCAAGCTGGGCTTCCGGAAGCGGATAGGTGCCTTCCTGTTCGACCGGGTTCTGTGTTGCGAGCACCATGAAGGGCGCGTCCAGTTTGAAGGCCTTGCCGAGCACGGTGACGCGGTGTTCCTGCATCGCTTCCAACATCGCAGCTTGCGTTTTTGGTGGGGCGCGGTTGATCTCATCGGCTAAAACAATGTTTGCGAACACTGGGCCCGGAACAAATTGAAACTCGCGACGCCCCGATTCGCTTTCCTGCAAAATGTCGGTACCGGTAATGTCCATCGGCATCAAGTCCGGCGTGAACTGAATGCGACTGAACTTGAGCGACATGGTTTCGGCGAGCTTGCTTACTAGCAATGTCTTCGCCAACCCCGGCACGCCCATCAATAGCGCGTGGCGCCGCGCGAATAAGCAGATCGCGAGTTGCTCGATGACTTCTTGTTGACCTACGATGACTCGCGCCAGTTCAGCAGTCAGTCTTCCATACGCTTCGCGCAAACGATCGATCGCTTGCACATCGTCATCTGTCATCCGCGCAACCGCTTCACCGACCACTTGACTCATCGTTGCCTCTTCTTGTTCGAGATAGACCAGAAATCAATTACAACCGCCACTTGCCGCCACTCTGCCTCATTACACACTGCTGCCACAGCGAGCCTCGCGCAAGTCGCCAGCATGCGAAAGTAGAAATTACTGGAGCGCGAGCTTGGGTTATTGTAATCCATAATGTTAGCGAACATGATTTTACTCGAAATAACTGACTCGCGGACGGGTTACGAGGAGCGAACACTGCGGCTACATTTTGAGTCACAATTTGGCACCAGTCGCTCGCCGCTGTATTTGCTTTAGCCGTAACTTTGGCAATTGATCGGAAACTAATGCTCGATAACGCTCCCGTAATCACTTGCCAGCATCGCGCGTTGACGATCGAAGGCTACTCGCGCGCGGCGGTACAGAGCTACTGGCGAATCCCGGAGCTCCGAATTTCTTTCGATCTGGGTGCGCATCCTTGGGATTTCATGGGCACTTCGACAGTTGCAATTACGCACACGCACCTCGATCACATCGCCGCGTTGCCGGTTTACGTTGCGCGGCGGCGGATGATGAAAATGGAGCCGCCCACGATCTACTTGCCAGCACAGGCTGTCGACGGAGTGGAGAGTATGCTGCGAGTCTTCTCGCGGCTCGACCGCGGCCGCTTGCCTTGCACAATCATCCCCGTTGAAGTGGGCCAAGAAATCGAGCTTTCGCGTGAACTGGTGATGACGGTTCACAAAACAACACATACCGTTCCAAGTGTCGGTTACATCGTATGGGAACGTCGCAAGAAACTGAAACCAGAATACACGACGCTCAGCGGTCCGGAGATTCGCGACTTGCGGTTGAGCGGCGTTGATATCAGCAGCGAAGTGCGGATGCCCATCGTGGCTTACACCGGTGACACTTCCCCGCCTGGACTCGACGACAATCCCGATATGTATCGCGCTCAGATCTTAATCGCTGAAATGACCTTCGTCGCGCCAAAGCATCGCAAAGAGAAGATCCACAAACATGGTCATATGCATCTGGACGATTGGATCGCTCGTCGTGATCAGTTCCAAAACGAATTGATCATCGCTGGGCACTTCAGCGTTCGCTACACCGCTGCTCAAGTTGAACGCGCGGTGCGCAAGAAGATTCCAGACATGCTCGACGATCGCTTGAAACTGTGGCTATGAGTTCACTATGTTAGCTTTCCAAGTAACGCGCGCCGTGTGCCTGCTTTCAATCGCGCTAGCTTGCGATCCGTTAGTCTTTGCACAGGAATCAACCACATGCGCCGCGCCGTTTGTGGTTCATAAACTAACTCATGCATCCGAATCCAGTTTGCTGTTGATCGGTCAACATGGGTTAGCCAAGTTACGATTGGATCCATCGCAGTCGCCTCAAATTGAAGCGAGCGATCCGCAGTTATCGATCGGTGACAAGTCGCAGATTTTGATCGCAGACGCCGCGACTAGCGATTCCAACTTTGTCATCGGGGGCAGTGCAACGAATCAAGCCGGCATCACCGAAGCCGGAGCTGTCGCTTGGCTTGACTCGCAAGCGGAAGTTGTTTGGCGAACCGATCTGACAGCGTCCGTAGTAACGCTGGCTGTGGCATCACCGTTTGTCGTCGTTGGCGACACGCGCGGGACGCTTACTGCGCTGGCAATCGAAGATGGCAAAGTCGCTTGGGAAAGTCAAACGCACGGCAAAATGGTCACTGCGATTGCGACGCTGAACAATGAATTCGGTGTCAGCGGAGATTGGTCGGGCAAAATCGTGATGTGGTCTCGATCCGATGGTCGCGAAGTTGCGAATTTTCAGCAGCATCGCGATCGCATCACCAGTTTGCAGTCGGTCGCGATTGCGCTAGCCACTGATCCACCGAAGCTGGTTAGTGCCAGCCGCGATGGAACGCTTCGATTATGGCATCCAACTCAGCGGCGACTCGTACGTTTCGTGCAACTGAATCAACCCATCGCCTGCTGCACGCATCTTCGCGAACTGCAATTCGTTGCCGCCACCACCGATGGAAACCTGCACCGGATCGACCTTGCGAACGCAACTAAGAAAGTGCCTCTGCCAAGTGACGAAGCCTATATTTCATCCGCTGCTCGCCTGGGTGAATCGCTGTTCATTGCGTCCGGCGAAAGCGATCAACTGCGCGTGATTGCAGTCGAGCAACTGCTGCGATGAGGCGGCCCTACACCAGAACTGGCAGTCCCGCTGGCTCGGGCGAGCGCATCGATTTCAATCCAGGGTGACCGATGGTGGCTTCAACGTACTCGGCGACCTGCTCAGCGGTTTCAAAATACTTTTCATAAGCACAATCGTCGTCGTACTCGCAGTTATCCGTCGAATACTCGCGACAGATCTCTGGTCGAGTCATGTAGATGCCGCAGCGATTGTCCGGTTGCAAGTGTTTGCAAACGGTGTGAACCAGCAAGTACCAATGCTCGTCTTCCACGAACACAGTCGCCTTCTCATGCAGCAGGAACCAGCGAATGTAATCGTAATCCTTCAGCGTTTCAGGAATATCGATCGGCAGAGCAAAATAGCGGCAGCATTTAGCGGGACAATAATCGCACAAGCACTCGCCTTTAGGCAAATTCGCTCGAGTCATTCGTTCTGTCGTCATTTCGATCCCTCAATTGCCGTTTGCTGGTTGTCTCGCAATTACTGCTTCGGCGATTTTGTAACGCTTCGAATGTGATTTTGGAAGAGGACGCCAACCCATCGAGCAGCTAGAATAGCATGCGGGAAGCGGTCTGTGTGCCTTTATTTTCAAAGCGAGTTTGCTGGCGTGCTTGATTCAGTCACGATTCGAATTGCGTTGCGTGCGTTGGCGAAAAACAAAATGCGCGCCGGACTAACGGTGCTTGGCGTCGTCATCGGCATCGCTGCCGTAACGGCGATGGTTTCCGTCGGCATGTCGGCCAGTGAGTTGGTTCAAGGCGAATTTCAGAATCTCGGCACGAATGTCATTGTAGTCATCCCTGGTAACGAACAAGCTCGCGGCGGCGTGCGCAGTCAAGTGATGTCGCTGACTCCCGCCGACGCGCAATCGCTCAGCCGAGATTGCAGTAGCGTGCTGGCGGCGACGCCGGTTGTCTTCGCAACGGGTCAAGCCATCTCAGGCAATAGCAACTGGACCGCGCGTGAGATGTTCGGCGTCGACGAAAGCTTTCCAACAGTTCGCAATTGGCAAATACGGTTGGGCAGCTTCTTCTCCGAGCGTGATGTGGCCAGCGCCAACAAAGTTTGCGTTCTCGGACAAACAGTTGTGAAGAATCTGTTTCAAACTTCCAATCCAATCGGACAACAAATTCGCGTCAAAAACATCCCTTTCGAAGTTGTCGGAGTCTTGGAAGCGAAAGGCGCGAACATGGTCGGCGAAGATCAAGATGACGTCTTGATCATGCCTTACACGACAGTTCGCAAGCGGTTGCAGGGCAGCAATTTCAACACCGTCAATCTGATCCTTGCTTCCGCGCGCAGCTCGGATTCGATGAAGCTGGCCGAGATCGAGATGCGATCACTTTTGCTCGATCGCCACAAAATTGCGCCAGGACAGCCCGCTGATTTCGAAGTTGCGAACACTACGGAGATCGCCAATGTGCTGGGTGTAATTACAGGCACGCTAACGTTGATGCTCGCCGCGATCGCCGGAATTTCTTTGATTGTTGGTGGTGTCGGAATCATGAACATCATGCTCGTTTCCGTCACCGAACGAACTCGCGAGATCGGAATTCGCATGGCGGTTGGCGCGACGTCGCGCGACATCCTGCTACAGTTCTTGGTCGAATCCGTCGTGCTGTCGATCATTGGAGGAGCGATCGGCGTCGCCCTGGGCGTCGGCGCGTCGGTTGGAATGACAACGCTGATCAACGCGGTGTCAGCGGGTCGTCCGTGGCCGATCGTCGTCAGTTTTCCTGCGGCAGCTATTGCGCTCGCATTCTCCGCGCTCGTTGGTATCGGTTTTGGTTACTATCCAGCTTGGCGTGCGAGCCGGCTCGATCCGATCGATGCATTGCGTTACGAGTAAAAGAAACTACGAGTAGTCAGCTACGAGGAAACAAGCTACTCAGCGCGGTAGCGATGTTCGCCAAAGTTTGGCATCAGGACGCGCATGATTGGTTTCAGCCGTTCTTTGATCCACGGCTTTTTCATCTGAGACACTATTGCTACGCAGGTTCGATAAGCTGCACGGCGCATCGGGCTGCTATCGATCAGCCCGAAACTCATTTCCGTTACAACGTTCGTCACTTTGTACTTGTACGGCAGTTCGCCATAACCGAAATCGATCGCGCGAATGCCTTTATCAGCCGCCTGTTTGGCGATCTCCAAGAACAGGACGGTGCCGGGTGAACCGTACGAATATTGCGTGTCGTAAACTGGGAACCAGTAATGAATCAAGTCGCGTTCCTGCATGCCGAAATGCATCGCGACCGGATCATCGCCTGCGTACAACACGCTCAACAGACCGCGCACCGGTGCATCTTGATTGCGTAACAAGTCGTGCAGCAAACGCTGAATCCAATCCACCGACAATAAGTCGTAGATCTGTGTGCGACGATATTGTTGTCCCTTCAGTTCGATCAAGTAGTCCAGCATTTTCGGGTCGCGGCAATCGTATTCCAATCGCAGCGGACCTTTGGTTCGAATCAGTTTGCGAGTCTTCTGACCTTGGCGATCGATCGTATCGCGATTGTGCTTCAAGTAGTGTTCGTAACCGCGTGGATCGACCGTCAAGTCGGCTAAGAAGGCGCGCGTGCGACCCACTTCGTAACGTTTGATATCCGGCGCGTCGATCGGAGCGGCGTGAAACAGGTAGCTGCGCATGCCAGCGGCTTTTAGCAGATCCGTTGTCGCAACCTTCGAGTCTGCGGGCGCCAACATAGCGTGAGCGTCGTTCACGCCGAGAGCGACAGGTTGAGCCGTGTTTTTCTTCGATCGCTGAAACGGTAGCACTCCGACCACTTTACCGCCTTGCCGTGCGATCGCAGTTTGATTGTTCGGCGCAACTCGGCCGACTGCATCGATGAACGTGTGGCTGAAGAACGGACTGCGGAACGCGGTTGACGAATCGCGAATCGCGTCCCACTCAGCGCGCAACGTTGAATCAAAATCGCAGGCCGGAACACAGTCGATCGTGATCGACGAATTCGCGGTGATTGTGGCGTGGCAACTTTGTTTACCGACGGGCAACTTCGGAGCGGCCTGTTCCATTTTTCCGGACAAGGTTTGTGTCATTTATCGCTAGCCTGAAAACCTGAAGCGCCCCAGTCCTCGGATACTGAGGCGACTTTGCCTGAGGCAAAATTCGGCGAAGGGGCGACGCCATAAGTTCATTGTAGACAGTCAATCTAACTTCCGAAGAATCGCCAAAATGTAAAGCGGTAATGCCTACCGAACATTCGA
Organism: Pirellulaceae bacterium; assembly: GCA_041739135.1. Classification (GTDB taxonomy): domain Bacteria; phylum Planctomycetota; class Planctomycetia; order Pirellulales; family Pirellulaceae; genus Aureliella. Next base: position 9,571 of record JBGSOM010000079.1, read on the forward strand.
TATTTGCGCCGATTACAACGTTTTTTTCACTCCTGATGATCCTAGCGTCACCGAAAAGTGGCCATTTATTCGGTTTTCACGCTCTTTTCGAGCGTGTGCTTCGAGCCCGTGTTGCCCACGTGTTGCGTTATCGCAACCAGCCGTTTTCCAAAAGGCAACATCGCACCCCAAACTGCGTTGTGCAATCGTTACCTGCGTTGCAAACAGAACCAATTCCGCATTGGTATCCAGATTGCATTTCCAAACCTGTACCTCACCTGATTCGTTCAGCGGTCCAGTATCTGCACGATCCGTTCTATAAGTTCAAGGTTCCGACATGCACGCCTCCAGGATTCATCACGAAAACGTTTTAGTTGTAACGGCGCAGCACTCATCGAAGTTCAAAATCGAGACCCTCGAATCGCTCATTTTGCTATCCAGCTCGTGCCACGGATTCGTTGAGCTGTCGATCAGCGATTGCAGCTCCGATTGCCACGACTTGCCTCAATGCGGCGACTCGAGCTACTCGTTTCAAACCAGTTGCGGCTCGGGTTCCTCGCCGAACGTCTTCGATGACGATTGCTACTCAGCGTGTGTGGGCAGCGACTGCGGCACGAGTGACTCTGGTACGGGCAACTCTGGCACAGGCAACTCTGGCACGGGCAACTCTGGCACGAACGACTGCGATGACTCGAACGAGGTAGACAATTTCGATTCCATCTTGGAATGGAACGAAATTATGTTGGATGCGAACGCGGCTGATCATGCTTTTGACACGCCGGATCAAGCGGGACCGATTATGACAGCCCGCGCGTTCGCAATCGTTAGCGCCGCGATGTACGATGCGTACAACTCGATCGAACACATCGGCGAATCGTATTTGGTCAATGCTCAGTACACCAACGGTGCCAACGTCGACGCGGCCGTTGCGCAGGCCGCTTACGAAACACTGGTCGAGTTGTTCCCATCCCAAAAAGCAACCTTCGATGCCGAACTCGCTGAAAGCCTAGCTCGCATCGAAGACGGTGCCAGCGAAGATCTGGGACGTCGCATCGGAATAGAAGTCGCTGAAGCAATTATCGCGATCCGTGAAAATGATGGTTACGATCAATTCAAGACGGACACCTATATCCCGAACGGGCTGCCCGGTTTCCATGATGTCGATCCATTGAATCCGAACCAAGGCTTCTACGCACCGAACGCAGTCGACATCGCTCCGTTCGCGGTGCTAAGTGCTGATCAGTTTCAGTCAGATCCGATCGACGACGGAACCGCTGAGGGTCGTCAAGCGTTGATGAACAGCGAAAAGTATCTCACTGCTTTCAACGAAGTCAAAGCAATTGGCGGCGACGGAATTACGACTCCGACGACGCGGACCGCAGAGCAAACGGAGATCGGAATGTTCTGGGGTTACGATGGTCGACCTAACATCGGTGCACCACCTCGTATGTACAACGAAATTGCCCGCGTTGTCGCTGAACAACAAGGCAATTCGGAAGCTGAGAATGCCCGGATGTTCGCTCTAGTCAATATTTCGATGGCTGATGCGGGCATTACATCTTGGAACACGAAATACGACGACGCATTATGGCGTCCAATCATCGGAATTCGTGAAGCCGACCTCGATCAAAATCCCGATACGATCGCTGACGTCCATTGGACTCCAATGGGTGCACAAGCCAGCAACCCACGACCTGGTGAAACGAACTTTACACCGAACTTCCCAACTTATACGTCCGGACACGCGACTATCGGCGCGGCTGCATTTCAAACACTAGCGCGTTTCTACGGCACCGATGACATCGCATTCGCGTTCATTTCGGACGAGTTTAACGGTGAGACACGTGGTTCCGATGGGTTGGTTCGACCAATCGTAGAAAGATCCTACAACAGTTTCACCGAGGCAAAAATCGAGAACGCTCAGAGCCGAATTTACTTAGGCATTCACTGGGCCTTCGACGCGACCGACGGAATCGTCATGGGCGATTCGGTTGCCGATTACGTGTTCGACAACACTTTGAAGTCCGCGACGATCACTTAGTTTTTACTGCTGCGTTTCGGTTTGCTTTGATAACGAGATGATAGCGCTTCGACCGTTCGCTTTATCTCCGACCGGCAACTTGCAGGCTCGAGCACTTCGGCTTCCGTACCCAAACGCAAGACTCGTTGAATGATTTCAGTATCGTGATATGCGGTCACTTTTAGCAGCACATTGCCATCGGGCTCCGGTTCAAGCACTTGTTGTGCATGCCACGGATCTTCTTGAACCCACATCGCCGCTTGCGGAGACAATCGAATCACATACTCAGTTGGATCCGCGCCGCTGAAAATGCCAACCGATTGTCCGAGATGGGCTTGCAAGTCGATCGTATCGTTCGGTTTGAACCAGTTGTCGAGCGCTTTGGCACTTAGAAAGCGATCGAGTTTCCAGTGTCGCAGCCGCTCGGTTCCAATTCCGTCGCTCGCCTCTTCAGTCGCAATCGCATAGATGCTCGACTGAAAAATCGCAACTCCGTAGGGCTCGACCACGCGCGTCGTTGGCGTGCGTCCCGGCACTTGATACTCCATCTCCAGCCGCCGATGTTCTTGGATCGCGCGGTTGATTGTCTTGAGCATTCCTTGATGCTTCTCATAAGTCTTAGTCGGCGTGCCCAGCACATACAAAGTGCGGCGATAACGTTGATAGTGCTCCCACACGCCGGCCGGCAGTTGCTCGCGCACCTTGTTCCAGAACGACTCAATGCCGATCCAAAACTGAGTTCCAACGAGCGGCAGCATGAGATCGCGGCCCATGGAGAGCGCGATCATTTCCGATGCGGTAGTTGCGATCTTCGACAATCCCTTATCCGCGCGGCTGAGCTTCCACACGCGACCGCGCTGCGTTTCTTCGTCGGCTATCGGCATGCCAGCGCCAACGAGAGCTTCGATGTCGCGGCGAATGCTGCGAACGTGCAGCGAACTGAGCCCCAGTTCCTCGACCACGCTATCGCGCAGCTCTTCCAACGTAGCGCCGTATCGCAGTCGCTCGAGCACCTGCAGAATTTTGTGTTGCCGAATCAGTTGTTCGTTGCGAGCCATGATGAATCCTCCGTGAAGTCAAACGAACCGATCAGCCTCCCGACGCTTCCTCAAGCACTTCTTCGGAGACGAAAATTGGCAGGTGCGGCGAGAAAGTCACCGCCACCGCAATCGCATCGCTTGGCCGCGCGTCGATTTCGATAATCTCGCCGTCTTTTTTCAACCGCAGCTTGGCGAAGTAAGTGTGCTCGCGCAGCTCATTGATCACAACGCTATCAAATTCCGCGCCCAGCTCTTCAGCGACCGCGACAATTAAATCGTGAGTCAACGGGCGCGGCGGGTTGTAATCCTCTTTCACCCGACGGTCGATGCTGGTCGCTTCGAAAATCCCGATCAGAATCGGAAACTGGCGTTCGCCGCCGATTTCTTGGAGATAAATTACTTGGTTATCACTGATCTCGCTGATAATAATCCGGGCGAGTTGCATTTGTACTGACATCGTTTTTTCACCGCCGCTCGGCGACCCATGAGAGTCATAACGCTGGCCGTAGTTCCTCTCAGCCACGCTCAAGTCCGATTATAGCATTCGCCGCTGAGTTTCCAGCGACCATCAAAACGGTTTTTATTGAGCCGGGATTTTGACCATTGGCAGTGGCCGTGATGCAGTGAAATGGACGCTTAGTTGCTGTGGTACGGCATCGCGAAGTGTGTTATGAATTAACGAAGCACGATTCAAGGATTGAACCATGAGCCAAGGACAAGGCCGGGCGGGCCGCTTCATTAGGCTTTCGCTCCCCCGACAATATATTATCGATTTGCTGCATTTCTCGCGCAAAATCCCCAGCATTCCTGTCCAGCGACGCATGAACATCGCAAAGACACAGGTTGCTCGCAAATCGCTTGCGAGCCCGCCGAGCTGGGTTGTGATCGTGACGAAGGCTTATGCTATCGTTTGCAAAGAGTTTCCATCGCTGCGGCGGTCTTACCTTGCGATGCCTTGGGCACACCTTTACCAACACCCGCATTCGTTGGCCAGTATCGCGATCGAGAAAGAGATCGATGGCGAACCTGCGGTGGTCTTTCTGCGAGTCGGCGATTTGGTCGAAAACGGGCTGATGAGCCTCGATAGCTGCTTGCGTCGAGCTCGCGAGGAACCGGTCGAGAACTTGCGGTCCTATCGACTTGCAAAGCAGATGTACTGGTTGCCGACGGTGTTGAGAAGAACCATTTGGTGGATCGGCTTAAACGGTTCGGGCTACTATCGCGCGCGGCATTTTGGTACGTTCGGCGTCAGCGTCTATGCAAGCTTGGGCGCTGAATCGCTTCACCCACTGTCGCCGCTTACCAGCACTTTGAATTATGGCCCGATCGATGCTGAGGGCAATGTGAATGTACGGATCGTCTACGATCACCGAGTGCTTGATGGCGCGACCGTCGCTCGAGCGCTCGCCCGATTGGAAGAAGTCTTGAATCAGCAATGCGTCGCTGAACTCAACCAAATCGCTGCCGCTGCCGCCTTGCGCAGGTCGGCTTAGCCAACTCCCAAAAACTAGTCGCTAAAGGATTAACGATGAGCTTTGATAAGAACTACTGGCACGACGCCGCTTGTGCCAAAGCCTTCTGGGATCAAAAAAACGGCCGCCCCTACAAAGGTCTCGTGCGCGATACGTTTAGTTGTGTCGACATTCGCGATGGCGACCAGTGGCTGGATCTCGGTTGCGGGTCCGGTCAATTAACAGCGACATTATGGCAAACCGGCGCTGGGAAACTCGGCCGAATTCTCGCGACCGATTGCGCGGCAGTCAATGTGGATGCGATTGCGAAGTTGCGAAACACAGTGACGCCCCAAGCCACTGAATCTCAGATCGAATTCCAGCAGGTGGATTTCAGCCATGGTCTGCCGCAAATTGCTTCGGAGTCATTCGATGGAGTGATCTCAGGGCTAGCGATTTCCTACGCGGAATCGAAAGACCCGGTCACCGGCAAGTACACCGACGCTGCGTTCATGAATCTGCTGCGTGAAGTCGCGCGCGTCCTCAAGCCGTCGGGGCAATTCGTGTTTTCAATCAATGTTCCGAATCCAGGATTCTGGAAAGTGCTCTTCCGTTCGTTCAAAGGTGGTCACAAAGTCTCGCGAGCCGGTCGAGTGCTCATCAATGCGTTGCGTATGCAGTTTTACGGTCGCTGGCTGAAGCAAGAAGCACGCCGCGGTCGCTTTCACTTTTATCCGATTCATGAACTGATCACGCGGCTCGAACGATCGGGCTTTGACGTCACCGCGCACCAAGTCTCCTACGCCGGTCAAGCGTACGTAGTGAAGGCTCGCCGCCGCGAAATGGCAGCCGTCCGAGCCGCATAACTCTCTCGCGTGAGCCTATTTGCAGTTGCACTATAAAACAGAACAACCTCAACCCTTCGCTGACCAACGCTGGTTCGCGAAGGGTTTTTCATTCCCGCAAGTGACGTGTAGCGCGGCCTCAATTTCAGTGCTAGAATCCGTAGTCCGCAACTACCCACCTCTCCTCCAGTTGAGCATCGCGCTATGAGCAAACCGTTCAAAGTTTTTGTTACCGACTTTATCACTGAACCGCTCGATGCAGAGCGAAAGATCTTGGGCGAAGTTGCCGAAGTAACGGCGCTTGATGCGCAATCAGAACAGGATCTCGGCGATCAATTGCGACTGGCTGATGCGATCATGGTTTACCACTTTGTCACCATTCGCCGCAAAACGATCGAAACCCTTGAGCGTTGTAAACTGATCGTTCGTTGCGGAGCAGGCTTTGACAACGTTGACTTTGCATTCGCGCGCGAGCGCGGAATCGCTGTTGCGAACGTGCCCGATTACGGTACCGAGGATGTTGCTGACACCGCGATCGGCTTAGTCTTGTCGCTCGCGCGGGGCACGCATCTTTACAACCAGCAATGTCAACGCGGAACAGATTCGTGGATCTACACCCTCGCTTCGCCACTGCGACGAATTCGCGGCCGCGTTTTTGGGGTGATCGGTATCGGTCGAATCGGAACCGCAACGGCGCTGCGAGCCAAAGCGCTTGGATACGATGTGGTTTTCTTCGATCCGCATGTTCCCGATGGCCGCGATAAAGCGATTGGAGTACGTCGTGCGGAGACGATTGAGGAACTCCTTGCGCAAGCGAACGTTGTCAGTTGCCATTGCCCGTTGACGCCAGAGACGAAGTACATCATCAATCGCGACTCGATCGAACTGATGCCGCATGGTTCGATTCTTGTGAACACGGCGCGCGGAGGCGTTGTCGATCCGCTCGCCGTCTTGAAAGGCTTGGAGAGCGGCATTTTGGCGGGCGCTGCGATCGATGTGCTGGAGCAAGAACCACCAACGTCCGATCATCCGCTAGTTAGTGCGTGGCGTGACCTCCAACATCCGGCTCACGATCGGCTGATACTGACACCTCACGCAGCGTTCTACAGCGAAGAAGGTCTGCAAGACATGCGCATCAAAGGTTCACAGAATTGCCAGCGCGCGATCACGGGTGCACCGCTTCGCAATGTCGTTAACTTGAGCTGAGTTTGATTCGAAAACTGGTTTCGAAAATTAGCCGTTGGGCCCTAGGACGGCTGTCCTGTGACGTCTATTTAGTGATGCTGACGGACTAAAAAGTCCGTCCTACAAATATGCCACCCTCGAGCTCAGATGTAACGTAGCACTAGTGCTTCGTTCCAATTGAATTTTAGTGTGACGCGCTCTGAGGCGTTGCGAAGGGCGTGCCACCCAGAAACGACCAACTCTAAAATCCAACACTAGCCAAAGAATCGCTAATACAGTTGCATTAACCCGCCCTGCCTCAGCCTTTATCCGTGGGACCGCCATGCCATCCGTGGTCAGGCTTCCGTTGCGATCTAGCACAAACTACGACCGCGGATGACATAGTGGTCACACGGATGGAATACACTCCGCGTGCAGGATCAGTTACTAGTGCTTAGTTCCAGCAGAAATGACTAACTCTAAAATGCAATTGGAACGAAGCACTAGCGGTTTTGCGACACGAACAAACGACAACAACTAACGACACAAACC
>JBGSOM010000172.1:0-15127 GCA_041739135.1 Pirellulaceae bacterium
CGAACTGCGTCAGCGTCGAGTCCGCTATCGGTCTCATCGAGGATCGCGAACTTCGGCTGCAACATCGCTAGCTGAAGAATCTCAGCTCGCTTCATCTCGCCACCCGAAAAACCTTCGTTCACATAACGTCGCGCGAACTCGGGGTCCATCTTCAGTTGTTCCATCTTCGATCGCAATTCACCTCGGAATTCGCGCATCGGAATCAGTTCTTCACCTTCCTTGCGATCCGGCCGACGAACGTTGGTAGTCGCATGACGCAGGAAGTCAGCCATCTTTACGCCCGGTACGCTAACCGGACGTTGGAAAGCCATGAAAATACCGGCTCGAGCGCGGCCATCCGCTTCCATCTCCAGCAGATCGACGCCATCAAGAGTGATCGAGCCTTCAGTGACTTCGTAACCCGGGTGACCAGCGATCACCAATCCAAGCGTGCTTTTGCCCGAGCCGTTCGGCCCCATCAGCGCATGCGTTTCGCCGTGTTTCATTTCCAAGTTCACGCCGCGAAGAATCGGTTTGCCTTCGACAGAAACGTGCAGGTTTTCAATCTTTAGTACATGTGTCATCTGAAGTCGCTTCTCTAATCCAAACTAAATAAACTAAATTCAATTATCTCAAATATTTCAATTCGCAGCCGGCTCGGGCAGGGGCACCGCGCGGAACTGACACATATTGTGACCGTCCAACCGACAGCAATCCAACTGCACCGAATGTCCGATCGCTTCGCTGAGCATCTCTTGCTCCATCTCGCATAGCTGACGGTTCCCCTCCTGGCCGGACAGTTCCGGATAAGGGCAAGCGTGAACCTGCAAAACAGGCAACATTCCACCTTCATCCACGAAAGCAGGAATCTTGCGTTGACCCAATGCAGCAGCCATCGCTTCCATCCGCTCGGTCAACGTTGCACCTTCGGGCATCGCCAGCTTCAGGCCCGCGCCCATCCGCTTCGCTACCCGCCGCAGTATGCGACCTCGCTGCTGTGGATTTGGGAGGTCCATGATCTCGGCCCACAATGCTAGCGCTAAATCGGCGTAACTCGCCGAAGCGTATCGCATTCCAACCGAAGTCAGGAAGTAGCGGAACTGGGGTCGCCCCCGTCCAATGCCCTCTTTTCGACGCTCGATCAACCCAACTTGCTCAAGTCGCTCGAGCCTCTGACGCACCGCAGTCGCCGTAACGTCAAGGCGGGCAATGAGTTCCGGGACGGTTAAGCCCTGTTCTTGACGCAACAGGTCCAATACCGCTTGATCGATCGGTCGCAGGTGATCCGTCGTTTGGGGGTGTGGAACAGTTGACATAGGAACCCTCGAGTACTTTCGCAACAACATCAAAACGATATGGGAAAAATCAATTTTGACAAGTGCAGTTGCGAAAAATAATCCTGGAGCTTCGTAAGCATTTTGAATTTCGGGGTGATCATCCTTGGTTGCACACTCTGTGCCACCCAAATTCCGACCGCCGATCAGAACGACGCGACTCTGCGCAAAAGCAGGTAACTCACTGCAAATCGCTTCGTTCGCAAGGCAGCGTGAGTATACTGAAGAAGCTCGCTCAACCGTCCGAGCCACTACGCTGAGTGGCGGACCACTTTTCAGAAATCCTATCGATGTCTCGGAGGAGACTTATGCGACTGCTCGCCGCACTGACGACTGCTGCCTGGCTGGCCACTGGATTTTCAGCAATGGCACAGCTCGCGCCCGAAGACGCTCGCCGCCTTGGACTTGAAGTCGCTTGGCAAAGCCAAGTGCAAATGCCTCGAACCAAAGATATTGCCTCCGCGCATCTGTGGGCCGAAGCCAAAGGAGCGAAGCAGTTCGCGATCGTTGAAGTCAACGGTCACTCGATCCGCACTTCTGCCGACGAACCCGACCGCGACGGCAATCCGATCGGATTGGAAGCCGCGAAGCTCAAAGCACAGCAGCGTGCGCAGTTCATCGCGCTCGATAAAAATTCTGACGGCCATCTGACTCCAACTGAAATCGCTCAAGTTGGTCGTGGTTTCAGTTCCATGGATCGCGACTTGGATGGAAGAATCTCCGCGGCTGAATATGCGCGATTCATCGATTGGCTCAAACTGATCTCGTCAACGCTCGGCCAAAAAGATGCCGACCGAATGCTGGTCAGTAAAGGTCTGGAGGCCGCCTCGCAGCTGGTTTCGGCCCCTGCAGGCTTCGAAGTCAAAGAGCTGACGATTCCGCGGATCAAACTAGTGCTCATCAGCGAAAGCGGTTCCGTCGAAGTGCTGGATGCAGAGAGCGGCAATACGCTTTGGTCGAACACATGCGGCGACTCAACGGCTCCTGCTTTCCCAGGTGCTGTATCGGAAGCCGGTGTGTCGGTCATCCACGGTGGAAATCTGTATGTGCTCGACTGGGAAACTGGCAAGCATCTAGTGGTAAAGCGTTTGGAGCACGCGTCGAGCAACGCTGTGGCTGTCACGAATACGATGGCGTTTGTGTCCGATTTCTCGGGTCGCGTTGAATCGTACCCAATCGCCGACGTCGACTATCTTCAACGTTGGGGTTACGTCATCAACGGTCGCGCGATTGGTAACACCGTCAACCTGCTCGATCAATCCCTGTGCGGCATCGCGTCCGCCGAAGGTTATTTCTATGTGTTCAGCGCCGTTGAGAAACCTGAGGTTTGGCTGCGATATCAATCCACCACACGTTTTGAACGCTGTCTTGGTGTTGGCAACGGAGCATTCTATGTCGGCAACGTTGGCGGTCGCTTGAGCAAAGTTGTAATCGATAATCGACTAGGTCGAACAAGGTGGGAGTTTATCAGCGGCGAAGCCTTCACAACTCCGCCTTTGATCGTCGGGTCGCAGGTCTACGCCGCAACGGACGACGGACTTCTGAACTGCATCAACGATGCCGAAGGTACGGAAGCTTGGATTTCCGATTCGCTCGCCATTCGCGAACCGCTGACTGTTGCCAACAATGTGGTCTACAGCCGCACGCAAGCGAATCAAATTATTGGACTCGACATTACTAACGGCAATGTTGTCGGCTCAGTGCAGACGCGGAACCTGGGCGTTGCTCTGATGAACCAGTTAACGAACCGTTTGTACTTGATCGGCAAGCAGGGACAACTTGAATGCCTGCGTCCAATCGGAGCCGACGTTCCGACGTTAACGGTACCAGTTGTCATTAAGGAAGAAGCGGAAGACAAACCGCCAGTGACGCCTACAACTGAACCCGAGATGGAAGAAGGTGCCGATCCCTTCGGTAACGACGCTGCCACACCTGATCCGTTTGGTGGAGCAGATCCATTCGGCGGTGCGTCACCGGCTGGCAATGCGCCGGCCGGAGGCAACACCGCGGATCCGTTTGGCAGCGGCATGTAATTCAGTCGCACGATTTTGCTGTCAGGCGATCGATTCTTCGTCGCCTGACTTCTTTAGAGCTGACCAAGTCCAGTGACGATCACTTGTCATCTGGACTGTCTCCGGTGCAAAGCCTTGTTCAGTCACCAGCTCTTGCATCTCTGCCAACGTCAAAGCAGCGATCAACGACTGCCGAAACAGTTGCTGGCTGTACTCAGTCTCTTTTGCCGTATACAGCTCGACGAATTCTTCCACACGCTCTTGCGACTCCGGACGACACAAGTCGCGTACGAACAGCCTGCCGCCCGGCTTGCAAACGCGAACCATTTCTAGGATCGCATGCATTGGCAATTCCAGATGATGGATCAAGCTGTTCGAGATAACCGCGTCGAACATGTCACTCTCAAAACCCAATCGCTTCGAATCACCATGGTGCAATTGGATGCGATGCTCCAGCCCCGAAACGGCGACGTTGTATCGGGCCACGTCGAGCATACAGGCGGCTGCGTCGCTAGCCATAATGCGACAACTCGGATGCTGCTGACAAAGCTCGACAGGAATCAATGCTGTGCCCGTTCCAAGATCCAAGATATCATCACCCAGCTTTCCCTCAGCAAGTAAGTCCGCCACGAATCGACGATTTACTTCGGCGTGATCCATTACATCATACGCTTCCGCTTCATCGGGATCGTCCATCAGCTCAGGTTCAAGAACTCGTTCCAGCATGCTTGTCACTTGTAGTTTTGAGTATTTTGCGTCAACACCGAATACGGTTTACTTCGGAATGCTGCCATCCATGTAACGCCAATTCTTTACGAACGCGATTAGATCCGCCATCGCTTGTAAATCGATTTGAGCCTCGAGGCCGTCTGGCATTAGCGAGACGCCGGTGGCTTTCAGTTCTTGCAACTCCGCGCGCTGCAGCACCGTTCGCACATTGTTCTGCCCACGCAAAACAATCGTATCGTTCGTTTCTTCCGCAACTATGCCTTCAACCACTTGATCGTCAGCCGTTAACGCAACGAAACGAAAATAGTTGTTATCGATCGCTCGATTAGGATCGAGGATGTTTGTCAAAATCTGATTTGGCAGTTGCGTGCGCGAATCCGAAATGTCAGGGCCGACTTGGACTCCGACGTCGCCGATGCGATGGCAACTTGCACAGTGCTTTGTGAATACCTCTTTCCCTCGCAGCGCATTGCCATTCAGCGAAAGGCACGCTTGATAGTCTGCGATCACCTTCGCGCGATCCGTATTTTCGATGCTCGTCAGGGCAGTGTTTAATTTCATCTGCACATCGCCTTTAGCTCGCGCGACTAACTTCTTAAGTTCGATTGCACCGATCGCTTTGGCACTCAGCTTGCCTTCGGCAAGTCGCGTAGCCAACTCAGCGATTCGCGTCGGCTTCGCTCCAATCAGTTCGATCATGACCTGCTGAACACGTGGCGAGCTACTCGCAAACTGGGCGAACAAATAGCGTTCACACTCCAAGTCGTTCGTCTTCGACCAAGCTCGCAGCGCAGCCAAACGCAGCGGCAGCGCACCGTTGCCAGCCAACTCACGCAAGTACTCGCGATCCGCCGGCCGCGGCGAATTGCTTAACATCAGTATCGCTTGCTGCTTGACCAAATCGTCTGGATGCACCTCAGCGATCGCGCGCATGTCGGTCCAAAGTTCCGGCGACTCGAAGGCAGCGGACAATTGCGGAAGTTGTTCGCGCTTCGTCAGTATTTCGCCGATCACGCCCAGCGCAATTGGGATGGCGCTGCCGTGCGTCGACTTCAGCGACTGGCGAGCACGGGCTAAAAGTGCTGCGACCATCGAATCGGCTGCGTTATCTTTCGCAATCGTAGCGGTCATCAATCGTCTCGCCGCTATGGAGTACAACTCACTCGAACTGGCCGCCAAATTGGCCGCGGAACTGGTCGCCGAACCATCGTCAAGGCAACTCAGCATCAACTCCAGCAACTGGTGCGGGCTCTCTTTAAAAGCCAATCCAGCCGCAACCAACAACTCGCCCTGCCCGTGAACATCACTTTCCAAGCGTTCTCGCAACGAATCCTTCAAGCGCTCGTGGAACGTAAACCCTTCGGGCTTCGCCGCCCGATTCGCTCCAATCGCCAGCAAGCAATCGGCTAAGCAATCGCAATTCGGATCACATGCCAACCGTTGAATCGCATCCGTAACCTGCAAGTCACTTGCGCAATGGCGCTTGGCAACTTTTAAAACAGCTCGCGTAACGTCAACGCTCGACTCCTCCGTTTCCAACATCCGAACGCAAAGTTGTGTGATGCGCGAATCACTTTCCGATTCCGCCTTTAAGTTCGACCAAGTGCAAGCCAACTGCAGGGCGGCGATTCGAACTGTCGCGGAAAGTTCCCGATCGGTGGCAATGTTGCTGAGCGCTGTAAATTGTTCAGCGGAGCTCCGCTGGAGCATCAATCGCCAAGCGGATTCGCGCAGCCATGCGTTTTCGCTGCTGATCAACTGCGCGAGTTCTTCGTCGCTGCGAGTTGTGAGCGGTCGTTCTGCGAGTGATTTCGTCCAACCGTGATTGAGTATTTGGTCAACCTTGGTCTCAGCCGAAGGATAGGACACACGATAGATCCGCCCGCAATCGTTTCCCCAGCGTTCGTCAACGCGTTTCTTCAATTCGTCGGGAACCCATTGCGGATGTTCGATAACTGCACGATGCATATCGACAACCACGATGCCACCGTCTGGAGACAGAGCCATGTTGACTGGTCGAAACCAAGCATCACGACTCGCTAACCATTCAACGTTTGAATCACGCTTTACAACTTTGTTTGGTTCAACTTTGCCGTGAAACAGACTCGCATGGATCAGGCTGCCGGTGGGCTCGCAAACTAGCACGCGAGAAGGCAGCGACCGATTTGCATTCTCAGGCGCGAATTCGGTAGCGGACCAGTGTTCGCCCGAAAACTGGTGAACGAAAACGCCGCAAGCAGCCGTGAATTGTCCGGCATGCAGGTTCGAAGTCGTCCATGCGTTGATCAACGGATAGACTTTCGATGCTTCGCCAGCGGGCAGGATATCAACCACGCTGGGAATCAGTCCGGCGAGCGGATTGCCAACAAGATCCTCCTGTTCGAAGCGAACCATAACGGCTGGGTTGCGGTTGCTGCAGAAGATCCTGTCGCCAGCGAAGTCGAAACACAAACCAAACTGCGCGGGCCCGGTGATCGCTTCGAGTTCTCCGGTTCGCGGATCGAAACGCACATCGCGACTGCCGAGCTTGATGGGTTGGTCATCCGTCTTGCGGAAGTCGGGACCAGCGATAACGTCGCCACCGCGCAATCCACTGGCGATGTACCACCAGCCGTCTCTTCCCAGACGCGGGTGGTTGGCGCGCAGTTGTTCGTTATCGCGCGAGAAACCTTCAATCCAAACCTGCTCGGTATCCGCTTTCGCATCGCCATCAGTATCGCGAAACCAACTCAGTCGCCCCGCAAGTGTCACTACGACTCCATCCTTCCAAAGCGCCAATCCGGTCGGCATGTCCAGTTGATCTACGAACACAGTCGACTTTTCATACCGTCCGTCCCCGTCTTCGTCGGACAAAATACGCACGCAACCGGAGTGCAAATCGCCGATTGAATACGGATAGTCGCGCATTTCGACGACCCACAAGCGACCGCGATCGTCGAACGCTGCATCGACTGGATCAATCACTTGCGGCTCATGCGCAATCAAAGCGATTTCAAATCCGGTTGCCAGTTCGATACTCGCCGCGGACTCACTCGGCGATAGCGCGGCGCGGCGATGATCATTGACGGATACCGGTTGCTGCCCGCTTGCGCTGTTGACAACTGTGGCCAAAAAGGAAAAGGCGAAAAGCAATCGAGCCCATTTACACAGCACGATGTTCACGCCTTTTCAAAATACTTACCAACTATTTACTGACTACAAAGCCAACTACTTGATCGCATACAGCGCATCGTAGGTTCGCAAATAGAGAACACCGTCAGCAACCAAGGGCGAAGCCGTAATCGGTTCGCCGAGATCATTAGACGCCGCGATAGAGAACTCGCGACCGGCTTTTACAACCGTACAACGACCATCTTTGCCACAAAGATAGAGATGACCACCCGCGTACAGCGGACTTGCACGGTGCTGAACCGTATGCGTTCGCTCGAAGTAAACTTCCTTGCCGGACTCGACGTCAAGGCACTGCAGTTTTCCATCGGTGTGCAGTAAATAAATGAGACCGTCGACAGCAACTGGAATCGATACATCCGGCGTCACGTTATTCATCCACCGAATGACATTCTTATTGCCAGTCACATCGCCCTTCAATTCATCCGTCACATTGATTGCAAGCGATGGACCTTTCTTGCAAGTTGGAATCACAATCAAGCCCGGCACAACCAGTGGCGAAGCGACAAATCGAAACGTGATATCGTGCTGCTTTGGATTGATCTCCGTTGGCCCATTCAAGCCGCCGAAGCGCCATAGTTCCTTGCCATCGTCCAGCGAATGTCCGGTTGTGCAATCGGCGCCATGAACAACCAAGAACTGGCGCTTCCCATCGTTGTAAACAAACGGCGACGCGTAGGAATGTTTGCACTCGAAGTCGGCGTTGGTAACGCGGTCAACTTCCCAAATCGTCTTGCCGGTCAGCTTATCGAGTTTGATTACTTTGCCAGTGCGCGTATCGTCGTCGCGGCGCATCGCACCGTGAATCAACTGCATATACAGGTGATCGCCATCAAGAAACGGCGTGGAAGTCATACCAAACTGGATATCCAGTTTTCCGAAACGCTCACCGACATCGAACTTCCAAACTTCGTTGCCATCGAAATCCAAGCAAGCTAGAACGCCGGTTGAGAAGAAGACCCAAACGTGTTTTCCATCAGTGGCTGGCGACGGCGAAGCGGAGTTGCCTTCGCCCGCGCGAGCGTCTTGGTTGCCAGTGGTAATCTGTTTACGCCAGAGTTGTTTGCCATCTTTGGCAGAGATACAAAGTAGGACTAAGGCGTCACCGTCAGCGGAAGTCACAAAAATTTTATCGCCCCAGACCGCCGGAGTCGCACCGCCCTGTCCCGGCAGTGGGCTGCGCCAAGCGACGTTCTCTGTCTTCGACCATTTGGTCGCTACGGACTCCGCTTGCGAAACACCATTACCGCGCGGTCCACGCCATTGCGGCCAATCTTCAGCATATGCAAACTGAGCTGCGAAACAGACCGCGCCCAGAATCAAAAGTCTCGTCAACATCCTTCACTCCCAACCCAAGTAACAGACAGTTTTCCACCAACTTTGCGACTGGGATTATATCACAAGCCCGCAAGCGAGCGAATTTCGTGACTAACAATTAAGGGTCGGTCGCATTGGCCGGAACGCGTTAGCGTCCGGTTTCTGCAGGGTGAACCTGTGCTAACGCACTCCGGCTGATCTCAAAGTTGAATTGTGTCGGCGCACTACGTGCGCTTCGAAGGCTGCTGGATGAAGTGCTTGGTACGCGTCGAATCGGACTTGGATTTGGTCGCTTCGATCGACGGATCCGGTGGTCGTCGAATCGGACGCGCTGATTGCGAGCTGATCATCGGTGCGGACACAGTTGCAGTCGCATTTCCATTTTCTGAAGCAAGCCCAGGCGGCGTGATCGCGATAGGTGCTTTGATTTCAGTCTGCGCGAATTGGCGGGAACCTCCCCCGTCAGAGTACGGCGCACCGAGCGGCTGAGTTGCGCCAGCGTTGGTCGGCCAGTTCACGTCGGGTCGAGTTGCATCGCGGCTAGCGAGAGCGGCTTGACGCGTTCGTTCGAAGAACTGCGCCGGCGCCATGATTTCGTCTGGCCACTGTGCGACGTGGTTTTCGAACTTGCGAACGAAGCTGCCATTACTACTGCTTGCACCGGAGTTGTCAGCTTCGCTGCTGTTATCAATGGCCGTGGCTGTCGACCAACGCGAATCATAATTCGGCTGCGAGTACGCTAGTTCGTTGCTGAGTTCTGTTGGACGGGAGTTGTCAGCTTCGTGCGCTGTCTTCAAACCTTCACCCATCCAGGGACGCAGGGGCTGAAGCGATGCGTTGATATTCGCATCCGAAAGCGGTGGTAAAGTCTCGGTGCGCAGCGTATCTCTGACCAACTGATCAACACGTGGACCGCGATCCGCCCAGGCGGGTAACTTCGCTGCTCCGAGCGTGCTCGGCAGATCTCCCGTAACCTTACGAGGCGATGCACCGGAGATCTTTTGTAGCCGTGAAAGTTCCTCCCAATCCTGCTCGTTCAGATCTGTCGCAACTTGTGGGGGCGTCAACGAACGCTCGTTCAGATTCGGCCAAGTCAAATTGGTTGAATCAACTTGCGGCAGAACACCTTGGGGCTGCGCGGGGGATGACTGAGCAGATGAGGGATTGCGGAGAAACGGTGCTGAGAGAGCTGCACCGCTGGCGAGCACCAGCGCAGCCCAGCCGCGAGGCCCGATGAAACGAACTGAATCTGTCATGGCACGGTATCTTTGGCTGATGCCCAAAGAGGATGTCCGCAGTGCCACGTCCGTGCGAATAAAAGCGGTCGACATAAACCGAGCCGCGCCAAATCACCATGCACAGCTCACAACTTAAGTTCTCGCCCCGCCAACAACGGGACTCGATTGGTCATCGACCACCGCAGCTACAAATTTGAACGGTTCTCAAAAGTTGCGGTTAAATCGGACTGGGCAAACTGATCTATGGAGCATCATCTATCGCGCTCTGGAGGCTCGAGCCATGAAACGAAAAAAGCGGCGTCACTTTGAAGTTGACGCCGCAGTTTATAGCTAAGTGAAATCGATTTACTCGAAGTGGCTCTGCGAGCGGGTCGTCACGTAGCTTCAGGATGAAGATCTTTGTCTTAGTTCCGAGATCTCACGCTTCATCGCGTGTCGCAACGCATTAGAACACGTCGGTGAGGAAGTGATGACCCCAGTGGTATCGCTTGTTACTTGGATACTCGTTGTACCAATTGCGATTGTAAACGGGAATTTGCATCTCAGGTCCGTATCGATAGTACATGCTATCGCTGCTTTGATACGATTCTGGACTGCGGAAGTTCTGTGGATAGAAGACGTAAGGGTAGTGGTAAAATCGGTTGCAATCGCGGCTGTTCCCGGCGCTGCCCCATGAATAACCAAAAGCCTTCGGAGTGTTCGCTCCGTACCCGCCGTAACCAACGGCACCAGGCGCTGCGTTGGCATACGAAGGCGGGCAGTACTCTTCGCTTTGCGCTGCGGTAGTAGCACTGGCGAGTTTGGCGGTTGTCTTTTTAGTAGGTTCTTCGCCACGCACGTTGCCGACCAAATTGGCCAAGCAGGCGACAGCGATCATTGCTGAAATCGTGTTTTTTCGAATCATGTTTCTTATCTTCCCCTGCGGCGGCATGTGGCAACGAATCGTAGCCCTCGAAATCTCGAATCGGCTCGCGGCAAAGGTAGAGTTGAAGGAATATCCGTCACATCCAGTATTATGCAATCCGGCTTTACACTGCGCAAACCTTACCGCCTGCAACTAGAAAAATGGCTGCCGCCCAGCGTATTTGATGGAGGCGTATTTTATGGTGCCCAGAAACGATCATCGCTAAAATCTTACCGGAACAAAGCGATTGCTATCACGAGCGCGACCGGCTTGTCGGCCGTTATGCGTTCGCACATCCATGCAAGTAAAGGAAATCACTTGTGCTGCTTTATCACGACAGCGTGTTCGCTCTTCACGACACCGGTTCGCATCCCGAGTGCATCGCTCGCATTGAACGGGTGAACGCAATGATTCAGGACAACGGATGGATTGAGAAGTCTAACTGTCCAACTTGGTCCGCAGCTTCGCGCGAAGCAATTTTGAAAGTTCACGATGCGGCATATCACGACCAACTGAAGTCGTGGTGTGAACAAGCTGCGGGACGAATTGAAGCCGATACGGTGGTCAGTCGTGGATCCTGGGACGCGGCACTCCGCGCGGCTGGAGCTGCGATCGATGCCGTTCAGCGAGTTGTGGGGGGCGAAGATCAGCGAGCGTTCTGCGCGATTCGACCGCCTGGACATCATGCGCTCGCAAGTGGCCCGATGGGATTTTGTCTGTTCAACAACGTGGCTGTAGCTGCGCACGCGGCGCTCGCCGCTGGTCTCCAACGCGTGATGATTATCGACTGGGACGTACACCACGGTAATGGCACTCAAGACGTTTTCTATGAAGATGGGCGCGTTGCATTTTTCTCCATCCATCGCAGTCCGTTTTATCCCGGTACTGGGAAGGAATCGGAAACGGGAGCACGAGCCGGATTGGGTTGGATAGCCAATGAACCGGTGCCCGCGGACATTACTTTGAAGAGCTTCACGGATCGTTTCCAGCGCGGCATCGAATCGTTGGCGACCAAAGTGCGGCCTGAGCTGATTTTGTTGAGTGCTGGGTTCGACGCGCATCGCGCGGACCCGGTCGGGTCGCTCTGTTTGGCGGATGAGGATTTCGCCTCCTTGACGCGAATTGTTCGCGAGCTTGCGGTTAGCCACTGTGACGGGAAGATTGTCAGTTTGTTAGAAGGTGGATATCACTTGGAACACCTGCCAATGTCGGTAAATTCTCATTTAACGGAGTTGTCGAAGGTGTAGCGCAAGTTGTTCGTGACCATGCGGCTGCTTATACTCTGATACGCAAAAGACACTCGACCACGTATGAGATGGGAGCCCGTTATGGCCCGCGTTCGGACAGTTGCAATTGTTTTGTTTTTCAGCGGCTTATTCACCAACCTTTTCACAGGCTTGATGACGAGCTCCGCGCAAGCGCAGCTACGTGGTTATGCCGCACCGTCTAACGCACGCGAGCCTGCGCGCGTCGGTCTGTTGGGCGGATTGCGTGAAGCGAGGGAAGAACGCTTCCGTCGCGAAGCACAAGCGGCTAGCGCTGCCGCACGAGCTGCTGCGCCGCGACCGGCTACGCCACCTGCCACTGCACCTCAAGCAAATGCATTATCCGCCGCTCGCAATCCGTACGCGACTGCGCCGAACAATACCAATCCCAATCTTTACAACGCAGCCAATAACAACTTGCTGCGCCGACAACCTCCTGCGAGCAACGTTGACCCAGCGGCTCGAGCTAGCAACGTTGGACGAACCGCAAATTACGGATCGACAAATCCACAATCCGCTTACCTGCCGCCACAAGTGCGTGCTCCCAATCTCGCCAATCCAGCCATAAATAATTCAGCCCGAAACAATTCAGCGTTGAACAACGCTAACAACAATGGCTATCAACCGACGTTTGTGGCACCTGCGTCGGCCAACACATTCATCCCTTCGCCGATGCGTTACGAAGGGCCGGGAGTGACGATTCGTTTACCAGCCGGTTCGCGCGGCGTGGTCAACTATCTGTTAGACGATGTTGAAAACAACGCAATTCGGCCCGGTGAACAACAGGTGCTGGACGACAAGGGCAGCTATGTCGTGCGTTATTCCCGAGGCGTTACGCCCGACGGTCGAACGTTTGGCGAATCACGCTACACGGTCACCGAAGGTACCTACCGTTTTGAATTAACCTCGACCGGCTGGGAGCTTTA
Source organism: Pirellulaceae bacterium (assembly GCA_041739135.1). GTDB lineage: Bacteria > Planctomycetota > Planctomycetia > Pirellulales > Pirellulaceae > Aureliella. The sequence goes on from JBGSOM010000172.1 coordinate 12,873, forward strand.
CCGCGAATCCGACAGCACCAGTCAACCGCTGCCGCCGAATCGACTGGATATGGAACTAGCGGATCGATCGTTCACGGAAGTGCCCTCGCCACTTTCGCGCGAGGTGACAAATGAGTCGCTAGCAACTGAATTGCCGAGACCTAGTGAAAACGCATCGGAGCCGACTGAGTCGAATACGGAAGGATCAACCTCTTCGCAATCTAGTGAAGAATCGCCATCGACGACTGAAGAGCTGCCTGCGCCGCGGCCGCGATCCATTCTCGAAAAATAAGTCGCACTTGTTGCCCGCAAGCGAATTCTGTATTGAAAACCGTTGATCGATCGACAGCGATTGATGAAATGGAGTTCATATCGGTCCGGCTGCAGGTGAACTATGTCGACAGTTGTTGGGAATTGCGTCCCGCTCGAACGATTAAAAGAGCTTGTGTCTGATCCAGTCGCCGCGAATCAGCAATTGATCGCGGTGCTCTTGACGATGCTCGACGAGAATGAAGAAGTTCGCGCGTGGGCCAGCGATGTGATGTCAGGGGTTGAAGAACCCGCGCGCGAGTGGGCGCCGCAATTGGCTGAGTTAACGCGGCATGTAAATGCTTGTGTCGCAGGTGGAGCCTGTAAGTTACTGGGCAAGCTCGGCACGCAGGCGACTGCGTTCCAATCCTCACTTGCAAATGCACTTACGCAACATGCATCGAAGTCTGTCCAACAATCGGCTGCAAGCGCATTGCAATCGGTCCCAGATTTGAATTCGGAGACGATTGAGGCACTAAGGGCTGCTGCGAAGGATTCCGATCCTCGCCTCAGTCGCTTGGCAACAGCAGCGTTGGCCGAAGGCAATCAAGCTTGATCGAAGCTTAATCAAACTACTTAGCCTTGCGTCGCACGAAGCGGCGATTGGGTAGCGCAATTCGATCAAACTGAAAAAGTAATTATTCGTTCAAAAGTTTTCCCAAAGCATGGAGGCGATGGGATGCGATCGATACCGTTCTATCCACTAGTGGTTATTTTGCTCGTCGGGCTTGGCGGTTACTTGGGTTGTGATCCCAATAACATCGAGATTCCCGCGGGGCTCGCACCGACATCGAACGCGACGAATGAAACCGCCAGCGGCAATATGCTGGGCAGCGTCGTCAATGCGTCGGCAACCATGCCGCCGCGGACGGTGAACACGATCCTCATCGGCAGCTTCAATATGCAGCGACTCGGGCCGAGCAAACTTGCGGACGCGTGGGTGATGGAGCGTTTCGCCGAGATCATACGCCAGTTCGATGTGATCTCCTTGCAAGAGATAACCAGCAGCGATCAGCGAACTTTGCCAATCCTCGTCGAACTCGTCAATCGCAGCGGCGGGCGGTACAGTTACACGATCAGTCCCCGAATTGGTCGCGAGTCTACCGGTTACTACGAGCAATACGCATTCGTTTACGATACCACTCGCATCCAAAGCTCCCCGGAAGTTTGTTACGTCGTAGCCGATCCAGGCGATGCGCTTCATCGCGAACCGTTCTGCGGACGTTTTCAAACGATCACACCAGGCTTTCAACCGTTTAGTTTTACGATAATCAGCAACCATACCGATCCCGACGAAATCAGCCATGAACTCGATGTGCTTGCCGATGTTTATCGCAGCGTGCGTCAGTTTGAATATCCGGAAGATGACATCATTCTACTCGGCGATCTCAACGCGCCGCCTAAAGGCCTGAAGTCGCTGGGGCAGATTCCAGATCTCGTGCCGCTCATTCAAAACGTCTTCACCAATACTCGCCAGTCCAAAACGCTGGATAACATCCTGGTGGACCGCGTTCAGACTCGCGAGTTTACAGGACGCGCTGGCGTTATCAGTCTCGAGAAGATGTTCGGCTTGCAGTTGAAGGACGTCGAACGCATCTCCGATCACTTGCCAGTCTGGGCTGAGTTTACGATTACGGAACAAGCAAACTCAAGCGTCATGATGGGCAATAACCCAAGCACGCTCGTTCGTTAAGCACACCATTAAGTGTAACCGCGTGCCCATCAGACCGCATTCGCGTGCGCTCTACTCCGAAGGAGTTACGCCCTATAGCCCAGGGTTGTGAGCGCAGCGAGCTACCCTGGGACTCAGTCGGAACATTCCTCTTACCCCAACGGGCAACGCTGTGAAGCATTTTTATGCGGCATTTTTGAGCTCGTGGGCTTTGATTTTTTTCTGTTCTGCAGGAGTTGGTTTGCGAATGACCGGATCTCCGAGCGGCTTGACGTCAGGGTTCTTTTTCCGATAG
>JBGSOM010000236.1:0-12979 GCA_041739135.1 Pirellulaceae bacterium
AGCGGCTGGTAACGATCAAGTTTCACGGTGTTCAGTCAGTAGGTAGTTTCAATGGGTATACGCAAATATCGACCGACATCCGCAGGCCGTCGCAACGCCTCGGTCAGCGATTTTGCTGAGCTGACGAAGGGCGCGAAGCCTGAGAAATCGTTGCTGCGACCGAAGAAGAAAAAGGGTGGTCGAAACAATCAGGGTAAGATTACTTGCCGACATCGCGGTGGCGGTCACAAGCAAGCTTATCGTGTGATTGATTTCAAGCGAAATAAAGACGGCATTCCTGCGACCGTGGATTCGATTCAGTACGATCCTAACCGATCCTGTCGAATTGCGTTGCTGGTTTATGCTGACGGTGAGAAGCGTTATGTTGTTGCGCCGGATGGATTGAAGGCGGGGCAAAAGGTTGAGAATGGACCTGACGCACCAGCGGTTCTTGGTAACTGCATGCCGCTGAAGAATATGCCTGCCGGTACTGAAGTGTTTTGTGTTGAGATGCAGCCTGGTTGCGGTGGTGTGCTGTGTCGCAGTGCTGGGACGCTGGCTGTGTTGATGGCTCGCGAGGCTAACTGGGCTCAGATCTCGCTGCCGAGCGGTGAAATTCGTCGTATTCCTGGCAACTGCCGAGCGACCATTGGTCGTGCGAGCAATCCGGATCATGATGCGGTTGTGTTGGGTAAGGCTGGTCGCGTGCGTTGGATGGGTCGTCGCCCTCACGTCCGTGGTACAGCGATGAATCCGATCGACCATCCGCACGGTGGTGGTGAAGGCAGGACTAAGGGTGGTCGTCATCCGGTTACGCCTCAGGGTAAGCCTACTAAAGGTGGTGCGACTCGTCGTCCTCGCAAGCCTTCGAATTCAGCGATCATTCGTCGTCGTAAATCGCGTCGATACGGTCAGCTGAAGTTGCGATAGGTTGCGTAAGAGTTTTAGAAGCAGACAAGTAAGTTGGCGAAGTAGTAAGCCTGGAGACTCATAGAGTATGGGACGTTCGACAAAAAAAGGGCCGTTTGTAGACCCGAAGTTGTACGCCAAGCTTGTTAAAGCTCAGCAGGCCGGTAAGGGTAGCGAGCCGATCACGACTTGGGCGCGACGGTGCACGATCGTCCCTGAGTTTGTGGGTGCGACCTTTATGGTGCATAACGGTAAAGCTCACTTGAAGGTTTATGTTACTGAAGACATGGTCGGGCATAAGCTCGGCGAGTTTGCTCCGACTCGAACATTCCGCGGCCACAGTGGCAAGGGCAATAAGAAGTAGTTGTTGAAGTGCGAGTCGTCGGGCTCTGCAAGAGTTTCCATTTGATTTAAGGTCGCGAACAATGGCGTTCCGAGCCACACACAAGTATGCAAGAATTTCCGCTCGCAAGGTCCGCCCTTTGGCTGATTTGGTTCGCGGCAAGTTCGCAGACGAAGCATTGAATATTTTGAAGTACCAACCTCATCGCGGTGCGAGGATGTTGGAGAAGGTGCTGCGTAGTGCTGTGGGCAACGCGCAGGATCCAGATCAGAACAAGGGTACGAACCTGAGTGCTGAGCGGTTGGTGGTTACCGACGCTCGCATCGATGGTGGACCGACGTTTAAGCGGATTCGTCCTCGTGCACGTGGTATGGCTTTCGGCATTCTTCGCCGCACAGCGCATATTACGGTCGAGCTCCAATCCATTGACGACATGTAGAATTCATTTGAGGTTTTCGCCAAAACGGCTTTCGGAAGCGAGAATGTGTTATGGGACAAAAGGTAAATCCGATCGGCTTTCGTACCGGCGTAGTCATGGGCTGGAAGAGTCGTTGGTACGCCTCCAAGCAGGAATTTGCTGAGCTTCTGGTTGAAGACCAACGAATTCGGGACTTTATTAAGAAGCACCCGAAGAAGCAAAATTATAGAAATGCTGGTATCGATCGGATTGAGATCGAGCGCACTCGCGATGAAGTTCGTGTGATGCTGTTCGTGGCTCGTCCTGGTTTGATCATTGGCAAGAAGGGTCAAGAAGTTGAGACGTTGCAGGAAGAGCTGCAATCGTTGATCGGACGGCGGGTCAACCTCAAGATTGAGGAAGTATCGCGACCGGAGATCCAGGCTCAATTGGTTGCTGAGGAGATTGCTCAGCAATTGATGAAGCGTGCCAACTTCCGTCGTACGATGAAGCGTGCGATTGAAACGACGATGGATGCAGGTGCGAAGGGTATCAAGGTTCAGTTAGCTGGCCGATTGGGTGGAGCTGAAATGGCTCGCCGCGAGAAGGCTAACGCTGGGGCTTTGCCGTTGAGCACGATCCAAGCGAAGATTAATTACGGCTTTGCAGAGGCGTCAACTCCGCAAGGCAACATTGGGGTTCAAGTCTGGGTTAATCAAGGTTCTTACGCGGGAGACGCTAACGATGGCGCTGATGCCCAAGCGAGTAATGCATCGAAAAAGCCAAAGAGGGCGTATAAAAGGTAATGCTACCCGCGGCAACAAGGTTGTTTTTGGCGACTTTGGTTTGCAAGCAACGATGGGTGGTTGGTTGAAGGCACGGACGATTGAAGCGGGTCGTATCGCAGCGCAGCAGTATGTGCGCGGTGAGGGTCGTTTGTACATCCGGATCTTCCCAGACAAACCGATTTCGTCCAAGCCTTTGGAAACTCGAATGGGTAAGGGTAAAGGGGAGCCAGAACACTGGGTCGCCGTTATCCGTCCCGGAACTGTACTGTACGAGCTGGGTGGTGTGACCGAGCAACAGGCGAAGGTGTGCTTTGCACGCTTGGCGGCTAAGATGCCGATTCCTGTGCGATTGGTTCGTCGGCGTCCGGCTTAGTTAAAGACTTAGAGGTTTGTGATGTCGAAGTTAAGTGAATTGCGAGAGATGAGCGACGAGCAGCTCGAGTTAACCGCCAAAGACGCGGCCACTCAGTTGTTTCGTTTGCGAATTCAATCGCAGACTGAAAAATTGGATGCACCGAGTGAAGTACGTCGCAATCGTCGTTTGATTGCACGCATCCGAACGCTGCAAGGCGAACGAATTCGGGCGGTTAAGAAGTAATGGTGAGTCGGATGCTGCGAGGCTCCGATTCGGTTCAGTAAAACGTAGTGACAGATTTATAGGCCCAACATGCCAGCCAGAGTTTTGATTGGAGTGGTTACCAGCGACAAGGCAGCGAAGACTCGCCGCGTTGAGATTAACCGCACCATCCGTCACGCCAAGTACGGCAAATACATCAAGCGTCGATCTGTTTGTCATGTGCATGACGAGAACAACGAATCTGCTTCTGGGGATTTAGTAGAAATCCGCGAGAGCCGACCGTTGAGCAAACTGAAGCGTTGGACGTTGGTCCGAGTTGTCGAGAAGAGTAAAGAAGTCGATATGGCTGCGTTGCGTGAGGCGCGTCGCAGTAGCTCCAATGAGTTGACGTCGACGATTGATCAGTTGGTTGGTGAGACTCCAGCGGAATAGCTGGGAGGCTCGCAGTTGGCTACCCCGGCAGCGATGTCGGTTGGCTGAAGAACTGCGAAGTGAGCGATTGGGTTTGAGATTCGAACCGATGGTTTTGGTGAAGCATGATACAACAAGAAACACGACTGGCTGTAGCTGACAACACGGGTGCACGTGAAGTGATGTGCATCAAGGTGCTCGGTGGAAGCCGCCGTCGCTACGCTGGAATTGGCGATGTGATTATTTGCTCGGTCAAGAGTGTGAACTCGGCGAGTGAGATCAAGAAAAAAGCGGTTGTTCGAGCTGTGGTAGTACGTTGCAGTCACCCGACTCGGCGGCCGGACGGTAGCTACATCCGCTTTGATAACAATGCAGTGGTTTTGATCGACAAAGACTCAAACCCTCGTGGAACTCGCATCTTCGGTGCGGTGGCCCGCGAGCTGCGTGATCGAAACTTTATGAAGATTGTCAGTTTGGCAAACGAGGTGGTCTGATGTTGATCCGCGTGGGTGATGAAGTATTGGTTATTCGCGGAGTCGACAAAGGCGCTCGTGGCAAGGTGCTGAAGTTGGACCGCGAGAAGGGTCGCGTTGTTGTCGAGGGCGTCAACAAGGCTTACAAGCACGTTAAGCGTAGTGGCAAGAATCCTCAGGGTGGACGCTTGAGCAAGGAAATGGGCGTCAGTGTCAGCAACGTGATGTTGATTTGTCCTGAGACTGGCAAGCGAACCCGGGTTGGCGTGCGATTCCTGAAGGATGGCAGTAAAGAGCGTTTTGCTAAGAAGAGCGGTGCAGCGATGGGTATGTTGGCTGGACCGAATCCCAAGTACGCGCAGAGCTAACGGCTTGGCAGGTTTCGCTGCTTAGTTGAAATACGGATAGTTTGAATAATGTGGCTCGACGCGATGTCGAGTAGATCAAAATTTTGTTGAGATTGTAGTAGGATTTTCGGCCATGGCCCCTCGCTTACAACAGCGCTACCAAGACGAAATTCGCCCGGAGTTGTCCAAGCAGTTGGGTATCACGAATCCGATGGCGATTCCCAAGGTAACGAAGATCGTTATCAACATGGGTGTCGGCTCGGCGGTGGCGGATAAGAAGAACCTGGAGATTGCCTTCGACGCGATGGCTGACATTGCAGGTCAGCGTCCGATCATGACGTTATCGCGCAAGTCAATTGCGGGATTCAAACTTCGTGAGGGGATGCCGATCGGTTGCAAGGTCACGTTGCGACGAGCTCGGATGTACGAGTTTCTGGATCGTTTGATCAGTATCGTATTGCCTCGAGTGCGTGACTTTCGTGGCATCAGCCGCACGGCGTTTGATGGCCAGGGGAACTATAGCTTGGGACTGCAGGAGCAGTTGGTATTTCCGGAGTTGAATCCGGACAAATACACCAAACCGCAAGGGATGAACATCACCGTCTGCACTACAGCTACTGAGAATGATCACGCGCTGTTGTTGCTGGAGTTGATGGGAATGCCGTTCAAAGCCGGCAAGAAGGAAAACGCTGCTTAGGCAGCACCGCGAGCTGTGTTTCGTAGGAATTCAGCGAGTGTAAATGTGGCTCATAACGTTCGATTTAACTAGACATTTGGATTAGCGGGGAAACCTATCCCGTGGCAAGCAAAAGCAAAATCGCAAAGGCGAATCGCACACCGAAATTTGCGGTGCGGCGTGAGAATCGTTGCAAGCTCTGTGGCCGGCCGCGTGCGGTCTATCGTAAGTTTGGTATCTGCCGTATTTGCTTCCGCAAATTGGCAGACCAAGGCTTAATTCCCGGTGTTCGCAAGGCAAGCTGGTAGTTGTAAGGGGACACTGACGCCATGATGACCGACCCTATTGCAGATATGCTCACTCGCATTCGTAACGCTGTACGCGTGGAACGACAATTTGTCGACGTTCCACTGTCGCAGGTTAAGGTTGGAGTAGCGGACGTCCTCAAACGTGAGGGCTACATCTGGGACTTTAAGGAAATTGAGGGCGACGAGCCCTTTAAGAAGCTACGCATTGAGCTGAAATACGGCCCTAACGGTGAACGTGTTATTCAGACGATCCGTCGCGTTAGCAAGCCCGGACGTCGGGTGTTCAGCAAGAGTCGCGACCTCCGTCCGGTGCTGAACGGCTTGGGCATTTCGATCATTAGTACCAGCTCCGGTGTGGTCAGTGATCGCGAGGCACGGCAAAAGAATATTGGTGGTGAGGTTTTGTGCGAGGTCTGTTAGCCTCGCGTTTTGATCCATAGCATGTTAGCGGTTGGCTAAGTCATGTCACGAATTGGTAAAAAAGCTGTTCCGGTTATCGCTGGCGTTAAAGTTAGCGTCGACGATCGGATCGTTTCAATCGAAGGTCCAAAGGGCAAGTTGCAGTTCGTGCATCGTCCAGAGGTTCTCGTTGCGGTCGACGAAGGCGGCAGCTCCGTATCGGTCACCCGTCGCGACGACGAGCGAACGTCGCGTGAATTGCACGGCTTGACGCGAGCGGTGATCAATAACATGATCCTGGGTGTCAAGGATGGTTACGAGAAGCGATTAGAAGTCGTGGGTGTGGGCTACATCTGCGCGGTTCAAGGTAAGGTGCTTCAGTTGCGAGTTGGTTACGCCAACGAACTGAAGAAAGAAATTCCTGCCGGGCTCGAAGTTACTTGTCCTGACCAGACGCACATCGTCGTAAAGGGCTGTGACAAGCAGAAGGTTGGCCAGTTCGCTGCTGAAGTGCGGTCACTTCGCAAGCCGGAGCCGTACAAGGGCAAGGGAATTCGCTACCAGGGTGAAGTCGTTAAGATCAAACCTGGTAAGTCGGCGACCTAGTCAAATTGATATTTCACTGTAATTACTTGGTAACGGAAATAGCGGCTGGTGCCCTATGAAAATTAAGAAGATCATTAACACGCAGCGTCAACGTCGAAAATTTCGCGTTCGCAAGACCGTTCGTGGAACCGCTGAGCGTCCGCGTCTGAGTGTTTCGCGCTCACTGAAGCATTTCGGATGCCAGGTGATTGACGACGAGAGCGGCCGCACGCTGTTCTCAGCGTCAAGCAAAGATCAGGGTTTTGATGGTGTGGGTGGTAATTGCGACGCCGCAGTCAAAGTCGGTCAAGTGATCGCTGAGAAAGCGAAGGCTGCTGGTGTTCTCAAGGCTTGTCTGGACCGCGGTAGCAGCAAGTACCACGGTCGCGTGGCTGCGTTTGCGAATGCTGTTCGTGCGGGTGGCGTAGAGTTTTAGTCGGTAGGTTTTGTGTTGGCGCGTCCAACTAATCGGAGTCTGTTGTTGTGGCAAACGTAGTTGAACAATCACAAGGCGATGGCGGCATCGAACGTGTCTTGAAGATCAAGCGCTGTGCTGCGGTCGTAAAGGGCGGACGCCGATTCAGCTTTGCTGCACTGGTCGTTGTAGGCGATGGCAAAGGTCGCGCTGGTTACGGTTACGGTAAAGCGAACGAAGTTCCGCCAAGCGTTACCAAGGCACAGAAGCAGGCTAACCACAGCAACATTGATGTTCCGATCGTAAATGGAACCATCCCGCATGCTGTAATCGGTCGTTTCGGAGCTGCGAAAGTCATTTTGCTGCCAGCGAGCCCTGGTACTGGTATTATTGCTGGCCCAGCCGTTCGCTCGGTTTGCGAAGCGGTAGGTTTGAAAGACATCTTGTCGAAGAGTTTCCGATCGAATAATCCATCGGTTCTTGTTAAAGCCACATTTGATGCATTGAAGCAATTGCGGACTCGCGAAGACGTCGAGCGATTGCGTGGGGTGAAGTTGTCATGAGACTTGATCAAGTTAATGATGGAATTGTAAAGAATCGCAAGCCGCGCCGACTTGGTCGCGGTCCCGGTACGGGCCAAGGTAAGACGGCTGGACGCGGACACAACGGCCACAAGTCGCGTAGTGGTTACTCACGGCATCCCGCCTTCCAAGGTGGTGACCTGCCGATGATTCGCCGGATTCCGAAGCGTGGTTTCCATAATCGCTACGCTTTGACGGTTATCGCAGTCAACGTCGGTCGTTTGAGCGAAGAGTTCGCTGCGGGTGAAGAGATTTCACCGAAGTCCCTGCAGGAGAAAGGGATCGTCAAGAAGGTTTTTGACGTGATCAAGATTCTTGGGGACGGCGAAGTGGATAAGGCGTTGACTGTTTCGGCGCATCGCTTTAGCGAGTCGGCTAAGGAAAAGATTTCCGCTGCCGGTGGAACAGTGACTGAGCTGAGAGTAAAACGTACTCCGAAGGAGCGCGTTGCGTACTTGGTCAAGCAGGATACAAAGAGCTAATCGACGCCGGTCGGCAAGGTTAGGTTCCGCCGGAGCCAAGTTGCCAACTGGGACGGGCGACGAAAGTTGGGAGCCTAACCTATGTTAGAAAAACTCAGGGTTATCTTCGCGATACCTGAATTACGTCAGAAGATTGTTCTGACTCTTGCGCTGCTGGCGGTTTACCGAGTTGGCTATCAAATTCGTCTGCCAATGATCCGTGAGTCGGTCGGAGCCGCCGCCGGGAACGAGATGAATACGCTGCTCGAGAAGTTCAGCGTGTTTGCCGCAACCGATTTGCGTCAGATTACGATCTTCGGCCTTGGCATTATGCCTTACATTTCTGCCTCGATTGTTTTTCAGTTGCTGGGAAGCGTCTGGAAGCCGATTGAGCAGTTGCGTAAAGAAGGCCAAACCGGGATGAAGAAGATTAATGAGTACACTCGTTATCTGACAGTGTTTCTTTGCATCATCCAGAGCTGGGTCTTCTTGCGATATGTGATCATGAGTGATCCTAACTCTGTCGCACCCCAGTTTTATGCTTCAGGAACTCAGACGCTGCATTTTGGATGGCAATTAACTGCCATCGCCATCATGACCTGCGGAACTGTTTTTCTGATGTGGCTGGGCGAGCAGATTGACGAGTATGGAATTGGTAACGGGATCAGCCTGCTAATCATGGCAAGTATCTTGGCTCAGATGCCTAAAGCGCTTTATGAGTTGCGTCAGAACATGACGACTGAGCTCAGCGGTTCTTCGGGTGCGATTGGGCCCGACAAGTTGATCGTTTTAGCGGCGTTGTTTGTGGCGGTGGTGTTCGGCGTGGTTTTCATTACGCTCGGGCAAAGGCGCATACAAACGCAAAGTGCAAAGCACGTTCGCGGACGACGCGTCTACGGTGGAACTAAGCAGTATCTGCCCCTGCGTTTGAACCAAGCAGGTGTGATGCCGATCATTTTTGCGAGCAGTTTGCTGATGCTTCCTGGTTTGCTTTTCGGCGTGGTCGCGACTTGGTTTCAGAATAAAACTGCTATCGAGTTCTTCACAGCTCTGGGTAACGCGTTCACGAACGGCCAGTCGCTGACTTACATCGTTCTTTACGTTCTGCTGATTTTCTTCTTCTGCTATTTCTGGACGTCAATTACGTTCAATCCGAAGGAAATGTCTGAGAATCTCAAGGATCACGGCACGTTCATTCCAGGCTATCGTCCTGGTAAGCGGACGGCGGATTATCTGGAAAAAGTGATGGTCCGTATCACTTATGTAGGTGCTGCATTTCTTTCGGTGGTTGCGATAGTGCCGATCGTTGTGAACTTGCAACTCGATGTGCCATTCTCGGTCGCGTCGTTCTACGGCGGAACCGGATTGTTGATCGCGGTGAGCGTTGCGTTTGATTTGATTCAGAAGATTGATAACCACTTGCTGATGAGGAACTACCGCGGATTACTTGAGTCGTAGGTCGTTTTACAAGTTTGAGATGCAAGCTGATTTCAACATGTATGGGGCGGCCGATGCGGGTAATTTTCATAGGTCCACCTGGCGCGGGCAAAGGGACGCAGTGTAAGCGGTTGGTCGAGTGGCTGGGTGTACCCCAGCTGTCGACTGGAATGCTACTGCGTGAGTTGGTTCTTCAAGAGACAGCTGAAGCGAAGTGGATCGGTGAGCATTTGGCTGCGGGTAAGCTGGCGCCGGATCATCTGGTAATGAGCATCGTGTCGCGACGCTTGGAAGAACCCGACTGTGATTCCGGTTGCCTGTTTGATGGCTTTCCGAGGACCATTGTGCAGGCTCAGTTGCTCGACGAGCATTTGGCTCGCAAGAATCAGCGCGTCGATCTCGTGCTCAGTTTGGAAGTTGGCGAGAGTGTGTTAGTTGAGCGGTTATTGAAGCGAGCGTCGGTTGAAAATCGCAGAGACGACACGAGTCGAGCGATAGTCGAACGACTCCGGGTTTTCAGAACGCAGACAGCACCCTTGCTTGACTATTACCAAGCACAAGGCTTACTGGTTACGGTAAATGGAGAGGTTTCCGAAGACAGTGTGTTCGGTTCGATTCAGAGCGCGTTCATGGGTCGATCGCTGGTAAATCAGGTGGAATAGGCGGTCGATAAGCACTTTGCCAAAGCCCCTTTTTTGCCGAGCAGTTGTAAGCTTCTCAAGAGCTCACAAAGCAAGCGGTGGAAATTGTTACTATGCAATTGCATCTATTCACCAAAAAGGCTCCAATTGTAGATCTGGGTAATTTGCAGTTTGCCTAAATTAACGGGCGTGCCGTCATTTCTTTGCCTGTTTACTTCTTTTCGCAAAATTACCAAATCGATAGTTGATTTTGCCTATCTGCGGCGTTATAACGCCACCAATTACTCAGGTTCGTCCGCACGAGTTACCTTAGCGCAGACGTTAAATACGGAAGCAGATACGGGGATTAACCTCCTTCGATCGGTGCGAGAGTCTGCAAGCATTTGGTAGTTTCGACGCAGGAAGTTCGGTTAGTTAGAACATGAGTACGCGCCAGAGTTGTATCACCATGTCGTCAAGGAGATTGGAATGTCGATGACTAATTCTAGGTCAATGAGGGTGAGTGCGGTTGGATTTCTTTCGGCAGTAACGTTTTTAGCGATCATTGCTGAAAGTACGCAAGCTCAACTATTCGGTCGACGCTCACGTGGGAGCAGTGGATCGTCGGGAAGTCACGGATCGTCGGGAAGCAGCGGGTCGTGGGGTAGCCATGGAAGCAGCGGTTCTTCGGGAAGCAGTGGGACTTGGATAGTTCGCGGTTCTTCAGGTAGTAGTGGCTCATCGGGAAGCAGCGGATCGTGGGGTAGTCATGGGTCATCGGGAAGCAGCGGATCGTGGGGTAGCCATGGCTCATCGGGAAGCAGCGGATCGAGCGGAAGCGGTCACGTAATTTACAGCCATGTTGTTCATCACCCTGTGGTTCACCATACAGTTGTTTATCCGACAGTGACGCACCATCCAGTCTATACCCCGGAAATCCACCATTCGCCTGCGGTGATTTCGAGTCCTGTCATTCAGCCTGCTGTCGTCAAGCCTTCGACGACTTGTATCAATGGTCGCTGCTACCTTTCATCTAACACAGTCACGCCTACCGCCAAGCTGACGCTGGAAGTTCCGCTAGGCGCAAAGGTTAAGCTGATGGACAGGCAGATGACCAACGCTGGAACGACGCGCAGTTGGTCAGTTCCCCTATCTGCATTTGATAAGGATCATCAATACACCGTGCAAGTTGAAGTAGACGGAATTGTAAAGAACGAAGTCATTACCCTTCGCTCTGGCGCAACGGTTACCTACAACTTTGAGCTAAATGGAAAAGAGCTTGTAGCTCGCAATGCTGAAGATGCCAAGCTCTTCGCGAAACTGGCAATGAACGTGCCAAGCGAGGCGATTGTCATGCTTCACGGCAAGGAAATGCCGCAAGCTGGCGAAAAGCGTGCGTGGCGAATTCCTGTAGCTGATGCCACAACTGCCTATCGCTACTTGGTCCAAGTCAATGTGGGCAGCGCTTCGGTTGAGAAGAGCATTGCGATCGAAGCAGGTCAACTTACGAGCCTTGACGTTGCTTTAGAGCACGGTGAACTGGTCATAAAGACACCTGGCATGACGACTATGCAGGTCGCTGCTCGGTAGTTCAGCTAGGTTGTTTTGAATGCTCTCGAGCACCTCGGTGCTGTTGATTCAGCGGTGACTTTCGTCTTTGCCGAAAGAGCCGATTTATCAGTTTTCTATGGGATTTCGGGGTTGTAGCCGTTGATGCTGCAGCCCCGATTCTTATGCACTGCAGGTGTTAGGCTTTTTGTAATCATAGTTTGGATAGCGCTATGACTTTTCCATTGAAAAAAATGGTTAGATTTACTGCCAGTATTCTTATTGTTTTTCACTTGTGCGCGATCGTGATCGCTCCGGCTTCGATCCCGCCTACGCCTTCATCCATCACCGAACTTTTCTACTTTTTTCGTCCATATCTTCAGGTAGCCTATTTGAACCATGGCTATCACTATTTTGCACCGGATCCGGGTTCTAGCTCACTGCTGGAGTACACTGTCCTGGACTCCAGTAATCGACAATGGGGACGATTGCCCGACCGTCAGAAACATTGGCCTCGGTTGCTCTACCACCGATACTTCATGCTTACTGAGTTTTTCGGAAGCATAAATCCAAGCAACGAGGAGCTTCGAAACTCCGTTGCGGGAGCTTATGCGATTCAAATTGCTAAAGACCAAGACGCAGAAGATTCCTGGATAACGCTTGACCACGTCACCCACGACCCGAGTACTCGCGAACAAATTCTAGTAGGCGGCAGATTGACTGACCCGCATAGATATCGCCATACCCCGCTTGGTCGCTACCGTTCGGTTAGCGAAACCTCGTCGGGCATGAGTGGCGCTGGCGTGGCGGTTGTGGTGGAGGATCGGTTGGGTTCGCCGAATTCCAACAGCATTGGGCCCGCTGCTGATTTGGGACCTGAAGGATGATAGCAGCCAAGGTGGTTGTAGCAGTGTTTGCTGCTATCTCAGCATGCATTAATGATTCGATTACGAGTTGGGAGCGGTTCTGGTTTACTCCGATCGACTCTTTCCACCTTTGTGTTGCGAGGGTGCTGGCGGGCGGCATGCTCATGTACTCCCATCTTGTTTGGGGCCTGCATTTTGACGCTTTCTTTGGCGACTTAGGGTTCAACAACTCAGCGCTCGTCAAGTCGCTTCAGGAGGGTGGCTACGCAATGTCTTTTTGGTGGTATGTCCCGGAAGATTGGAAATTTCTGGTTCACATCAGTTGTTGTTTCGTCATTTTCTCGTTTTTCGTAGGACTGTTTACACGAGTTACTTCCGTTCTAAGTTGGGTGATCGCCGTTTCCTATGCACATCGAGCTATGTTGGCTAATTTTGGTCTTGATCAAATATTGTGCATGCTTGTGATGTACTTGATGTTGTCGCCTTGTGCTGCTTCACTTTCAGTCGATGCACTGATTCGTAATTGGCGCGGCAAGTCGCAGCCCACAGCATCCGTTATGGCGAATGTAGCGAGTCGACTGATTCAACTCCATCTCTGTGTCATCTATGTGTTTGCAGGCCTATCAAAGCTACAAGGTGAAACATGGTGGCGTGGCGATGCAGTTTGGAATGCTCTAGCCAATTACGAATACCAATCATTGGATATGACATTTCTGGCAGCATGGCCCATTGCAACCCATGCCTTGTCGCTAGGGACAATCATGTGGGAGGTCAGTTTCTGCTTGCTGGTCTGGAACCGACGTCTTAGGCCGATAGTACTGCTGGCTGGATTGGGGATGCATGTGGGAATCGGAGCAGT
>JBGSOM010000005.1:0-29968 GCA_041739135.1 Pirellulaceae bacterium
ATCCGCTCCGCGATGACTTCAGCTCTCGCGACGCCGCTCATGACATCGCTAATCCCGAACGCTCAAGCTGCAACACGCTCGCTGCAGCCGGCGAAGATACGCGTGGGGCAGATCGGCACGATACACGCGCATGCGAGCGGCAAGATGGACGCGGTTCGCAAACTGACGGACGATTTCGAAGTTGTCGGAGTTGTCGAAGCGGACGCGGAGCGACGAGCGAAAGTTGAGAACACGGCGACTTACAAAAACATCCCATGGATGAGCGAACGCGAACTGCTCGCACAGCCCGGATTGCAACTCGTGCTCGTCGAAACCGAGATCGACAACCTGCTGGCGACTGCGGAACAGTGTCTCGGCGCAGGCAAACACATCCACCTCGACAAACCCGCCGGCGCTTCGATGGACCACTGGCGACGCGTGCTCGCACTGGCAGACAAACAAAAATGCCTGATCCAGCTCGGCTATATGTTCCGCAGCAACCCTGCGTTTCAATTCCTGTTCGCTGCCGCCAAGAATGGATGGCTGGGCGAGATCTTCGAAATCCACGGAGTGATCAGTAAACAAGTTGCGGCAGCGGATCGAGCTGAGTTGGCGCGCTATCGAGGCGGATCCATGTTCGAACTCGGCTGTCACTTGATCGACGCCGTCGTGAAACTGCTGGGCGCACCGACGCGCGTGACCGCCATCAACCGCAACACGCAACCGCAACTCGACGACCTGCACGACAACTGCTTGGCTGTCTTCGAATACCCGCGAGCCACGGCGACGATTCGCAGCAGCGTGGTGGAAGTCAACGGAGGTCGTCGCCGCCAATTCACGGTGTGTGGAACTCAGGGCACGATTGAAATCGAGCCGCTCGAACCGCCGCAACTGACGCTCACGCTCGATCGGCCCCAGGGCGAATTTCGTAAAGGCACGCAAGTCGTCGCATTACCCGAGAGCACGGGCCGATACGACGGCGATCTGCTCAGTTTCGCAGCCGCCATTCGCGGCGAGCGGGTTTACGATTATCCTTTGGAGCACGACGAGATCGTGCAGGCGTGTGTGTTGCAAGCCTCCGCGATGCTGTGACGAAACGCTAGGCGTAAAAGGATTGTTTCAGTGCGCAAAATTCTGGTCACAGGTGCAGCCGGTTTTATCGGCTTTCACCTGGTTCGAGCTCTCATTGCTCGTGGCGAACAAGTCGTCGGTCTCGACAACTTGAACGACTACTACAGCGTCCAATTGAAACGCGATCGATTGTCGCAGCTCCTGCCGCTGGCGGGTTTTCAGTTCGTTGAGACCGACTTGGCCGATGCGTCTGCGATGAAGCGATTGTTCGACGAACATCGATTTGAACGCGTCGCTCACTTGGCCGCGCAAGCCGGTGTACGGTACTCGCTGACCAACCCCGAGGCTTACGTGCAAAGCAACTTGGTCGGCTTCTGCAATATACTCGAAGGCTGCCGCCACACGGGCGTCGGTCACCTGATGTACGCCAGCAGCAGCAGCGTGTACGGTACGAACAAAGTCCAACCGTTCTCCGTGCATCACAACGTCGATCATCCAGTCAGTCTTTACGCCGCCACGAAGAAGGCGAATGAGTTGATGGCGCACACGTACAGCCACCTGTATCAGTTGCCGACAACTGGGCTGCGATTCTTTACGGTGTACGGGCCATGGGGTCGCCCCGATATGGCGCTGTATCTGTTCACGAAAGCGATTGTTGAAGATCGCCCGATCGACGTTTTCAACGAAGGCAAGATGCGCCGCGACTTCACTTATGTCGACGATATTGTCGAAGCTCTCGTGCGGTTAGTCGATGTCATGCCGGAGAGCAACGCGAACTGGGACAGCACCCACCCGGACCCTGGCAGCGGCCAATGTCCGTATCGCGTGTACAACATCGGCAACAACCAACCCGTTGAACTAGCACACTTCATCGAAGTTCTCGAGCGATCGTTGGGTCGAGTTGCGAAGAAGAATCTGTTACCCATGCAACCTGGCGATGTCGCAGAAACGTACGCCGATGTCAGCGACCTCGAGCGCGTCATCGGCTTCCGCCCCGCCACGTCGATCGAGACCGGCATAGCCAAGTTCGTCCAGTGGTACCGAGCCTACCACCTAACCGCCTAAACCTTAACCCCTTAACCCTTAACCCTCCCATATCATGGGAGGGTCGGAAAGCGAGCCCCCGCGAGCTTTCCGGGGAGGGCCGCTTCAACTCCTTCCGCATCCTCATTCGCCAGCCTTCGGTAACTGCCCGCTTTCGGTAGCCGGAGTCGCCAGACTTCGGTGACGGTCTGCCTCCGTACCCGCATCCACCAAACTCCGGGGATCATCAATCGGCGCGTGCCTGAACTCTGGCGAGTCCAGCTACGAAGGGACACCCTTCGGTAACTGCCCGCTTCCCGTTGCCGGAGTCGCCAGACTTCGGGATCGTCCGCACCCGCATCCACCAGACTCCGGGGATCATCAATCGGCGCGTGCCTGAACTCTGGCGAGTCCAGCTACGAAGGGACTGACCCCTTTACCTCCCGTTGAGGTCGTCCAGCTTTTAAGTTGTTTTATTGCTGGGGTTTGTGGCTTTCCTTTCGATTCTATCAAGCCTCAGTAGGTTTTGTGCAACGACTAGCAAGCCGGTTTCTGCGCGAGCGCGAGCTAGGCCTCGTCCGTGGAAGCGAGTCATTTGTCGATTACCTTTGGCATCCGCGAAGACAAGCTCAACGGTTTGGCCACGTAGCCTAAAACGCTTTTGGACGGATGGGTCAGCCATCTTTTGTCGCTGTTGGTCAACAAGCTCTTGGCCCTCAAGTCGCTTTAGTGTTTTGCTTGTCGCCCCGGCTCTTAAACAGTTAGCTAAAAGCGGACAGCCTTGACAATCTGCAGGATCGCTTCGGTATCGACTCTCCCACAGAAATTGTCCGCCCTGTCGCCGCTTGCGCCCTCTATCGAGATACTTAAGTACCTTACCGTTTGGGCAGCGATAGAAATTGTTCTCTGCATCCCACGTGAAGTCCTCTCTCGTTATTTGCGCTGAGTCCGACTTCTGTTTTGATGTATGGGAAGGGTTCGAATCGACGGGAGCAAGTAATTCGATGTTTCGATTCTGACATGCTCTTAGGTCGAGGATGGAACTGTATCCGCCGTCAGCTTCAACTGTCTTCAATCGACCGCCGACTAGGGCCTGTGTTTTGTCGATCATGGGAGCCAGTGTTCCGGAATCAGTGCAGGCTGATTGGCAGCAGTACGACAGTGTTAAATAACTGAAAGGAGCGACCATAAACTGCGCTGTGTACATGGGCCGATACACTTTCATTTTGTCGCGGCCAAGTGGCGCGTCTGGATCACTGATACTCACCACGATCTTGTCAGGATTCTTGCGTCTGTCGCTGGCTTTTTCTGCGTTGGCGTCGATACGTTGATTTAAGACTTCGGAGGCTAGCTCCATTCTCTGAGCCAGTTCGTGTCGCCCCGATGCTGTAGAGGGAACCCAATTGGGTAATTCCTCTGTAAACGTTTCCGCAATGGTCGCACTGAGAATCTCGATACGTTTGTCGAGCGTTGGGCGGTTGATCATTCGATGACGCGATGCACAGGCTGCGATCGCAGTGCCGTCCAGGATGCCTATTGTTGCATCAACCAATTCCTCATCAACGGCTCTTTGAACGATCTGATTATGAACTTCTTCAATAACACGACCGACTCGATCACGGAAGTTGTACCAAGCCGTTCGGGAGGGAACGTAACCTCGTCCTAACCACTTCATCTCGTCGTGGTCACGCGCTTTGTGTTTCCACTTGGCCGGCGACTGATTGCCAGTCAAATACTGGTAGAGCGCCATCTTCAGAAGCGGTACTGGATCATACGGTTCATCACCACGACCGTCGTACAAAGCGTCTAACATTGAGCGGTCAAGTTTGTTTACTTGCCGCTCAATCACCTTAGCGAGATGATCATCTTCTAGCTTCTGTCCGATTTTCTGCCAGTGAGAATCTGATTCCGGAAGCGGAAATCGTTTGTACTGGGTTTTTTGACAATGTCAGTTCGGCTAAACTCACAGCGACCTCCGTGTGGTGTGACGACGAAATCAACGCACTTTGTAGTGCGTGTTGCTATCCATGCGAAGGTCGCTTTTCCCTATGCTAGCAACGCCCCTAGTCCATCTGCCAAACGACTTAAAAGCTGGACGACCTCCGTTCATGGGAGGGTCGGAAAGCGAGCCCCGCGAGCTTTCCGGGGAGGGCCCAACATCGCCCCGCCACCAGCGCTTCATGAGCTTCAGATGCTTTAGTCGCAACGCGAGGGCATGTCATCGCGTTGCGACTGAGAACAAAAGCCGATCAAGAAAAAGTCGACGCAAAATCAGAAACTGCTATTCTTCGCACAGCCAGGCACGCCCAGAGTTTCGAAGGGCGTGGGAAGTGCGAGGTGCTTTGGGAGAAATGATCCGATCAACGAAGGATCGCGGTGCTGACGTGCTTCGAATTTGAGTAACTGCGTGAAGCGTTTCTTCGCTTCCCCCACGCCCTTCGCAAAGCTTCGAAGCGGGCCACCCTAGTACTTAAGCCACACTAAAACAGATTGAAACGAATTGCTAGCAACTCGAACGCGTCATCTCTGCTACGCAGGCCGTTTTGCAAAGTGTATGCTATGAGCTTGTTCGAATCGGGGAAATTAGCGAGGTAGAAAATGAGCGACGCAAAGGTGCGGGGTTTCGTGCACGTGATCGAAGAGACGAAGACTTTTGGCCAAAAAGGTTTTCGAAAGCGATTGGTAGTGCTCGAACAAGATAACGGTCGGTTTGCTAACTATATTCCGGTCGAATTTGTGCAGGACGCGTGTGATCAGGCGGACAGTCTCAAGATTGGCGACGAAATCGAAGTCAATTATCGATTGAGCGGTCGCAAGTGGCAGAAAGACCCGACTGCTGACGTGAAGTATTTTTTAAGCTGCGAAGCGACTTCCTTCCGCTCGCTGAGCGGCAACGTGCCGGTCAGTTCCAAAGACGCGAACGATTCGTTTGCCGAAGCCGCGTATGAAGACGACGATGACACACCGTTTTAGTCAGCGGTTTAGTCGGCAGTTTTAAAAGCTAGCAGTTTCTTTCAGTCAGCCGGCTACGATGCAGCATACGATTCGAGAAGAGTTTCGCGGTATTGTGGTCTTCATCGGTGTGCTGTGGGCCGTGTGGTTGCTGGACTTGGTCTTGCCGATCGATCTGAACGCTTGGGGACTTCGCCCGCGGACTGTGGGCGGCTTTGTGGGAATTCCGCTGATGCCGTTCTTGCACGCGGGCATCGGTCACCTACTGAGCAATACGATTCCCCTGGCGATCCTGCTTACATTGCTAGCTGGCTCGCGCGCCAGCAGTTGGCAAGTCGTCGCGGAGTTGGTTCTGCTCGGCGGCGGGCTGCTGTGGTTGCTGGGCCGTTCAAGTTCGACGCATGTTGGCGCGAGCGGGTTGATCTACGGTCTGATCGCGTTCTTGATCGTGGCTGGATTGCTTGAGAAGCGACTCGTGCCACTGGGGATCGCGATCCTGGTTGGATTTCTTTACGGATCGACGCTGCTGTTCGGCGTGTTGCCGAGTTTAGATCAGCGGATTTCCTGGGACGGGCATCTGTTCGGAGCGATCGCAGGAGCTGCGATCGCTTATTTCAACACTCGCCCAGTTAGCGCCGCAACGGACGTTGCTGGCGCTGAGTCTTCGGGGACAATCTAGAAGATTACTTGATGCCGTTCATCATCTTCTTCAGCAGCGGTGACACGACCAGCAAGCCGACGCCGATCGCGCATCCCCAGATTCCGATGGTCTTGAAGACACCTACGTAGACAGCCAGCGATTGTTCAGGGTTGGTCACTTCGCCGCCGACCGTTTCCACCGCAGCGAACTGGGCCACGATCCCGCCGACGTACTGAGCCATCGCGGACGACAGGAACCAAACTCCCATCATCAGCCCGACAACTTTGGGCATCGACAACTTGGTAATCATCGAAAGACCAACTGGCGACAAACACAGCTCGCCGACCGAATGGATGAGGTAAGCGAAAGCGAGCCAGAACAAAGGAACTCGGAAGTCACCGTTGGCAAACTGCGAACCGAAAACGAGGGCCAAGAACCCGGCTCCGACCAAGATCAGCGCGACCGCGAACTTGACGGGAGTTGATGGTTCCAGACCGCGGCGACCAAGTGAGGTCCACAGCATCGAGAAGATCGGGGCGAACACCACGATGAACAAAGCGTTGAAGAACTGCGTTTGACCAGCCGGCATGTTGTAGATGCCGAAGATGTTCAAGTTGGTGTTTCGATCCGCGAAAAGCGTGAGCGACGAACCGGCTTGTTCGAAGAGCGTCCAGAACACGACAGAGAACACAACCAATACGACGGCCACGAACATCCGCTGCGATTCGACGAGCGTTCCGGTGATGGCAGCCCATATCGGTACGCCGATCATCGCTGCAAAAAACAGCACGAACATGATTTTACCGAGGAGCGGCAAATTCATGAGATAAGCGATCGCGCCAACCGATTCACCCTTCGCGGACTCGGACATGTCAGCGATCGTTTGGGCTGAAACAAGCGTATTGTTCATCAGCCACCAGACGGCTGGAATCGCGAGAATCGAACATGCGTAAATGATCAAGTTCTTTCCGACCGTCGCGCCTGCTGGTGGTTCGCCAAAACCATTTAGTCGACCGCCATCGAATTGGAAAAGCGACCACGAGAAGAGCATTCCACCAGCAGCTAAAGCGAAACCTGCCCAAGGACCAACCGCTTCGTACAGCCATGGGCAGAGCAGTTGCGAGAACATTGAACCGAGGTTGATACCCATGTAAAAAATCGTGAAACCGCCGTCGCGACGGGGATCGGTGGGCGAATAGAGTGTGCCCACAATCGTGGAGATATTGGGCTTGAAGAAGCCGTTGCCGATAATGATCGCGGCTAACGACATGAACATCAGGTTGACCCAGAACGGATTGCGTTTGCCGTCGAAGTCGTAAGTACCTTTCGCGAAGGTCAGATCGGCTGAAGCATCACCGTCGGGTGAAAGCAGTTTGAGCGAAGCATCTTTTTGACCGGCTAGTTTGTAACGCTTGCCATCGATCGTAACGAACTTGACGGTCTCCGGCTTGGTGCCGGTTTCGGAAGTGACCATTTCTTTCGTCAGTTCGACGATGTATGTCTCGCCGTTCAATTTCGCGATTGGGTCCGCTCGATTGTCGCCAAAGCAGAGGCCGAGATAGCCGCAAGCCATCAGGATCGCACCGAACTTGACTGACTTTTTGTAGCCCAAGTAACGATCCGCTAGCAAACCTCCGAACAGCGGAGTGAGATAAACGAGCGCCGTGAACGCACCATAGAGAGCTGAGGAGACTTCGTCTTTGAAAAAGAAATACTGAACGAGATACAGCGTCAGCAGCGCTCGCATGCCGTAGTATCCAAACCGTTCCCACATCTCAGTCGTGAAGAGCCGCGCTAATTGAACCGGATGACCAAACCAAGTTTTCTCCGAGTTCGCAGTTCCTCCAGAAGCTGAGGATGTTGACATGGACCATCTCCGAATGAATGTGAAATTTCCGAGAAACTGTTCCGCGGCGCGTGTTGAGTTTTAGTTGAAACGAAAGTTGCATGCAATACGCAAAGCGTTTCAAGCAACGCAGTTAAGCGAGACTTTGCCGGGAGTTTGGCGGCAAATGGACTTTCGCTTGCCGTGCAAGTTCGGTGGTTACTACCGCGGGCGAGTTCGAACCGGTCGCTGACAAGCCCCTGATTGAGTTCTAGGGAAGTTGGAACGACGTTGAGCTTCAACTCGCTAGCGCTCTGTCAACATTTTGTTTTTCGGATAAGCGCTGTTGACTGGGTGCCACTGGCAATGCCAGTGCGATCGAAGGCGGTTATTTTCGAGTGAAAGTGGTTGACCCACCACAATAGTTCTCGTGCGAAAAGTCGCCGAAGTGTTGCGGTTGGAAGCTGCAAAGACTACGAAAAACATTGCGACCAGTGAGTCAACCATGGCTTTGAACAATTGGAGTATTGCGACAAGTTTTTGGTATCTGCCTCGCCACAACGAAGCGGTTTCTTTGTCACTCAACTCAGCGGTCATTGATAACGTCTAACTTCGGCCGTTACATGTCGAGCCCAACGTATTGGACGGACTACTTTCCTGTGAGCGTCGCGTTCTTCGCTCGCACTGGCAATGCCAGTGGCACCCGAAATCGACAGTGCCACCCGTGCCACTCAAGTTCGAGCAAACCGCGTTTGCGACAAAGCGTCCGTTCTGCTAGAGAACTTGTGTTTGCTGCGGTGCGCAAGTCGCCTCGCGGCGCCCCGAAAAATCGTACTCGTGCTCGTACTCAGGCGCAAGCCGGTACTCGTACTCTGCTACTGAGCGGTTCGAGTACGAGTACGAGTACCATTTCATTGAGTACGAGTACGAGTACGAATGCGATTGAGTACGAGTACGAATGTTATTGAGGACGAGTGTTCATTCAACTTGAAAGTTCCGTCGAGTGGGTCGCATCATTTGTGTTGCCAATCAAAAAGGTGGAGTGGGAAAGACGACCACTGCGATCAATCTGGCGGTTGGATTGGCGAAGGCGGGCGAACAGACGTTGTTGATCGATCTTGATCCGCAATGTAATGCAACTAGCGGCATGGGACTTGCGCCTGCGGAACGCCATCCGCTGCTGCTAGAGACTCCGCTGAGCGAAAGTCTGTTGGCGACGCGCTGGGAGAAATTGCAATTGCTGCCTGGCAGCCGCAGCTTCGTCGACGTCGATCGATTGGAGCGCGGCGAACTGAGCCACTCTGCTACGTTAAGACAGCATTTGGATGCGGGCATGAGCAGCTTCGATTATGTGTTGATCGATTGCCCACCATCGCTCGGGCAACTTACGCAAGCTGCGCTGACGGCCAGCACCGAAGTTCTGATGCCGATCCAATGCGAGTTCTACGCAATGGAAGGGCTGACGCAAATGATTCATGTGATTCGGTCGGTTATGCAGCAAGGAAATGGCAGACTGGCCTTTGGTGGAATCCTATTGACCATGTATGATCCCAACTTGGAATTGACGCATGAAGTGGATAACGAAGTGCGTGAATTTTTTGGCGACATCGTTTTCGATACGGTGATTCCACGTGACGTGGCGGTCTCAGAGGCCCCGAGTCACGGAGTGGGCGTAATGGATTACGCACCACGCTCGCGCGGCTGCCGCGCTTATATGGAACTGTGCATGGAGGTACTGGAACGTGACTAAAGATCGAAGACTCGGCCGCGGCTTAGCAGCACTTCTTGGCACTCCGCTGGAAGAGAGCAACGTCGTTGACGGCGCTGTGGTTTCTGGAGCTGGGTCAAGCTCAAGCGCTGCGACTGGAATGACTTCCGTAAAAGTTGTCGCAGAAAAACGCGACGCTGATTTGGGCGATTCGAGCAGTTTGAGAATTGCGGAAGGCACCGAGCGCGGCGGCAGGGGCGAGCGTGTTACCGGCGCCGTTTCGCTAGCCGCGGATTCGCGAGTTCGCACGTTGGACTTGAGTGTCTACGAGATCGATAACAATCCGTTTCAGCCACGTCGCAAATTCAACGAAGAAGAGATCGCTGCGCTTGCCGAAAGCATCAAAGAACATAAGCAACTGCAGCCGGTACTCGTTCGCCGCGTGGGCGAACGTTATCAGTTGATCAGTGGCGAGCGTCGTTTGCGCGCCACGATTCACGCGGGCTTGAAGACGATTCGGGCTGAGGTGCGTCAAGCGGACGATCGCTTGGTGGCTGAGTTGGCGATCGTCGAAAATCTGCAACGCAAAGATCTGGATGCGATCGAAAAAGCGCTTTCGTTCCGCCGCTACTTAACTGAACATAAATGCACGCAGGAAGATTTGGCGAAGCGGCTGAAGATCGACCGCAGCACGATTGCGAACTTGATGCGATTGCTTGAGTTGCCGGAAGCGATTCAAGAAGCGATCCAAGCGGATAAGTTGACCGCTGGTCACGCTCGCGCGCTGCTGCCGCTGGGCGACGAGTCGCAACAGTTGCAGTTCGCGAAGTTGATCGAGCAGGATACTTGGACGGTCCGCGAGACCGAGCGTCGTGTGACGGCTCAATTGGAAAACGAAGATGCTGTCGTCGCTAATTTGCCACCACCAAAAACTTCGTCGCGCAAACGCGTGCTCACACCGCAGTTGGCTTCGATTGAGCAGCAGTTGCGTCTGTCGCTAGGCACGAAGGTCGAGATTCGTCAGGGTACGCGTGGCAACGGACGGATCACGGTTCAGTTTTCCAACGCTGGCGAATTCGAGCGACTGATGCAGTTGATGTGTCCCGATCGAAAGTCTGCCGCGGCATAGCGCCAGCGCGCCGTTCCGCTTCTTGCCTTCTGGCGATATCCTAACAGGCAAGGAGCCCCGAATGAACGAAACAGAATTCGATGCCGGTCGCGTCGACTCATACGATTACGAATTGCCTCGCGAATTAATTGCGCAGCATCCGCTGGATCATCGCATCGATGCTCGGCTGTTGCTGATCGATCGCAAAAGCGGTGAACTGTCGCATCATTACGTTCGCGACTTGCCGGATCTACTGAACGCCGGCGATGTGCTGGTACTGAACAATTCGAAAGTCATACCGGCGCGTCTGGTAGGCATGCGAACCAGTACACGCGGTCGTTGGGAAGGTCTGTATTTGCGGGCTGCGGAGAACGGCTTCTGGGAGATACTCAGCAAAACTCGCGGTTACTTGACGCCGGGTGAAACGATCTCGTTGCGAGACCATGATGGCCGCGACAGTGAGCAATTGGTGGTCGCTTCGCGGTTGGACGAAGGCCACTTGGCGGTGCGTCCCATTGAGCCGATTGATATCGAGGCATTTCTTGAGCGATTCGGTCGCGTGCCGCTGCCGCCTTACATTCGCGATGGCCAAATGGTCGACCAAGACGTCGCTTCCTATCAAACGGTTTACGCGAAACATCCGGGATCAGTGGCAGCACCGACCGCTGGGCTGCATTTTTCGTCCGACTTGATTCGGCACCTGCAACGCCGCGGCGTGGTGACAACTGGTGTGACACTGCATGTTGGAATCGGGACTTTTCGGCCGGTTTCGACCGAGCGGCTTGACGAACACAAGATGCACTCGGAGTGGGTTGAGTTGACGGATGCGGCGGCGAGTAAGATTCTGGATGGTCGCAATGCTGGCGGACGCGTGGTGGCGGTTGGAACGACGAGTGTTCGTGTCTTGGAAAGTGCGGCGCAGCAAAGTGCGGCGCAGCAAAGTACTGGAAAGTTGGCTGGATGGAGCGGCGACACGGATATTTTCATCCGTCCCGGTTTCGAATTCAAAGTTGTGGATGCTTTGCTTACCAACTTCCACCTGCCGAAGAGCACGTTGCTGATGTTAGTCAGCGCTTTCGCTGGTTACGAGCTGACCATGAAAGCCTATCGGGCAGCGATCGAAGAACGTTACCGTTTCTACAGCTACGGTGACTGCATGCTAATCGTTTGATCGAGCTGCAGCCGGGTTGGCTGTGTATGCATGAGGTTCGCATCAGGTTCGCACATCGAGCTTCTTCGCGTGCGTACAAATTTACTTTTGTAGCTTAGCGGCGGTCGAATTCTCTTTAATAGCGACCTAGGCCATTTAAGTGCAGCTTACGATCGCGCTGCAAACCAACTTGTTGTTTGCTGCGTAAGTACCAGGAACTTTCTAGGGAACCGTATTGCGGAAAAACGTGTCTGATATTGCAGAAGAAAAATTTTGTCGCCGGATGTGAACTATCGCCCCCTTAGCTGTAGTCGCGGGTCGGCGATTGTGCGGAGCGAGGTGTCCGAAAGAGCGGCGATCGGTTTGGCGAGGTAGTTCGGTGGAAAAAGCCCCTATCCGCGCCCGATAAAGCACCTTAACCTGCCGAATATGGAAGACAGAGAATCATTTGCCGAAAAGGCGGTGAAACTTTGTGACGGCTGTCGGGTTTCGGATAGAGACCGACGAGATTCACTACACGCAAACTCAACTTTAAATTGTCCAAACCTAAACAACGTCTGAAAATGGTCACGCTCTCTAACTCAACTCAATTGTCAAAATCGACTGTGCGAGCGTCGCTCGGTTACGATTTTGCGCTTCTGGGACTCAAGGGGCGTGAAGCGCGTGTGGACGTCATTCGCGGCGCCGCCGCTCGTATCGCCTCCCGAATCCCGAATTCGGATGAAGAACCGGATCGCGTCGAAATGCTGTCGGAACTGGCCACGTCCACTTACCGTTTGCTCGACCCGCGTCGCCGCAAGCGTTCGTTGGAGCGTATTCAGTTGTCGATGATGACTGAGAACGAACCAGCGCTCGCTACCGTTGGACGACGACCGCTTGTGCCTGCAATGGCACCGGCAGCCGACCCAATTGTGGCTGCGGAGTTGGTGTTGCCTGCGGAAAGCTGCGTTCAATTGGCGAGTAAAGTTGCTCGCGACAACGCAGTTTGCGTCAGCGAAGAGAAACCGCCACGACGAGTAACGCCTAATACCCGGTTAGGGATCGTCTGCTTGCGCGTCCTGACGGTGATCACTCTTTCGAACGCGATCCTCGCATGGTTGTTGCTTGCCTAACGCGATCGCCTATCGCGCTCGCATTTTGGGGGCTACGCTAGTTGTTTTTGGTGAACAACTTGCGCAAGCCTGTGGCGATTGAATTCTGTTTCGCAGGTGTAGCGATTGTTGCTGTAGGTGCCTTGGGTGCTGGTTCTGGGGCATCCGTGCGAATGGTGGTGGGAGGTTTGGGTGTGGTTCCCAATTGCCAATCTTTTCCGTCCCAGACTAGAGATTTTTCGTAACAATCTGCCCAGTATTTATCATCGCAGTAAGTAAGGTTGGGGTTGTTGGTGAACAGTGCTTGGTGTTGCTCCGTTACGCAGCCCACAAAGATCTGCCGATGTCGGTGCGGATAATTCACTTTCGAATAGAACATGTGTGTGAAGCCAGCGTTGCGCATCATGTGTGTGACGCAAGCGGTCGAAAGTCCCGACCAATCGCTGGCGCTTCGATGCTCGGTGCTAGGATAAAACTGCATCAGCGGGATGTCCGCGCCGTGCGCGTTGTTAATTTGCGTTTCGACGATCATCGTTCCTGTGCAAACACGACGAGCGATGTCAAAACTCATTAGCGGATGGCGAAGGTGGTAAAGAAGGCCAAAGTTCAGCAGTAGATCGAAAGTCCCGTGCACTTCGGGCCGCAAGTCGTAGATCGAATCTGGGAAGTACTCAACTCGGCTGTTAATGTTCTCGTGATGCATATCGAAAACTCGCTTTCCACCCGCCGCACGCCCTTGGTTCGCTTCGGAGATGAATTTTTCATCGCGGTCGAATCCCCAGTCGTAACGACCGAAGTCGTCGACATCGATTGCGACGACGCGTTTCGCATTCTTGCCCTCAGCCCAGTAGGCGAAGAAGCCTTCGTCGGCTGCAATATCGCAAACGCTCCAGGCATCAAGCGGCAGACTGTCCAATCGCAAGTCATCGACGATCGGCCGGAGGTCGCGTTTGCCGTTGTAGACTGTCCCATCGGGGTAGACGACCGTCATATGGAGTTTGCGTTCGGTCAAGCGAGGGTCTTGAGGCATGTCAGCTTCCTAGATGAACGGCGTGTGTGGCAAGAGCGTCGTGCGAAAGCGGCTATGATAGCCCATCTGATTCCCATGGGCCTAGGTCGATTTTCATTGCACGGCCCGCACGCTTTCAAGAGTCCAACCGCTCCAATTCTTCGAGCTCTACAACGACTTGACGTCAAAGTGTCGCGGTCCAGTCGAAAAAACGCAGCAAAGTAATCCCACCGAAGTGCCGTTTGCGTTTGCTCGCGTTGACTGAGTCGACTTGTCATTTCACTGGTTTGAGGAAATTGATTTCAGTCGGCGTACGCGGCGCGTTGGAACACAAAGTGCGTCGGAGAGTAGTCGATGGCGTATAATCAGGGGACTCATTGCGTGCCGTGATTAGCCCGTGGTCAGTTAGTTGCGTGAGCGATTAACAGACCTGGAGTTGCGTTTATCGGACGCTCACGCTTTTTTTGCTCTCTCAGTAAGAATCCGCTTTCTCAGTAAGAAAATCAATGACAACCGCCGTTCAAACTCGACCTAACACATTGGCTCAACTTCGTGACAGTGGGTGGCGTTCGCGAACTGTAAAGCAAGAGATTCGTGAGAATTTTACGCGCATGCTGGCGGCTGACGAACCGCTCTATCCAGGCATCGTCGGTTACGAAGATACGGTCGTACCGGAAATCAATATCGCATTGCTGGCTGGGCACGACATGTTGTTCCTTGGCGAGAAGGGCCAAGCGAAGAGCCGCTTGATGCGTTCTCTCGTACGCTTCTTAGATGACGAACTGCCGTATTTGGATTTCGCAGGCGTACCGATTCACGAGGATCCGTACGCTCCGATTACCGATGCTGGCAAGCGATTCGTAGCAGCACATTCGGAAGATCAGATTCCAATCGCGTGGTGGCCGCGCGAGCAACGGTATGCAGAACGACTTAGCCCGGGCACGAAGTTCGCTGACATCATCGGCGAAATTGACCCTTCGAAGCTGACCGGCGGCGTGAGCATGAGCACAGAAGAGGCGCTTCACTTCGGATTGATTCCGCGCATGCATCGTGGCATCTTTGCGATGAATGAATTGCCCGAGTTGGATGAACTGGTCCAAGTTGGTTTGTTCAATATCTTGGAAGAACGCGATGTCCAGATCCGCGGTTACCCAATTCGCTACGACTTGGACATCTTCATTTTGTTCTCCGCGAACCCAAGCACTTATAACCGCAGCGGCAAGGTCATTCCGCAGTTGAAGGATCGCATCGGATCGCTGATTCAAACTCACTATCCGCGCGAGCGCGAGCTGGGCATCGAAATCTTGCAGCAGGAAGCCAAAGTTGACTTGGAAGGTTCCTACCCAGTTATCGTGCCTTACTTTATGGCGGAGATCATTGAAGAGATCACAATCCAGGCGCGGAAGAGCAAGTATGTCGACCAAGCGTCCGGTGTCTCGGCGCGGTTTAGCCTTTCGAATTACCGCGCGATGGTTGCCAGTGCGCGGCAACGAGCCATTGTCTTAGGCGAATCACCGGCTGTGCCGCGCATCAGCGACTTGGGGCATCTGATCTCTTCTTCGCTAGGCAAATTGGAACTCGATCTGATGGGCAGCCACCAGATGAACGAACGGCAAGTGCTCGAAGCGTTGGTGGCGAGCGCGGTCCGTTCCGTGTTTCAGCAATATGTTGAAGATTTCGGCTTGTCGGAGATTGCAGAGATTTTCAGCAAAGGCGTGCGTATCGAAGTGGGTGATATGTTGCCGAGCAGTGTGTACGCAGAGCGGCTGAAGATTGTACCGGCGGCTTGGGAAAAGGCGTTTGAAGTGAACGCAAGCGATAACGAAGCTGTACGCGCGTCGTGCGTCGAATTTGTGCTAGCTGGACTGTATTCGCTGGATCGGATTAGCCGAGCCGCGAAGCATGGCAAAGTGCATTACGAAGTTTGAGTGTTTACGAAGTCTGAGCATCTAAGTCCCCGTGATAAGCCCTTGCGCTAAGACCCTACGGAACTTTCCAGTAACTGGATCAAAGGTTGACCTATGACTCGTAAGCAATCGATCGGCGGAGTTGTTCATACTTATCAAAAGTATGACCCCGCGCAGTTTCCCAGTCCCACTCAGCCGCCTCAAGACTTGGTGACTCCAGCGTTTGAACACGCGATGATGTATGGGAAGTATCGCGAACTGACGGAAGAAGAGTTGGCCAACGCGGTGGAGATCGACCCTAGCCAGCTCGCAGGACTGGGACCAAGCATCGATTTCCTGCGCGAGTTGCTGGAAGAGCGTAAGCGAAAGATTCTCGCGAAGTACGAAACCGATGCGGTCAATAAAAAAGTTGCCAAGGCCTACGATAATAGTGCTAAGAAAGCGAATCCACCTGCAGAGTTGCGTGGAATTTTTAAACGCGCTATTCAAGATGAGCAGATCTATTTGCTCGAGCGGATCTATTATCAAGTCGGCGATGATACGGATCGTTTTGCCAATCAGTTAGTGCACGTCATCGAGCGGCTCGGCGAAAAATACCAGATCGAAGAGCTGGTTTCGAAGTATGCTTTTACCGGCGATGAACGGATGACGGTTCCCGAAGCGCTGGAAATCAAGCAAGAGTTGGAGACGATCGACGAGTTGCTGAAGCAGTTGGAAGAAGCGGCCAAGTCGGGCAAAATCGGCATCATCGACATGGAGAAATTGGGCGAATTCGCTTCGCAGGAAGACATGGGCAGCCTCGAAGAAATGCGGCAACAAGTTGAGAACTTGGTGCGCGAGATGGCTGAGCGCCAAGGACTGGAGCATGACAGCAAGACCGGTTCGTACCGCTTGACTCCGCAGGCTTACAAGTTGTTCCAAGGTAGGTTGCTGGAACGGATTTTCGCAAAGTTGCAGCCGGGGCGAAGTGGTCGACACACGGGACGAATCATCGGCGAAGGAAGTGTGGAGTTGCCTTCAACGAAGCAATACGAGTTCGGCGACAGTCTTGCCAACATGGACACCACGCAAACGGTGATCAATGCCATGCTCCGCGATCCGAACGCGACCTCGATTCGGCTGAGATCCGATGACATTGAAATTCATCGTACGCGCAACTCACCGAAATGCGCGACTACGGTCATTATGGATATGAGCGGCTCGATGCGTTACGACGGTCAGTACATGAACGTGAAACGCATGGCGCTCGCCCTGCAGGGTTTGATCTCCAGCGAGTTTCCCGGAGATTTTCTCCGGTTCATTGAGATGTTCACCTTTGCGAAGTTGCGACCTGCTGGCGAGATCATCGAACTGATGCCCAAGCAGGTTACGATTCACGATCCGTGGATCAACTTACGGGCCGACATGAGTCGCGATGATATTTCCGAAACGCAAATTCATCCTCACTTCACAAATATCCAGCATGCGCTGCGGCTCGCCAGGCAAAATCTTGTTTCTGTGGATACGCCGAACAAACAGATCATCTTGATCACCGATGGGCTGCCCACGGCGCACTTTGAGGATTCAATGCTGTACTTGATGTATCCGCCGAATCCTCGGACTGAACAAGCGACGATGCGTGAAGGTGCACTTTGTCAGCGAGACGGAATCACGATCAATATATTTCTTGTCCCCAGTTGGTCGCAGTCGGAAGAGGACATCAAGTTCGCTTATCGACTGGCAGAGCAGACGAAAGGTCGCGTTTTCTTTACGGCCGGCAAGGATTTGGATCGCTGCGTCGTCTGGGACTACATTGACCGCAAACGTGAAGTCCTCGGCTAAAGGCAACACTAGAAAAATAAGTGGTGGTGACTTTCAGTCGCCGAACTGTCGGCTCAAATAAGTGGTGGTGACTTTCAGTCGCCAAAGAGTGGTCAAAATAAACCCCTGACGACACTAAACAGCCACTTAACTAGCTTCCGACCAGCGGAAACAGTAGCCGGATAGTGGTTCCGACATCGGGTTCGCTTTCGACTTCGATTGTGCCAGAAGCACGTTCGACGAAACGTTGGACGATCGGCATCCCCAACCCTGTTCCGGCTGCTTTGGTCGTGAGAAAGGGTTCGAACAATCGCAACCGTGTTTCTTCCGTCATGCCGTTGCCGCGGTCGCGCACTTCGATGCAAGCACAAGTGCGACGCTGCGAATCGTCAAGCTGCCTGCGCGCTATTGCGACCTCAATGGTTTCCCCAGGCGGCGTCGCTTCTTTGGCGTTCCGTATCAAGTTCAGCAGAATACGTTCGAGGTGATTGAGATCGATTAAGATCTTTCCGATGCCTTCAGCCACTTTGAATTGCAATGGATTTGATTTCTCGACGGCCCCGCGGAGAATCGGGAGGAATGCGATGATCTGGTCGTTGACATCAATCACTACCGGTTTCTTGGGTGTGGTCCGGCCATAATCTGCCAACTCTTTTACGAAGTGCGTACCGCGATCTACTGCCTGCTTGATCAAGTCGCAACTTTTCTGCACCGACGCGCTCGACTCAGTCATTGTCATAATCTCAGTGCAGTTTTGCACGACGGTCAATATATTGCGAAAGTCATGTGCAATCTGGACAGCCATTCGCCCCAGCACTTCGTCATGATCGCTTTTTGCGACGCGCGGTTCCGAGCAGGCAAGCAACTCTCGCAACTGCTTAACTTCTGCCGCTCGAATCTTGGCAACCACGATGTTCGCGATCGACTCAACGAAGTCTCGTTCTTTCGTCGTCCACTCCCGAGCCGCCCCCACTTGCTCGCAGAAAATTACTCCCGCGACTTCGCCTGCAACTAACAGCGGCGCATCGAGCGTAGAGGCGATGTTCAGCGGCTGAAAATACGATTCGACGAGTTCATTGGTCATCGGGTCGATCAATGCCAGTTCAGCGGGAATGATCTTTCGCGCTCTTAAGGCGGCGAAAAAATTCGGATAGTCTGCGGCTTGCAGAACGATTCCCCGGCCGAGAGTTTGGGATTGAAGTTCGTAAAGCGCAGCGCACCGCAACGCCTCGCGGTCGTCCGACATCAACCACACGCCAACGCGCGCGACGTTGAGAGTTTCCCCCAGGATGCGACTGCACTCTTCAAAGACTTGCGTGAGTGAGAGACCGGATTCGATCGTAAGCCGAGCCGCCCGCAGCCGAGCCGCTTCGGTGGGTCGAGTAGGATGCATTCCCAAAGAAGTATTCGCTATTTTTATTGCTTGAGAGTCATTCGGAGTGCGGGAGTTTTCCGTCATGTTCTTTCCGTTTGCCGGACGCGCGGGCGCTGCCTGAGCGGCTTGCCTCGACGCTTGCTTAACGTCGACTGTCCATAGAAGTTTCGTAGATTGGCGATGAGAAGGCGCCACCACTTACGTCGATCGGGATACGTTCAAGTATAGCTGATGTGTCTGCAAATCACTCGGCAGCGAGCGACTTTTGACGTTGTTGGAGGATGCCTGAGGGCGAGGTCGCGAAGAGCGATGACTTTATTATTGTTCGCGGCAAGACATTTAGTTTGACCCTCCCAAGGCACTTGGGAGGGTCGGAAAGCGAGCTTCTGCGAGCTTTACGGGGAGGGCTGGGCGAAGTTGGACGTGATTGAACCCTCCCCGCAAGACTCGCTGGGGCTCGTCTTGCGACCCTCCCACGAATTGATCTAGTGTGTTGGTTTAACAATCGCGTGGGAGGGTTAAGCTGTTAGGACTTAAACAAGTCGCGGACTATGGCTGACCGAGATTCTTCTTTCGCTCATTGATGATCGCCATTGCGTCGGTGGGTTCGGCGTTGGTGCCTGCGTAGAGGGCGAGGTCGCGAAGAGCGATGACTTTAAAGTTGTTTGCGGCAAGGTAATGCATGTAAGCGTCGAAGTTCTGCTGCTCGGTGCTTACCCAACTGTGCGCAGTATCGGGTGTGCCGTGGAATTGGAGGATGGCGATGCGGCCGTCGCGGGCTTGATCGGCGGCGCGGATGAAATCTTCGAGAGTCCACTTGGGCCGCGCATCACCGGCTGACGGGAGCAACAGTGGATGATCGGCGCCGGGTTGGTAAGCGAATCCCCTACCTTCTTCATACGGGTACTCAGGCGCTCCGCCGCGGCGCGCGAAACAAATGCCGTGCTCTTTCAGGATGGGGAAAGCTTTCAGCGAAGTGGCGTTGCCGGGCCAAGCGAAGGTAACTGGGGCAGGGATGTTGTGTTCTTTGCAACGATCGGCAATCGCACTGAGTTGCTCGGCGAGTTTCGGAACGTTCTTGTCGCTGATACCAAGATGATCGCGAGTGTGGTTGCCGATCTCAAAGCCGTCTCGATGCAACTCAGCGATCTCCTCCCACGTCATATAGTCGCGTTTGTTATCGCGGAAGTCAAAGCCTTCGGTGATGAAGAACGTCGCGCCAAATTTGTACTTCAGCAAAATGGGGCGCACGACTGTGTAATGGCTCTTCGTCGAGTCGTCGAAGGTCAGCACCACTAATTTATCTGGAATGGGCTTGGCAGTTTCCTGCGCGCTGAGTGCTGAGGCCCAAAGGATGAACAGGAGACTTAACGGAGCCGCAGCTCGCGATTGTCCGATCGCTGCTGATTGAAAACGCCTCGCATCCGTATGAGTTGCCACTATTCGCCCTCCACTGTCATTGGTAACGTCTTGCAAGCCGATTACGTAGTTAATCATACTCAGACTTCAGATCGGCAACTTCGCTGCGATGAACGCCACGAGGAAATTCGATGGGTGTTCAAATTTATCGCAAACGAACCACTTCGACGGGCGGCTCACTATAATCGGAGCACCTGAAATTCGCGGGCTGAGATTCTTGGGCTTAGATTCTTGGGTTGGGGGCGGGCGGCGAAGCAATTCGTTTTTGACACGTAAACTGACGAGACACATCGCTTGACTACTGAACGACAACAACGCAGTTTCCTCGATCCCCATATTCTAGCTCGACTCGGCGCTTTGCCACTGATGTCGCGCAAGCCCATGTTGGGAAGTGTGTCGGGGCGGCATTCGAGTCCGCATCGTGGGGCGAGCGTCGAGTTTGCGGAGTATCGCAAATATGTTCCAGGCGATGACCTCCGGCGGCTTGATTGGCGAGTGCTAGGCCGCACGGATCGCTACTACGTGAAGGAGTTCGAAGCGGACACGAATCTGCGAATGGTATTAGTTGTCGATACCAGCGGTTCGATGGAATTTGGTTCAGTGGGAACAACGAAGTTGCAGTACGCGCGGCAAGTGGCTGCGACGCTTGGGTATTTGGCCGTGCAGCAAGGCGACGCAGTTGGGCTGGCTTGTGTGGCGGATGATTTAGTGCAAAACATTCCACCCAAGCGCAGTCCGGCGCATTTGTCGACGCTGTTCGATTGTTTGGAAAAAGCGGTGCCGCGCGGCGAGACGGAATTGCCGAAGGTGTTGCACGAGTTGGCCGAGCGCGTACGTCAACGAGCTCTGGTGGTCATTCTGTCGGACATGTTTGTCGATCCATCGCTGCTGCGCGATTGCTTTGAGCACTTGAGATTTCGCAAGCATGATGTGTCGGTATTCCATCTGCTCGATCCCGAAGAACTTGGCTTTACTTTTCAACGACCAACTCGATTCTTGGATATGGAAGGCGGCACGGCGATCTTTGCGGAACCGGTGGAGATTGCCGATCGTTACCACCAGGCACTGAAGGATTACTTGGAGGAGATTCGCAAGGTCGTGTTGGCGACATCGGTCGATTATCGGCGTGTGTCGATCGACCGACCTTACGAACAAGAGGTATCGGATTTCTTGATCAACCGCGCGAGAGGACGAAGCACTCGATGAGTTTTCTGCAACCCTGGCTGCTGTTCGCGCTGCCTTTGATCGCTTTGCCAATCATCATTCACTTGATCAATCAGTGGCGTTACCAAACAAAACGTTGGGGCGCGATGATGTTCCTGCTGGCCGCTAATCGCATGAATCGCGGTTACGCCAAACTGCGTCAGTATTTGATACTCGCGATGCGCGTGCTCGCGCTAGCTGGTTTGATTTTTGCAATCAGTCGGCCGCTGTCGAGCGGATTGTTGGGGCTGAGCGCCGGCGGAAAGACTGATACGAGCATCGTGTTGCTGGATCGTTCGCCGAGTATGCAAGAGCAAGGTGTGGGTGGCCAGTCGAAATTGGATACCGGGCGCCGGCAACTGGCTCAAGCTCTGCAGACGATCGGAGCGTCGAAGTGGGTTTTGATCGACAGCAACTCAGTTGAGCCGCAGACGTTCGAGACGCTCGATGCGCTCGTCGATTCGCCTGATACGAAAGCGTCGAGTGCGACAGCGAATTTGCCGGCGATGTTGCAAGCGGCGGTGGATTATCTGAATGCGAACAAACCAGGGCCGACTGAGTTGTGGATTTGTTCGGATCTGCGAGGGTCGGATTGGAGTGTCGAGAGTGGCAATTGGAATGCGGTGCGCGATGCGCTGCAAAGTTTCCCGCAGTCGGTGCGCATTCACTTGTTGGCTTATGCAGATCCCGCGAAAGAAAATTTGTCTCTACGGGTAAGCGACGTGCGCCGTGAAGCGACTGAGGCTGGCAATGAAATAGTTATGTCATTGCAGATTTCGCGGGGCGACGGACAAGAGACTTCCGTAGCGAAACGAACTGTACCGATACAAATTGAGATCGATGGCGCTCGCAGCGAATTGGGAATCGAACTGAGCGGCAATCAGGCTGAAGTGCGCAATCATCGCGTCGCTCTGTCGGGCAACCAAAAACGCGGCTGGGGTAAAGTCTCAATACCAGCCGATCAGAACAACGCTGACAATGAATTCTACGTTGTGTTCGATGAGCCTCCGGTGCGTCGTATTGTTCTGGTGAGTGAAGATCGCGATGCGACGCGACCGCTGGAGATC
The DNA here is from genome assembly GCA_041739135.1 of Pirellulaceae bacterium. Taxonomy (GTDB): domain Bacteria; phylum Planctomycetota; class Planctomycetia; order Pirellulales; family Pirellulaceae; genus Aureliella. Next base: position 22,328 of record JBGSOM010000005.1, read on the forward strand.
GCGGCTGCAGTTGCGCCGGACGGTCAAGCTCCTTCGACGGTGGATGTCGTTGCACCGGATCAGCTTGATTCTTTAGTCTTGGATAACGCAGCGCTAGTGATTTGGCAAACGAATCTACCGCAAGGAGATTTAGCGGGGGCGGTGAAGGATTATGTCAGTCACGGTGGACAAGTGATCTTTTTTCCGCCGACCGGTGTCTTGTCGGGTGCTGGTGGCGGCTCGGCTGAATTTCTCGGAGTGAGTTGGGGCGAGTGGGTTGCACGCGATGAGAATTCAAAGGTGATGGTTGAAAACTGGCGCGGTGATCAAGATTTGCTGGCAGCGACGCGCAGCGGAGCCGGCTTGCCGGTCGGACAGTTGGAAGTGCGTGGCTTTGCGAAGTTGAAAGGCGAAGCGTCGAAGCTGGCGACTTTGACTGGGGGTGACTCGTTGCTGTCGCGCGTTCCGACCGAGAAAGGCGGCGTTTATTTCTGCACCGCAGCACCGTCAGGCGATTCATCCACGCTAGCTGCGAATGGTGTGGTGCTGTACGCAGTCATCCAGCGCGCGATCGATCAAGGCTTGAGCGCACTAGGCAATACAACTCTGCGAGTCGCCGGTGCAACTGACGAGCCGAGTGAGAATTGGCAACGCATTCGAACGGCTTTGAATAATGACGAGCAGTTGCTGTCCACTGAAATGCCTTGGCAAGCGGGCGTTTACCAAAGTGATGATCGTATGTTTGCAATCAATCGATCGATCGCTGAAGATCAACGCGACGTGGTAACGGATAAAGAGTTAGCTCGTTTGTTCGATGGGCTCGATTTCTCAAGGGTCGACGATTCAGCAGGAAGTCTGGCTGGGTTGGTGCGTGAAGTCTGGCGGTTGTTCTTGTTCGCAATGATTGCGGCGATGTTAATCGAAGCGGTGTTATGCATGCCGCGCAAGCAACCCGCTAGCGCACTAGCGACCCCACCCCTACAACGCGCTGCGTAGCCGGTAATTGCGACTGAAGCGGAACAAAAAGCGATCAAAACATGGTCGCTGCTTCGCGGCTTGAATCTGAGCCCCTGTATCTCGACCTGGGGAATGCACTCCGGGCCAAATTTTATCGTTGAAACGCAACTTTGTGAGAACACCGCGTTAGTCGCGGAGCGACGGCAGCATAGAGCCTGGGGCGTCAGCCCCAGGAAAACAATCAACCGATGCGCCAAGCCGCGTAGCGGCGACAGATCGCTTTCAAGTTTCGCGATCTTATTGAGTTTGTGCCAGCTCCATCCCTATATGCCCAGGCGGTGGGCTTGGATCAATGGTGAGCGGAATGAAATTAGGCGTGCTCATCTGTCGCTGCTCCGCAGCTTTCGTGTACGTTTTTGGCAATCTTCCTGGGGCTTGCGCCTAGGGCTATAGGCTGCCGCTGCTACGCAGCTATTGAGCTTGTTGCTGTGGCGACTATTGAGTTCGATGTTGTCGCTGCTTCGCGGCTTGAATCTGAGCCCCTGTATCTCGACCTGGGGAATGCACTCCGGGCCAATTTTTATCGTTGAAACGCAGCTTTGTGAGAACACCGCGTTAGTCGCGGAGCGACGGCAGCATAGAGCCTGGGGCGTCAGCCCCAGGACAATAGTCAACCGATGCGCGAAGCCGCGTAGCGGCGACAGATCGCGTCCATCAAACCACATTTTCCACCTCAAACAAATATTTCTCCTCGAAGTCGATACCATGCCGTCTGAGAATGGAACGATACTCGTCTTCAAAAGTGCGTTGTTGATGATGTTCTACTTGATTCTGGATGTAAGTGGTGACGTCAGGGACCGACGATAGGCTCACGGAAAATGCACCGAATCCGCGTTGCCAGGCAAAAGGGTACTTCGGGTGAAATTCCTCGTTGACCCATTTGCTCGAATTGGATTTGATCAATCGCAAAACGTCCGATATGGCGACCGTTGGACTGAGCTTGGCCAGCAGATGAATGTGGTTAGCAATGCCGCCAATTTCGAGCATCACGCCTTTTTGTTCTCGCACGATACCACCGATGTAATCGTACAAACGGGGTTGAATCTCCGGTGTGATCAAGTCGCGTCTGTATTTTGTGCTGTAAACGATGTGGAACAACAAATTAGTATGGGTGCTGGACATGCTATTGCTCTGCCGTCATTCCTTCGTTCGTGTCGTTCTAAGCCGAGAAAAGCCTCGCCTTGGTATCCATCAACACATCAACGGGCTTGCCAATAGCTCGTAATGCATCGATTGGTCCATTCGGATTAAGCCGTCGAAGCCACAACGCCTACGTTTTCCTGTTGGTTGATGATCCTCTGTCAAAACCGCCCTAGCAACTATCGTGGGAATAAGCTTACGGTACGAGTCAACAAATGAAAAAAATGTCTCTAGCTGTTGGGATAGTCCATCGACGTGCTCACCGATCGCGTGTGCCCAACCACGAGAGAGGCCCCAATCAGTTTTATCGCGTACGTAGCAAAGGAAGTGACGTCCCATGGAGGGAACACGTTCTTCGATCTCGTGGTTGCCCAGGCACACCAGATAGCCCCAAACTTGGGATTGAAGGTCTTCGAGCGATTGTACAGACATCGTCGCGAACGCGATCGAGGTAGTCAAAGATGTTGTCGGGCATCGCTTCTTCGCAAAACGAATCCATGTAAGTCCTGGGTTTGGGGTGGGAGTCATTCGAATAAAATCTGGCGACCCGGACCCGTGATCTTGGGTTGCGTTAACAACCACTGTCACATTCGACCAACCCCAAACCCAAAGGACCTTGTAACATGAAAATTCTCGCACTCGACCTCGGCAAGTTCAATACAATGTGCTGCTTTTTTGACACAAAAACTCGTAAACACGAATTTCTAACTGCGGCGACGGAACGCGGATACTTAACCACGGTCTTCAAGAAACATGAGATCGACCTAGTTGTGATGGAAGCTTGCGGGCCTAGCGGATGGATTAATGATTTGGCGGTGGGTTTAGGGCTCAAGACGCTTGTTTGCTCGACCAACGAAGACGCTTGGAAGTGGAGCAATGTCAAACGCAAGACCGATCGAGACGACGCACTTAAGTTGGCTCGCTTGGCCGCGATGAATGAGCTCAAGGCGGTTCATATGCCGTCGGAAGAGCATCGAGAATTTCGTTCGCTCGTAAAATACCGCAAGACGCTTGACCATCGAGTCAATAAAATGAAGTGCACTATACGAGCTTGGTTCGTAAATCATGGCATATCCATTGATATTGGTGAGAAAGCCTGGAACACTGGCCGCGAACGGATCAACTCGTTTCGCAAACCGATGGCTGAGTGCAACGCGGACGAGCTGTGGAAAGCGGAACTAGATCTTGAGCTCACGCAACTCGATGCAGTGAGTGCACAACTTGAGCTGGTCGTTAAGAAGCTCGAAGCGATCGGCAAGAATGACGCTCGCATACAGCGGATCAAGACCATTCCCGGAGTCGGACCACGGACGGCTGAGATCCTTGTGGCTTGTATCGATGATCCGCATCGATTTAAAAACGGACGTCAAGTCTCAGCTTACTTCGGCCTTGTTCCGCGCCAATATCAATCGGGTGAAACGGATCGCAACGGTCGCATTACTAAGCGAGGCAATCCACTAGCGAGAACAATTTTAGTCGAATGTGCTTGGGCGTCGCTGCGGTACAACGAGTGGGCTAAAGCGATCTACGAACGGGTCAGCGGAAAGCAAAAAACACGTAAGAAGAAAGCAGCCGTGGCTCTAGCGAGAAAGCTCGCCGTGATCGCTTGGGCGCTGTTGCGCGATGAGAAGGATTGGGAGCCCAATCGCATGATCGAAGTAACTGAATCGTTCGGCAAGATGCCTGAAGCTCTCAAGGAAACGCTTCAAAACATGAAGCCCAAGGAGAATAGTGATCAGCGCAAGAGCCGCCTCCGCAAGGAAGCTCGCCAGTCGAGAGTGGCGGCTGACGAGGTCACTTCCAAGAAAGAAGAAGCCATCAATACATCCATAAAGACTGAAGCCAAGTCAAAAGTAAAACCTCGAACCAAACAAGTTGCTGCACCGAACACACCCAAATCACGGCGAGCAAGAAAGCCAGTATGCGTGCCTGATGCGCGTGCTTAACAACATGCAGACATCGAAGAACGAATCGGCCTTGCTCGCCACTTCACACTTGACACACGAGGACAACCTGAATCGCGGTCTGACTAAAAATCGCCGAACGAATTGGACCTCATAGCTTTAACCTGTTTCATTGCTCATTTACAACAATAACAACTGACTTCACCGGAGCCCTATTCGCCCAGCACAACGACTGACGCCAAGGACCAGACCACCCATTCGACATAGCACCTCAATAAGTTGACACTGAAGCTTCACCTAGCGCTCCGCCACTCCGCTGGGTTTATAAAAGCAGTTGAGCTTTCAAGGCACTTGCAGCCGCCTCCTATGACGAGCCGATCTGCGAGTGCTTTTTTCATTGACTGTCACGCTGGTTAAAATGACTCAACCACTTGTAGAACAAAGCAGTGGCACTTTCTCTCGGCTATTGAGTTAGTTAGCGACGGGAGAATTGGACCCACATAAGTTCCTCTTTAAACGTCCGCTTGTTCCACACAAGAATCTCAGCCCAGCCGTTGGCATCAGCGCCATAGTCCATTGCCATAGCAAGCGGATAATACTGCCCTTGATATTCACCGACGACGTATCCCCCTATATCCAAAATGTAATCGCCAACCTCCATACCAAATCGGCTCGCGGCAGAGCCATTGACGATGCTCCCCAATCGAACGCCGCGTGGAGCGCGTTCAGGGGAAACTCCGAAATACCAGTTTTGACTTGTTGGTGATGAATTGGGAGCGACTCGAACAGTTGCGCGAGCCTCCTCTTGGACAGTTCTCTGCCCTTCCGCTCGCCTTTGTCCTGGCTGCCGCATGCGCGGCCATTCAGTTGCGTTAGAGTCCACGCTTGGCTGCGAAGTACCGCCAGCACCCGGTCTAGTCTGGGGCGGTTGTCCGAATAGCGTGTTTCCAAACAATAGCGAAAACATGAGAATTGCAATCGCAACGGATGGTGCTAACTTTGTCATTCGAGTAACTCCTGAGGTTCGAATTGAAAAACGTTGGGGACGAAGTGTTCAACGGTGCGAGTTGTTGGCGGCTCCTGTTCAGCGCATGATTCCGCCGTTGAGGGCTACCGGGTGGGCTACAAGTATTCGGATAGGAGGCATGTAACGGTTGCGACTTCGCCATTTATGCCAGCACATCCTCTGCGGAAGCACGATTGTTCTAAAGACGCCGAGTTAGCTGCTCGGCAAACTGAAAGTCAGCGTAACGCTTTAGTAGCACTTGGTCAATGAAGTTATTGTTTGGGTCTCGTCAATAAAAATCTAACGAATGGAATTCTTTATTGTCTGTATAGCCATGAACGCTCCGAGAAACGCGAACTGCGTCTCTTTCTGATGGAATAGACAATTTTCGAAAAGTTTGCGTGCGTAATTTTGGTAAACAATGCGGAATAATACGGATGGAAACACTGAGTAAGGGAAGGGGGCAGGGGTGATTGTGGCGCGGCGTGTTTAAACGGAGAAATGTTCATTCAGAATTGTCCTCGTGTACGAGGCGCTGCACTATTCAACGATCAACTTGCCCAAGCAGCCAGCTTCGTGAAGTTGAATCTACTTCACTTGCCATCAGTCGAACCGCATTCGCACTGCAACATCGTTGACGGCCGCTCGTTTTGTAAAAGGTAAACATCAACACATGTCGTCGCTTCGCGACTCGCGTTCCTCTTCACTTGTACCTGGGACTTTCATCCCAGGCTGTCGCATGCCATCGCGTTGCGATTCTCAAGCCAGCGACGTTACGTACAGGTGGGCCGGCATGAGTTGACGTCCTATGCGAGAATGTCCGGTTCGCGGCTTGATAGCGCACGCGCCTGATTTAGATAGAGTATCGTTTGCGGCTTCGATGTAGAGGTGGGTTGCGAGCAGCGACGATTCCAACGTCATCCCACAAATCACCTGAAGGCGACCGAACCATTTCGATGCATTGTCTGGGAATCGTATAGAAATCAGATCGTGCGATTGTCGGCGTAATCGCGTCGCGTTTAGCGTAGTTGAAAAATCCATCAATTGCGACGAGCAAAATGCCCTCGAGCGGAGTGTGGACGAACGGAATAGGTGATGCATCGCCGGAACCAAGAAGCGGTTTTTCGATTTTGATTTCGTGTGAGGTCTACGATCTGATGTTGATTAATTATCCACGCGCGCGAATCACCGATGCTTGCACCAGCAATTCCGTACGGTCGAACATCGACAACAACAGCGGTCGATTCACCCATCGCGATTCGGAGGTCAATTTGTCGAAGCAGTTCCACCCATTGATCTGCCGAATGGATCGTCGAGTATTGAGACTGGATTTCGCGGATAACGGATTCGGCGGCCAAATCACCTGAGCCAACGCCGCCTGCACCGTCAGCGACAACGATTACAGTGCGTTCGTCTTGCGACATAACCGCGACTCGCTCTTCACAGCGTTCGCGCGACGATTCGGTAGTGGTGAAAGTATCAATATTTGGCATGGAGATGCGACGTGTAAGAGCGATGGCGGCGAGGTTCAGCGAACTCGAGCAGTTGACTCAACACAAATGAAAACCGCTGATTGAGCGCTGCCGATGCTTTCTCTCGTGTGCCAGCGCCAACCATTGTTGCAGTTTCCTTGAACGTTGAATGGGATAACGACAATTCTGCTGACGGCGAGGTAAGCTAACTGATTAGTTTGTCAGGTGAGTGGCGAGTTGCAATAGCCGAGGTACGAAGAGGGACGCAACCCCGTCGGGGTAATTGGGTGGGCCGTTCTCATCCCAGGGTAGCTCGCTGCGCTCGCAACCCTGGGCTTTCGGGTCCTTCGGAGTAAGTACGGCGGCGTGACAGGCTTATCGTTTCTCCGAAGCGCTTGCTACGCGCTGAATAACGGTGGCGAGCAGTTCATCGCATGCAGCGGTTTTATGCGGTGGACAGGGGAAGATGAGCGGAGCCGAGTGCACGTCTTTTGTTCGTACATAGTACCAAGTGATTGTTCGATACCGATACGCAAGGATCAAAGACGAAGCCGCAATCAAAGCGACAATAACGGTACCGAGCGAAAAACCATGCTGAAGATCTACAAGCGAGACCACACTCAGCAGGGCTGCCGATCCACAGAGCAGGTACGCGAAGGGGTTTATCTTTACAAGTCGCCGCACACGATCGCCGCACAGATCAGCAAATTGATATCTGCATCCTATAGCTTGTCGCAGGTAGAAAAAACTAACCCAGACTTCATCAGAGTGGAGTTCGATTCGCCCTGAGATCAAAGGTGCGCGGTAAGCGATTTGTTCTATGGCTGTCATTCGGATGGCCTCATGAGATATGGAACAATTGCTCCACCGACACCGGGCTCATTGGCTCGACGGTTGTAGTCGTACGATAGCGTTTTAGTAACGCAGGTCAAGAAAATTCTGCGTGGCGAGTGGCGAGTGGCGAAGAGGGATGCAACCCCGTCGGGCAACGCTGTGAAGCATTTTCATTGAAGGAAATGCGGCGATTTCGGCCCAAAGGGCCATTCGATTGCCCAGCCTGGGCCAACGGCCCAGGAAGAGTCAACATGATGCCAGCAAAGGCCTAAAGGGCCGATCACTTGAT
>JBGSOM010000128.1:0-21080 GCA_041739135.1 Pirellulaceae bacterium
ACACGAATGCTGTCGCGATCGACGAAATCCTGCACATCCAGCACGTTGTCTTGCTGAATCATAGCTACTCGGGAAGCGACGCGTGCCAAGCGTTCCATGGTCTTCACGTAAGCCGCAACACTAGGAAAACGCTCCGGCGAGAACACTTTCATAGCAACTGGTAGGGTGAAACCATCGGCGCCGTTTCGACGACTGAGGTAAACCACTCCCTGTCCGCCGCTGCCCAATTCACGTTCCAAACGATGATAGGTTGTCCACTGTACTTTCCCAGTGCTAATAAGCTCCTGGTAGCGATCAAAGAGCGAATTCGGTGGTGGAATGGGTTGGTCCAAAAGGCCTCGCGTCTGTTCCTCATTTAACATGGTCGTTGTATGCATACCGCCTCCTGCCTTGCCAGTTCCCCCGCCAAGAACTTTCGCACTTAGTTTCAGACTATAACCGCCAGAACAGATTCAGCCAACTAATGGTTGCCTCAAGCTAGCAAAAGCCCATAACTTTCAGTTTGATGCTGACATTAATTCAACGCTCAGTTTGAACCTTTTGATCACCGATCGCCATCGAATCTGGATGCGGAAAACCGAGTTTCTTATCCACAAGATTCAACAGCGGTTCGGCTCGCAGATATCGCTCCAGATTCTCGCAAGCCAATCGCGTTGAATCATCCACTCGCGTTGCTGCTTGAGCACCAACGTGTGGTGTTATCAAAACGTTTGGCAACTCCCAAAGAGGACTTTCCGCCGGCAGAGGTTCGACATAAGTCACATCGACACCGGCACCCGCTAAATGACCGCTTTGCAATGCGGCAATCAATGCGGGCTCGTCAACGCATTGCCCGCGCGCCACATTGATAAGGTAACTGCCTCGCGGCATCTTATTAAAAACGTTGCCATCAATCAGTTTCTCAGTGCTCGCGTTCAATGGCAAGCAGAGGACAAGTATGTCGCTGACCTCAGCCAACTCGTGCAATCGATCTGCGGGCCACAACTCATCCACCGTAACTGGCTTGCGAACTGGAAAATAGTCTGTCGCTTTGACCGTTACATCGAATGGCTTCAAGAGCTCCGCTAGCCGCCGACCGTTTCCGCCCAACCCCACAATACCGACTCGCTTGCCGCGCAGATCATCAGTCGGGCGCCGTACGAACTCCTTCTTTAATGTCTGGCGAAAAAAAGTCGGGATGCCGCGTAGCAATCCTAACAGCAAAGCGAGCGTCTGTTCACCAACTTGATTTGCGAACAGACCCGATGCGCTGCAAACAGTTATTGGCGAAGCGATGACACTTGGTACCAAGCAATGATCCAAGCCAGCCGCCGAACTTTGGATCAACTTTAGACGTCCTTGTTGGACGACAGCGTCCCAATCGACGGGTACTTTGGCATGCCCCACAAAGATGTCCGCATCGAAAATCGCTTTTCCAATTCCTTCTTGTCCCGCATTGACGACGTTTGCCTTAGGCGCTGCCGCCTGAATCCATTCGACATGACGCGCTTCGACGGGGTAGCACAGCACAATGTTCATATTTTAACAATTCGTGAATCACTTCCAGGCTGGTTCGCAAACGGGGCGTCCAGTGTACCATGATGGATCCAATTTCCGGATGACCCGCAAGTTATGAATTCTACTTCAAGGGCTCTCGAGCCGAACTCACCACAACCGAGCCCCACGGCGATCGGTGCAGGCCCGGCGAATATTGACGTGGCTGAATCGGCTCAGGAAGCTGACAGTCAGGCGGAAACCTACGTTACGTTTTCCGATTGGTGGCGCAGCCCTTGGGGGCCTGGTCCGTTGATTAGTCTGGCGTTGCCGCTGATGATGTCCGCGGGCTTTGTTTCGCTCACTCTGTTTACTGATCGAACGCTACTTTACTGGCAAAGCGAATCTGCGGCGTCCGCAGCCATGGGTGCTGGCGCGCTCTACTGGACCATCGGCTGCCTACCGATGGGGCTGCTAGGTTATCTCAGCACATTCGTTTCGCAGTACCGCGGCTCGGGACAACCTCACCGAGTTGGCGTAGCTTATCAACACGCATCGGCGATCGCATGGATGATTGTCCCGATCTATGTTCTCTTGATCCTCATAGCGCCTTGGTTCTTTACTTCCGCCGGTCACTCGCCTGACTTGGTGAAGTTAGAAACCGATTACTTGCGAGTCGTTTTGATCGGCGGCATCGCAGTGCTCTTTTTCAGCGTCCAAAGCGGTTTGCTTACCGGACAGGGTCGGACCGCAATTGCGCTAGCCGTTGATGCGTTTGGAACCGTTGTGAACCTTGGCTTGAGCATCGTTCTGATTTTTGGTTTGGGCCCCATCCCGGCGTTGGGAGTCGTTGGTGCTGCGCTTGGAACATCGATCTCGTTTTGGTTGAAGCTGCCGATTATGAGTTGGATCATCAGACGCGATCGGCGTATGCGCGAAACCTATTCAGTGGGTTCCCTGAAGCCGTGGGAGCGCGATATGTTCCGACGTCTAGTTGTCTTTGGCACGCCCGCTGGCTTGCAGATGCTCGCCGAAGCCGGCTGTTTCTCGATCATCATGCTTCAAGTCGGCGGACTTGGAAAGTTGGAGATGGCGGCTACGACTTTGGCTTTGGGATTGAATGTGCTCGCCTTCGTCCCCATGATCGGATTGGGCATTGGAGTCGGAGTTCTGGTAGGCCAGCACGTAACCGAAGGTCGCATCGATCTAGCGCGGCGAACCGTGTGGTGCGCTATGACGCTATCGATGGTTTACACCAGTTTCTTTGCTGTTTCACTCGGCTTGTTTCCACACACGATGGCATCGCTGTATGCGCTCGGTACACCTGTCGAGCGATTCGCCGTCATGGAGCCGTTACTCGTGCCGCTGCTGCAGATCATCGCGATTTATTGCGTGCTCGACGGAATTCAGATTGTGTTTGTCGGCGCGATCAAAGGAGCCGGTGACACTTGGTTCGTTCTGCTAGCGACCTTTTTCGTGTCGGGCGGATCGGTTGTGGTGGGATTGATTTTGCAGGCTTATCTCGGCGGAAGCTTGTTGTTGTGGTGGTACGTGATCGCGGGTTGGGTAACCGCGATGGCGCTGGCATTTTGGCTGCGTTACGTACAAGGTGCGTGGGAGAGCAAGCGCGTCATCGAACAACCGCTGCTCGCCGAATAACAGGCTCCGTAAGCTTATGCTGAGCGATGAAGGCAACTTTTCAGTTGCGGCATGTATACTAGGCATCTGTCGACTTACGCACATTCGTCAGGAGTTACAGCTTGTCGGTTAATGAACCCATCGCAGAAATCGATCCAGCTCAGCAAGCTAAGCTGGACCTCGAGCAAGCAGAAAAGCTGCGGGCGGCATGTCGAGCCATCCGAAAACAGGTCGCCAAAGCCGTCGTTGGTCAGGAAGAAGTGATCGATCAGTTGCTGATCGCCATGCTCGCGCGCGGTCACTGCTTGCTCGAAGGCGTTCCGGGGCTGGCAAAGACATTGATGATTCGGTCGCTGGCTGAATCGATGAGCCTCTCGTTTCATCGCATTCAATTCACTCCCGATTTGATGCCCGCAGACATCACGGGAACCGACATCATCCAAGAGTCGCACGAAACCGGCCATCGTCAATTGATTTTTGAACGAGGTCCAATCTTTGCGCAACTGGTGCTGGCCGACGAGATCAATCGAACGCCCCCAAAGACGCAAGCTGCATTGTTGGAAGCGATGCAGGAACATGAAGTAACGGTAGGCGGCAAAACATATCGCTTGGCGGAACCGTTCTTTGTGCTGGCAACTCAGAACCCAATTGAACAGGAAGGCACGTACCCGTTACCGGAAGCGCAGCGAGATCGTTTTCTCTTCCAAGTTTCCGTTGACTATCCGTCGCGCGAACAGGAATCGGACATCATCGATCGCACCACCAGCGGTTATCAATCGAAGTTGCGTCCGGTGATTCACGGCGAAGAGATCGTTGCCTTTCAGGCTCTAGTGCGACGCGTACCGCTGGCTGAACACGTCAAGAATCGAGTGCTTGATTTGGTGCGATCATTGCGTCCCGATGGTGAAAGTCCGTTTGCTTGGGTAACGCAGTGGGTCGACTGGGGACCAGGACCGCGGGCCTGCCAACAATTGGTGCTGGCCGCCAAAGCGCGGGCACTTTTGGAAGATCGTTATCATGTCACCGTTGATGACATCGACGCACTTGCCCTTCCCGTACTTCGTCATCGACTTGTTCCATCCTTCTCCGCTGAGTCCGAAGGAATCCGTCCCGACGACATTATCCGTCGCGCTCTCAAAGAACTGCCTGTTTCGAAAGTGAAAATGCTCTAATGATTTTCTAAGCGGGTGACTGAGCCCAGTTGAACTCTCTGATCATTCGGGCTTCTGCCGAAGATGCGATCTTTATTTCGGGCGAATAAGCTTGGCCGGAATTATTGGATGGACGGTGCTGCGAGGTTCGTTTTTGCCTTAAGATAAGGCTATGAGCGAACAGATTCAGATCGAACTGACAATCCAAGTTGAGACAATTTCTGAGCAGATTGTGCGAGCCAAGCCGCTTGGTCCGTGGCGTATTCAAGTCGTTGAGCGCTCGTGGCGCGAGGCTCGCGCGCGACTGCAAAAAAAACTCGAGAAGGCTGCATCAAAGATCCTTCCCACGCACTGGTTCGAGGGAAGTCTTCCGGCTCAGTGCGAGCGACGCGTAAGCAAAATCACTCTGCCACCGGCGACTCGCAGTCCGCGTTGGATCGAACCGATCGAAGTTCAACTAGAAACGTTCCGCTGGGAACTCCCCGACAATCAATGTGTCGTCAAGATTCCCGCAGTGCACTGTACGCTGTTCGCGAAGAGTGCTGATCTGCCTGAAGCCGTAGTCGAGCAACACGCAAAGATCGCGCTAGTGCGTGCTACTGAGAAACTCAATCTTTGGGAGGTACGGCAACGAATTGCCAATCGACATTTCGAGTACCACAACGTCAGCGTGCCGACGCTCCTGGGAGCTGATCCGCAACCCAAAGACCCGAAGAAGCTCCTGCGAAAGCGGACCGCGACTCTTCGTTCCGTTGCCAGCGATCTCAGCCGCGCTAAACTGGACGCGGTCTATGCGATGGATGAAAAAGTCAGCGAGCTCGCCGAACACTTCGTGGGAGAGACCCCTCAGAGCGTCTTGCTCGTCGGACCGGCTGGAGTTGGCAAGAGCTCTCTGGTGCACCGACTTGTTTCGATGCGAAATGAAGTCGGCTTGCAAGAGCGTAATATCTGGTCGACCTCCGGCGCGAGGATCGTCTCAGGCATGTCTGGGTTAGGAATGTGGCAACAGCGGTGTCACAAACTGATTCGTGAAGCGCATCAAACCTCGGCGATTTTGCATTTGGGTTCGCTTGTTGAATTAATGGAAGCGGGCAAGATCGACGGCCAGCCCGGAGTCGCTTCCATGATTCGCCAAGCCGTTGCGCGCGGCAAGTTGCTGGCGATCGCAGAGTGCACGCCCGAGCAATTGGCGGTGGTGGAACGCGAGGATCCGATGCTGCTGCGCGCGTTCACGAAGATGGAAATTGTCGAAGCGGAATCGAGCAAGATCATTGAGATTCTTACCAGTTCGGCGCGCGATCGTTCCGCACGCATGGCTCGGCAATTACAGAAATCCCGCGGGCAGACCGACTCAGCGCCTGTTTCCTTTACACCGCAAGCGATCGAAGAGCTGCTGCGACTGCACGCGCGCTATGCGACTTATTCTGCATTGCCAGCGCAACCGCTGAGACTGATGCAAACAATGCTCGAACAGATCGACCGTCCTGTCGAGTTCACAGACCAAGATGTTGCCGCTGCCTTTAGTGCTCAAACAGGTCTGCCTGAGTTTCTAGTTAACGATGCGGTGCCGATCGACTTGGAAGCGATCGAACAGCAACTGACTTCGCATGTCATCGGTCAAGCCGAACCGGCCGAGTTGCTCGTGAATCTGCTGGCCACACTCAAAGCTCGCTTGATCCGCCCTGGCCGACCTTTCGCATCGCTGCTGTTCATCGGTCCCACTGGAGTCGGCAAAACAGAGATGGCCAAAGCGATCGCCAAGTTGCTGTACTCCGACACACGCCGCATGATTCGAATCGACATGAGCGAATACGCGAACCCGTGGTCCGCTATCAAACTGATCGGTCGCCCCGGCGATGGTGATGGAACGTTGACATCTCCCATTCGCGAACAGCCGTTCTCTGTCGTATTGCTCGACGAATTCGAGAAGGCTGACCCAGCGGTGTTTGATATGTTGTTGCAGTTGTTGGGCGAAGGTCGATTGACCGATTCGCAAGGACGCCTGGCTGATTTTCGCAACGCAGTGGTCATCATGACCAGTAATCTCGGCGTCGAATCTTACAAAGAGAATGCATTTGGCTTTGGTGAATTGGATGGAGCCGAGTGGCGGTCGCATTTCGAACGCGAGGTGCAACGATTTGTAAGGCCCGAGCTGCTGGGGCGCATCGACCGGATCGTTCCCTTCCGTCCATTGCCGCCCGATGTTGTTCGCAGAATCGCAATTCGCGAAACGGATCTGCTCAAGGGCCGCCCGGGATTGAAGTACAAAGATGCGGCGCTGGAGTTTACACCTGCTGCGATTGATTTACTCAGCGAAGTTGGTTTCCAGCCTCGCTACGGCGCAAGGCCGCTGCGTCGCGCGATCGAGCAACTGGTTACGATTCCGTTGGCGGATAAGTTATGTGATGCATCGCGAGAATTTCGTTGGAAATACGTGGTCGACGCGGTTCAAGGCAAGATCAAGATCGACGCACAGCAGGTATCGAAGTCGACGCGCGAGCTGAAAGAGTCTCAAGCGAGTGTCATCAATGCATGGCAGCAACTTGGTCGCATGGCATTGCTGGCGCGAGCCTGTCCACCGCTGCATGACTTGGAAAATGATATCGAGCGTCAGAAGCGTCAGAACAGCTTGATTGTGAAGCGACTGAAAACCGCGCAGGGGCCGCGACGCGTATCGGCGCTGCGCAATCAATTGCAACTTGGCCAAACGCAAGTTGAAAGTGGCACACAGGTTCGCGATGCTTTGTTGCGAATCGCAAGCGAAATTCAAGCTGAACATATTCGGCTGTTGCTCGATTGGTATGCGAACAAAACGATCGAGTGGTTGGAGTGGACTTCGACGCACCAGCGGCTTCAGACTGCGCTTCGTGAAGCGACAGAAAATGCGTTACATGGCCGAACCACATCCAGCAACTTGGTGACCTTGATGGTTGTGGGCAAGTCGCCACTCTATCTCGAAATTCTGTGGAGGAGTTACCGACAACTTGCCAATGAGAACTCTTGGAAGTCTACAGAATATGTCTTGCGAACAACGCGACCCAACTCGGATGAGCAACCGGACGAGCAACTGCGGAACTCAACCGATGGATCTGAGGGTGAGGGCACATTGCTGTGCGAAGCTTATCAGTACTCAGATTCCGCGAAATTCGCGCAGGAATTGGCTCAGGGGCTTGGATTCGCGATTCAGATTCAGGGTGAAGGGGTTGGCAGTTGGTTGGAGAATGAGGGGGGCATTCTGCATTTTGTCGATCCGCGTGTCGCGGGTGCAAAACGCCGCATTCGTATTCGAGTCAGCGTTGAAGAATGTGAGTTGGCGGATGTGAAGTTGGCAAGTAATTGGATGGAGCCGATCGCGGTATCGGAACTGGATCCACGCCGAACGTTTATGATGAACACACAAACCATTCAAGATCCACTCGGCGAGGAAGTTCACTGGGCACAAGGCAAAATCAGCGAAGCCTTGCTCTCGTTGATTCGTAGAGCTCACGAGCAAGCGTTGTGGCGCGCCATCGGCTTCACTGACATTCCGCTGGCAGCCCGCATTGGATTCAGCGATTGGAATATAGAACAGTAAAACAACATTGTTGAAGCATCTATGAGACTGACATTTTCCGCTTACGTAACCGTTGAACGCGAGGAAGGACGCAGTGTCTTCGTTTGCCGACCGCTGAGCGGAACTCAGATCGTGACGCGCGATCCGCTGTTGAGCACCGCGCTATCGAAGCTTTCCAGCAAGATGCGAAAGGCGGCTGGCGAATGGGTTCGCGAAGGCAAATCGCATCTCCTTTCCCCTTGGCTGTACGATGCTCAAGCGATCACCAAAGTCATGAAGTTGACGTTGGCGCTTCGTGATCGTACGTTGCGTTGGAAAGTCCTATTAGTTGTTTTGCCGGCCTTCGAGCGCTATCTAGTGATTTCTCCTTCAGTTCCTGATGCTCCGTTTGAAATCAGCCGCTTCGACGAACTGGAATCGCGAGCGGTCGCTGTATTCTCGCATTGGGCACAAGAGAAAATCTCCCAGCGACAAGAAACGCTGCTGACGTCAGTTAGTGTCGAAGGGGATTTGTGGATCGAGCCGCTTGAGATTGAAATTGATAACGTCGTTAAGACCGAAAAACGTCCGAAGAATATTTTGGCAGCCATCTTTGGCGGAGCGAAGACGAGCGGCAGCGATGAATTGCACAAAGTCGGTCAGTGCCTGGATGACCTCGTCGCTGATTTTTCGCCTGTGATTGGACGCGATCGAATTGTCAACGAAGTCGATCGCATGTTGCAACGCGATGATCGCCAAGGCGTCATGATCGTCGGCCAAATGTCGTCGGGGAAGTCAGCAATTCTTCGCGAGTGCGTCAAGCGTCGCGCGGAACGATTTCGCGATGCCAAAGGCAACCGCCCTCAAGTCTGGTGGGTCTCGCCGCAGCGACTGATCAGCGGCATGTCGTTTCTCGGACAATGGGAACAACGGTGGTTAGCGATTCTGCGCGAAGCGACCAAACGCGATCACGTACTGTACTTTGACGATCTCGTTACCTTTTTCTCAGCCGGAAGAACGCGTGATAGCAGCTTGAGTGCAGCAGATGTCCTTCGCGGTTATTTGTCGGAACATCGCGTTCGCATCGTTGTCGAAGCCACTCCCGAAGAGTTGGCTATTTTGCGTCGACGCGATCGTGCGCTGGCAGACCGATTTCATTTGGTACAAGTGCCCAGCCTCGATAGCGAAACCGCGCTGCCCATCGTCTTGGAAGCGGCGCAGCGAATTGAAGTCCGCAATGAATCATTCTTTCATCCTGAAGTTGTTCCGTCGGTCATGCGGCAACAAGAGATGCTGTCGCCCGATAAAGCGTTTCCGGGCAAAGCGATCGACATGATCCAGTCGCTGAGCAAGCAAGCGAATTCAGTTGTCGAACAGAACAAAGTGCTGCAAGCTGCTGCGCGGCAAACTGGTTCGTCGCTTCCGTTCTTGGTCGATCGACTGGGGCAGCAATCGGCGATTCAGCACCATTTGAAAGGCCAAATAATTGGCCAGCCCGACGCCGTGGCAGCGCTTTCGCGCGTGGTCGTCCGATTCACGCAAAGCCTTCAGCCGAACGATCGCCCACTGGGAGTGCTGCTGTTCCTCGGACCGACAGGGGTCGGAAAAACGGAGTCCGCGAAAGCTCTAACACGTTTGCTGTTCGAAGATGATTCGCACCTCGTTCGACTCGACATGAATGAGCTGACAACACCTTTTGCTGCTGAGCAGTTGGTCGGCACCTTCGATTCGCCCGATGGACGATTGACCGCTGCCGTGCGCCGTCAACCGAACTGTGTCATCTTGCTGGATGAAATCGAGAAAGCGCACCCCGACGTATTCGATTATCTGCTGCAAGTACTCGGCGAAGGTCGCTTGACCGACTCGCGAGGACGTGTCGCCGACTTCCGCTCGGCCATCATTATCATGACCAGCAATCTCGGTTCGCGCGAGCAGATTGCAGGTGTGGGATTCGATGTTTCTCAGACTCGCCAATCACAAGTGTTCACGAAAGCGGCGCAGAATTTCTTCAGACCTGAGTTCTTCAATCGTATCGACGAAGTGATTGCGTTCCGAACGCTCAATACCGAAGACATCAAGCAGATCGTTCAGATTCAATTGGAACAAGTGCTCGCTCGCGATGGAATCAAACGTCGCAAAGTATTTGTCGCAATCGATGATCGTGCCGTGCAAACAGTGGTCGAAGCCGGCTTCGATGCGCAACTTGGCGCGCGAGCTGTACGTCGTATGCTCGAGCGCGAGATCATCCAGCCGCTCGGCGATGTGTTGGCGTCGCTCTCTAACAACGATCCAACGCTGATTCACATCGAGGAGAAGGAACGACAACTACACTGCCGAACGCAACCATTGCAGATCGCCAGTGTTCGCGACTACGAACCGATAGCAAAGTTGGAACAGTTGGTCGACGTTGGCAGAACATTGCACGCGCGACTTGAAGTTCAGTTGGCGGAGATCGCAGATCAACTCCGCGAGCGGGACGCAGAGCTAAAGCTGCACAGTCATAACGCATCGTATTACGCACTGCGCGAGCAGGTCTATCATTGCTCCGAATTGCTGAAAGCAGCTCGTTTTCGACTGAGTCAAAGCAGCGAACCGCGACTTGATACCGCCCCTGGTCCAGCGCCTGTAAAGCGTAAAGCGGTCGGTTATCGCGTGCATGGTAACAAACGATTCTTGCGAGACTGGACTGACGAAGAAGATATGCGACAGACCATATCGGATCGGCAAGACGATCGAAAGTTCGATCAATTTTCGAATCGCGACCTTACGACTCAGTTGCTTGACAGTTTAATCCTTGCGGACGCTATGGTCTCTGCCGCGCTAACTCCACATCGTTGGTTAGTCGGATTCAAACTGCTGACAACCGATGCCGAATACCAACGGCGATTGGAATACCACCGCAGTTTTATGGATTACATGATGCTGCATGGCATGACCGATGCGCCCAGCCTCTTGCCGATGTTAGCCAGTTGTTTGAAGAATCGATTCCAATACGAAGTCGCGGGCGATGATTTGATTCACGGACATTATTTGATTTCCGGTATTTCTTTGATCGGTGTGCTTGGACCATTGCTCGGAACTTATAAAACGCAATTAAAGCAACAAGCGTCGCACTTGCGGTCTCTGCATGCGATCCCTGTGGCAGGCAACCCGAGCACTGAGAAATTGAATGAGATGATTTTGCAGGCATGCGAAAGCAAGTCGATGACATCGGCACCGCACCAAAGTCTACCCAGCGATGTTATTCGCGGTTCGCTCGGTAGCGAGATCGTCGATTACATTTCGGGCAGTCGTCTATCCTTTACGATGGAAAGTCGGCTGCGTCCTGAACACGGTCAGGAGAAAGTGCGTCGCTGGTGGTTGCAGTGCATGCCGATTCCACCGGAGCTGCGGACCGTTCGCATCGAATCGAACGATTCGGATTCCGATGCGGTGGAGGTTCAATAATGTTCGTGCGCATGCCAGTCATCGTCGCTCAGCCGAAACCCGGCGTCGCAATCGCTCAGTTGCTCGATGGTCTATCGCATCAATCAGCAGGTGTTTCGGTCGAACAGGCCATGCGAATGCTTAAGCGGAATCTGATTCGCGAAGTCAAGAAGCATCGTATCTCAACGTTGCCAACTTGGACGAGTGCCTCGCTGATGACCAAGTCATTCCCGGTGCAACCGGCTGTTATTCATAAGGACCGACGCTATCCAGCCGGTCCGCGCATTTCGCTGCCGGTGCGTTACGTGGAGCTGATCGATGAGCGCGATCTTCAGTACTGCATGTTGCCCGATTTTGCGGAAGTTCTGTTTATTCCTGAGCCGAGTTTGTTTCGGACGATGCTGACGGAAACCGTGAGATCCCTGACCGCAACGCTTACCCCGCAGCAAATCCATCGGCTGTGGCCGCCCGAGCACAGTGAACTGCGCTGGATGCGATTGCAACTCGCGGAACCTCGCAAGTTCAGTGGAGGCGTATCGACGCGAGTGCTCGCGCAAGTCGCTGAGCCGCTTAGCGACAATCGCAACTTAACGTTGCCTTCCGGCGCGCGTGGAGACGTGATCACTGCGTTGCGATTGGCGATTCCCAAAGGAAGTTGCTTGGTCGTCGGTGACACCGGTGTCGGCAAATCAACTCTGATCGCCATTGCTGCGAAAGAAATGCAGCAGGCCAAGCGAGCTGAGCTGAAGAAGAACAAGGAGCGATCGCAAACCGGCTCGCCAAAGCAAATGTTCTGGTGCAGCAGCGGCGGCCGCTTGATTGCAGGAATGCGTTACCTAGGGCAATGGCAACAACGATTAGAGTCGGTCATTGCAGAGCTTGCAGACATCGATGCCATCTTGGTTATCGAAAATCTATTGGACTTGGTTTCCGTTGGTGGTGCCGAACCTCGCGACTCGTTAGCCGCATTCATGATTCCTTACTTGCGCAGCGGCAGTTTACGATTGGTGGCTGAAGCAACACCTACCGAACTGGACGCGTGCCGCCGGTTGTTGCCGGGGCTCGTCGACTTGATGCCATTGGTGCATGTGAAACCGATGCAGATGGAACATGAGACCGAGTTGCTGCGAATGACATTGCATAATCGTCTTCAATCGAGCGACGTTGAGTACGATGCGGAGCTGCCGCATCATCTCTCGCGACTGTGCCGACAGTTTCAACGACACAGTGCGCCGCCTGGGCCTGCGATGCGGTTTATCGACGACTTGACCGGCAAACGTCGCATCAAAACAGCCGAGAAGAATTGGACGTTACCTTGGATGTTAAACCAGTTTTCGAAAAAAACTGGTCTACCTATCGCGTTGATTGATGATGCGGTGCCACTACGCAAAGAAGAGGTTGCGGCAACTTTGGCAAAGGATGTTATCGGTCAGGATCAAGCTTGCTTGGAAGTTGCGGGCGTGGTCACACGAGCCAAGTCGGCGGTTCAGGATCCACGACGACCATTTGGTTGTTTGTTGTTATGCGGACCAACGGGCGTCGGCAAGACACAACTTGCCAAGTCACTGGCAAAATATCTCTTCGGTGCCAGCAGCGAAAAGATTCCGCTGGTCCGATTGGACATGAGCGAGTACACGGGTGGATCGGCGGGCCATCGCTTACTTAACGACTCGAACGGAAACTCGGCCAGTTGGATTCAGCAGATACGTTCAAAGCCGCTGAGCGTCTTGTTACTGGACGAGATTGAGAAAGCCTCGGGCGAAGTGTTTGATATCTTACTGAGCGTTCTCGACGAAGGTCGCATGACAGATCGCATGGGTCGAGTCACTTCGTTCCGCAACACGGTGATACTGATGACCAGCAACCTCGGTGCACGTGTTGGTTCATCGCTGGGTTTTAATGACGCGAATCGAATCGATTATCGCAGTATCGTACGCAAAGCGTTCCGACCTGAGTTCTTCAATCGACTCGACGCGGTGATCGCTTTCTCGCCGCTCAGTCGCGAAGTAATTCACCGCATCACGGAGAAGGAA
Source organism: Pirellulaceae bacterium (assembly GCA_041739135.1). Classification (GTDB taxonomy): domain Bacteria; phylum Planctomycetota; class Planctomycetia; order Pirellulales; family Pirellulaceae; genus Aureliella. The sequence goes on from JBGSOM010000128.1 coordinate 13,254, forward strand.
CTCGGCGATCTTTGCCGCCGCGAAGGACTTGAACGTTACGGTCGAAAGTTAACCTGGACATCCGCTTTAGTCGAACACCTCGCCCAAGTCGGCTTCGAAGCCAACCTTGGCGCACGGCCGCTGCAACGCTTTATTGAAACCGATGTTGTGGCACCGCTTTCGAAATGGCTTGTCGAGCATGGTAATATAAGTGATCAGAACTTGGAACTCGATTGGCATCCCGTTGAACGCTTAGTGGTCAGCGTTTGAGTTCAACGACGTGCCGGTCTACTAAACATTGGCCCAATAAACATCGGTCTACTAAACATGCGAGCAGGTGACATGCGAACTCTAGTTACTTTCGTTTTAGGTGTAAGTTGCCTCAGCAATTGTCTGAAAGCAGATGACGCTAAATTACAGTATGCCGCGTTGTCGCCTGAGTTGGTCGCCGTTCCACAAAATCTGTTGGGATTAGCGCACTCGCCGGAAGTGCAGCATGAATTAGGGTTCGACGATTCGCAACTGGCGCAATTCGAAACAACGTTGCGTGAGATCGACGCGATTTGGTGGCCTGCACGAATTCAACCTGCCGAACAGCAGCGAAAGATTGTGTCGCAGTTGGAATTGAAATTGGTTGCAGCCGTTCAAGGATTGCGAGGCAAAGTCGCAGTGGACCGGTTGCGGCAAGTTGAATTGCAATCGCAAAGCTCGCGGGTTGTATTGCGACCGGAAGTCAGCAAGTATTTGAAGCTGGACGGAGCACAGACGCAAAAACTAGGCAGTATTTTCAGCGCGACCGATGAGCTTGGCAAGAATCTCAAGCCGGACGATACCGAACGCGTGCAGGAGTTTGCCTCAGCTCAACAAGGTGAACCCGCCAAGGCGCTCGCAGTTCTCCTGCCCGCACAGATCGACAAGCTGCGGCGTGCATTTGGTGAGCCGCTGGACACGCGGAAGCTTGAGCGCATCTATCCGTTCGCGCCCGAATTGATCGACTCAGAGCACTGGGCAAATGATCAGACCGTTGACCTGAAATCGTTGCGAGGCAATGTGGTGCTGCTGCATTTCTATGCGTTTCAATGTCACAACTGCGTGGCTAATTTCCCGCACTACAAGCGCTGGGACGAAACGCTGCGCGAGCAAGGTGTCACGGTGATTGGCATTCAAACTCCAGAGACTCCAGCGGAGCGTGAGCCCGAGAAAGTGATTGCGGCAGCGAGCAAAGAGGGATTCGAGTTTCCAGTATTAATCGATCTAGAGAGTAAGAACTGGAAGGCTTGGGGCAATACGATGTGGCCGACAGTTTATGTGGTCGACAAACAGGGCTACATTCGCTTTTGGTGGCAGGGCGAATTGAACTGGCAGGGCGCAACAGTCGATAAGAAGATCGAAGAAGTTGTGGCCCGATTGCTGAAAGAATAGTCGCATCTGCTGAGAATTAACGGACTGGGTCGTCGACGCAACGTCTTGCAACGATAGAAAAACAAAGCCGATCGGCTGATCGGCTTTGTATGGAAATCAGTTGCTAAACTCTCGGCGATTAGCGGCGGCGGAAAAGTGGTCCACCGTAAGCAGCTTGGGCACCGAGCTCTTCTTCGATGCGGAGAAGCTGATTGTACTTAGCCATGCGGTCGCTGCGGCTGGCCGAGCCGGTTTTGATTTGGCCAGTAGAGAGACCGACTGCGAGATCCGCGATGAAGGAATCTTCGGTCTCACCACTGCGATGGCTCGAGATCGAAGTGTAACCGTTGCGAGCGGCCAACTGGATGGCTTCGATGGTTTCAGTCAATGTGCCGATCTGATTGACCTTGATAAAAATGCTGTTGGCGATACCTTCGTCGATACCGCGTTGCAGGCGTTCGACGTTGGTTACGAATAGGTCGTCGCCAACGAGTTGAATCTTGGAACCGACTTTCTCAGTCAACAACTTCCAGCTTTCCCAATCGTCTTCTGAACAACCGTCTTCGATGGAGCAGATTGGGTACTTGTCGACCCAATTCGAGAGGAAACCAACCATTTCTGGGCCAGAGAGTTTCTTGCCATCGATGGTGTAAGTCTTGGTCTTGGCGTCGTAAAACTCAGTAGCTGCAACGTCGAGCGCGATGAAGATCTGTTCGCCAGCGGTGTAGCCAGCTTGCGAAATAGCTTCCATGATCAAATCGAGAGCTTCTTGATTGCTGCCGAGATCAGGAGCAAAACCCCCTTCGTCACCGACAGCCGTGTTCAGCTTGCGGCTGCCGAGCACTTTCTTCAAGTGATGGAAGATTTCAACACCAGCTCGCAAGCCGTCGCTGAAAGTCTCGAATCCGAGCGGCATTACCATGAACTCTTGAACGTCGACTGAGTTGTCAGCATGTTGACCGCCGTTAACGATGTTCATCATCGGAGCGGGAAGAATGTGGGCACCGGCGCCACCGAGGTAACGATACAAGGGCAACTGCACACAAGCGGCCGCAGCTTTTGCAGTGGCAAGCGAAACGCCGAGCAGCGCGTTGGCACCTAGGCGGCTCTTGTTCGGTGTGCCGTCCAGTTCACGCATGATCGAATCGATCTCGCGTTGGTTGACTGCGTCCATGCCGATCAGCGAGTCACCGATTTCGCCATTGATGTTTTCGACCGCTTTGAGAACGCCTTTGCCGAGAAAAACGGATTTATCGCCGTCGCGAAGTTCCCAAGCTTCGTGGGCTCCAGTGCTCGCGCCGCTTGGGACCGCTGCGCGACCGATCGAACCGTCCATCAATTCGACTTCGACTTCGACGGTTGGGTTTCCGCGGCTGTCGAGAATCTGTCGACCGTGGATGCTTTGAATGATGCTCATGTTTTTTCCTAGCGTTCGTAGTGGTTAGTGATGAGTTGGTTAAGTTCAAGTGCCCAGCGGATTTGCGGTTGATCGCAGTTGCTGGGGTGTTTTTGTTTCGAAAGTTGGCTGGTGGATTGCGACAATTGTGCTCAAACCGGGCGAAAGCACCAGATCCCCTGATTTTGGTGAAGAAATTGGGCTGCGTGTCGCATTTGCGGTTCGTCGGTTAGTATTAGATGAAATCCTGTGGGCGGGCCAAGCGTTTTGGCGGCCCGTTCGCACCTCCAGCTCAAGAAACCGCATGTTTTCCGGACTAATCGAAGCCACTTCGCAGATCGTATCCTTGATGGAAGAACCAGGCGGAGTGCGTCTGGTCTTGCAGCGGCCAACCGAATTTACTGACGTTCGGCTGGGCGACAGCATTGCGATTCAAGGTTGCTGTCTGACGGTCGTCGAACTGACGGCGGACTCGTTCAGTTTTCAAGCTGGACGCGAGACGCTCTCGCGCACTTCGCTGGGACTGCGCAAAGCTGGCGACAAACTGAATTGCGAACGTTCGCTGAAGTTGGGCGATCGCTTGGGCGGGCATCTAGTAACAGGTCATGTCGATGGCCAAGGATCGCTTGTATCGCGTAGCGATGAAGCGGATTGGTCGACGATGGTCTTCAGGGCGCCGCGGTCGTTGATGCGTCAGATGGCTTCGAAAGGGTCGATTGCGATTGAGGGAGTCAGTTTGACGTTAGTTGATGTAACGGATGAAACGTTTTCCGTGGCGCTCATCCCGCACACGTTAGCTCATACGACACTGGGCGATTTGAAAGCCGGCGATGCAGTGAACCTCGAGACTGATTTGTTGGCGAAGTACGTGCAGCGGCAGTTAGACATGGGTGCGGTTGAACAATCATGAGTGAACGACAAACAATCAGTTATCTCCAGCGACGGATGCGTGAGTCCGGTGTGACCCCGCAAGCTCGCTTTGGTCAGAATTTCTTGATCGACTTGAACTTGATCGAGTTGATCGCCAAGACGGCTGAACTGGGACCGCGCGACGTAGTGTTGGAAGTCGGCACCGGCATGGGTTCGCTCACGCAACTTCTAGCGGCCCAAGCCGGGCATGTGGTGACGATTGAAATCGATCGCTATTTAGCACCGCTAGCGAGGGAAGAATTCGGGCGGCTCGGCAACGTAACTCTGCTGGAGCAAGATGCGCTGAAAAGCAAAAACAAATTGCATCCGGTTGTAATCGAAACTTTGCAAGAAAAAGTCAACCAGATAAAGGGTGGGCGTATAAAACTGGTCGCAAATCTTCCTTATAACGTGGCAACTCCTATCCTCTCGAATATGTTGGATATTGAGCCGTGGCCCGTGCGTATGGTGGCTACGATTCAGTTGGAATTGGCTGAGCGCATCGCCGCGGAACCTCGTACGAAGGATTACAGCGCGTTGAGCGTTTGGATTCAGTCGCAGGCGCGGGTGGAGATCGTTCGCAAAATGTCGTCCAAGGTGTTTTGGCCTCGCCCGAACGTCGAATCGGCGATATTGGACATCCGGCCGCAGACGGTTTTGCGGGATCGTTTAAGTGATCGCCGCCAGTTTCACGAGCTGGTAAGAGGGATTTTTCTACATCGCCGAAAGTTCTTGCGGTCCGCACTAGCGAGCGCAGTTAAGGATAAACTAAGTAAACCGGAAGTGGACAATATTCTACAAGAGATGGAGTTGAGCCCAGACGCGAGAGCGGAGCAGCTATCGATTGAACAAATGATCGAATTGTTCGAGTGTGTTCGCAAACGAAAAGTGATGGAAGTTTCATCCGACTCAGAAGCTTAAGTATTTCATGAATGACCGACCGCAAAATTCGCCGCTGCCCGTTGCTTTAAAGCACGGTGACAAACTGGGTGCGTATCGCATCGAGCGGGCGATAGGCAGCGGCGGGATGGCGGATGTTTTCTACGCAGTACACGAAGCTTTGCGACGCCCAGCGGCGATCAAAGTCCTGCGAGCTTCGTTGGCGACAGACGAAGTCCACTTGCAACGATTTATGCAAGAGGCCCGTGCGGCAGCTTCGCTGATCCATCCCAACATCGTACAAGTTTACGATGTCGGGCAGGAAGGCGAACACCGCTACATCGCTCAAGAGTACATTCCGGGTACCAACTTGCGACAGTATTTAACTGACAACGGTCAGATGTCGATTAAGGAAGCCTTGAGCGTCTTGTTGCAAGTTCTTGCCGCGCTGACAAAATCTGCAGCAGTTGGAATCGTCCATCGCGATATTAAGCCTGAGAACATTATGTTGACCAAAGACGGTGACGTGAAAGTCGCCGACTATGGTTTAGCGCGCGTGTTGCTGAGCGATGATCCGCAATTGACGCGCGCAGGGACGACATTGGGCACGCCGATGTACATGAGTCCCGAGCAGATTCAAGAAGGCAAAGTTGACATTCGCAGCGACTTGTATTCGTTGGGTGTGACCTTGTTTCATATGCTGGCGGGGCGGCCACCGTTCACTGGCGAAACGCCGCTCGCGCTAGCGATGCAACATGTGCAAGCTGAACCGCCTCCGATCTCTGAGTTGCGAATCGACCTTCCACCATCGTTGGTCGAACTAGTCAGCAAATTGCTCGTGAAGGATCCTGAGCATCGATTTGCGAATCCGAGCGAAGTGCTCGATGCGCTGCGATCCGCGCGCTCGGCTGACTTGGAGGAGTATTGGCCGGATCAGACTGTTCCGCTGCCCGGTGCGATGAACTCAACCATCGTGGGACCTTCGGCAGCAACGATGATGCTGCAATCGAAACTGCATCACCAGCGCATGGCGATCAGAAAGCGTATTCGCTATTTGATTGCGACTCCCGTGGCAGGTTTGGCGACGTTTTATTTGGGATCATTTCTCGGCGGACTAGGTGACACCGATCTTTTGGCGAGCAGAGAACTCGCTTTTCAAGGTGTTGAGAAGTTTGAGAAGGTGAAAGAGCAATACGCAGAAGCACTGCTGAGCAGCGACAATAGCCGCGGTCGGTGGGAGGCGGTGATTGAGTTCCATCCGCCCAGTGAGTCTTCCACGAATCGCTTGTACGCTGGCAAAGCTTGGTTGCAGTTGGCAGCTGTGTTCTTGCAGAAACGAGACTTTTCGAGCGCGAGGAACACGATCGAGTCCATCTTGCGGGACGATCAAATGCCCGCTCTGTTAACAGCATTGGCAGCGTTCCAATTGGCCGAGATTGAAGATGCCGCAAACAATCCTCGCGGCAAAGAAGCAGCCATCGAGCGTGCGCAGAAACTGTTTGTTACCGCAGAATTGTCAGAACAAGATCGCGATCTCATTCGGCAGTGGGCGGACAGTCGAACACGCCCAACCTGGATGCGAGATTTGATTGATTCAATTTAGGATCACACGAAGAATAAGTGGTGGCTACTTTTAGTCACCAATCTGCAATCCCCGCCCCACCTCGTTTCGCGCAGGACTCCGTCATGAGAGTTTTTTCTGGTTTGATCTTCGCTATGACCCTATCCATTTCGACTGCAGCATTGAATGCGTTCGAGTTGCGAATTGGGACCTTCGATGTTGATGCAACACCAGCGATCGGGAGTCCGCTTGCTTACGATCCGGTTAAAGAAATCACAGCACCGCTCAGTTGTCGAGGCATGGTGTTGTTGAGTGACCAACAACCGGTGGTGCTCTGCACGGTTGATTGGTTGGGGATTGCAAACGGTGCAAACGAAAAGTTCCGAGAGAGTTTAGCAAAAGCCGTTGGCACGACCGCAGATCGAGTTGCTGTACACACTTTGCACCAACATGACGCGCCGCGTTGCGACTTGACCGCTGCGGAGATCCTGAAGCCTTTTGGGCAAACCGCCGCGCACTTTGACATAGCCTTGGTGGAGCGAGTCATTCGCACGGCAAGTGAAGCTGCTGCTGCCGCCGCGCAGAATGCAAAGCCGGTAACTGCCATAGCGACTGGAAAAGCGGAAGTCAAAGATGTTGCATCCAATCGCCGTTTGCTTGACCCCGATGGCAAAGTGATTGCAACTCGCTACACCGCTTGCAAAGATCCCAAGATGCGTGCGCTGCCAACGGGTGTGATTGATCCTTGGTTACGATCGCTGACGTTTTTCGGAGCTTCGGAACCGCTCGCAGTGATGACTTTCTATGCTACGCATCCGCAGAGTTATTACAGAACTGGCGGCGCAAATCCTGATTTCCCAGGTATGGCCCGCAACACCAGACAGTCGGAGACCGGTGTCTTTCATCTTCACTTCAACGGCGCCGGCGGCAACATTGGAGCCGGCAAATTCAATGACGGGTCACCCGAGAACCGCCAAGTGCTGGCTGATAAAGTTGCCGCGGGCATGCGCGAGGCTTTCGCGCAGCAGCAAAAGGAAGACGCATCGCAGTTGTCGCTCGATTGGCAATCGCTGCCCGTCGCGCTGCCACTAGCACCGCATCTGAATCGAAAAGAGCTTGAATCCGCAGTAGCAAGCGATGAAACTCCGTTCGCGCTACGTGTTCATGCGGCTGAGAAACTTGCGTTCTTGGGTCGCAGTGAAGCCGGTACAAAGATTCCGGTGGGACGATTAAAACTCGGCACGAAACAAATTCTATTCATGCCTGGCGAATTGTTTGTGGAGTACCAGTTAGCTGCCCAACACATGCTGCCTGACGACGACATCTTCATGGCAGCCTACGGCGAGTACGGCACGTTCTACATTGGCACTCGAGTCGCTTATCCACAGGGCGGTTATGAAACCAGTGCGGGCGCGACGAACGTTTCATTGGATTCAGAAGCGGTCTTACTAAACGCGATGCGCGAGTTGCTGGGCGTTTCCAATTCGCGAGTCACTGCCAGTGACTTCACCGATACGACCGGCCCTGGATTAGCGCCGTAGTTCACTTAGAGCCTGTTCGAAAAGCACTAGTGCTTTGTCACACCTTAATCTTAGGGTAGACGGAGGTTAGTTTCATCCTCGCATCGTCGATCTTCATTTGCCAGTCTACACCGCGCTGAGTTTGGTTAACGTCGCACGCCCAGGCGCGAGTTTCGGATTGG
>JBGSOM010000051.1:0-6166 GCA_041739135.1 Pirellulaceae bacterium
TATCCAGAAATTTTACGAAATAGGACGGAGAGCGACAGATGAGATGAAAGCTACACTAAACATTCTATACGATGCAGTTGTCCCAAAATGGAATTATGTCGCGCACCCAGATTGCGCTACTAATTGATTGGCCGTTCCTAAGCGGGCAACAACACACCCGGTCTTCGTAGCCAGAAAACCATTAGGCAGCAGGCGAGTATTGTCCAATTAATATAGGGAGAATTAATAAAAATTGCGTTGATTGAAAATGACCATCCCGCCATCTCAAAAACTGAGTTGTCACAACGGAAGGGGATTTTCAAGATATCAAGGCACGACGAAATCGCTGCAGAAAGCAGTTGTTGGTAAGCCGTGTCTAGCTCAGCTTTCCAAAAAACATAGACTTGTGACATCGTCCAAAGCGCAGCCGGAAGGATCCAGTGGCCAGTTGCTTTCCCTTCCGAGTGCGTCGCCAACCAAGCCGTTACTTGCAAGACCCATCCGAGAGTGGCGAGCTCGATGGATCCGAGAACGAATCCCAAGCAGCAGCAACCGAATCCTAAAATTAATAGTATCGTGAACGCCCAGGTACGTGGGAATCTAGTTACTTTATTCCACCGTCTAAACACGATTGTGAGAAGTGCAGAGATTGCGAAGCACCAGATCGTCACAGCGAATGCGAAAACTGGCATCGATTGAATTCGGAGTAATTCGGAGTAGATAGGATAAAGCACCAGCGGAAGTGGGCCGACTAGTCCGATTCCCCAAGTCAACTGTGCAAGTGGTTCGAACCTGGGACTGCGAGTTTTCGAAGTTGCCGTAATATTCTCGATAGGATGCATTTGTGAGTTCATGCGTTGATCTCATGCACTGATGTGCAGGCGAGAGCGAGGAGTGTGCAGCCGGCAACGCGCCGGCTGCGCGAAATCAATACCAAGGTCAGAATCACTGGTACGCCAGCGATAGAGCCTCGCTCCTAGGCTTGAGTGTCGTCTTCAACGGTGTGATTGGAACGCCCTTCAGTTCGAATGTCGGGGCTTTGCGGTGCGATCAAGTCGTGAATCTCTTGCCGGCATACGCTTCAGACTCGCTTTCTGCGTCGCAACGCGCTCAAGTGGAACAGCATCTGAAGAAATGCCCGTTCTGTAGGGCTAAGCTGCAGGCCATCCAGGCAGAGCAATCGGTTGCATTGCACCTAAGGTTTGTAGAGCCTCGTACCTGCTGAAATAGAGACCTGCACGAGTAAGGTGGCTCAACCGTCAGACATTTCTTTGGCTCGCCATTCGCGATCGACGGATGACGCCAATCGCCAAATATCCGTGAGCACAACACTCTCACGTTTTCCACCGATCATTCCGTCGTCCCTCATCTTCCCCAACATAATCGTGACCGTCTCGCGAGTGGTACCAATCAAGTTCGCAAGTTCCTGGTGTGACAGCTTCAGTCCAATGCGGATTCCTTCGTCGACCGCGGACCCGAATTGTTCAGCCAGATCAAGCAACAAGTGCGAGAGACGTTGCTGATTCGATGAAAACAGCAAACTCTTGAGGCGATTCTCGATTTTGCGTCGACGAAAACCGACGATCTTGGTAATGGCAACCACAAACCGAACATTCTCCTCCATATAAGGCAAGAGCGTCTCTCGCGGTATGCGGATGATCGTCGTATCGGCTACCGCTTCGCAGTATTCACCACGGTTGCCCTTCTCAATCAACGACAACTCGCCAAAAACTTCGCCAAGCGTTATGAAGGCAAGGGTGGAGACTTTTCCATCAGCGGTTAGATGGCAGAGTTTTACCAAGCCATCGGCAACGATGTAGACCGAGTCGGCATGTTCTCCAGGCAAATAGATTGGCGTTCCTCGAGGAAACTTCTTCCAGCGAGATTGCCGCTCGATCGCAGCTAGCTGATCGGCGTCAAACATCTCCAACAGATTGGTTGACTTGAGGAGCCAAATTTGATCTTGCATGAATCTTTCACTAGTCGCTTAACACTCGTTCGCGAAGCTTCTCTCGGATCTCACTGATGAGGGAGTATTCCCCAGCGGCCAGGCATCGCCAACGAACCTCGATTCTGCTTTCGTTACGTGCGCGAAAACCGCATCGCTAGACGAATATAGCAGACAAAGAATAAAAGTGCTCACAGGCGACTTCTCGCAAGCAATTGGGCGTGAACAATTCAAGCGTTCGCACCGTTGCCTAAGTCGCGACAGTTTACTACGCAACTCATCTCGCTATGAAGATGGTTCTACGCGACTGCAGTATGAGCGGTGGTCGTTCGCGACCCGCCTGCCCAAAATCCTCCGAGATATCCCATCGGTAGATAAGCTAGCAGCAAGTCCGTAACGTTGAACCACACCGGTGCGCCGACCATTAGGACAGCCGTCACGCCACCCAAGAGAAAGAAACAACCGATGCCGATAGCAAACCGCATGGGGTAGCTGCTCGCAAGTTTCGCAGCGACGAATGCGCCCACTAAAGTGCCCAATGCATGAGCCGCAAAGGGAACGAGAAAGTTTAATGGCGTGAACAGCTTCATGCTTTCGCGAAGATTCTCCATCGTCGACACATCGGCGCCAGCTGGCAACGGCACGATGAAGGAACCAACGTTGATGATGCCCATGTTGACTACGCTGCCGATTACGATTCCAAGCACCACAGCTAGCGAGTTTCGTGCGATCATTTTAAACATTTGCCGCGTCCGATTAGGATTTGCCAAGCGCCCGATTGAGCGCTTCGCAAGTTACCAGCCGTCGCGGCGTGAGTCAACAAATGGCGCTCACGCTGCAATGGTTAACAAGCGGTAAGCAAACCGTCTTCGACCGTGATTTCGAGGACTTTAGGCTTCGTTTCGTGTGCGGTTAGTTCGCCGCGCAGAATTTTCACATCGGCGGGAGCGCTAACACCGATCGTGACTCGGTTGCCTTGGATGCGGATGATTTCAACGCTGATGTTATTGTCAAGAACAATCTTCTCACCAGCTTTGCGACTTAGAACGAGCATCGAATTCTTCCTTGAGCTTTGAGTGCTGCGGCGGAGTGACGTTGCTGGGCTTGCCGCGTCCCAACAGGATTAATTATCAGCACCCGGCGGACACCTTCGGTCACGCAGCTCAAAAAAATTAAAAAATGCGGTTCAGCCCGAGCTGCACGCGGCTTCGCAGCCTGCAAAAAGGCGGACGACCGAGCTGACTACACATGCTTCCCGACACGAATCAGCGGGCTTTCGGTTACGATATCGATTGCTTGGCAACGCCCGCGAATGAACTGGCACTTGAACGAACTGGCACTTAGTCTTGATTGGGATTCAACAGCTTGGCTGACATCGTTTTAATCAATCCACGCTTCGAAGCCTCGTACTGGGGTTTCGAATATGCAATGCCGCTGATCGGTAAGAAATCCAATCTGCCGACCGCTTGCTTGCCGTTGCTCGCAGCGCTAACCCCGCCCGAACATACCATCACGCTCATGGACGAGAACGTCGCTGCGCTGGATTTTGAACGGATCGCACACGCCGACATCGTTGGTCTAACCGGCATGAGTGTCCAGCGTGTTCGGATGCGCGAGATTCTGGAAGAGTTGAAATCGCGAGGAGTGTTTACTGTTGTCGGCGGTCCGTGGGTAACAGTCCGCGAAGATTACTTTGGCGATCTAGCGGATGTGATCTTCGTCGGCGAAGCGGAAGATACTTGGCCGAAGTTCTTGAGCGAGTGGGCTAGCGGCACGCACGCAGCCCGCTACGAACAGACTCAGAAGACGGACATGACCAAAGTCCCCTGCCCTCGCTATGACTTGTTGGATGCCAAGCAATATGTGTTTGGCAGTTTGCAGATCTCTCGAGGTTGTCCTTTTCAGTGTGAGTTCTGCGACATCATCGTTACCTTCGGTCGCCGCCCGCGACTTAAGAAAGCCGAGCAGGTGCTGGTTGAGCTCGACGCGATGCGGCGAGCTGGAATGGAGATTGCATTTATCGTCGACGATAACTTGATCGGCAACAAACAAGCGATCAAACCGGTGCTGCGCGAAGTGGTCGCATGGCAAAAGAAACACGGATATCCATTCACGTTTTTTTCCGAGGCGTCGATCGATCTGGCTGATGACGCTGAGTTAATGGATCTGTTCGTCGAAGCCAACATTCAAGCGGTTTTCATCGGAATTGAAACTCCAAATGAAGAGTCGTTGCGTGAGACAAAGAAGTTTCAGAATTTGCGCAGCGGTGGAACGATTGTTGAGAAAGTCCACCGCATTCAGTCGGCTGGTATGGAAGTTTGGACCGGCATGATTGTTGGTTTTGACAACGATGATACGTCCATCTTTGAGTCACAGTTAAAGTTCGTGCGGCAGTCGCGCATTGTGCATGCGATGTGTGGAATGTTATCAGCTATTCCCAAGACGCCGCTCTATGATCGGTTAGCGAAAGAACAGCGGCTCGATTTCGACGACCAACCCGAGTTTGGGACGAACGTGATCCCGAAGCAGATGACGCGCGAGGAGCTGCGCGATGGCTATCGAGCAGTGATGAGCGAATTGAATGATGTGAAGTTGTTCTTTGATCGCACGGATAGTTTGTATCACGACAAGAATTTCTGCTTCAACAAGGCTCAGCGGGCTTACTGGAAATCGCATCCTGTGAAGTGGGCAGTCGAGCAAGGGAAGGTGTCGGCGCGTTGCGCGGTGCTTTACATGCGGCTGATGAATCAAGTCAAAGACCCGGTTCTCAAAGCCGAGTATCGCGTGCGGTTAAAGTCAATTTGGAAAGTGCGCAAAGACCCCGCCGCTCTGTTTATCTATATCCTCAAATGCGCGATTCACTTTCATTATCAGCAGATCAACCTATCGCTGGAACGCACCGACCGCCCGCTGGTAAATACGTTTTAAGCGCTAGTTGCAAGTAAGCACCGACATTGGTTTCATTGGGGATCATTAATAAAGTCGTTTTCAGGCATCGCAGTCAAGTTGTCGCACAGCGTGCGGCGCTCGTTTTGAATTCGAAGTCGACGTGGTTTGCTCGCCAAGTATCCATGCGCTGATAGACAATTCTTCCGACGCTGGTTCGATATGCGTAACATCGTTAACGGCGCGGGATGTTCATGGAGAAGTAGCAAGCAAGCTCGAGTCAGCAAGTGAGCTTGCCGGACAAGACGCTCTGAAGCTTGCACGGACTAGCGGTCAGGGGGGTAATGTAGCGGATGTTACCATTCACAATGTCGGTGATATGGAGTTTGTAGGTACCACAGTTGTTATCGGTACGGCTCCGGAAGTAACCATTGCCGATACCAATGGGGCAGAAGAGTTGCTGCAGTTTCAAAGCGATCAAGTGAATCCAAATGGGGTCTTCGAAACACTTGCTTCGATGGCGGATGATGATGCAATGATGGGTGGCGGTGGTGCTAGAAAAGCAATTTGCCAAGTCAATGCCGATGGAGATCTCGAGATCCTTGAAACACTTGCGGGTGATGAAGGCTATCCTGCCGATTTTTCGGAAGCTTCAAAGGCAAATGGCATTTACTGGAAATTAACGCCGGTTGAGTAGTTGTTCAAACACTAATCCTACGGAGCATGAAATGAGTCGCTCAAAACTTTTTGGAATCTCGCTTCTGGCAATCGTCGCAATCTGCCCTCAATTTCCAATGGTTGCGCAGCCCCCCGGCGGCGGTGGTGGCGGCGGTCCGTGTACGAACTATGGATGCGTCTCCAATATAATACGGATGGCTCCGATTCGTTGGGCTGGGAATGGAACGACCGAGAGCTATTGCATGCAATTTACAATTAAAAATCAAGCAAGAAAGGTCAGAAACCGCGGGATGAGGCAAGGCGGGTATCCCAAGAGAGTAGCCGGGCGCACTCCTACGTCAGTGTTGCCTTTTAAGTCATGTGCCGATTGTACGCCACCGAATGGAAATCAAAACGTCATCGCGATATTTGGAAATCCGCAGGAAGACATGAGTAACGCGACATTTTTTGAAGGAAGCTTTGGCAAGTACGTCTGTAAATTTTAGTTTAACCAAGCTTGTTGAGCCCTGGCAACTTTTGAATGCGATGTAGATGCGTAAGCGTACACCAGTCCCAGTGGGTTTTGGGTCGGCGTGGTGTGCGTTGTGTTGTAGGTTTCGTTAGGCGGCTGATGGGGCTGCCAATTCAACTCGAACCTACTTGAGGTGTGTGATGGCTAGCAACGCGGCTAAGATT
>JBGSOM010000135.1:0-21314 GCA_041739135.1 Pirellulaceae bacterium
AAAACTAATTGATTTGGCATGATGCGAACGCTAAAATCACGCCAGCAAAACTTGCCGCTGCAAAACCATTCCAAACGCGGCGGAACAAACGGATGCACCAAAGTTCGCGAAGAATGTCCTTACTTACCAGAAAGATCACTCCCCGAACTTGGTGATCCGCAACGTTCGCCGCCCAAGGTATCGCCTCAAGAAGCATGACTGACAAGCAACCGATCGCTCTATTGGCGTTCTCGCTTCTGGCAGTAGCGTTGATCGCCGTTGCAGTGATCACATACATGATAAGTCTGACTGGGAACGTCGTTCGCGATGCATATGCATCAGACTGGACCACGGAGTTTCTGATCTTGCACCTTCAATCGAATGACAATTCTTGGCCGTCTTCGTGGGAGGATCTCGAGGACGAACATAAGGCACAATATCCACAGCCCTGCCCGTTCACATTCACCGAGCTACGTGATCGCGTCGAATTGAACTTCAACCTGGACACCGCCGAGATTGCGAACGCAAAAACTCCAATTGCCTTTTTCCGACTAAAGAGCGGAAGTGGCGCGAACTACGGAGGCGACCCAAATGTTAGAATCAGGGACTATCTCACGAATCAATCCAAACCACTTAACGCCAATACACAGTAGAATGCGACGAACAATGCGGTGAACCCAAGTCGCCGATAGCGTCGTTCCTTACATCAGCATCAAACGCGGCGACTGGGTTACCTCTGCCGTTCTGCAATGAAGGTAACTGGCAAATGTTGTGGGAATCGAGAAGCGAGCCGTTATCGACGAATTGTTCAAATGACCTTCCGCTATTGCGCCACTTTAAGCCGTACTGGTTTGCTATTCTTGTGACCATAACAATCACATGGTGCTCCGTTCTGATCGCCAGGATTGCGGCAGGTGACATCAAAACGCAATACTCGGGTGAAGCGATATTGATGGCTTGGTATACAGCGGTAGGGGTTTGGTTTTTTCGCGTCCTTTGGTCACGGCATTTTACGTTCACTATTCAATTGGTCGTCTCACTGACGCTTCTCGTAGCGCTCAGCTTGACAATTCCAAACGTTGCAATGGGAATTCTGTCGATTGCAATTGTTTTCGACTTGATGGTTCACAACGACTGTGCGAAACCAACTTTCCGTCCTGCACGGCTTTTACAGATTCCAGCTGGAGTTGCGATGCTGGGAGTACTTTCATATTTCGTCATATACACCTACTTAGTCTGATAAAAAACCAAGGAGCGTGCAGAACCAAGAAATGCACCAAAGTCCCGGTGGCTCGTCGACCTTGCACAACTAGTCAACTCCCGGAAGTTGGTGATTTCAGGCGTTCCGCCGCTAAGAGTGTGAGATTGCAGGAGCGACGGTTGAGGCGATGTTGGATTGCTGGGTGCGATTGCGAGAATGACGTTTCGCTGGAAGCGGTCTGCTGTTGGGAAATGGTTGAAGAGATCGCTTGCGAGTGCAGCTCTTCGAAGAATCGGTTTGTGTTGCGGCTTTGGTGCGCGATTGTTCGTTGCAAGCTGATTCGCTTCGATGCATTTCAACACTGACTTTCGATTGAGACTTGGTTTGGATTGTGCGACGATTAAAGATCCGCTTTCATGGCTTGGTCACCGGCGACAAATTTGGGAGCGACGAGGGACTGACCGGTGCAGCATCGATGCGACTGGACATGCGGTTGCCGGAAAACTAATTGATTTGGCATGCTGCGAACGCTAGAATCACGCCAGCACATTTTCGATGACGACGATCCGAAGTACTTTGATTTCTTAAAGACACGGCTTAAGCCACCCGTCGATGGTTGGTAATCTAGCCAAGCCAACAAACCGAAGAACGATCACGTGCACCGAAGTCGCGGACGGTGTTTTCCAGCAATGGAACGTCTTCCGCCGCGACTTGGTGACGTGTACCGTTCGGCCCCTACTATTATGAAACGACGCGAACTTCGACAGTGCATGGAGCGACTTGCTGAGGAACATAGTTTCCGATGGGTGGAGAAAAGTAAGCGCTTTCTCGGCATCCGCAGAGGAATTATCGTCGAGGTCTCGGAGTGGGACGGAGAAGTCGCATTCAGATTCAGTTCACCGACAGTTCAGGTCGGGGACGAAATCCTTGAAGACTTCGCTGGCTTCACGCACCTTGCAGACGCAGGCATTCCAACCAATTGGATCAAAGGGTTGATCGAGCGTGACGCCAACGGTGGCGAACACGTCAGCGACCGCGCCTGTGGTCTCTCCATTGATACGAATCGTATCGATTATATTGGGGTTAATTCGTTTACGCAGATTCCCGACGTTGTGGCCGAGGATTTCCACGCCCACGGTGCCAGTCAAACTCTGCCTTGCTCCAAGTGCGGGAAACGGGAAGCTACGATCGTCGGACTACTGAATTCCGCATACTCGCCGATGTGCCTTGACTGCTGGAAGGATCTTCAGTTCCAGACGTCGGGTGGTAAACTGGCCACTGAGCAATCAGTCAACTGGTTGCTAGTGATTCCTACACTGGCCGTGCTGACAGCGGTTGGAGGGTACATCTGGGGTTTTCTCCAGCAGCCACAACACATTGAACGTCTTGGTTTTTTCGCGATGCTACTGCCTGCCGTTTGGGCGTTTGGACTTTGTTGGGCCATTCGCGCTGTCTCCGGTGGCGTCACCCGCATGCTGCGCCTATCGCTGTTTGCATCGACTATCATCTCCGTCCTAGCGGGGAACATTTGGGGCTTTCGTTCCTTTGCCATTCAGCAAATCGAGAATGAAGTCAACCAACCCGTAATCGCTCCTGCATGGCTAGAGTCCATACAGTTGTATTTCGTGGCCTTCCCCAATGCTTGGCAAGGCGAAATTCCATTCGTGGTTGGTGGCGTGTTGGGTGCTTGGTTCGGGCTCCGACTCTTGAAGAGCGAAGAGACCATTGATGTGCAATGACTTGCGGTACATAATTAAGTGCGCCGCCAAAGCGACGGTGGCGTAACGGATTTTGATACTAGTGCAGCGTTACAGCTAGCTACTAGGAGAGGATGGCTTTCCTGTGGCGTCTATTTAGTGACGCGGACGGACTAGAAAGTCCGTCCTACAAATATGCACCTTCAAATTAAGATGTAACGTAGCACTAAGCGTTCTTCCCGTCGCTTGGTGGACACCGGTGACACAAATTCGAATGTCAACTCGTAGAACCACCGTTTTACTCGCGTGCATACTGTTGCTTGAGGCAATGATTGTCGTCTCATTGGGGTGGCTGGGTTGGTATGGCACTGGAAACGCTTTTTATTTTGCGGCGTGCCTGTTTGTGACAGTTTTGCCACTGCTGGTTGCGATGGTATTGCTCCTTCGCCGAGGCCTCAAGTTCAGCGTCCGGGCGCTGCTGGCGTCCACTACGTTGGTCGCACTGTTCTTTATGCTGTCAGTTCTTCCAATGGTGCGACATCGTGCTGCACGCAAAGTCGGCATGCAACTTCTATCCGCCAATGCGACAATCAACGAAGGCGTAGATTGGGACGATCTCTATGCTCAGGTGAAACTAGATCCGTCGCCGAAACTTACACCTACATACACTGACGCCATTCCGGTGTGGCTGACACCGTTCATGGCCGCTGTGGATGCAATTCCGCCGGATGACGATGTGCGAAGTATCTGGCTAAATAACGACCGCCAATGTAGCATCCTCGCCGAAAACTGGGAGCGATTTCACTCACTTCAGTCGGTCAGCATAACTCGCGGAGTAACCAATGAGGGTTTTTCATTAGTTCAAGACGTTATCGGTCATTTTCGGCACCTCGATTCCGTTTGCACGAATGATGTTTCGCCTCCGCAGAATTGGTACGCATCATTGACAAATGTCCGTACGTTGTTCGTTTGGGGTGAGGGCGCATCGCGCGGAAAACCGTTCGACAAAAATCACCTTGAAAATATCGCTTCGCTTCCAAACATTGAGATGCTCATGGTGTTGGGCTACGCTTTTGATGACAACGATGCGCGAAAACTTGCCAGCTCAAACTCAATCAAGCGAGTGATCTTCCGGAGCACATTGGTCACACCGGTTGGTGAGTCGGATCTCGCAAACGATGAGCGTATCGTTTACCGCAATTGAGCATCGGTGGGATAAGAAGCGTTCAACCGAAGCTGCGGAACCGGGCGGCCGCGACTCAGTTATCGAAGTTCGTTCCGTCCGAGAGATGTGAACTATGCACATGCGATACTCGCGGCAATTCGAGGATCGGACCTTATGGTTTTCGGGCCAACGGCCGATCCGTTTGCCTAGCCCAGTCCGCAGGGCTGGGTTGATGGATAGCGAGTAAGCATGAAGGACCAATGGTCCGGCCGTTTGTACAAGTCGCTAGCAAACTGCCGGACCTTCGGCCCTTTGGGGATCGCTTGCACAGTCACCCCAGCCCTGCGGACTGGGCTAGGCAATTGTCCGGGCCTTTGGCCCTGAAACTCTGCTCCGACATCGGCCAAAGGCAGACGCTACAGTCGCGAAGCGACGGCTGGTGAGTGATGGTCCATGTCGAAGGCATCCGGCAGCCAATTAAAGGTGGTTTTCCAGTTTAGCCAAAATTCCATGAACAACACCTGCCATCGCTTTGCGACTATGCGAATGGAGCAGAACAAAACTTGAATCAATGTCTTTCTGCCAAACTACTATTGGTCGTGGGGCACGGATCGTCGAATCAACTGGGTCCAACACGCTCTGACGGCAACCGACAGACTTTGGCTCACAATAAGGCAAATGCAGACCAATCCATTCGCAGGCTTTCTCACCACGCTAAGTCGCTCTCACGCAGTTGCTTTCACCTAGTGCTTTGCCAATTGGAGTTGTCATTGGGTATATTGGCCCTCGCGAGATTTCCATCTCGCACCGCGGATGTAAAACCCCACAAAAAACTCATGCGTATGACGGGCGCATCAAAGCGATGCAACCGAGTTCTAGAAAAAGTCGTGCTTAGTAAAACCTCAACGTCTCGGGCCAGCTGATCGCGGACGTTACCCGACGATGGCTTCCGGATTGTGGCGACAAATGAAAATCGTTACACGAAATGCGGAAATTCGATTGACAATCGGATTGTGTTTTCTGGTTGCGGTTTGCGCGGGACTACCGTTGCTATTCTCGCCAGGGCGATCAGTAAAACAGGACATTTCAGCACCACAATTTGTTCTCGCTGCAACTGGTATATCGGTGACAAATGGCTGGGTTGAGCTCGAAAGCGGTGACGAGCACGCGGGCTTTGTTGGAGATGGTGAGACGTTTGCCATTTTCCAACTGACACAAGCCGCGATTGACGCACTAGTAAATTCTGCTCCACCTTGGTCTACTCAATGGCAAAAAGGGCCGGTGCCAGGTGAGATTGGCTTCCACTGCAAGTTTGGAACCGATGATGTTGCATTTGGCGGCGTTGTTCAACTGCTTGGTTCAGAGGAAGTTCTGTTCGATGCTAAGGAACGTTGTTGCGATTCGATTCCGTGGCACAACGGACATTTGATCGTGATCGATCTAAAATCGAAAATGGTTTGGTTGTCGGTTTGGGATTTTTGATCGTTTGATCAATAATCAATAGTGAGAAGTAAGTAATGATCGCGTGAACCGGAGCACGCGCGCCAGCGTTTTTGAAAATGACAACCTCGAAACTGCTCGTTGTACCACTTAGCAAAGTTCATACTTCGACACTCACATTCTACCGGGGAGGATACTGAGTAATGCGTTGGTGGATGCATAGTCGAGAAGGGTAGCAAGGAAGAGAGGAAGATAGGTTCAGACGGCTGCGAGCGCCGTGAATGAGATTGGGCTCCACGGTGTTAGCTTTCTCGGGTTATGTTTCCTGTTGGAGAACAGCCCAAGGTCTTCATCGCTGATACTTATTTTCGAGCCATAGCAGCGAAAATTTGGCTAAGAGAGAGAGAGTTTCACGCCAACGATGAACCCATTCTTGATTTACTTCATTATCTCGATCGTCGCTTCGGTCGTGTGGACGATCTTTTCGCTGGGAGCCAACCAGCGGAATCGACAGTCATTGGGATTGGCCGGTGCGTGGGCTGCGACCCTGGTTTTGGCCGCCTTCTGGCAGGCCGATGCGGTCCCTTGGCTTTGGCAATTATTGCAATTTGTGTTGCTTGGGTGGTTGAGTGCGATTGTTGTACTGGTGATCGCTGCTGCCAACATTTGGCGTGAGAGGCAGCCGCAGTGGTTGCCTCTTGTTTCCTTCGCGGCAATTAGTATTTGCGTCAACGTTGCCGCAGGGCTTCATTTCCTTTGGATCGCCACGGTGAGTCCGGCAGGGGTTTGAGCGCGACTTGCGGGGGCGGCGCGGTTGGTTTTGTTTTGTAATGAAAAGCCATTAGGCAACGCGATGCTGTTGATCGCAAAACGGGTTGCGGAGTGTTGCACTAGCGTGTGCGACAACCGAGCGGATTTGCGATTTGAAGGTGCGTCGATTTTCATGACCTGTTTCACCAACAGGTTCAGGAATATCGGGTCGCTTCCTTCCGCCTCGCATTTTCACTCGGTCGCGTTCACGCTTGTTCGCAACCTTCAAGGCAAACTACTTTGCTGTTGCAGATCGTTGCAAGTTCTCTTTCGAGTTCAAGCGAACGCTCTGCAACTGATCAAACTTACAACGCGTTACCCTCCGGCCGATGTTGGTGACGCTTGCGCGCCTAGTCAACCGACTTTTGGTCAGTTGTTGCGTACGATGGGAGTCGAACCCATGACCGTCAGATTTCACGTCTGATGCTCTACCCACTGAGCTACTCAATCGAAGTCGTTTTACAACCCGCTCGCGGAACAGGAACTTCCCAATGGATTGCCCATGGAAGTCATGCCGCCGGACCAACTTCGATCAACGCTTGCTTGTAAACAGGAATGCAACGATTCGAACGCTGCCAGCCGGTTTTGGAGACCGGCGTCTCGCCCAGGAGAACATTCCTAGTGTCAGTTGAGAGCGGTTTCCAGTTTGCGAGGTTCGTGTTCGCGGCGAATCTACCGCACTTTTTTGGTTCAACCGCTTTTGGCAACCTGCGGGGCCCGCCCAATGTCGCTTAGTTTGTGTATGTTTTGTAGCGGAGCAGCGGTTGCAGAGCTACTTAAGTGAAATTACACCAAGCCACGGGATGTGGTGACAAGAGTTACGGCGATGGAAGAAGCGGGGCGAGTTATCGGCATCGATATCGGAAACAGCGGGTTGCGAATCGCTGAGCTGGATCTAGTGCATCGGCGCATCGGCAGGCGGCAACGCATTTCCTGGGAACTGGCGGCCAAATCGGGCAAAGCAAATGAGCCGCGGTTCGCGCCGGATTCGAAAGCGTGGTTGCCGATTGTCGAAGCGTTCTTGGCCGATAGCAACTTCGGTGCAAGCAGTTGTAAATGGCTGGTCAGCAGCGTGAGGCGTGACGCCACTGCGGTGCTCGAGCAATTTGTGCGACAGCGAACCACCGGTGACTCAGCCGATTGTTGGCGAGCGATCACGCGCCGCGACTTGCCGCTGCGGGTCGACGTCTTGGAACCGGATCGCGTTGGTATCGATCGCTTGCTCGCGGCCACTGCAGCAACAAAGTTGTTCGAACAGCGACCATTGATTGTCATGCAAGTTGGTTCGGCGATGACGGTCGATTTGGTTCGCGAGGATGAGACGTTCGCGGGCGGAGCGATTCTTCCAGGCGTGCCGATGATGTTGCGGTTGCTGGGTCAAGCCGCTGATTTGTTGCCGGAAATCGATGTGGAAGATCTGACCGATTTGCCGCAATTGCCCGGTAAGAATACTGAGCAAGCGATGTTGTGCGGCACGTCGAGCGCATTGATTGGCGGCGCGCAGCATTTGGTTGATCGCTATCGTGAAACTTACGGAGAGCAAACGCCGGTAATCCTCAGCGGTGGCGACGGCAATCGATTGTTGCTGCACATTCCTGCGCCGGTGCACACAGTTCCGGATCTGGTGTTGCACGGGTTGATGTTTGCGAACGGTTGACCTTGGCTCGCGCGACTCGATTGTTTGCAGGCCAATAATTACAGGCCAACTGTACGCAGCGAAGCGGCGGCGATTTCGGGTGAAATCGGATTGATATAGCAGTCGCTGCCCCATTCGAAACCGGCGACTTTGGTAATCCGCGGGAACAATTCCATGCGCCAGTGGAAAGCGGAAGAGTCCTGTTTATGGATTGGTGCGGTATGAATCACAAAGTTATAAGCCGCTTTCGGGAAACAGCGTTCAATGCGACGAATCAAGCGATGGGTCAACCAAGCTAATTCGTTCAATTCAACTTCGTTAAGCGACTCGAACGAGCTGCAGTGGGTGTTCGGTAGAACGTACACCATCGACGGCAAGCGGCTTGCAAAGGGGCAGAATGCGGTAAAGTGAGTTGTTTTGTCGACGATGCGGACCGCTTGTTCACTTTCTTCCGCCAGCATTCGGCAGAACAAACAAGCTTTTTCAATTCGATGGAACTCTTCCATGCGCGTCACATGTCGCTGCACTTCGGTTGGCAGTATGTCAGTGGCGATCAGTTGCGAGTGCGTGTGAGCTAGCGATGCGCCAGCGTCGTAGCCAACGTTCTTAAAGACAACTGCGTAAGTTGAATTGCGTTCGCAGCGCCAGTACGCCAAGCGATCGCGATAGGCGCGAAACACGAGCTGCACGGTCTCGCGATCCAATTGCGAAAGCGATTGCAGGTGCAACGGGCTTTCGATAATCACTTCATGTCCGCCGCTCAGTTCGCGGCGTACGTACAAGTCGATGCCGCTTGGGTTGGCAACTTCGCCATCCATTGGCAGCGCGAGCGGAAAATGAGGCGACGGGAGCGATGATTCCGCTGAATCGACGCGATACTCGACACCATTGACGGCTGGGAATTTGTTCGGCACCACGCGAACTTGCCAAGCGGATTCGCAGGTTGCACTTTCGCTTCGGTAGCTAACCAAGGCGCTTGGCGTTTCGCGTTCGTGACCGCTACAGAATGGGCAAGCTGAGCCGTCGTTTTGAATCGAAACGACATGCGAATAATCTTCAGGGCGTTCGGTACGTTGCGGCGCGACAATGACCCACCGATCCGCAAGCCAATCATGGCGCAGTTCGCTGGTGGTATAGCTGTCACGTTTTCCGCCCATTTGATGTCTCAGCTATTTACAAGAAGCGGCGACCTTATTTGTTGATAGACTCTTTCATAAGCACCAGCGCTCTGACGCCATGACCAATCCTGCTGCATACCGCGTGCGACAATTTGTTCCCACAATTCCTTCTGTGAACTGAACATTGCTACCGCGCGATCCACTGCGGATCGTAAACTCTCAAGGTTATAATGCTCGAATCGAAAACCGGTCGCCGAGTCATTGGCTAGCGATTGAGGATTCGTATCTGTGACTGTATCAACCAACCCGCCGGTGGAGTGCACGACGGGAACTGAACCATATCTTAAACTATACAGTTGGTTCAGTCCGCATGGTTCATACCGGCTGGGCATTAGGAACATATCGCTGGCCGCTTCGATCTGATGCGCGAGCGGCTCGGCGAACTCGAGCTTCACGGCGATCTTGCCGGCGGCGTGCGACGCGAGTTGCTTCAGTTGCTCTGCGTACCGCTCTTCACCTGTGCCGAGGATGATCCACTGCACAGGCATCTCAGCCAGCGCGCGGTGCAAGAGCGGAATGATGAGATCCCAACCCTTTTGATCCGCCAAGCGACCGATGATTCCAATCAAAGGAACGTCGGCGTCGACAGTCAATCCATGCGCAGTTTGCAACGACCGCTTGCACTCCGCTTTTCCAATCCTCCAATTACTCACGTCGTATTTCTTGGTCAAAAAAGGATCGACTGCAGGGTTCCAATGCGAATAATCGACACCGTTGACGATACCGATCAGCGTCTGTCCTCGGTCTCGCAACGTTCCATCGAGCGCGCATCCGTTTTCCGGTTCTGTGATTTCACGAGCGTATGTCGGGCTGACGGTGGTCACCGCATCAGCAAACGCGATGCCAGTTTTCATCAAGTTCAGTTGGCCGTAAAATTCCATCTGTTGCCAATTAAAGTATTGCCAATCGAGTCCCGTGAGCACCATGTCGTAATGCCAAAATCGTCCTTGGTAAGCCAAGTTATGGATGGTCATTACGCTCTTGGCATTCCGTGCCCATTCGTATCCACCAAAGCCGGTGGTGACGTAGGCCGGCATTAAACCCGCTTGCCAATCATGTGCATGAACGATGTCGACAGGAATCGTCAACTGTGCGATCGCTTCCATGGTTGCACGGCAGAAGAACGAAAATCGCTCACAATTGTCCCGGTACTCACCTTGCTTATCGCCGTACAAACCTTCGCGATCGAAGTATGTCGGTTGGTCGATAAAATAGATGGTGACCTGCGAGTTCGGGAGCTTTGACTTCATTAGGCGGCAAGCGACATGGCGGCCGCCCATCGGGATCGTAAAGGCGATCGGCGTTGGTTCGATTGGCAACCCGCTGTGCATGGCGCTGCGATAGCAGGGTAGGAAGACACTGCATTGATGTCCGAGCTGCTCGAGCGCGATCGGTAACGCGCCGCAGACGTCGCCAAGTCCGCCTGTTTTTGCAAACGGAATGACTTCGCTGGATACCATTGCTATGTGTAGTCGTTTCAACGCAGCTTTCCCGTTTCGTCCTTCGTGTCATGAATTTGCGATGCCAAACCGCCGCGTACCGGTAACGGGGCGGCTCGATCCTGCATGAAGCAATGTAATCGAAGCAAAGCCCACTCACAGGCAATTTTTGTATCGTTTCAGAAAAGCAATTGCCCCACAAGCAGGCTAACCCGTTCCGCCGTCATACTTTACCAGCGAATCGCAGATGCTCTTGGTTGCTCGCGAACAACGCGAGTATAATTGAGACTCGCCAACGAAGGACAGCGAACAAGCGTACAGCACCGCAATAGCGGAAACACGACGTGGCATTCGCTCGTCGAAACAAGTGCTTGTCGGCGGAGTTGAATTGCGGGCGCTGTAGATCAGTGTTGTAGATCAGTGTTGTAGATGCTGGGCAGTTTGATCAAACTAATAGCAGCTACCCAGACCGCGAGCGACTACGCCTTAACGCCGTCGTTACGATCCAGTTGTGATTCACTTGATACAGCGCTCACGGCAGTTGATAAGCGCACACACACTCGAATCGTGAACTTGCGAATTTAGACACTCGCGGAACTTTGACAAGTTTGCGAGCGACGCTAAGAATGGGAGTCGCTGAAGAATCAACGGGTCGCATGGTTGCGGCTGATTTACTTATCTACCAAATCGATTAAAACTCAACTTACTTGGCTCGACTCATCATGCTTGAATCTATGTTGCTTTGCCCGAGTGAATTTCATTCAACATTATTCAGTGCCAAGGCTTAGTTGGAGCGAAGTGCAAAATGACCACGTCAACGATTCGCCCAAAAGTTGCTCAGCTAACCTTTCAATTCTTCAATCGTTCACTACACCCGGAACTATTCCAAGTCGCGAAGTCGCATCGCATCGAACGCGATAACTTCAACGCTTCGATCGACATCACGCACGATGGACACGTGATCCGTTTCAGTTCCGGGCCAACGCTGCTGACCGAAGTTGCAGCATCGATCCACCAACCACTTCCCAAGAGCCGCCGTTTGCTGCTGAATCCGCTCAGCGAAAAATGCGCGCAAACGATCGAGTGCCGCGGTGGCATCAGTTACAAGTACGAGCACGAATTGGAACGCGTTAAGCCTGAGTTGTTCTGGATGATTCAGCAGCAGTTGGGCGAGTCGGCGAAGAGCCACGAATTGATCCAGGTTTTCGATTCGAGCGGTCGTATGGCGATCGGCGGCATGAGCTTTATTCATGTCGAAACTCGCAGCCATTCTCTACGTATCCAAGCGATCCACACTTTCCCCGATGATCTCGCACTGGTGAAGATTCAATCTGTGTATTCGTTGCCTAAGTAGAGTTAGTTGATGGTTGTTGGTTGATGGTTGATGGATAAAATGCGGGACCTTTAAAAATCAGGATCCGCTCGCTTGTCTGCTCGCTCAGCCTACATTCACGTTCCGTTCTGCAAGTACAAGTGCGGGTACTGCAACTTCACTCTGGTCGCAGGTCGCGATGATCTTGCGAGCGACTTTCTGACGGCGCTCGATTTGGAAATTGAACGTACGCTTGCAACACTGGATGTTGCGACTCAGTCTGTCATGCTCGATACATTCTTTCTTGGTGGCGGAACGCCCAGCCATCTCGCGCTGCCGGAGTTGCGGCGGCTTCTAGAAATCCTGCACTCTCGATTCACGCTCGACACCAACGCAGAATTTTCTTGCGAAGTGAATCCGCTTGACTGCACGCCAGAAAAACTGGATCAACTCGTGCTTGCGGGCGTCAACCGACTGTCGATCGGCGGTCAATCTTTTCAGGCTCGCAAACTGCATCGATTACAACGCGACCACTCAGGCGATCAACTTCGCGAATCGATCCGACGCGTTCAGGCGAACTTTGCCAACGTGTCGCTCGACTTGATCTTCGCAGCTCCAGGCGAAACGATAGCGGAATGGCGGTCCGACCTCGATGCGACGCTTGAGTTGCGGCCGCAGCATATTTCAACTTACGGGCTGACTATCGAACGCGGATCGGCTTTTTACGGTCAAGCGAAACGTGGGCGGATTCGCGAGGTCGAAGACGATTTGCAACTGGCGATGTATGAGTTGGCGATCGATCGATTGACGGCGGCGGGCTATGAACATTACGAGGTTTCCAGTTTCGCTTTGCCCGGTTTTCAGTGCAGGCACAACACCGCCTATTGGCTCGGCGAACCCTGGTGGGCGTTTGGTCCGGGCGCGGCCAGCTTCATTGGTTCGGTTCGGTCCGTGAATCACCGCAGCACGACGACTTACATTCGCCGTGTGCTCGCAGGGCGGTCGCCAGTTGCCGAAGCGGAATCGTTGACCGCTGAGCAAGCGTTGCGCGAGCGATTGGTCTTTGGGCTGCGGCGGTTGATCGGCGTCGATCTCGCCCAGTTGTCGGCGATTTGGGGCAGCGACTGCGAATCGCTTTTTCAGCCCACGCTGGACGAATACCTCGCGCGTGGTTGGTTAACGCGATCTGGCAATCACATCCGCTTAACACGTGTCGGCCTGATGATCAGCGATAGTCTGTGGCCAAGTCTCTTGAACTAGCGATAGCCTGGTCACAGCGGAATTTTTCCGAAGTAAGCTCGTGCGCTGTAAGTCGAACTGGCTTTGGCCTTTTCTGCCCACAGGATCTGGCCGAACCAGCCGTATCGTAACCCCACTGCGTCGATCTCGTTCCATCCCGGGAATTTGTCGGAGGCGAGGTAGATGCGGACGCGATCCGTACTGAAACCGTTCTTCACATCGAAGCTAGAAACTCCCATGCCTGCGCTCGGTGAAGTTGGATCGACGCCCTGCCACAAAACTTTCTCGGTACCAAACTGATCGAAGGCGGTGACCTTTGTAACCGCTCCCGGGTTGTACGTTTCGTAGACATCGATCTGAAACGGCTTCACCGCGCGAGCGTAATGCAACTCGAGCCACTCGAGTTGACCATCCTGCGTTTGCGAAGCCCATGCGGTCGGTCTATCACCAGCGGTCAATGTGTCGGGCGGCCCAGTCGCTTGATCTTCTGACCATGAGTTGCCAACGAATCTAGTTGGCATAAAGCGAGCTTCCATCGCAGCGATACGTTTCTCAAGCCGCTGTCGATCTTCCCACCACAACACTCCGAGCGCTGCGATGGTCGTTAGCATCAGCATGAATCGCACATCGAATCTAGTCGCACGCCTCAGTGCCAACTTGGTTCGCGCGATAAACGTTGCTGACTCGGTCATCCAGTCGGTTCCTAGCGATTGCGTTGCTCGTGAAACAAGCGATGCCTACGGAAGCTGTTCCGTGTGAAACTATTGTACCAGTCTCACATCGGTAGTTCATCGGAATAGTGTTCTGTCAACACTTAGTTTCAGGGCAGCACTGTCAACAGGGTGTGCCACTGGGCAATGCCAGTGCCATCGAAGAGGTTCTTCTCAAGGGAAAGGTTGACCCAACACAATAGGTTCGTGCTTTAAGTCGCCGAAGTGTTGAGGTTGGAATCTGCAATGACTATCAAATAAACTACGAATAGTGAGTGGAGCATGGCCGTGAAGCGATGTTGTGGCAGTTTCTGGTATGGGTCTTGCCACACGAATCGGCTTCTCAGTCACTCAAATCAGTGGTCGTTGCTAACGTCTAACTTCGGCAACTATAGGTCGAGCCCAGCGTGTTGGACGGACTACCCTTTATGAGCATCGCCCCTTCGTTCGCACTGGCAATGCCAGTGGCACCCGAAATCGACCGATTCAACCAGCAACTTGCTGAGCAGCGCACATTCTCTATCCGTTTACTGTATGAGCGTTCAGTTCGCGTTCAATGGATTCACAACTAAGCCGCTAAGCAACTTGGGATAGAAGTAAGTGCTCTTCGCGGGCATGCGTTCGTTATGCAAACTGACCGCGCGGATATCGTCCACCGTCGCAGGCATCACCAGCGCTGCGAGAGGATAGTGATGGTTGCCTTCGAGTTTCCCATGCAACCCTTCCACAACTTCGTCGACCAAGTGCACGTAAGTCGGCTTGGGCAAGTCGCGTTGGCCAAGCAGCTCTTCGATGATCAAGTGATGCAAGATCGCAACACCCAATCCGCGCCACTCGTCGCTTTGGTTCGGCGCGATCTCGCGCATGCGCTCTTGCGACTTTTCGTTTGCAGTGACCAGCGTCCAAGCTTGGTCCTTGGCTGTATACAGACCGAAAGCGCCTTGGTCGTCGATCTCTTCGATCTGTTTCCAAACCGCAGCCGCTTGTTCGGGCCCAGTTCCCATTGGTTCGCAATCGAAACAATCGCCCAACTTCGTCGCTAGTTCAGCCGCCGTCATTTCGCTGGCGCCGGTGAACAAGCGATGCGTGGGCAGCACGATCAAACCTGGGTCATCCATGCTCATGCACATCGACAGAACCGATCGAGCCGGGTGGTCGGCAGGCAGTGAACCACCAGCGGCTGCGGCCAATTCATCGCGATAGTTGCAAGCGGTTTCATAGCGATGATGACCGTCGGCGACAAACATCGGCTTGTCCTGCACCAGCGACGCGACCTGCTGGATCAGCGACTGGTTTGTAACTGGCCACAATCGATGCGTGACGCCAAGATGATCGACGCACTCGATGCCCGCAGTACCAGCGATAGCGGCTTCGAGAATATTCTGAGCTTCGTTGTAGGGGTCTGGATACAAGCCGAATATCTGACTCATGTTGGCCACACAGGCTCGGGTCAGCCGCAGGCGATCGTCTTTCGCCTTCGCGTGCGTCTGTTCGTGCGGATAGATGTTGCCCTCGCCAAAACGCACCAATTCAATCCTCGCCATGAATCCGCGGCGCGTGTGAGTGCGGCCCGCATGGTCGAAAATTTGGTGGTAAACATACAGCGCTGGATCGGGTTCAGTCTGCATCACACCGTCGCGGCACCATTGCCGAAACAAAGTTGCGGCGCGTTTGTACACCGCATCCGGATCAGCGTCGCCGGGCTCGGGTTTGGTCAATTCGAGCCGGATGAAGTTGTAGGGACTGGCTGCGTACAGTTGAGTTTGCAGCGCCGCGTCGACAACATCGTACGGCGGCGCGACCACATTGCTGAGCGAACCGACTTGGGCCAAGTTGTAGCGGATACCGCGGAAGGCTGAGATTTTTGGCATGTTAGTTTTAGCAACGAGTGGCGAGCGGTGAGTTTTGTGTTGCGACTAACGATAGCTGTTTCGGCCGGATTATTGCAGGGGGCGCGCGGCAGACAACCACCGCCAGCGGGTTCGATCGACGGTCTGTGCAAGACAAACCTTGTATTCGGTGCTAAAATTGGAGACAGCAATCTAGCAATGCGCGAGTTGTTCGCGACCTTTCTTCGTGAGTGCAAAACTATGGACGGTGCTTCGATTAAGCAACTTGCACGCTACCAGGCGGCGATGGCGGTCTGCATCGCTTTCGTTTTGTGCTGTGCAGCTTGGCCGAGCCGCGTCGACGCACAAGAATCAACTCCGCCCGCGACCACTGAAAAAGCATCTGAAAAAGCACCCGAAAACCCGGTCGCGGAAGAACCTAAAACTGAACCGCAAACTGAACCGCCGAAGGGCGTGAAGAAAGTGCTGAAGGGTGCGGCGCTTCGCGACTATGTTCGCGAACAACTGAAGCTGCTCGATAGCTCGTCGTTCCGCGAGCGTCAGTTGGCTCGGTTCCGCATCGAGCAACATCCGTACACTGCGATCCTCGCGATTCTCGATTCCGCGCCGACTGCGACCGTCAATTCGGCAACTCAGCAAATCGATCTGCTCGATGCTTTTTCAACGCATCCGGACATTGCCATCAGTTCAGCGGCTTACGACGTGCTGAAAGATTTTTCGCAACGTCGCGGAACCGCGCTTGCGAGTATCGCTGAGAACAGCATCGAAGCGATTGAGGGGGCAAATGAGTTGAAGGCGTTTGAAGTTCTCACGCATGCCGGGGCGAGCGTCGGGTATTTGGATATCAGCATCAATGGCGCGCAGTCTGGGGTGTACAGTTCGAATTTTCTTTCGCTTGAGATCAAGTCGGATGCGTTTCGGGGCCCGCCGGAATCGTTGAATTGGATTCGGTATCTGAAGTCTGTCGAAGTTGTTTCGCTCGAAGGTCCGATCGTTTCGTCGGAGTTGCTGACTCTGGTCGCGCAAATGCCGGGCGTAAAGAAGATTCTGATTAGTGACGCGACATTGACGCCTGATGACCTCTTGCCGCTGAAATCGTTGTCGGAGATTCAGCATCTCGAGCTGACGTACATGCCGGTGACCGATGACTTTGTGCCGATGCTCTGCCAATTGCCGCTGACGCAGTCGTTGCGGTTGTACGGAACGGAAGTGACCGAAGGCGGCGAGCAGGAACTGGAACGCCTGCTCGACGGACTTGAGATCTACCGCAGCAACGGCGGCTTCCTCGGTATCGCTTCGCCGTCGACCGGTGAAGTGGTTGTGACCAAAGTTGTTACCAACAGCGCAGCGCATCAAGCTGGGATTCGGTTGCAGGATAAGATTACTGAAATCGAAGGGCAGCCGATCAAGAACTTCACGGCGCTGCGCGAGACGCTTGCCAAGTTTGGGCCAGAAGAGATCGTGCAAGTCAAAGTCGTTCGCCAAGTCATCGACCCGGAAACGAGGAAGCTCGTGCCAACGGAAATGGTCCTAACCGCCGTGCTCGGCAAACAAGAATAACGGCCAGATGAAGATAACGGCCAGCTACACCGCTGCCGCAAACTTGTATGCGCTCCCCCAACTCTCCCGTGATGTTAACTGCAGCCGATTCGATGGACCAGAACAAGTGGCTGCACCAGATTCAAAGCAACGCGCTGAAGTGGTACGATCGCCACGCGCGCGATTTGCCTTGGCGACGAACTCACGATCCGTATGCGATCTGGGTCAGCGAGATCATGTTGCAGCAAACGCAAGTTGCAACGGTGATCGATTACTACCACCGCTTTCTCGCCACCTATCCCGACGTCAACACACTTGCCGCAGCCAATGAACAGGACGTGCTGCGGCATTGGTCCGGGTTGGGTTACTATCGTCGAGCGCGTCAAATGCACGCGGCGGCAAAGCGGGTCGCGGACAGCGGCGAAGGATTTCCGCGGACTTTGGAAGCGATCGAAACGCTGCCTGGCATCGGTCGTTACACAGCCGGCGCGATCGCTTCGTTCGCTTACGATCTGCCAGCTCCGATTGTTGAAGTCAACACGATGCGATTGTTCAGCCGCCTGCTGAAGCTGCAGATCGACCCGAGGTCGCGCGATGGCCAAGCTCAATTGTGGTCGTTCGCCGAATCGATCGTCGGGAGCACCAAGGGCAAACGCGAGTCGCCGGGGCGCGTGAATCAAGCACTGATGGAACTGGGCAGCCAAGTGTGCACGCCGCGCGAACCGAATTGCTTGCATTGCCCGCTGCGAGCTCAATGCCCGACGTTCGCGGCTGGATTGCAGTTGTCGATCCCGGTCGCGGCGGCGAAGAAAGTCATCACTGATCTCACCCACGCAGCGATCATTGTTCGGAACTCGAAGAACGAAGTGCTGATGCGCCAGAATGCGGCTAACGAATGGTGGCACGGCCTGTGGGATCTGCCGCGAGTCGACGTTTCGCATGCGGCCAGCTTCCATAAGCGAGTGTTGGTTGCGGGCGATTTGCCGGCCGCGGAACTCGAGTGGCTGGCCGCCGCGTTTGATGGCCAGCACGGAGTAAACTGTACCGTAGTTGGCCACCACAGTTCGCTGAAACATGCTGTAACTCGCTATCGTATCGCGTTGCATGCATTTTCCGCTACCATCAAACCTCGCTCGCGAATCGGCGTTACTTTCAGTTGGCATTCGATTGCCCAGGCACTCGACTTGCCGCTGACCGCTCCCGCCAAACGAATCCTCAAATCGCTCCAAAAAACGTAGCGGGACACTGCCGGAACACTGGCGAGTTCCGCTACGAGACACTTTGCAACTGGAACCACTGATGCGCTCACTTACCGCCTTCCTAATCGCACTCACACTGACCAACTTCTGCAACTGCGTTCAAACTCTGGCACAAACGGCTCCGCAGTCGAAACCGAAATTCGAAGACTACTTTGAAGACAAAGCGCTGCGCGTCGAACTTTACAACGTGGGCCATGCGAAAGAGTCTTCCATCGTGCTGCGCGATCTGTACGAAGAACCGACTTGGGCTGAAAATCCGAACAGTCTGATTACGCCTTTCGAGTATGGGAACTTTGCGATCAAACTGTTCGACGAAGCGTCCGGTCAGTTGATCTTCTCGAAAGGTTTTGACTCGATGTTCTCGGAGTACATCACAACCGACCCGGGATTGAATGGCGTCGCACGCGTTTTCGAAACGACGACTCGCTGCCCGATGCCGAAAGCGAAAACGAAGCTGCAGATCGAACGCCGAAACCGCGAACATACGCTCGAACCCGTCATGACGCTAGCCATCGACCCCAGCGACTATCGGATTCGACGCGAAGCTAGCGCGGGCAAAGATGTGACATTCGATGTGCGAAACAATGGACCGGCGAAGGATCACGTCGACATCGTATTTCTTGCGGAAGGCTACACAGCGGACCAGCAGGAGAAGTTTCGCGGCGATGTCAAACGACTGTCCGATTTCTTGTTGTCCGTCGAACCCTACAGCACTTCGCGCAACAAATTCAACATTCGCGGCGTCTTTCGTGCGTCAGCCGAAGCAGGCACCGACCAGCCGCGTCAGATGTCGTTCAAATCAACTGTGCTGAATTCGACTTACAACATCTTTGATCTCGATCGTTACCTGTTGGTCGAAGACAATCACGCGATCCACCGCATGGCCGCTCAAGTGCCGCATGACGTTGTCGTAGTTGTCGTCAACATCAGCCGCTATGGTGGCGGCGGCATGGTGCTTGATTACTGCACAACCACCGCTGACAACGAACGCAGCGAGATGGTCTTCGTTCACGAGTTCGGTCACACGTTCGGCTTTTTGGCTGACGAATATATCGGCAACGTGGCTTACAACGATATGTATCCGGCAGGCATTGAACCGCTCGAACCCAACATCACCCGCGAGACCGACCGCGACAAGATCAAGTGGAAAGACTTACTCTCGCCCAACGTGCCACTGCCCACTCCGACCAAAATTGACAATCGGTCGTCGGTGGTCGGAGCTTTCGAAGGCGGAGGATACATGAAAGAAGGTATCTTCCGACCGCAGTATGAATGTTGGATGGGCAGTCTGAACCCGAACGCGCGGCTGTGCAAAGTCTGCCAAGCTGCCACGCAGCGGATGATCGATTACTACACGAAGTAACGTCCCTGCGAGCTTTGCGGCAACTTACTGTTTGCCTCTTCTCGCTCGACTCGCAAAGACTGCAACTAGCGAAAGGAAGACTGCCAGTAGCGGTAACCAGATTGCTGTGCTCATAAGTTTCTTCGCTCGGTTCTGTCAATTATTTCGAAACTTGGTATCCCGCCAGGCTATTATTCTAGTCACCCCGTAAGCGTCAGTGCGCGCCCAGTAAAGACGGACGTAGCGTTTCCTATTGTTTCGTTCCAATTGGACTGCAGGTGGCATATTTGTACGACGGACTTTCTAGTCCGTCAGCTCTAGCGAGACTCTTCAAGCACGAATCGGCGGAAGGTCTCTTCAGTCAACGTCGGGTCGAGCGCTTGATAAAAGGCAATCGTAAGTTTCAGTTTGCCTGCGATCGGTGGGTGCTTTTCAGACAACGTCCAGATGTATTCGTCGCCACCGAACAGCGAAGCCGCGAAGGCGTTGAAGTCGTTCTCTAAAGTCGATTGCGAATACTCCTTGAGGAAGCCCAGAGCGTGTAGCTTTTCGTCCATCTGCTGACCATGTTTGCGCTGCTTGATCGCATCCACTCCGCTGCCAAGGTATCGAAAATCAACGGGGTTCAGTTTCTGCCAAGCTTCCGAGTCCGAATCGCGAGCGCGGTTGCGCATCAGGATGCTTGAAAACTCAGCATGAAACGTCCGCTCGATCCAGGCGTTTGAGTAGAGCGCATCGTTGTCACCGATCTTCAAATAAACAGCCGTTCGCGAATTCGTTCCGCCAGCCGAGACGCCCGAGTACTTCAACTCAGACAAAACGTAAACGTGTTTCAAGTGCGCGTCGAGAACCAGCTTCGGATACTTCGCTAAAGCTCGCTCGATAACCGGTCCCACACGAACACACTTAGCTTTATCGAGTTCTTTTCCTGACGCGAGAATAGGTTTCTCCAACCAGCGCTGTGGAAAAATGTTCGGCTCAGACGAAGTCGTAACCGGGACCGGCTCCGATAACAGGACTCGCTCCTCTGCCAACACGTTCGACCTCAGTGCCAGCAAACTCACGACGCAAATTACACTCAATTTAGTATTCACTGGCAATTGCAACCCTTCTCGTTGTTCGCCGATGGTCAGCGAGTGTTTTGAAGTTTTTTGACTTAAGCGTGGCGTCGACTTTCAGTCGACGTTGCAGGGATGGTGATTGTAGCGGGCGACTGAAAGTCGCCGCCACGTTATTCCTTACTTCTGATCCTAAGAACCTAGCGGACGGCCCTCCCCAGCCACGCTATCGCGGGCTGACCCTCCCAAAACTGCGTCTCGGGAGGGTGAAGCTTTTCGGGCGGGTGAAGATCGCATTTCAACTTTACCCTCCCAGCGCAGCGACCGGGAGGGTCGGGAATCGAGCGTCAGCGAGATTACCGGGGAGGGCTCGCTCGCAAGTGTTCTGAATCAAGCGTGGCGTCGACTTTCAGTCGACGTTGCAGGAATGGCGATTGAAGCTGGCGACTGACAGTCGCCA
>JBGSOM010000137.1:0-23672 GCA_041739135.1 Pirellulaceae bacterium
GCGATTGTTGGCCCCGCGCTCGCTTTCACGACCTACTTGGCAGCGAAGTTGATGCCGCAAGCGCGGCGCACAACTATATGGCAACTTATGCTACTGACGACCGTGGTCGCAGCGATCACAGCTGCGGTTGCCGCATCTGGAATCAACCAATCCTCGCGTGGAAGTGTGTTGAATACAGCGTTGGCTTGGGGCTTCTGGACGCTGGTTGCGGTGCCGTTACTGAACTGTCTTACCTACGTTCGCGCCAGTTTCGGCCTGCTGCACAGTCGAGCACACTTGAAATTGAGCGGAACTGACAAATTAAAATTCGTTGCGCTCTGCAGCGGTTGGTTCGTCGGATTTGCAGCCAGTTGGAAACTATCGCTGAACGCAATGCTGGCGGACTATGCAGCCTTGCCGACGGTAGAACCGAGTTGCTATGTGAGTGCCGCTGCGGCAAATGGCCATCGGCGGTTTGTAGGCGTCGCTCAGTTCGCGGCGGCCAAAGCGGCCTGTGATTTGCACCCGGCATTTCCCGTCAATCTACAGATGTGTCGTTTGAAGTTCCTGGAGTTCGCGTTGGCTGCCGCGTCACCGCGCCTGCATGCGGTGGTTCGCCGCGCCTACAATGCACTTGGTCCAGGCGCAGCTAGTGTCTGCCGGAGCAACGTTTGGCTGGCGGATGCAGGCTACGTGGGGCTTAAGCCGCTCGAGTGGTTGGCTGAGTTGCTGAGACGATTCGCGAAGGTTGCGCTACCGCGAGTTGCGG
Source organism: Pirellulaceae bacterium (assembly GCA_041739135.1). Lineage (GTDB taxonomy): Bacteria > Planctomycetota > Planctomycetia > Pirellulales > Pirellulaceae > Aureliella. The sequence goes on from JBGSOM010000137.1 coordinate 749, forward strand.
AGCTGTATTGCTTGAGCCAACTCCGGGGGCGTGCCGAAAACGATTCCCGAACTTAATGCAAAATTAGCGACTACTTTCCACGCCACTTGAGCCATTAACTTACTGCTAAAATGCATTAGTCATCCAAGTCCGAAAAACTTTTCGATCAACACAATCATGAATGCAGTGAGTTTTAGCCGCTGGACGTTTAAACACTTCAGCAATCATGCGAAGACGACGCTGAGTTGTGTTTCCTTGTGTGTTTGCGCGATTGCGTTGATCGCGCCTCCTGTGCGTGCACAGCAGCCTGAATCCGAACGGTTGGCGTACATTGTCGAAGTTCCGCTGCCATTGGTTGGCGACCGCGATGAAACCGTTCGCAGGCAAGTCAATCAAATCGCCTCCTCTGCCTCCAAAGCTCAAGAGCGACCGATCGTCGTGCTCGCGTTTCGCGCGACCGCAACAACGGAAGCAAACGCGAGGAACGATGATTCGATGGTTGGGGCTGGATTGCAGTCTCGAGGCAGCGAGTTTGGTCGCTGCCTTGAGCTTGCTCGAGTTTTGACAGACGCTTCGGCGGCGCGCGTGCGCTTGGTCGCTTATCTTCCCAATTCTGTGGAAGGCCATTCGGTTTTGCCGGTGCTCGCCTGCGAGGAAATTATTTCGGCCGGCGCAGCTGAACTTGGGCGAGCCGCGATCGATGACCCAAATCTCAACGAGGGAATCAAAGGCTTCTATCGAGATCTGGTAAGTCGTAGGCGGACGTTACCGATGCCCGTGGTCATGTCGATGCTCAGCCCCGAAGCGGAGGTTTACAAAGTTAAAACTGTCGACGCAGAGGCGATCTATGTGGATCAGACGGAATTGGCTGAGCTGCGCAAGAGTGGCAAAGTTGTCAGCGAAGAGACTCTGTGGCCCGGCGGTTCGCTTGCGAGTTACTCGGGGCAAATCATGCGCTCGCACGGTTGGATCGCGCGCACGGTCGACGATATTTCTGAGCTGAACGCAGCGATTGGTATTTCCGGAACGCTTCGAAAAGTAAGAAAGTTTCCCGATAAGTGGTTGCCAGTGCAGTTGACGGTTTCGAGCCGCCTGACATCGTCGCGCGTCAACCAAATCATCCGCAGTATCAGCGAACATCTTCGCAACGACGATGTGAATATGCTAGTTTTGCGAATGGAGACCAGCGAAGCGAGTTTTCAGGAAGCGGCTCGACTGGCAAGTTACATTGCGGATTTGGACAGCGAGAAACTTTTTACGATCAGTCTGATTGAAAATGAATTGCGCGGACCGGCCGCGCTGATTCCACTGGCCTGTGACGAAGCGGTATTGCTTACCAATGCATCATTGACGCCTGGTGAGCGAACGCAAAAAGCATCCGCGGCGACCAGCCGAACGACGCAATTAGTGCTTGCGAACCTGGAGCAGCAAACAGGTCGACCCGCGGCTTTGATGTCTGTGCTAATCGATCGTGAAGCGGTTGCGAAAGAGTACATCGAACAAAATAGTGGTCGTCGCGCACTTTACAGCGACTGGCAGCTCGGCGAACTTCCGAATGCGAAGGAATGGTTGGCGAAAGAGACGGTGGCGGGCGGCGAAGCTATTCCAGTTGCCGTTGCGCTGAAGTATGGTCTGATCGACTCAACTGCAGAGAACGCAACGCTGGCGCTCAATCGCTTGGGTATGGAAGACGTTCCTGCCGAGCTGAAAATGCCATGGTTGGACGCCGGCATTCAACGCATCTTGGCGCAAGGCTGGTTGCCTCGATTCCTGCTAATGATCGGCTTTTTCGCGTTGATGGTTGAACTCGGTTCGCCCGGCGTCGGGCTCGGCGGGTTCACGGCTGCGCTCTGCTTCCTCGGCTTTTTCTGGATTGAGGGACTGAACGGAAATGTCGAGTGGTTAGAGGTTTTGCTATTTATCGCGGGACTGATTTCATTGGGCATTGAGTTGTTCGTTTTGCCGGGGTTCGGACTGTTCGGGATCGGCGGACTGCTCATGTTGTTGGTTTCTATTGTGCTGGCGAGCCAAACTTTTGTTTGGCCAACTACTTCCGCGCAGCTTGAAGAGTTCTCCATGAACTTGCTGTGGGTCGCCTGCCTTGCATTGGGTGGCATGATTGGAATCTTAGTCATGCACAAGCAACTTGAGCGGTTGCCGATGTTACGTTGGATGACGTTGCAGCCTGCGGGAACATTGGACTTGGATGAGTTGGAGTCGCGCGAGTCGCTGGTTCATTGGGAGTATCTGCTCGGACAAGAGGGACTGACAACTACTCGGCTAAACCCTTCTGGAAAAGCACAGTTTGGTCGCGACATCGTTGCGGTCATCGGGGCTGGACGCATGATTGATGAGGGCAGCCCAGTGCGCGTCGTCGAAGTTCGAGGTAACATGGTGATTGTCGAGTTGATGGATGAGTGAACCAAGTCTTACTCACACTGTAGTTTAGAACTTTTTTTGAAGAGCGACGCATGAAGGTAACTGTCAGGCTGTTCGCGGGCGCGGCTCAGCAAGCGGGTGTTCGAAGCGTCGAGTTGGAACTTGCGCACGGAGCGAATGTTGCAGCGGCACGCGACGCACTGCTTGAGCGAATGCCGCAATTGCGCCCGCTCAGCGAAGTGAGTCTTTGGGCTACCGAGACGGAAGTGCTGAACGAATTTTCGGAGCTCATCCCGAACAGCGAATTAGCGATGATTCCGCCTGTCAGTGGCGGCTAGCCAGCGCAAAAGCTGCCATTCAGCAATTTAGGTGAAGTCGTGTCGCCCTCTGGGCTTCACATCTTGGCAGCATCTTCCCCGCGTCAGGTGACACGGTGTTAAGTTAGGCGAACTCCGTTGTCTTTTGCGCGGGCATGGATTGGGACTGGAGCAATGCTGCCGGTTTTCCCGATTCAACCGGTAACGATGGTCCGATGAAATCATGACTGCCAAGCGGCCCCGCAGACCGTTTGGAATGAATCAATCGGAAGACGCTTTCGCTTTGCGATTCTTCGCAAGCAATCCACCGGTTCGTGTGGAGCGTAAAACTGAAATAAGAACCCAGAGCTAGCCGCATTCGTGTCGGCGCGCGTAAAGGAATCCGCTGATGAAACGCGTAATGTTACTCATGAGCTTGGCGTTCACCCTGTTGGGTAGCACCGGCTGCAACCACTTGATGGACAAACGTTGCAACTCATGCAACGGTGCTATCGGATGTCGCCCTTGCCGCCTCGGCTGGCAGCGTGGAGGCACTGATTACCAACGCTTCCTAGGGCACAATGGACAGTACGCACACGGCGGTGGCGACGGTGGTGCTGGAGTTCAAGGTCCAGCTACGGCGCAAGTCGCTTATCCGTACTACACAGTGCGTGGTCCTCGCGACTTCCTGCAAGCCAACCCGCCTTCGATTGGCCGATAGTCTCTTGGCTGATAGTTGTTTGGCCGTTAATTGATTGCGCGATGTCGATTGACCAAATGTTGATCGACGTTGAAGCAATGACTTCGATAGCAGCACTGCCGTTCAACCAAGCGATGCCTAGTAAGTGATAATTAACCGGATGCTAACGCTCCGGCTAATTCAATCACAGGCCGCTTGGTTTTGCTGTCCTATGACAAGCGGTGAGATCAGGGCGAAGTGCATTGCATTCTTCGTTGCGTTAAGCCGGCAACGCAATGCGTTTGACGGCAGCACAGAATGCATTCAAGGAAAATGGTTTTGAGATCAGCTCGCTGACACCGGCTTCCTGAGCTTCCAAACGCAGTTCGTCGTCGATTAAGCCCGAGATGATCATCACTGGCAAATCGGTTCGAACCTCGCGCACAAATCTAGCGAAGTCGATACCGGACAAACTTGGCATGTTGTAGTCTGAGATCACCAAATCGAACTGATCCGCTCGACTGCGCACCGCTTCGACCGCTTCCATCTGGTCACTGAAACTTTCGACGGCGAAACCACGCAGTTGAAGCAGTTTCGCAACCGACTGCATGACTGCTGGATCATCGTCGACATAGAGGATTCGAGTCTCGGAGACATTGAGGTTTCCGGATGCAGCGACTTGTTCATGCTCGACCGCCGCGTTCTCTACCGCATCCTCCTCACTATTGGGCACTGGGAGATAGATCGTGAACGTTGCGCCTTCGCCAGGATGGCTTTCAACGGTGATGGCGCCTTCGTGAGTACGGATGATTCCATGGACAACAGCCAACCCCAAACCCGTACCTTCACCAACCGGCTTCGTTGTGAAAAACGGTTCGAAGAGGCGTGCGACAACCATTGTATCCATCCCGGGACCATCATCGGCGACGGTCAAACGCACCATTTGCTCAACTCGCCCCGCCAACGGTTTCAGTGAAGGCAAAGACTCCATCAGCTCGGCGTTCAAAGGTACCGTTTCGACTTGGATGCTAATGCAACCGGGAGTCCCCTGCAGTGCTTGGTAAGCGTTCGTGGCCAAGTTCAAGATAACTTGCTCGATCTGAGTCGTGTCCGCTTTAATCTTCGGAACTTTATTGCAACACTCAAGTGTCAATGCAACGCGCGCCGGCAAGGTGGCCCGAAGCAAGCGGATCGATTCTTCGACGACCTCCACCAGCGAGATTAATTGCCGTTCCGTTGCGTGCGGGCGGCTGAACGAGAGAATTTGTTGCACCAAATCGCGAGCTCGTTCGCTGGCTTTGCTGATCTCCTTCAAGCAACATAACGTGATTTCAGGCGATTCGATTGAGTGGACAGCTAGTTCTGCGTTGCCCATGATGGCGGCGAGGATATTGTTGAAATCATGCGCGACGCCACCAGCCAACGTACCGATCGCTTCCATCTTCTGCGACTCGCGCAGCTGTGATTCAAGGCACGTGCTCGCTGTTTCTGCGTGCTTGCGGTCTGTAATATCTTGCAAGGCACCTTGCAGTTTTGTCGGCTGACCGTTTTCGTAAACAACCACGCCTTGCGTTCGTACCCAGATGCGATTCCCTTTTTCAGTAATTAAGGGAAGCTCAACGTCCCAGTTCGTTCCGTGGTTAATTGCGTCGTCCACCGTGTCGCGAATCGTCTGCTGGTATTCGGGATCGAAGTAGCTGAACGCTTGCTCGAGCGTAGGAGTGATGTCACTGTCAATTTCGTGAATAACGAAAGTCTCTCGAGTCCATATCAGTTGCTGGTTGCGCAGGTCCAGTTCCCAGCCGCCGACACTTGCCAAATGCCCCGTCAATTCAAGCAACTCAGTGGTTCGAGTAAGCGTCTGCTCGGTCAATTTGCTGGAGGTGATGTCGAGGCCAATTACGAAAAAGCCGACCACTTGATTCAGTTCATTGAATTCAGGAATGAACGTCGTCAGCGCAAAACGGGGCTCGCAATTTGGCATTTGCACTTGGCTGGGGAAGGCGACCAGCCGACCGGAGAGCACTTCGTTAATGTAAGGTTGGATCGATTTAAAGATTTTCTCGCCGACTACCTCCGGCACGGTCAAGCCAACGAGTTCGGCAATTGGTCGACCAGTTATCCGCTCGTAAAATGGATTGAGGAATAGGTATCGCAAGTTGCGATCGATCCGCGAAACCGGGCCAGGCATGTTGCTCGCAATCAACTTCAGAAGTCGATCACTTACCGCCAGCGCAGCTTCAGACCGCTTGAGCGAAGAAATATCGGTAATGACAACTCGGATGACTTCTTCTTGCGCTTCGTTACAACCAACTGCAGCAGAGACCTGGACCCAAATCGGAACACGGCCTCGATTGAGCATCTGAATTTCATAAGTTTCGCGCCGCTTGGTTTGCAGCAGTTGGCACTTCCGCTGTTCGTACAAAGTTCGAAAAGAATTACAGACAAAGTTGAGTAGCGGTTGCCCCATCAACTCAGAAGTAGAGATATCTAGAATCGCGCTCAGCGTTGAGTTGGTATCGAGGATGATTCCTTGAGCGCTGATGGTGCAGAAGCCGACGGGAGCACGTTCATATATTTCGATGCAGCGGGAGCGCGCCCGCTCAAGCTCCACTCGCGTGCGTTGCAGTTCTTCACTCTGCCGTTCAAGTTCAGCTCGCTGGTGCTGCAGTTCGACGATTTGCGACTGCAGGTGTTCGAATGTTGTGACAGAAACTGTCGGCTTCAAATCAACTTCGTCGTGGCCTGGATCGAATCGAACAATACTCGCGGACCGCAATTGGGGAGTATGCCGTTTCAAGCCCTCCAAGAATCCGATTCCATTTGCGATCGATGCTTGGCGGTTCGTCAGTGGTGCTTCATGACAATCCATTTCCAAAATCCATTTGAAGTTTAACCGTCATTCCATTGAACAATGGAAACCGAGACCGATTGAAGCTCAATCATTAAGCCACTCAATGGTCGCGATGCTCGTAATCACTGCTGTGATAATTGCACTGTGCGATATTGCACGTGTGATAAATAACTCTGTGATAAATATCGAAGTGCGATCAATTTTCCGTCCGCAATAGCAAAACAATGGTTGTTAAGAATCTTTTCGCCTTTCCGAAGTCAAAAGTCAATCTAAGTCTTCTTGCCGCAAGCAGACTTGGCGCAATCACGCCGAACTCTTGCAAGTGCGGCTCGGCTTTGCGAGTATTGCCTGTTCGCTGGATGATGTCTGTCTTCAATTAAGAACAGCCTAAGGAATCAGTATGGAACTTAAACATCGAATCGGTGCTTGGGCGACGGACGGCGGATGTTTCTTTCGTGTCTGGGCTTGGCACGCGGATCGGGTGCAAGTGGTTGTTCAAGATGGTCCCTATTGGGAATCCGATGATGATTCGGTCGTGTTCGATTTGGTGCGTGAATCGGCGGGTTATTGGAGCGGAACGCTGCCCGGCGCGCGGCCACACCAACTCTATCGCTATCGAATCACCAACGGTCCCCACGTTTTCGATCGCCTTGATCCAGCGGCTCGCGACGTCATTCACTCAGGGCTGATGTTAGGCGATCCATCCAATCGCAATGGCTCCGTTATCTTTGCCGACAAGCCGTATCCGTTTAAGCCTTTTAAGCCCCCAAGATTTGCAGATTACCTAATCTACGAACTTCACGTCGGCACGTTTGCTGGTCGCAATGACGATCTCAATAAAGAGTGGGCGACGTTTCGCGACATTGAAAGCAAATTTGGATACATCAGGGAAATGGGTTTTAACTGCATTGAACTGATGCCAATTCACGAATTCGCGCTGGAGCGATCATGGGGATACAATCCTGCGTCGTTCTTTGCGCCTGAGTCAGCTTATGGTTCGCCGATGAGTCTCAAGCATATGGTGAACACAGCGCACGAACAGGGTTTGGCGGTAATTTTGGATGTCGTCTACAACCATGCGGGACCAGGCGACAATGTGCTGCATGACTTCGATGGCTTCATGCACGAGGGCGGCATCTACTTCGAAGGTGGACCGATTACACCCTGGGGTCGAGGTCCAGCTTGGTGGAAGCAGGAAGTGAAAGACTTCTTCTACCAAAACGCGCGGCAGTGGTTGGCTGACTACCAGGTTGACGGTCTGCGTTTTGATGTCACGACTCAAATCAACGGGAACGATCTGCGTGTTGTGATGGATCGATTGCGGAAAGAGTTTCCGGATCGTTACTTTATTGCTGAGCATTTGCCGGATCATCCATGGATTGTGAACACAGGTCGATTCTGTGCGACTTGGGACGCTGATCCCCACCATGAATGTCAGCGCGCGCTAGCTGGACAAAATCCGCTTGAGAAAGTGAAGTCATTTCTAGGCTGGGAGGGTTACGATGAACCTTGGAACATCGTGAAGTACACACTGGGCTCGCACGATGACATTGGTGACGATCATGGCGGCGATGCAGAAGACGGACTCAGCGACTGGGACAAACGTCATCGTTACTTTGTCGATCAACTGGGTGGACGCGATAACTGGTACGCGCGCGCGAAGTGTAGGCTGGCTTACGCGCTGAACGTGGCGATGCCTGGAACCCCGATGCTATTCATGGGTTCCGAATGCCACATGGCTTCGCCGTATGTCGCGTGGGGCTACTGGCATGACGGCAGTGACCTACGTGGTGATCATCGATTCAATTGGGCGGTGGCAGGTGATGAAATTGGAATCGAAATGCGACGATTGGTTACCGCTGCGAACTTCGTGCGGCGCGAGAATGCGGCCCTGCGTGCGAATTCGTTGACGATCCCACACGAAGATCACAACAATCAAGTGCTTGCGTTTGTAAGGCAGCGCGATCACAACTTGGTGCTGACTGTCGTTAACTTGAGCGATCAGGACTTTACCAATCACAGTTACGGAGTGCGTACGGGTGATCATTTTGGGCGTTGGGTTCAGTTGCTTTGTACGCAAGACGCCGATTTTGGTGGTTGGCACGGAGCGGGCAATGCATACTACGAACCCATCACTCAGTCCGATGGCATGATCTATATCAACTTGCCAAAGTGGAGTGTGGTGATGTTTCGGCTAACCTAATGGCTGAGTTCTCTGGACTATGCCGGAGCGACAGGGCATAATGCGCCTCAAAAACTCTCCACAACTCCCGCCTAGGAATCCGCCGTGTCGAATAGCGAACAAGCAGATGCACCCGAGTCGGTTGCGCCAGCGATTACAACTCGTGGTCAATGGATGGCGCTCACTGCAGCTCTGTTAGGATGGATGTTTGACGGCGCCGAGATGGGTGTCTTTTCGATGGTGGGGCGTCGTGCCATCGCGGATCTGCTCGGCTACAGTAAACCGATTCTCGCAACGGATGCTGGACAAGTTGGCGAGCAGATCAGCCAAGTTCTGCAATACACGAAGCCGACACTGGAACAAGAGAACGAAATTGCGATGGCGTTCGGAGTCATCATCGCTGTCTTTCTCGTTGGGGCCGCAGCCGGTGGTGTGTTGTTTGGTTGGTTAGGTGACCGGATCGGCCGCGTGCGCGCGATGAGCTTGAGCGTGTTGGTGTATGCGGTCTTCACCGGTTTTTGTGGCTTCGCGGAAACGCCTTTGCAGCTGGGCGTGCTCCGCTTTATTGCATCGCTTGGTATGGGCGGTGAATGGGCGTTGGGCGTTGCGTTGGTGATGGAGGTTTGGCCCAATCGATCCCGAGCTTTGATGGCTGGGCTGATCGGCGCTGCCGCAAATGCGGGTTACTTGCTGGTCGGGATCGTCAGCATGGGATTGAACACAGTTATTGCAACTGTCGAAAGTGTGTTGATCAGCGCCGGAGTTGGTGCTGAGACAGTTGCACGCCTGGTCGCCAACGATGGCTGGCGAATCATGATGATGATGGGAACTTTGCCAGCGTTGCTGACTTTCTTCTTCCGCATCTTTGTACCTGAATCGCATAAGTGGGAAGAGGGTAAGAAGAAAGGTCATACAACAGGGTGGCGAACTGAGGACCTGCTGGGAGTCGTGATTGGTTGTCTTGGCCCTGCGCTAATCATTTACGTTTGGACTGGAACCCACGCCGACTGGGAGCGGGTGCTTGGAACGCCGCTTGGTTTAGCGATTGCAACGGTTGGGTTTTCGTATCCAGTCGTTCGTTACTTGCAACGACAGGTGGCGGATGAAGGTGCGGGAACAATGTCGATTGGCATGCGCACGATTCTGGGTCGCATGTTCTTGGGGGCGTGCCTCAGCGGAGTGGCGTTACTGGGGACTTGGGGCACGACGCAGTGGGCGATGGCTTGGTCGGGCAAGCTTGCATCGAAAGTCACTCTCGCTAATCCAACCTTGCTCGAGCGTTTTCCTACACAGTGGGCGCAGATTACCGTAGCACTGGGCGCGATCACTGGAACTCTGCTGGCCGCTTGGCTCGGCGAGAAACTGGGACGACGCATGACGTACGCAATTATGTGCGTTGCGTCCATTTTGTCCGTGTTGTACCTGTATCAAATGCATAACGAATTCGGATTGCCGCTGTTGTTCGCTGGGTATATCGCTGGTGTGTTCACGGCTTCGTTCTATGGTTGGTTGCCACTGTATTTGCCTGAGTTGTTTCCGACTCGCGTGCGTGCGACTTGCCAGGGATTTGGGTTCAACTTTGGACGCATCTTGGCAGCCATCGGGACGTTGCAAATGAGCGCGCTGCTGGGGCAACTGAGCAATTTCAAAACGTATGCGGGCGAAGTGGGTAGCTATCCGGTCGCATGCAGCTTTCTGACCGTTTTCTATCTGGTAGGCATCGTTTTGATTTACTTCGCGCCGGAAACTAAAGGTAAACCGTTACCGGATTAACCGCGTGAAGGCACTGGGAAAGCGGTGCGGAAAACGGTATCCTGTTGAGCCTTGGCGGTGCGGGCTTGCAGATGTTGGATCGTTGGTCCTGCGCCCGACGAACTGGATGAGTTACCTTGACTGTCAGAAACGCAACTCATGATACTTTCAGGCGAAGAGATTCGCGCCCGTATTGGTGGCGACATCATTTTGGATCCTTTTGATCCAATGCACCTGAATCCGAACAGTTACGATTTGTCGCTGCACAACGAGCTGTTGGTCTACGAAGAAGTGGTGTTGGATCTCAAAGTTCCGAACCGTTATCGCCGCATCGAGATCCCGCCGAACGGTTTGGTGCTCAGCCCGAATCAAGTTTACCTCGGCCGAACGGTTGAGCGAACGGAAACGCACAACTTGGTTCCGATGATTGAGGGACGCTCGTCGATCGGTCGCTTGGGATTGTTCGTTCACGTTACGGCTGGATTTGGCGACGCAGGTTTTTGCGGGTACTGGACGCTTGAGATGTTCGCGGTCCAACCGATTCGCATTTACGCGGGGACGCGTATCTGCCAAATTTTCTATCACTTGCTGCAAGGCGACGTTCAAGAGTACCGCTCAGCCAAGTATCAGAACAATCATGACATCCAACCAAGCTTGTTGTATCAAGAGTTCGCACAGAAGACCCCCGACCCGCAACTGAAGTTCGAGTTCCCGACCAGCTAATGAAGTTAGTTCCTCTGTCACTTACCGGAGGTTGCGCTACTATCGATGAACTTGTCGAGCTCTTTCAAGTACGCGTCGGTCAGCCAATCGTTATGGTTGGCGTTCTTGACTGTAAAAAACAGCTTCGGTTCGTTCGCGGCGAGGAAGAGTTTCTCAGCGGCGGAGAATGGAATCGTGGTGTCCGCATCGCCGTGACTTTGCAACAGCGGACCGCGGTACTCCGCGATCTTTGTGACCGAGTTCAGCGTGCGTCGCGAGACAAGCCACGATAGTCGCGGATAGTGCACGTCTGCCACATCGCGCAGCGACGAGAAAGTACTCTGCAAGATCAAACCACGTGGCGCCGACTCTGCGGCCAACTGAACAACCATAGCACCGCCAAGCGATTCACCCATCAGCAACATGTCCGCGTCCGTTACTCGTGCCAGTTCTCGCAGTTTCGCGCGCGCTGCTTTCGCATCTCGCAAGGCACCGTCGATTGTTGGTTTCCCTTGGCTGCGCCCATATCCGCGGTAGTCAAAAATGAAGACCGAAACTTGCAATTGACTCTGCAAGTACCGCAGCCACTCGGCTCGAGATGCCACGTGTCCCGCATTGCCATGCGCGAGCAACACGACACCGCGCGGCTTCTCGCTCTCGCAGTACCAACCATGCAACTTGGTGCCGTCATCCGCTGCGAAGTTGACATCCTTGAACCGCAACTCCGCTGGATTCCAATTTCCACTTGGATATTTCGACGGAAAGAAAAGTAGCATCTCTTCAACCGATTGGGGCCTTTCTTTGGGCTCACTCTTTTTTGTCGCTGCTTCTTGACCGTACCCGCACTGCATCGCGATCAAAAGTAGCAACGCTGAGACAGACTTTCTCACTATCATGTTTATCCTCCGCTTGCCAGCTCCGAACTTTGCTGCCCACTTTGTGACATTGCCGCAGCTTAGAAATCACTCAATAGTCGGGAGAACCGTGACTCCACTCATCTTCCATACGTCGGACTACCATGTCATCCATGGCAAAGCTCATTAAGCCAGTGCGAAAAGTGTTCGATAGTCCACGGATAGCATAGCGGTCCCACGGATGAATGCAGGAAAAATTCTCTAAACCGCTGTGGTCTCGCGGCGGAAATTCTCTTGGCAAGTTGCGAAGACAGATTCGAAAGTTGCGGATTGGATCTTGAACTCAGGTTCGCTGGACGTGTATTTCTTGCAATGTTCGCTTACCACCGAATACAGAAACCGAAACAGTTGTCGAGGCACACGCAGTTCGCGCATGGCTTTGATTAGCCGCTGTTGACCGATCGAATCGTCGAAGAGATCTGTCGGCACAGGTTTTCTTCCCGGTATCGCGCAAGCCAACAAACGCGCTGAAACCAAGTCGTACATCGACTCGCCCGTCCAATCGAAATTCGACATCACATTTTGTTTGTCGAGTCGCGCGCGGTCATGGAATTCGCGCGTTTCTCGATCAACGAAGTGTTGAAGTTCCTGCGGCAACATCAACTTGAAACCCATTCGCGGATGCTTTAGCAATTTGTTATCGAGCATCGGCCAGATCAACAAACGCATCAACTCAGGCTTGCCGTTGACCAACTCGGGTTCATCGACGCGATCGACCAGCACGATGATTCCGGGGAATCCAAGCGTCTGCAAAATATGCTGTAACTTGGCGAGCAACGAGTAACGTGACTCCGAGACACGATCGACTGGCATCGGTTCAGATGACCAAGTCGACCAGGGCAACTGAAGAAACACTGCCGCTTGTTCACCAACACTTTGACGACGAACGCGACAGTTGTGAACTACTTTCCAAGCTCGACTGTAACACATCGCCAGTCGCCACAGATAACGTCCGCTCGCAATCAGAACGGCGACGATGGCAAACAGAATTGCAGACGTCAGCAACAGATACTCGTTCCACCATAATCCGACAACGCACAACACGCCGACGATCGAGCCGACCCAGGCGACAACCCAATCGATTTGGCTGGTCCAGTTGCGAACATGCAGCACGCGGCGAAGATCGTTCCAGCGTTGGCGCGTGTTGCCGATCTTCGATTGGTCGTAACATGCGGCCAGCAATAGCAGGTCGCTGCGTTGGTCTTTGTCAAGTTTATCGACTGATGCTCGCGGTATCGCATGCTCTGCAGCTTGGGTAGAACCGGTCGTCACCAGCACTTGATCAATCAACTCGGTCACACCTTGCACCAGCAACGCGTCCATGTGATCGTGAATGCCAACTTTTTGGAGAACTCGCTCGGGTTTCGCAGACAGTTTGCGACCCAGCCGTGTTTGCAACTGGCCGATCCAACCGTTGAAGTCATCGTAGTGAATGACGAAAACGCGTTCGCCTGGGTGATCGGCATTGTACTGGCGCAGATTCCGATCCAATTGCAAGCGCATCGCGGTCTTCCCCGAACCTTTCGCTCCGAACACAATCGAGGTCGATGGCGCCGACGGACTGCCGATGACCTTGTCCCAAGCCGGATGGAAAGTGCTCTCGATACAGTGCTCCCGAAACACGACATCGGTCTGCGCATCTTCCTCTGCAAATGGATTCGTGCGCAGTCCGTGGTGTTCGAGAAATTCCTTCAAATTCATTCGGTAACTCGTGGATGTTTGCGAAACAGAGTCCGGCTCGCTTGACGAGCAAACTCCTACTTGGAACTTGGAAAGTATACTTTAGTTTTCGTCGATCCGCGTCGTGTCTTGGCGTCCGGTCCGAACGCGACACCGGCTCGCGATGCGAATACCGTAGGGCAAAGCAGCACTTTTTGCGCCGCAAAATCAAGCCCTTACCCTGCGACAACGCTCGCCGCAGCAGTTACTCTGTAGCGGTTATTCGCAACGTTCCACCTCTCAATCCTCTCGAACTTGAAGAAACGCCATGCGCACAAAACGACGTCTGATTCAAAACTTGGTCTACCTGTTTATCGCCTCCGCAGCGGTTACGTGGCATTCTTATCGTCTGCAGGCACAAGATGCAAACAACGATCAGAAAGATGCGAAGGCATCGCAAGCGGGAACCGAGGGCAACGGTAACATCGAGATCGGTCCAGATTACAAGATTGATCCCGATCTAACCGATAAGGGAAATCCGAAAGGCAAGTCATTCGAGTTCAAGATGGCGCTTGCTGACAGCAAGATCTTCCGCGGTGACGATGCCACTTTGGAAAAGCGAAAAGAGGTTCGCACCGAACGCAGGATTTTCGTCTACGTTCCAGCGGCTTATAAGGACGGCACTGAAGCTCCGATCTTAGTGATGCATGATGGACCAAGCAATTTGAAATTGGTGCGTAACGCGCTGGACAACTTGACAATCTCGACAGATCTAACCCGCAAGCTACCTGCGTTCATTGCAATTTCAGTTGAGAATGGTGGCAATGACGGTAAGGGCAGCCAACGTGGATTGGAGTACGATACGATGTCGGATCGCCTGGCACGTTTTATCAACGATGAAGTTCTTCCAGCGGTACTTAATAACGCTGAGATCAAAGCCGCCTATCCAAATCTTAAATTCACGAACGACCCGTGGGGACGCGCTGTGATGGGCTGCAGCTCAGGCGGCGCGGCCGCACTGACTATGGGTTGGTTTCGGCCAGACCTGTTTCGTCGCTTGATCACTTACTCGGGCACGTTTGTTGATCAGCAGGATGACGACGCACCAGAGGAGTCCGCATTTCCGCTGGGCGCATGGGAATATCACTCGAGCCTGAAGTTGATCGCAAACACTGAGAAGAAACCGCTGCGAATATTCACGCACGTTTCTGAGAACGACTTGCGAGCTAATGACCCAGAGGAGACTTATCACAACTGGGTCATGGCCAACGAGCGAACTGCGGAAGCGCTGAAGGCAAAGGGTTATGACTATCGGTATGTTTACAGTCGTGCCACAAGGCATTGCGACGGCAAGGTCTTCGAACACACCTTAGCCGATACGCTCGTCTGGATGTGGCGCGGTTACTGAGCCTGAGGCAGCCTGACGCACTAGCCGATCTTCTCACCTAAATTGAATTGATGCGCTATGCATGGAAGCGACCGTCACAGGCGCCAACTGCATAGTCGCTCGATGGCGGCGGCGGAACCGTCGCGGAGCCAGCCGTCTAATTGAGCTTGTTCCTTCAGTTGTTGGCCGCGAAGCGTTGGGACTGCGATAAATTGGCAGTCCACTTCGGGGAGCGCGGTCATGTCGCCCCAGAGTTTTTCAAACTGCGAAACTGGAAAGGTATCCTCTTGGCCGTTACCCCAACGTTTCTTGACGTCTTTCAATGTCACATAAGTTGGCATGCGCCGGCCCAACCGACGAATCGCTTCGTCGACGACAGCTTGTTGGTCGAGCATCCCGCGCGATAGTCCAAACACTTCCAAGAGTCGGTCGATGTCGATCCAAGTTGTCATGGAATTGTAGTACGACAGCTTGAATTCATCCTCTTCGTTTGGCATCGCCAAGCCCTCGACCAGCCGGGCGCGACCGTCGACTCGTGCCAAGCCGCCGCCGCGGTCTTCGATTCGTCGCGTGATCACTTCGAATGACAAGCACGCGCCGCTGGTCATGTGCAAAGCGAGCACGTGCGGATCGATCGCAGCGCCCAGCGTGTCGACATTGTGCAATAACAAGTAACGCAGGCCTGGTTGATCGCGAAGTAGTTTTTGCAGTACGCCGTTGCGCATCAGATTCGGCACTTCGTACCAATGTCCGACGGGATGCAAGCACTGCATGGGCAAATTGTCGATGTAATCGTTCGCTTCGCCGGCGGACTTAGCCCAGCCGAGCAAGGCGGCGCGAACACTTTGACGCATCTTTTCTTGCTGTTCGTCGAGTAACTGTTGCGGCATCTCTTCCCAAGCAAAATGCAGATCGCGCACCGTAGGAATCATTCGCAGTCCGACGCTTTGTCCGCGCGAAACGATGATCGATCCCGGATAGGCGATCGACTTCACCGAGTCGCGAATCGGTCGATCGGTCATATAACCGGTGGTCACAATGTGCGTAGGGTAGGTTCCATATTGTTCGCCGATGCGACGGCTCTTCGCGAGATGCACATCGAGAAAAGTTCGATGCCGACCTGCCATCTTGCAGAATGGATGCAACGCTTTCACAACTCCGGCACCTTGCGTCCAGCGGCTGCCAACACCAGCGGCTAAGGTTAACACGGCGACCTGTCCTCGCGCGAGCGCATCTTCGGCTGTCTTCAGTAAGCTTTTCGGTGGCGTCGTGCGCGCGTCAACGATGTCATCGGGATAAACATCTTCGATCTTCGAAGTCGCGGGTAATCGATTCTGAGACAGTCCCAATCGACCGCCGAGCAAATCTTCGCGAATCTGTTGGTGAGCGATTCGATCGAAGCCGTTCTCAGCAAGCAATGAATCGACAGATTGCTCCGCTGAGTTTTTCTTACGAGCTGCACCGGGAAGAATGCGATCGAGTAGTCGTTCAGCCAACTCAGTGTCGGCTTGTTCATTGTCGCGACACAGTTGACCGACTCGCTCCAGTTCACTGCGCCGCGCGGGACTTAGCGACTGAATATCTTGGCGCAGCAACGCGGGCACGATCAGTTCGTAGTAGCCGCGCGGCATCGACAGATCCCTCTTCAACTCAGCCGTCGTTCCCGCATCATTGATCTCAAACTCGTAAACGACCGGATCCATCGCAAACGGCAAACTGAATTCGAGTTCGCGTTTGGTTTGCAGCATCGTAGCTTGCAGCCACGTGGACGCTTGCTCTTTGCAATGCGGCGCGAACAGGAATCCCATTCCACCGCCAGCCATACCACCCAACATCCAAAAACCCCAGAAGTCTGAACCGTATTGCGACTGGCACTGTTCGATTAGCGATTCGGTGTAACGATTCGAGCACCAGGGAATGATCTTCTGCAGCGGTTCGGCGAAGTTGCGATTGGTTAGATTGCCGACACGTTCGATGTCCCCGGCTTTCAACGCAGCGACAATGTCATCCAGCACTTGCAATGCATCGTGACGCGCACTCCATTCATCGCCGCAGCGCAAGAGATATTTTTCAGTGACCATTTCGAGAATAGGGCCAACGTTCTGCGCCATCCCGCCGTGTACAAGAACGAGCGAGTCCTGAAGCAATCGCCGTGTGTTATCGGTAATCTCGTCGCGCGAAAACACGTGATGCCGAGGCAGCAACCTCCCGCGACTGATTCCAAACTCGGGATCGGATTCGTCGGCCGTCGAACCACTGATAAGTTTAATGCCGGGCCACACCCCACCTGAATCTTGCCATCCACCGCCCGAACCGCCCAGCCACTCACCTAGAATCGCTCGGGCTGCAACGATACGGCGATCTTCTTCGGTTAGCGTTCCGCTCAACTGCGAAACTTGCCCGGTTGCGCGCATGCAAATTGCAATCAGCGAACCGAGTAGATTCGTTGAGACCGCCAAGCGTGAGCCTTTGGGAATATCATTCACACGACTGACGATTTCCAATCCGCGTCCCGGTCCCACCATCTTTGTCAGGACCGCTTCGATTCCTTGATCGCAACCTTCCATGCCGGGTGGGATCAATCCAGACGCGATCACAGCCGCTTTCAATAAGCCCAGATAGTCGCGTGCGAAGTCGTACACTTCGCTCAGTGTCTTGACATCCGCGGTCGCATCCAAGTCGACGCAAACCAGCCGCAACACGGGCTCGTCGATGACTCGCAGCGCCGTTTCGATGGGCGGTTCCGGCTTCGTATGGCGACCCTTCACGGCTAAGTTGATCGACGCATTGATTACCTTCGCACCTTCGGGAAAATCCATACCGAGAAAGAAGATGTCGCTCCAGCCGCTGTGCGAAAAATCCATCCGCACGCTCGTCCGTTCACGCAGTACTGGATACAGTCCATTCGCGTCCGGTACCAGCAACTCGGGTCGCACTCGCAGCGGCAAATCCTCGGGATGTCCAGTGCGGAACATCCATTGATTCCCTTTAACCGTCCGTACGCTTTTGCGCACTTGATCCGCGAGCGTCTGAAACGCCAAGCGATGATAGGCTGCAGCCAGCGCGCTCGACAAAGTAATGCTCGGGCCACTACGCTCTTGTTCCGCTAAAAATTCACTGATCGATTCGTAGAAACGCCGCGCGAGCAAATTCTCAAAACCAACGAACGGAATCATTCCACATTCACGACCCTGCAGTTCGCGCGGAAGATGGAATCGATGAATTGCGTACAGAAAAAACAGAGCTCGAACGCGCTGATACAAGTTGTCACACTCGCGACGGAAGCTATCAAGTTCCTCGCAGGCGGCCAACAATTGCTCGCGCGATAATTTGGCACAGTATTCGTCCAGCGACAGGTTGCGAATGGCTGGATCGTCCGAACAGATGATATCGAGCAACAGACTATGTTGCCGCACCGCTTCTGTTTGCGAGTTCGTTTCAATCATAGGGTCGATCAATCAATTGGAAAACTTAGAGCCTAACCGAAAAGGGGTCTGACCCTTTGGAGGTGAGTCGATTTCATTGGGTTATTGGCCTCGCCGGAGAGGGTCAGACCCCTTTTCGGATAGGCTTTAGTGTTTGCCCGAAAAAAGCTTGCATGAGTACGTTCGCTCAGTTCTTTGCCAACAGCTCCAGCAACTCCGTCAACACACGGTCGCGATCTTCGCCGGACAAAGCGATCGCCAACTGCGCGATCAGCAATCCATACTTTTCGCCGATGTTGTACCGCACTCCTTGCAGTTCTGTTGCCAGGAATCGTTCCATCTGAGCAAGCTGATGAAGCGAAGTCGTCAAGTTCGCGTGTTCACCGGGCCTGAGTTGTCGAACCGTTTTATCAAGTAGGTCGAAGATCATCGGCGTCAAAACATGAATTCCGAACAGACAGAGATAGTGGCCCGCACGCTGGCCAGCCACAATTAAACTCTGTTCTGCGATGGTCGGAGTCGGCTTTTCGATAAACGCATTCACTTCGTACAAACAACTCATCCGCGGCACCGGCCTACCACCGATGGCACCAAAGTAAGCCAACTGATTCTCGCGCGTCGGTTGCACGGCTGAAACAGAACATTGCTCGCGCCGCGCGACATCGACCAACTGAGCTGCGCAAGATTTATGCGTTTTGCTCACATAAGAATGATCGCTTACCATGTGCAGGAACGCTTGGCCGTTACTAAACTCGCGAGCACGCAGCAGCGCATCGCCGTAACCTCGCGGTTCATGTTGTTCGAAAAAGGTCAGCTTCGGTCCGCTGCCGCTGAGCGCTTGTCGGTAGCGATCTTCTTCACCTGGACGAATGATGATGGCGATTTCGTCAATCCCAGCTCCGGTAACTTCTTCGAGCAGCAGGTCCAAAGCGGTTCGCACTTCGCCGGATCGGTCGACAACTGTTTGCAATGGAAGATGCGACTGAGTTTTCCCGGCGGCAGTAATAATCGCTTTGGTGATTTGCATCGCTGATAGATTCGCTAGAAAGTTGCAGGGAATACACAAAACTGCGGAATTTAGGCTGTCTTTAACGCGTTCTCAATCCAGCACTTCCGCTTTGAGGACTTGAGTCTAAACATGGATCGCAAAATGTAAACTCGGCCTGTTTCAAGTGTGGCAACGAGTAGAATCTCTAGTTCGCGGCCATCCGACTCGGTCGGCTTCAGTCACAACAGGTTAGCACCGCAAGAATGAACGCAGTTACAAGTCCCAATGTCGCACGCGATCAGCAAAAAGCACCGCGACTAAAATCGTTGGATCAGTTCCGTGGTTTCACGGTAGTCGGCATGCTGCTGGTGAATTACTTCGGCGGCTACGCGGTCTGCCCTCAGTTGTTAAAGCATACGAACGACTATTGTAGTTTCGCGGATACGATCATGCCGCAATTTCTCTTCGCAGTTGGATTTTCGTTGCGACTTACGTTTGGCAGACGCATGCAGAATGAAGGCAGCTGTGCAGCGTACCTCAGAATGATTCGTCGGTTGCTTGGGTTAGTATTAATATCGCTGGTCATTTACCAAGTTGACCCTCGCGCCGCTTCGTGGGCGCAGTTGCGGCAGATGAGTTGGGGCGAGATCTGGGGTGGACCGCTCAAGCGTGATTGGTTTCAAACGCTGATGCACATCGCCGTTACATCGCTTTGGATATTGCCAGTCGTTCATCGCGGAGCTCGGGTGCGGATCGCTTGGATGGTCAGTTCTTCGGTGCTGCACGTTGTTCTGTCGCACTGGTTCAACTTCGCCTGGACCAACACAGATCCGAACGCGATCGATGGCGGACCGCTGGGGTTTTTAACTTGGTCGGTGCCAGCAATCCTTGGCACACTCGCTTGCGATTATTTTGTTGGGCAACCCAGTGCATCGACCGAGTTGACGCGACTGGGTACAGTGCGCTCGACATCGCGGATCATCATGGTATCGCTCACGCTGATGGTTTTCGGTTATGTGCTTTCGTGTGGAACGCGGTTGTATGATGTCGCACCGCTTGTTTTGTCAGGTGATTCCGAAGCGGCAACGGGCGCAACAACTGCGACGATCACCGACAAGCGACTGGTGGACGATCCGGTTTGGCCGAAGGCGGAGCGATGGCAAGCGAAATTCGATTCCGCTCGAGCATTTGACTGGTTAGCTGAGCCGCCGTTCGTTCAGCCGCCGCCGAGGCCCGATTCGGCAGCAACGCGACCGTCGCGACACTGGAATTATTGGATGATGAGTCAACGTGCGGGAACGTTGTCGTACCTGGTCTTCGCCGCGGGTTTTTCGCTGATGGTCTTCACGATCTTCTATGTGGCGTGTGACATGTATCAAGTGCAAGTGCCACTTTTCAGGACTTTCGGAACCAACGCGCTCGTCGCCTATATCTTGCACAACTTGATCAGCGATGCGGTGCAGCCGTTTTTCCCGAAGGATTCGCCGGCCGCTTTTGCTTATGCCGGATTGGGTTTGTACTTTGTGGTCAATTGGTTGTTCGTCCAGCAGCTTGAGAAGCAGGGTGCGTACCTGCGAGTGTAATTTGGCGAGAAAAGCCGGATCGCGACGAACTCGCGGTTCTCTTTTCACCAGCCGCGAAGCGGTTAAACTTGCATTCGAAAAGCGGTTTCACACCTGTAGCAAGTATTCCACGAAGCACTTGTTTGAACCGCAGCCCATTTCAAGATGATTGTGACCCGCATGATTGCCACAGAAATTCGAGCCAAGTTAAACGCGATTCGCAGCAAAGTTGAATCAGGTCTGCGTTTGACGATGGATGAGGGGATTTTTCTATACGATCCGCAAGTTCCGCTACAAGAGGTAGGGCAGTTGGCGAACTTGGTGCGCGAGCGACTGCATGGAAACGTCGCTTATTTTAATATCAACACGCACTTGAATCCGACCAACGTCTGCGTTTACCGTTGCCGATTCTGCGCGTTTCGCAGCGATCTGCGAGATCCAAAAGGCTATGCGATGAGCGACGCGCAGGTGCTCGAACGCGGACGCGAAGCGACAGAGAACGGGTGCACCGAAATGCACATCGTTGGCGGACTGCACCACAAGATGCCTTATGAATGGTATCGCGGCATTATCGAATTGCTGCACGCGAACTATCCGAATTTGCATCTGAAAGCGTGGACGCCAGTTGAAATCAACTGGTTCGAATTCCTTACAAAGCGTTCCACCAGAGATATTTTGGCTGATCTGCGCGACGCGGGACTTGGCAGTTTGCCGGGCGGCGGCGCGGAGATCTTCCATTCCGAAGTGCGCGATCAACTGTGCGAACACAAAGCCGACGCGCACAAGTGGCTTGAAATTCATCGCACCGCCCATCAACTGGGGATTCGCAGCAACTGCACGATGCTCTACGGCCACGTCGAAAACGCTTACCATCGCATCGATCACTTATCGCGGCTGCGCGAATTGCAGGACGAGACCGGTGGCTTTCAAACGTTTATCCCGCTAGCTTTCCACCCGGACAATACGGAACTAAGTTCCATTCGCAAACCTTCGGCCTTGATGGACTTGAGGACGGTAGCGGTCAGCCGGTTGTTCCTTGACAACGTGCCGCACGTGAAGGCTTACTGGATTATGTTGGGCATTGAGACCGCTCAAGTTGCTTTGAAGTATGGTGCGGATGATATCGATGGGACTGTTCGTCACGAGTTGATTTATCACGACGCAGGAGCGACTACGCCGGAGATGCTGACCGTCGAACGCATCAAGCAATTGATCGAAGAGACAGGACGCGAGCCGGTTGAACGTGACACGTTGTATCGCAAAATCCATCGCGATCCCGGCAACTTGCGAGAGTGGACTGTAGGAGAAGCAGTGGCTGTTGGGTAGTAAACACCGAACCACAATAGGTCAGGCGGAAAAGGGGACGACGGGCGGAACGGAAAAGGGGACGGGGGCTGCCGTCCTTTCTCCCGCCGTAGCCGGAGTCGCCAGACTTCGGAGACTATCAACCGGCGCGTGCCTGAACTCTGGCGAGTCCAGCTACAAAGGGACTGACCGGACTGCCCCCTTTACCCTCCCATTTCATGGGAGGGTCGGAAAGCGAGCCCCGCGAGCTTTCCGGGGAGGGCCCGCTACACCTCCCCCGTAGCCGAAGTCGCCAGACTTCGGGATAGTCCGCTTCCGCATCCGCCATACTCCGGAGACTATCAACCGGCGCGTGCCTAAACTCTGGCGAGTCCAGCTACGAAGGGACTGACCGGACTGCCCCCTTTACCCTCCCATTTCATGGGAGGGTCGGAAAGCGAGCCCCGCGAGACTTTCCGGGGAGGGCCCGCTACACCTCCCCCGCACCCGCATTCGCCAGACTTCGGGATAGTCCGCTTCCCGTAGCCGGAGTCGCCAGACTTCGGGACCATCCGTACCCACCTCCACCAGACTCCAGGGACTATCAACCGGCGCGTGCCTGAACTCTGGCGAGTCCAGCTACGAAGGCCTGCGTCGATCATCTCACGTTCGCCTCAACCCGCCGAGCGAAGCTTCCGCCGAGCTCTCTCAACTCGCCTGCCACTTCCCCTCGCCCCGCTTCGAGGTCGTCCAGCTTTTAAGTCGTTTGGCAGATGGACTAGGGGCGTTGCTAGCATAGGGAAAAGCGACCTTCGCATGGATAGCAACACGCACTACAAAGTGCGTTGATTTCGTCGTCACACCACACGGAGGTCGCTGTGA
>JBGSOM010000143.1:0-11857 GCA_041739135.1 Pirellulaceae bacterium
CTACAATAACGACCAGTAGCTTGTCCACAGAAAGCTTGCCAGCCGCAACATCCGTTTTGAGTTGTTCAATGTCCATGCCCCATTATTGACCCAACCCACCAATCCCTCCAAGATCAGTTTTCACAGTTTGGACAGCTACCTCACGCGAATCGCTCTAAAAACGAGAAGTTGAGGCTGAGCACCTTGATCCTACTGGAAAGCGGTGTGTGGGGGCCGTCATGCAAGGTAGTTTCGGGGAGGTTATCATCAGATATAGCGAGCTGCGGATCGTTCGCTGGACGACTTGGAACGCTTTATGGAAAAAGTTCATGACTTTTCGGAACCTAGGCTGCCTCTGGCGACTCGCGCAGCGCGGATCCCGTGGAATCACGAGTACGCTCAGTTGGCCGCAGCTCAGTTGGCCGCATTTAAGTTGCCTGACGCTTGCTTTGCTCGGCCTCGATATCTCAATCGGTGAATGTCAATCGCAGTCGCTTGGTTCGCACGCTCCACCCGCAATTGCAACGGGAGCGGAGCGGCTGTTGATCGAACAAGTCGAAGAACTCGCAAAGTCGAAGCAGTACGACGAGGCGGCGAATACACTTGAAAAGCTCTTCGAACAGAGCGAAGGTAGGTTGATTGAAGCCGAGGCTGTGCAACGCGCTGCGACTCTTACGACTCAGCGCTACGTTCCGATTCGTCAGTGGTCGCAGTCCCGTTTGGCGCGATTGCTGGTCGAGCGAGCGGAGCTGCGTGAAGCGTATTTGAAGAATCACGATGATGCCGCCGCAGCCGCATTGGCTGACGTGCAATCGAGTAAAGACGTTGTTCGAGCGAAGCAGGCTGCGGAGCGATTTTCGCAAGCGACATCGGGTAGCAAGCTGCAACTGATCCTGGCTGATCTTTACCTTGAACGTGGATGGTCTGTGGCAGCATTGCAGGCGGTGCAGCGGCAGATGCCGTGCATGCGTTACGCGATGAATTTGTCGGACTCGGCAGACGGAACGCGACCGGTAAGTGGAAGTCTAGCGTGGCCAATTGTGGCCGATGCGCTCGGCCCAGACGAACTTCGCCGCGCAATGAATAGCTGGCACGAACGCTTGCTAGCTGAATCCTGGCAAACAGATGCACCGGAGAAATTGGTCGCTGAGCTGCTGAGGCGAACTGTTGATGCATCTAGGATGAGCGACGGGGCGACCGATCGCGCGGAGCTGGAGAACTGGACGACCGCGATGGCTGCAACTTTGTCGCCGGAGCTCAAGAATCAGTTCGACGATCATTTTAAAATGGCAAATAGTTGGCAACTTCGACCGCTTAACAGCGAGCCGAAATGGCCGATGTTCGCAGGCGATACGGATCGCAATGCGGATCGTAACGCAGACACTTCATCGCGGCTTGATCCTGGCGGTTGGCCAACGTGGAACCAGTTGCTCGAGCGTTACAGTGGCAGCAGCGATCGCACGTCTGCTTCAAAGCCGCGGGTTGGTGAGATGGAGTCCGGTTTGCTTTCCTATCATCCGGCCGTCTACCGCGGACGTGTTTACTTGCATGAACTGAATCGCATCGTAGCGTACGACTTGAAATCGGGTTCGCAATGGCCGGAGTCGCGCCCACCTTTGCCGTTGTTCGATAGTCACATCGCGCCGGCTGCACTCTTGCCGCTTGGTTATCCGTTAGTCGGTGCGGCGCGTGGCACCGTCGTATTGCACGATGATTGTTTGTACGCGAGGATCGGTTCGCCCGTCACAGGTTGGTCGAATGGCGAGCGCGCGGGTGACGGCGGCTCGATCGGCTACATCGTCGGGCTCGATCTGCAGCGCCAAGGCAGCTTGCTAAAAGGTTTTCCGCTGCACCTGTCGCAGTTCGATTTTGACGGAAGCGAACCGGAAGGCTGTCCGATCGTGATGGGAGACAAGTTGATTGTCACTGTGGCGAAGCGCGACAACGTAGGACTGCGACGCTCCGTGGCGGCATTCGATCGATTCAGCGGCCAATTGATTTGGAAGTCGCCAACGCTCGCTGGTGGGACAGTCGAAGGCACAGATCGCGCGAATCTGTTGTCCCATCAGTTGCTGACGCTGGAAGGCGGACGACTGTTTTATAACACCAACTTGGGCACGATCGTCTGCCTCGATCCACTAACGGGCTCCATTGAATGGCTGGTTCGTTATCGACGTAGTGTCAAAGAAAAACAGGCGTATCCGCAACCGGATCGTTTTCGTTATCGCGATTTGAATCCATGCGTCGTGCACGGCGGTTTAGTCTACTGTGCTCCGCAAGACTGTCCTGAAGTGTTCGCGCTGGATACGGTAACTGGTGATTTAGTTTGGTCAACAAACGATGCGGCGGTTGCTGATGTGGTCCATGTGTTAGGCGTTGCTAATGATCATTTGATTGTCAGCGGCGATCGTTTGCTGTGGCTTGATCGACGCACTGGAAAGATAGACGGTCGATTTCCCGCAGCCGGAGATGGCGGCAATGTCAGTGCATTGCCAAGTCCGCGCGGCCTCGGGCGAGGCCTGATTTCTGGTAGTGAGATTTATTGGCCGACCGCGAACGAGATTATCGTGTTCGCAGCCACCGTCAAAGAGAAACAACCTGTCGACGCGCCGCCCATGGTGCGTCGCATCCGTTTGGACACCCGAGGATCGGAAGGCGGCAACTTAGTCGCCGCCGATGGTTGGCTGTTCGTTGCAACGCCCAGTCGTTTGATGGCGTTTGCGCCTCTAGCGAGTAGCGAGTAGCGAGTAGAGCTGCTTTAGTTGCCTAGTATTGGAAAACTCTGGGCGGGGACGATGCGGCGCGCATTGCCGAAATGGAAGACCGGCTGAGGCGGTCGCTCTTCGTTCGTCGCGGTGAAGAGAATATCGGTCGAACCCAAGCGAACCGTGATGGTGCTTGCGATTGGATTGCAGCCGATCGCGATTGGTCCCAAAGAAGGAACCGGAATGGAATCGTTTGCAAACGCTAAACTGCCATCGCGCAGGTCCACTAAGACCAACCCGACGCTCACGTTTGCTCGCAGGTTACTTCCCTCCGGCGAACGATGCGCGACGAGAAACGGTGAGGAAGTCGGTTGAACCTTGGGGATAATGTAGTTATGCAAGCGAGCTGGCTTTGACCAAAGTTGGCCGCCATCTTTCACGTTCAGACCATACATCAGTCCGCAGGCAAGAATGTTATCCCGCGATTGAAGCGTCTTCAGATTTTTGGCTTGAACGCTACCGTCCCGCCACTCTTTGATATCGAAGCTGGCAACAACTAAGCGATCTTCGAACCGCATGGCTTGGATCATATCGAGATTCGAATCGCGCTCAACTTCATGGACTGCGTAACTGAGCGTTTCCAAATCCATGAAATGCAGCTTGCCACGCGTTGCATCGCTGGGCTCCATCAGCACGAGGAAGCGGTCTTCGCACAACGTAGCCAGTGAACGCCCGGGCAGCTCGATGCGTCTGACTTCCTCACCGCTGATCGCATTCCAGATGCGAACGGTGCTTGGGTTGTCCGCTTCCGATGAAATGCCGCTGGATGTCCGTGTAGCTTGCCCAACTTTGTAGTCGACCAACAACGAGCCGCGCGCATGCCAACGCTGCCAATCGCCTCTAAAGTCGTAGCGTCTGATCTCATTTCCATCTCGGCAATCCAAGATCTGAACCACACCCGTGCTCGGTTCGACCACAGCGAGTTCCATTTCGTTGGAAGCGAATCGCACCTGATCGCTGTATCCCTCGCGAGTCCAAACTACCGATCCTGACATAGCATCCAACATCGACAGAGTTGGACCAGCTTGTACAACCACACCGGTCGGGGTCAGTGGACCCACAGCGGCCAATCGCGCTGCCGCACCCGCTCGCTCTTGAATTGAAAATCCGTAAGGAGTCGCGCGGGTTGTCGCAGCAACGAGGCTTGCCTCTCGAAACGGCGAAGCGGACGGAGTCAATAACGAATGGCGCCAAATCAGTGAATCGGTCATGTCCGATTGCCGATAAAGGTCCATCGCTAACAACTCCGAGAGCGTTTCTACCAATATCAAACCACCGTTGACTTGGCAGCGCGCAAACGAATCTTGATGGTCGCCAGTCGCCTGCTCGAACGATAACATTTTGATACGCTGGCCAACGTCGTTGACGATCAAGACATTCGATCCGAGCATGCGTACGGAGAACTTGGGTCGACCGTACCGCATTTGCGGTCCAGCCAATGGTGGACCAGCACTGCTGCGAATCGTTTCGATGTCGATGACCGGATCGCCAGGGTCGCCTTTACGATAGCTCATCATGCCGCTCGGCCAACTCGGCTTTCTATTCTGTAGCTCAGCCAGCGAAACATCTGCATTGTCGCCCGAGTCGGCGGCATCATCGCGACCGATCGCAAGTCCCGAAGGTGTGAAACCGTTCAGCGGCAAACGCACGTCGCTGGTTAACATTCCTTGTGCGAAGGTACCGTACGGTCCCATCGCATACCAATCTCCGACCGGGTTGTTGTAGAGCAACTCGGCAGCTTTGCCGTGAACCGACTTGTCGTCGCTCAACCAAGCGGGCTGTAGTATTCGTTCTGCAGTCGTCACATCGCTGGCGATCAGTTCTTCCGCGACGGACAAAATCGATGGCGCAGCTTCCGGCAGCCACGCGAGGTACCGCAGCAGTTGTCGCCGAGTTGTCAACATCGAATTGGTGACCGCATTTAGTGACTGGTTGACGGAAGTCTCCATGCGTTTGCGATCTTCTGGCGACGCGTCAGCGTAGCATCGTGCGAGTTGCGTAGCGATCCAAGCGTCTGAGTCCACCGTGTGACCGGGTGCGATCGTTAACATTTCGCGGCGACGCTGTTGGCCAGAAAAATTCTCGGCCAAACGCGCACGCATCAATTCCATCATCCTTTCGAAAGCCGAATAGTGCATGTTGTTCCGAACGTTGCCGAGCGCCAAACTCTGCAGGTATCGAAAACGCTGCTGGCTGAGTTCGAACACTTCGTCGTACTGCTGTGCAATCGACTGATACTTGTCGAAATCCACTTCGAAAGCTTTGAGCAGTGTTTCAACGAGCAACGAACGCGTCTCAGCGTTGTTTGGATCAAGCTTGAAGGAACGTTCAAGCATCGACACGGCTTCGGGAAGCTTGCCGGCGGCGACGGTCAATTGTGATTGTTGATTCAGCGCCCAAGTATCGTTTGGACTCTTTGCCAGTCTAGCTTGGACTTCACGGGCAAGCGATTCACGCGTGTAATAAACCGCCACCGCAATTGGGCTCACCGATAACATCTGTTCTTTAAATGCGAACAGATTGCCCAGCGGAGTATCGACGGCAACCGACTCGATCAATTCGCCCGTTGCAGCGTTCACTTTGATCACTTGTTGATTCGACAGCGGAATCAACATACTCTCGCCTTGCCAAATACCCTTGCCGGCCAAGGTCTGACCGTTCGGATAACGCAGTTGCCAAACCGGCTTCGAATCTTTGCGGTCAATCTTATAGGCATACACCTCATTATTTCCAGCAACGACGACGAGCTCCTTGTTCAAGCCCATTACGTACCGACCGCTGGCCCGCCGCTCGCCTTCGACTTTCCATTTGCTCAGCCCAGTCAAGATATCCAAGCAGAAGAACAGATTCGAATCAGGTGGAGTCAGCACGACGGTTCCTTGATGCGCGACCACCGTCGGCTCATGCCAGCGTTCTTCTAATGGATCAAAGCTCTCTTCGCCTCGAAAAGAACCGGCGATGACGTTCAAGTTACTCGAATTCGGATTGCGTGTGGTCGGATACGATTTGCCCCAACGCAGACTTCTCGTTTGCATTTCAACAGCGACGATGGCTCCGTAGCCGGTCGGACAAACGATGATTCCATCTGAGATGGTCGGTGACAGAGCCATCGACCTTCGAAGCGCGTCTTGGTTCGCGGCAGCGTCTTGAGTTTGCGACAATTGTTGCTGCCATACTAGTTTTCCAGTCGCTGCTTCCAGGACAACCAAGCGTGTCTCACCGTTGACTTCGACGAGCGAGTAAAGTTGGTCTTCGAAAGGTAAGGGAGGTCCGAGGAAGTACGCGCCCGCAAGCTCCGGTTCAGATTCACCCTGCGCACCGCCGATACGCCAAAGTATCGCACCTTGCGAAGCGAGACCAACGCCCTCTAGATAATTTGTATTTGGCGATACGCTCCGGTTGAAGTTGAACATCGCAGCCGACTTGATCGGTTGTTCGTCAGCGGAACTTACGAAGTAGAAGCGTTCGCTATCGCAACTGAAGTTCCCAAACGAGGAGCTGCCCCAAACGCGATTCTTCAATTCGGCCGAAACATTCTCGCTCGAATCACCGCTTTCCGAAGCAGCATAAAATCCACTGTTCAAGTCGACTGGAGCGCTGTGGAAATAGAACACCCAGGGAAGTTTGCCAGTCTCGAAGTCGCGCGGGAAGACGCCGTTGTCAGTCGTCTTGGACATCACCAAATCATCGACCATCCTCAATTCAAACTTTGGCAAGATGACCTTACGCTGCTGACGCGCCGCAGCCGCAACGCTGTTCAGCACATCTTCTTCTTTTGAACTGCGATGGATGCGTTCCACCCAGCGGGCGTTCGAGAGCGGCATACCGACGGAGGCAATTGCATTTCGTTCAGGTGTTCCGCCAGAGACCATCCAGGAATCAACAAGCATGTTGTTCGTCAGCGGCATTTGGTCAACAAGTTGATCGACAACGGTCGACCACTCAGTTCCAGAACCTAGTTTTAATGAACGTCCGTTGGCTTGGATCTCAGCGCCCGCGAAATCGCGATCCGCACGCTTCATCATTGCGACAGCCACATCTTTACGACCCGCTTGCCACATAGCCCGTGCAGCCGAGGTCGCAAGTTGGACGCCGTAACGTTGGCGGGCGGCTGGATAGTCGAGCATTGTTTGCAACAAAGTCGCCGCAGCAAGCGGATAACCGGTAGCCAATTTGTACTGGGCAAGCAAGACAATCGCGTCATATCCGGCTTCCGTGTGTACATACTTGCGCGCGACAACTGCGACCGCATCGAAATCGCGAGACTCAACCGCTGAGTTCAGTTCCTGGCGCGCGGTTACACCGAACTGAATCTCAAGCGAACGACGTCCCTCTTCCGGCAACTCGCTTAGCAAACGAATCGCTTCGCCCTTCAGACTCTTGGTGTAATACCCTGGACGCGATGGTTCTAGAAAGTAGTCTTGTCCCAACGTATCTGCATCGCTGTTCAGCAGCGAAACGAGCGCGGAGATTCCGTCTGCATACCGTTTTTCCTGAATCGCTTGATCGCCTTCTCGCAACAGGCGTGAAAGCGCGCGAGGTGCCAGCAAAAACAGCTCTTCCTCGCGAGCCATGTTTTGGTTGTTGCCAAAGATTCCCTGCGCACAAAGTGGTCGATAACTCAACGTAAAGTGAGCAACCAGCATTAACACCATCAGTGAGCAGCGCAAAGTCGTTCGTTGAGCGAGCCAGTTTAAAGTGCGCGCAGTTAGGTTTTGAACACAGCATGCCATAAGGCGTCATCCTTCGAGAATTCGAGCCGATTGAGCTGGCGAAACCAACTCCGCCGCGCACAATCGTGTACGGTCAATCTACCAGTTAACACCCGTTTCCGGCAACTCCGCTGCAGCCACCCTCAGTTGCGTTGCATCGCGCCACCAAAGCCAAATAAACACGGGCACGACCGCCATTGCGAACCATTGGTAACTAGTCATTCCAAACCAGAATTGCGGTTCGGGTCGAATAAACTCCGTTAACCAACGATAAACCAAGTAAGCGATGATGTAGAACTTGATCAACTGCCCGCGCCACAATCCCATCGCTTTAAGTCGCGCGAGAATGAGCGCCATCGCAAAGTGAAACGCCGATTCATAGAGTTGCGTCGGATGCCTAAGGAACTGGCCGCCATCCGCCACGTCGAATCGAACGCCCCAGGGCAACGTTGTCGGTGTTCCATAGCAGCACCCCGCCGCGAAACAGCTGAGCCGTCCGATAGCAACGCTTAGTGCCGCCGGAACTGCGAACGAATCGCCCGTCTTTACGCGAACCTCGAAAATCCACTTCGCCAATTCAACACCGAAGTAAGCTCCGACGATGCCACATACGATCGTCTTGCCATTCGAGAACCAGACAGCGCCGCTGCGAAGACCTTCCCAATCATTTAACACAAACGGTAACTTCGCACCGATCATCGCCCCACAGAATGCGCCTAACCCGATCGCCGCTTTTTCGGACGCTTGCAACCTCAGTCCGCTCTGATTGCGACGGAGCGACCACGCACCAACCGCTAACGCAGCTAACATGATTAACGGATATAGCCAACTGATCATTGCAAGTTTCGAATATACGCTTCGCACCTAAAGTCGTAAGTGGTGGCGACTTTCGGTCGCCAATCTACGAAATGTCGACTTTACGAAATGTCGACTTACTGATCGCACGATCCTAAGCGTATCATAACGCAACACGTGGACGAAGATGCCGGAGCTCTAGCGAGCTAAAGAGCTGAGATTCGCTGCAGGTGTTATCGCGGCTGGCTGTGCGAGGCTGTCCTGATACTTTCGATCTGTCGCGACTGAGACACTTGGTAGCGTGTATGACCAACGACTGAGGTCTTTGCCAAGTCTTTGGCCGAGTCGCGCATTGCTTAACGCGAAATGATCTCGCATGATTTCAATCAACTCGCTTGATGCCAACTGACAGGGGCTCTCGTAAGTCCAACGCCGCATCGCGAAGTGTTCAACAACGCGTGCAACGTTACAAATGGATTTATAAGTTGAACGCGGCAACCACATGTCGGGTTCAAATCGCGACGCGTGTCGCCGTACGATCAAACGGTTTAAACTGCGCACAAATGGCATACCAATCCGAGAAAGCCCGACGCGACGATCACGGAACGTGGAATTGAATTCCATGTAAGGGATATTTAGAAATTCGCAGATGTAAGCCAACTGAGTATCGGTGTCGCGCGCCAATTCCTCAGCAATGACTACTTCTAACTGCCCAGGGAAATGACGTTCGATGATATCTACGATTTCATCAAAAAAGAAATTGAAGTAGCTTTCACCGGATCGCGAGCACTGCATAAATTCGGCTGCAAAGTTATCCAACGTTAAGGTGCCGCCACCCAGTAAATATTGCGAGTAAGTCGAGACCATCATCTCGAGTTGATTGCGCACGACGAGTAGCAACTTCACATCGGGCACCACCGACTTGATACGCACGCACGTTTGCTCGACAGAATCAAGCGTTAAGCCGCGAATTCCCAAGCTTGGATGCATCAGCCCCATCAGCATGTGTTCATCGCTCTCGATGAACGTTGCATTCGGCGAGGCGTTGCTAAACACGCTTGAATAGTGGTCGGGTCCTAGCGCGTAGTCACCGTCAACAAGCGGCGCGAAAAAGTTCGCTTTGAAGACCATGTGCACTTGAGGGTGCTTCCGCCAGAATGCTTGCAGGAACGTAGACCCGCATTTCGCAAACCCCAGATGGATCGCGCTTGGATAAGGCATGATATTACTAGCTCATGGACATCAACGTGCGGGAGTCGACTCTCATGCTAGTTCAACTCAAAACACATTTCCAAATATCACGCCTAGAAGTGAAGCAATTTCGCGTCGCTCTATACAGAATGTAAGGATGACGTGGGCGAATCGGGTCATCACGAAATTCATTAACCCGGCGTTCCCCACCGATTTTTGAATACAAATTGCGAAAGCGGCTTGCGGCTGCGAGGGGATTGGTCACGGCCGATGAGTTCCTCCTGCCCAGCCTTCGGTTGCTGTGTAGCGTAGCCCACTGCAATCGCGGTTTGCGGCGAAAATCCGTCTGGGATCTGATATTCCGCGCGGATCTTACCGATGTGGATGCCTGCCATCTGGTGAACCGCCATTCCGTGTGCAGTTGCTTGTAAGGCAAAATGTGCGGCGGCTTGACCGAGGTCATGTTGATGAACTCGATTTGGATTCCCATTTTTGCTGAACGTCTCTTGGGTAACCGTCAGCATCAGCAGGCCAGCGAACTTCGCCCAACTTTGATTGGCGTCGAGCAAGCAACTTAGCATCCGTTCGAATTCACCGGTGTCCTCGCGATATGCGAGTAGAAAGTACCAAGGTTGTTCGTTGTAGCTGGACGCAGCCCAACTGGCCGCTACCAAGCATTGCTGTATCGCGGACGGGTCGACCGATCGCTCGTCGAAAGCATAGGGACTCCAGCGGTCACGTATCACCTCCAGAATATCTGGCGACACTTGAGCTTGTTTAGGTTGAGGAACGTATATTTCGCTGTTTGACATTTTGGCTGCTCGATGAAGTAGTGTGTTTAGAGTTAATGACGCGCGATATTAATCTTCTCTTCAGTTACTAGTAAAATCGTGCTTGTCAGCGGGTGGGATTGCGAAGTGGTATCAATGCGCACTTGATTCTTAATGTGTTCATGGAAATTCGGCTCTGCGGTTTGCGACCACATGATGAGAAAGTCTCGATTCGGAATCGCAGCAAAGAACGGCGATCCGAGACGCTGCGCAGCGAACTCTCGAAACTCAGGGAGCAAAACGCGAGCCGCATCGTAACCATCTTGCGTCTGCAAGACGATCAGTGGAGGTGGTCCCTCGATGAACGAAATCTCGATGCCTTCGGAAGCCTTTTTTAGATTCTCACATGCGACTTCATACAAATCGAACTGTGAAATGCTCCAACGCTCGAGATCTTCATTCCGCACGTAGGCGTAACCGTAAGGTGAATCGATGACCACGCTAACGACAACTTGATCGAGCATTGGATACGTGACGCTAATGCCTTCTCGAATCAGCTCCGCCGGCATCAGCTGCAAACGCAAGCGATCGCGCGCACCTTCCCAGGACTCCGGCACGACCAACTTGCCAACTTCGGTCATCTTGATGACTTTGTCGAAGTGCGCTACCACTGCTTCGCGAAGTTGTTCGTCGTTGATCTGATAGCGCTCTGCGTCTGTGTGCAGCGAATGCAATCCGAACTCAGCATCATTCCAGGCGATCACACCTTCGCGGTCGTCGATTTTAAATTCTTCGTCCGGAAATTCCGAGCGCAAGATTTCTAGCACGCGATCTCGGAACTCCTTCGCTTCCACCACAACTCTCCAGACTCTACCGGGGCATTTGTAAAGACTTTATTCTCTACAATTGTCGGCGTGGAGCAACCGTGTATAGCTGTCGGAGCAGCTCGGTGCGCGAGTTGCGAAGTTCCACGAGTCGGCGGTTCCACTGGTCAAACTCAGCCGCCGTCGGTGGTTTACCAACTATCTTTGTAAACACTGACTGCAACCAAACTTGGTTGTTGTTGCCTGTGGCGTCGTAGTACTCCTGCGCAGCCATCATCTCGATCGGCAACGAACTCAGGCGGTTCTGGATGTTCGGACTGAAACGCAGCGCAGCCAATTCACCGACAGTTGGATTGCGGCCGAGATATTCCTGATACATCTTGATGATCTGGTCGTCAAACGCGTTGTAGTTGGGGTAGCCTGCTGTGACCACCGAAGAGCCCGGGGTGCTTGCCAACTGCGTGCCAACTTTGACAAGATTCAATTGCACGCTGGTAGGGTTACCTTGCGTGATGACCGGTTGCGGAGCGGATTCGAAAATCGTTCGACCGGATGAAATCACATACGCTCTAACTTGGTAGCGATCTTCTTGGAATACGTAGTTTGAATCGTAAGCGATCTCGAATGGAATGACACTGGTGCCGTTCGGTCGCAAGGAAACCTGACCACTTCGGACGATCACGTAAGGAACGGCCAATCAATTAGTAGCGCAATCTGGGTGCGCGACATAATTCCATTTTGGGACAACTGCATCGTATAGAATGTTTAGTGTAGCTTTCATCTCATCTGTCGCTCTCCGTCCTATTTCGTAAAATTTCTGG
>JBGSOM010000150.1:0-8508 GCA_041739135.1 Pirellulaceae bacterium
TCAAGCAGACCTTTGGCGATCATCTGCGTGTTCGTCGTCGCGTTTAAACAGCGCAAAGCGCCCACGATTAACTCAACCGGCGATTTGATTTTGCGACTGATTGCGAGAGAGGAAAAGAAAAGATTGCTGCTGAAGAGCATCTTGAGCGCGGGAGCTATCTGCAGCTTGTTTCGGCGAAGCGTGTCCGCCAGCGGCTGAAGCGATTCATCAGCGGGTTGCGGTTCGTCGCTGATGAAAAAACGATACAGCTTGCGCGCCAAAAATCGCTCCACCGATGGCTGCTCAAGTACGATTCGGACTCCGTCTTCGCCATCGAAGTCACCGGTCTGATTCAAAACAGTTTTCGGACCAGAGTCATGTTGGTAACGGTTCTTGCGAAACGTGTCGGACTTGATTTCCCAACCAGTAAAGCACCTTGCGAGTTCCAGCACGTCGGCTTCGGTATAATTTCCTTCCCCTAAGCAGAACAACTCCATCAGCTCGCGTGCAAAGTTCTCATTCGGATGCGCCTTGCGATTCACAGCGGAATCCAGGTAGATCAACATGGCGGGATCCTGCGACATCCTCTGAACCAATTCGCCAAAGTCTCCCAACGCATGATCGCGCAGCAACTGGTTTTGGTTCCACATCATGCTCGCGTTGGTGACCTTCTCCGCTCCTGTCGCAAAATGCCCGTGCCAAAACAGAGTCATCTTCTCAAGCAGTTGCGTTGGCGTGTGCATCAGGCGATATACCCAGGCTGCCGAAAGCTGTTTGGGATCCCCGCCGGCTAATGTTGCCTTGGCAAGCGCATCTGCGGTGCTTCGAAACGCCGATTGTTCGCGGTTGCTGATAAGCAAGTCTTCGATTACTTCAGCAGGGGTTCGCTTCACGGCAGCATCCAGAGTTGCCACATCCGCACCGAATCCAGTTCGGCGAAACAAATGCGCGGCGAGCACCCGATCCCACGGTTGCTCTGCCGTTGGTTTGAAAGGCTGCCAAGCCCAAATTGGGTCAAACGTCTGCTTGTCAATCATCGTTCGCATTCCCAGAGATCACTTCGATCGTCGTTACAACTTTCAAAGCTGTATCGCTGACGTCCAAAGAGAGCTGTGCGGTTCGAAAGTAGCTGACGATTTCCAGTACCAAATCAATCTCAGCAGCGGCAGCCTCTTCGCTGTGCCCTTTCTCAAGCATGTTGTTGGTCACCAACTGCGTTCGATTCGCTTGCAAGATCTTGCCTAGAGATGCAACATCCAACTTGGCGATGGTGTTCGTTGGCATTGGTTGCGCAGCTTCTTTACGCGCAGCTTTATCGCCGGTCGCAACGAGCTCGCGCGCTAGTTCCGTCGAACTTGAAAGAATGACGCGATCACCAGCGAAAGCCAAGGTTGGCGAAAAGTTGAATTGAATTGCCGCTTCGCGATTCTCACGTTGGTCACGCTTGGGAACGAAAGTAGCGGTAACCAACTGCGCACCCGCTGGCGTTTCCATCCCGAGGTCCAACTGAGGCTGCCCATTCATGGCTGATGTAATATTGAAAAAGCCAATTAGAGATTGGAAAACTCGCCGCAGTTCCGGTTGCGTATCCGCTGCATCCTTCATCTTGAATTGCATCGCAAAGGACGGAAGCTTGATGGCTGGCTGAGGTAGCACACCTTCAAAGTTCTGTGTCTTACCGACAATTTGCAGATCACTTTGCAGTGCGCCCAGAATGTCTTCGCCAAAGTCGCGACCCGCGAAGAACGTTGTTAACTGAGTATCCGCAACGGCGAGCTCATCATTACCTTTGTCCGTTAATAGATCGCCCGCTCTCAACCACATCTGTGAAAGATCGCGATGCGCCGATAGAGCGAAGAGTCGATCGCCGACGTCGAGTATGTTCGGGGCGGCGGCGAGTTGCGGCGATCCAAAGTAGTATTCACGCGGCGATTCCCATTCACGCTTGTGTGGTACGGCAACTTGAAGCGACGCGACGTCAGACCTCAAATCCAATGCCAACGATGCAAATGGCGTGTTCTTGAGATTCGCTAAGACACCGCCAATCAGAACTTCGAAGAGCAGGTTCTCAACGCGTTCTCGATAAAATTCCTTCGCAATTCCAGCTTGGCGTATGTGTTCGACGTTGACGTAACCGGATACCAATCGCGAATCGGTTGCATTCGCTTTCGCCATCTTCCATGCTTGCTGAAAGCCTTCGCTCTTGGACAGCGAATCCTCTCCGCGGTCTAAGTACCGATCGATGACCGCTTTTCCGAATTCAGATTTATTCGTTAATAGCAGCCAATCGTGCATGCGCACCATCTTGAGATTTTCTTTGACCGAGTGCGCGGTGAATTCGCGGTACTCGCCTTGAGTTGCGGCCTTACCCTGAAGCAGTTGCACCGCTAATACAAAGTTGTAAAACCGTTCAAGCGTTTCGACACTGGACGAATGCAACAACACTCCGACACCACCGTTAGAGGAATCGAGAGCCACGGTGATACCGCGGTCACCCAAAGTTGCGATCGCTTGTTGCCAAGGTTGTTCCATGTTTGCTTCGAACGCTTGAATGCCAACTTGCAATTGCTTGAGCGCGCCCGCTTTGACAATCGCTTCATAAGCTGGAGTGGCTTCGATGCGCGAACGTATCGGATGATCGAAAATCGTCTTGAGCGCGGCGTCGAGGTTCGAAACTTCCATGCAACCCAAAATCGATTGCGGAAGTAAGTCAGTCGCTTCGCAATCTTCGCCTCGCGGTGGTTGAGCCATCGCGGGAACGTGGTTTAAAAAGCACAGTGCTATAGAAGCCCAAATCGCTACGCGTGAGAATGTTGCGAAATTCATGATGGGCGAATCCGAAACTTTAAGGCTGGGTTCAAGGCAAGATCAGCAACATTCGCTGGGTTTGTCCTCGTATGATAACAGCTCAACCCTGCCTGCGGCGAGAATTCGATTTTCTTACCCAAAAGTCATCCAATGGCTTGCGACCAGGCTACGACCGCGACAACAAGAACCGCCGCGTCCCTCCAACCCAATTTGACTCGAGGGCTGCGGCGCACGTAATCGATCGCTTTTCCCGTTGGGCAAAGAACTCGACAATAAGCCATCGGTTTTAAGGCCGACAACGCCAAGCTCGCGAGCCACACAACGGAACTGACCGAAAGTCCAATCCGCCAAGCGTAGGCGTCAAAGGGTTCTAACCAAGCCAATGGAACCCGCCACTTAGATAACAACCAAACAGCCGAAACCACCAATGCTAACCATGGTGTGATGGATAACAGTTTGATTAAACCCGCCACCCAATCGTCCCACCGCGATGGTTTCAGTTTGGAAACCAATCGACTGCGCCCCTTGAGCCGCCCGTTCAGCTGCCCGTTCAGCCGACTTAGCCATTGCTGAGCAGCTCCGTGCGGACAAATATGATCGCAATACACGTTCTGCTTGCTTAACACCGGCCAAACAACAGCGACCAACAACAGCAAGCTCAAGCCGGGCGCTAACCGCACGGGAATTCCACCATGCGTCCAACCAGCAATAAGCGCCAGCGAAATCAAATTCCCGGCCCAGCACCCAATCACCACAAAGCAGAGTGCTTGCCAAGTGAGTCGCAACCAAGTCTTACTGCGCCAGCGCGAACGGCTCCAAGCAATACCTGCCAAAGCGATAGACGCTGTCGCTAATTCTGCGAGCGACCAATTCCATAATCGTCTTGGTGTGATTTTCTCTCGCTTGTCTTGCAGTTGTTTCATCGACTCGCGGATCGTGCGCGCCACTGCCAAAGAAGTCATCGTCGCGCCCGATACGCCTTCGATTTCTTCTTTGTCTAGATCTAGTGCCGCGAGTTGACTAAAATTGCGTCCCTTGAACTTGTACCAAAACGAATACTCTTGTCGAACATAGCCAACGTAAGGTTCGTTGTCGAAAGAGCTGCGGATGCGAACTTGAGTCAACACGCCCGACAGATCGAACAGCAAGAGCAGCTCAGTGGGTCCTTGGTAGCCTTCCTCCGCATCGACAACCTCACCCGTCCTCGCCGCCCACCCGAGTTGCTCACCATCGGTGTCTTGAAGCGCTTGCAGACCGGCGATTGCCCCATCACTCGGTGCCCCATCACTCGGTGCTCCATCACTCGGTGCTCCATCACTCGATGGCTCGCCAATCGATGCAACTTGTGGCCACAACGCTTGAATTTCTTCGAGCCGAATCGCATTCGGAAATCGCAAGCTCAGCTTCCGGCCACTCAACCGCAACTGAATGCCCTCGGCGATCGAAAGGCTAGTCAACGTCGCACCACTCACGCCATCGATTTGCCGATCGCTAGCCTCGCCCATCGACATTCCATTGAACTGCCGCCAAAACTCGTCATCGCCTACAACTTGGGCGACATGTTCAGTCGTATCGTTCGAGCGAATCAACGCTGTTGCCAGCACTTGCTGCTGTTCATCGAGCAGCAGTAGTACATTGTGCGAGCCTGAATAACCGACGATTGAGTCCGCTTCCGGCGCCGTTGTGATTACCATGCCTCGCAACTTGTCATTCGCGTCGTACACGCGGTAGCTCGCGCCGTCTCGCGACGCAACCGCTTCTACTCGTGCAGCCACCGGCATGACGCGCTGGACAGAAGCCAAGGATGGCGGTTCGATTTCTGCCAGTCGAGCGCGCTCTAAATTGCGCTGCGAAGTCGCGTGAAGTCCCCAGATCGCTAGGATTAGTAAAGCGATTCGTAACCAAAACGCGCCTGGTCGACCTCGTGAAGCAACCGATCGAGTACGACTCGAAATCGGCGCCGAGTTCAGGATCGGTAAGTGCTCCACTGCGGCCCCATCCGGCTATTTAATGGGTTGCAATTGCACAGCATCGATATGTACAGTGCCACCAGCATTTTCAGTGGTAATGCGTACGGTAACTTCGTCACCTTGTTTCAACTCAAGCGTCGCGATCGTACCGAGATTCTTCTCCGGTGCAGCGACTTGCATATTGACCTTTGCACGCTCAACAACTTTTCCAGCTACGGCGACTGATACGGGTACTTTTGAGCCGCGGTTCTCGTGAGGTAGCCAAGCTAAACGAACAGCGAATTTTCCGGCCATTGGCGCTTTGAGTACGTACTCTGCAGAAGCGTTACTATTGGCCGATGCGTAGCGGTAGCCCCAAGCGAAATAGCCTTTCAGTCCCGTACCTTGCGTCCAATTACCAGTCAGCTTCGCTTGATCTTCGTCCATAGCGACACCCTCAAGCTCAGCAAGTCGGCGACCCGTTTCAGGACCGAACTTGCCGGCCAGCGGCAGCGCATCTGCGGGAATTTCAGTGACGCCACCAATCGAAACACGTCTCGCTTTGCCCGGTAACTCGAGCAACTGCGTAAGTTCCGACAGATGCGATTCATACACATCGCGGGGCGAACAATTGTATTGTCGACACAAGCTGGCCGCTTTACCTACCACTTCACCCATCATGCCGCAGGTCTTCATCACTCGCACCGTTCCCAACGCTTCATGCGTCACACTCACGCAGCGACCCGCCATAAACAAGTTGTTCACGTTGCGAGAATAGAAACAACGATAGGGAACTGGGTAACCGTAGTTGCGATCGATGCGTTGATCGTGTTCCGCGATGGAGATAAACGGATTCTCTTGAAACTTCTTGGCGAATTCTTTCTTGGGATAATGCAAATCGATCGACCAAGTGCTTGGCACACATCCGTCCGGAAACTCGCGCTTCGAAACAACATCATCTTGCGTTAACACGACATCGCCCATCAGTCTGCGACTCTCGCGCGGTCCACCCACGTAAGCAACCCAAGTCAAGATCGCTTGCCGGTGATCCGCTGCGCCATCACCATTCTTCATCGCGTTGAACGCACCGAACACCGCTCTTAGATTCCAATCGCGAATCGCTTCGGCCTCGTTGATTGGATCTTTATCGAAACCACTTTCCCAAAACCATTGGCCATGATGATCGCGCGGATAAGGAAAGTCAGCCATCGTCATCTGTAGAGCCCAAGGAGTTTCGGGGAAAGTCTTCGCGTTCTCGACTTCATCCCACGTCCACATGTTGCTCATTCCCATGCGGCCTTCCGGAGTCATCTCCCAATCCGCTTTGACCAAAAAGCCTATCGTTCCGTGTCCTGTGCAGTCGACGAATAGCGGACTTTCAAATCGCCGCACTTGGCTCGAGATGGTGTCGATCGCATCGACTGATTTCACTTTGTCATCAACTCGCACAGCATCAAACGCATGATGGTTCAAGAACAGATCGATGTTCTTCTCAGCTCGAACGACTTCCTCTTTGACATCGTCACCGAACATCTCCGCCGACCCAGGGCTCTTCGTCGCCGAGTCCGCGAACTCCTCGACGATTTCACCAATGCGTGGGTATTTACCGCGCCGAATCAGACCCATCGCCCACACACGAATCTCGCTCGACCCGTTTCCACCCAGCACTCCGCGATCTTGAATGAGAGCAACCTTGCACCCCATTCTTGCTGCTGAGATCGCTGCACCCATTCCGGCGTAACCACCACCGACGACGACCAAGTCGTATTCACTGCGTACTTCGACCGGTTCATCGATCTTCAGCAACTTGCGTCGCCAAGCACTTAATATTTCAGAGCTGTTATCCGGTACCGCTTGGGGATCGGTCGTTAAGTAGATCGCATCGCAGCGCCCGTTGAAGCCCGTCAGATCATGCAGACGAATCTCCACTTCCCCAGCCGATAGCATCTTGCGGCCTGCTTGATGCCATCCCCACTTCGCACCTTCGGTACCCAGTTCATTACTTAGTTGCTGGCCGTCGACGGAAACCGCGAACCGCCCCGGCGTGCCCGGCGCATTCCATCGCGCGACCCAGTCGAATGTACGGACCCAAACCATGTACTCGCCAGGCTCAGCAATCTTGATCGTGGTTGTCGCATCCGCCACCGGCGTTCCCAAGCCGTGAGCCAAAAGATAAGGCGAACCCATCTGCTGAATAAACTGCGTGTCAAGTTTCCAGCCCCCGCGCTGCTGAAACGATTCCGCTTCAACTAGCACATCAGCAGCATGAGCTTGAAAACCAAATAGAACTAGCAGCATATATATAGAAATTCGAATCTTGCTCATGACATTGCTTCAATACTGTAAGTGGAACTTGAGAGGTCGAAACGGCCATTGAACTATCAAGCGAGCGTTTGGCTCATGATAGTAAAACCACACATTAGGTCAAACCGCCATAGCAATCGTTCAGCACATGCGGAGCGCGGTCGGCCCCGATGCCGTAACCAGCAACTCAACCCATTGCTTCGCATTCACGACTGTAGCACATCAGCCCCCCATCAACCCCGCTGGCAATCAAGGCGGGATCAACCGTCCGCCAGAAGTGCAGAACGAAAGTCGCAATCGCCTGCAGGGTATCGCTTGCAATGCGCAGTCCATTGTCGGGCGTGTGTGACGTAAGGCAAATTTGCTGGACATCCTTACACCGATCCCATCAGTTAGCGTCGCTCAGCGAGTCGTCCAGCTAACTGACAGTTAAGGGTTGGATTGCGACTCAAAATAGCAGTCGACTACGTCAGGCTTTCACTGATGTCAAACTGTACCGGCTCGCATGACATTTTTTGGAAATAATTTTCTTTTTCTGTGTCCAAAACGCTTTCTGTTGGCTATAGCTATGTCTAGGAACCGAAGTAATGGCGACAGAAGCACCTCAAGACACCGATATTGCGTCCACGGAGCGCATTGAGCTCTTTGTGAGACTGCTCGGGGCACACCAGCAGCAGGTGCATCGTTACGTGCTTTGCTTGGTCCCAAATGCCCATGACGCAGATGACATTTTGCAGGAAACCAACCTTTTTCTGTGGCGAGAGTTTCACCAGTTCGAAGAGGGCACGAACTTCGTGGCTTGGGCGTGCGCAGTCGCGTTTCATCGAGTGAATGCTTGGCGCAAGCAGAGGTCACGCGAACGACTTGTGTACAGCGACGAATTCTTATCGGCGGTGAGTACGGAGCTTGTTGCCGGTGCGGAGCGGCAAGAAGAGCGTGCTAGCGCCCTGAACAAGTGCATCGAGCGATTGCCACCGCAGCATCGCGACCTGCTGCATATGAGGTATGGGGCTTGCCAAAACATCGAAGACATCGCCAGTCATCAGGGGCGTTCGGCGGATGCTGTCTACCGCATGCTCAGTCGCGTTCGTCACGCGCTGCATGAATGCGTTGCGCATACCCTTTCGGCGGAGTTGGTACGCTGATGCAAACTCGCAATGATCAACTAAAGGATGTATTGGAGCTAGCGGAGAAATCCATTGAGGGGCAATTGACCAGCGACGAAGCGGTGCGACTTGAACGCTATTGCTTGGCTTCACCAGCGGCGTTGCAAGTGTATGTCGACTACCT
This sequence comes from Pirellulaceae bacterium, assembly GCA_041739135.1. Classification (GTDB taxonomy): domain Bacteria; phylum Planctomycetota; class Planctomycetia; order Pirellulales; family Pirellulaceae; genus Aureliella. The sequence continues at coordinate 8,331 of JBGSOM010000150.1, forward strand.
CGCTATTCACGCCAACCTGAAACTGAATCACGGTGAACCCAGGGCAAGTCAGTGTTTTAATCTACACAGAATTTTGAGCAGATCGAGTGGCCTGGTTGCGAAGTGCCTAAGGGAAGATGCGATCGCATTGTGCCCATTATGTCGAAGTAGTGTGATGCTGGCGTTTCGAAGAGTCGCC
>JBGSOM010000204.1:0-15720 GCA_041739135.1 Pirellulaceae bacterium
GCCAGATGACTGAGGATCAACCGGCTTCGAGCTGATTCGCAATTCACTTAACACAAAGTTACCGTTGCCAGCGCGACCGGGTCCTTTCTTTGGCAGCGAATCGTGCGGCAAGACTTCGATTCGAAAAGCGGTGATGCCCAACGGAACTTGATCAAAGCGAAGCGTATAAGTATCCGTCGATGGATTCTTCCCTGAAGCCAATACCGCTCCGTCAGCTTGAACGCTCAGCGTGGCACCGCCAAGCGATTCTGCGGTAGTGGGTACCAGCGCCGTCCATTCAACCAACTTCGACTCCCAAGCCAACTGTTCCGCGGCCAGCGTTTCCGTCGGACTATCAAGTTCCTTCTTAATCAGCGCCATCGCCGACTCAAGCTCACGTTGCTTGGTAGCTTGCTCTGCGGTCGGCACGGGCATTTCCGAACCCCACTTGGCACCTGCGTACAGCCCTTGCTCTTCGATGTCAGCAAAGAACGCTTCCATCTGATAGAACTCCTGAGCCGAAAATGGATCGTACTTGTGATCGTGACATTCGCAGCAACCCAGCGTCACGCCCAGCCACGTTCCGCCCAGATTCCGCACTCGCTCGGCGATGTACTTAGCCAAGTACTCCTTGGGTTGCACTCCGCCCTCGGCGCTCATCATGCCCAATCGGTTGTAACCGGATGCGATCAGTTGTTCTGTGCTTGCGTCCGGCAGCAGATCTCCGGCCAGTTGTTCACGCGTAAATTGGTCGAACGGTTTGTTACTATTGAACGAATGGATCACATAATCGCGATACGGCGAGACGCTCATCGGTTGATCGCCGTGATACCCGACGCTGTCCGCGTAACGCACCAGATCCAACCACCACATCGCCATCCGTTCGCCAAAATGCGGCGAAGCGAGTAAGTCGTCCACCAGATGCTCGTAAGCGTCGGGTGATTCGTCTTGAACAAACTGTTGCACCAGAGCGGCCGAAGGCGGTAACCCTAGCAGATCGAAACTAAGCCGGCGCGCCAGTGTGCGTCGATCCGCTTCCGCAGCTGGCTGAACGCCGGCAGCTTGAAAAGTTCGCCAAGCGAATGCGTCGATCTCGTTGATTGCAAACTGTTCGAACGGCGCTGAAACGCTGCTTGCGAACTCAGTTGGTAGAACGACTGGCGGAACGATCTTTCCAACAGGCTGAAACGACCAATGTCCCTCCCAAACCGCGCCTTGTTCGATCCAATCCTTCAGCAACGCGCGCTGCGCGTCGCTCAACGGCTTCCCAAACTCCGGTGGAGGCATTTGTTCATCTGCGTCAGCTGACGCAACTCGGCGCCAAAACTCACTGTCTTTCAAACTGCCTCGGACCACCGGCCCCAACTCAGCCCCATTTGCAGTCTCAGTGCCGAACAAACCCTCTTCGGTATCGACTCGCAAGTCCGCCTCACGCCGCTTTTCATCGGGCCCATGACACGCGAAACAATGATCGGACAAGATCGGCCGAATATCGCGATTGAATTCGATCGGATCAGCCGCGTGTGATGGCTTGGGAGTCAAAACATGCAAGAGAAAGATTGCAACCAACAACTTTGGCGAATGAGCAGCTATGAAACTGTGCATGGCAAGCTTTGTGCGACTGAGGTGGGAAGTTTGTAGCTAGTCATTCATTGTCGTCCATCCGCGAGTGGTTTTCCACCCACCAAGTATCAGGCGACGAATAAGTGGTGGCGATTTTCAATCGCTTTGGAGTCCCCATTCATTCGAAACGTCGACGAGAGGTTCATTGGCCCCTCGCAGCAATTCCGCCAACTCGCCCAGGTTTCCATGATCGCAAATGCAGTAAACTCTGCAAACGATATGCAACGAACCGGATTTGCTGCAGTCAAACGCTTGCGCTGAAGCGAGTGCTTTGGTGATGAACTCGATGAACCCGTAAGCATCAATCGGTGTCAGCCACTGCGCTGTGGTTCGCATTTTGCATACTGCACTTAAGATCTGACTGGCACACTTACAGAACGACTAGGCATTCTGATGTTAAAACATGACTCCGCTGCGTCGATCGAAGAGCCGCTGTTGTCCGACCTCGCGTTGGCGATTCGACTTGAAGAGACGGAAGCGGTCGCGAACGCACGCTTCGTTGACGCTCGGCGGCGTCTGTCGCCAAGTAGTGCTGCTGAGTGGATTGAAGTCGCTGGTGCACGGGTGATGTTCGATGGCCCTGCATCGCCTTGCACGCAGACTTTTGGATTGGGAGTTCTGGGAGAACCGACTGAAGCGGATTTCGAAAAGATTGAAGAGTTTTATCAGTTGCGCGGCGCGCCGGTCTTTCACGAAATCTCTCCGTTGGTTTCATCGAATGTGCTCAACATCCTCAACACGCGTGGTTATCAGCCAATTGAATTTACAAACGTGCTGTGCCGACGCATCGGAAACGAAATTGCGACTCCATGCAGCAATAACCCGAAAGTGTCCGTCGCTATTGCGCTCCCAGAGCAGTTGGAAATGTGGGCACAGACTTCTGCAGCGGGTTGGGGCGAGTCACTGGACTTGAGAGCGTTCATATTAGACCTTGCACGCCATTACGCAGTCACTGAAAACTGCTCGCCGATGTTTGCGTTTGAAAACGATCGACCAATTGCAACCGGTGTATTGTCGCTTGTCGGAAGCGTCGCCTTGCTGGCCGGCGCCAGTACCATTCCTGAAGCGCGAAAACGCGGCGCTCAATCGGCTTTGCTGGAACACCGATTGCGACACGCAATCAACCAAGGTTGCGACTTAGCGATGATATGCGCATTGCCGGGCAGTCCGTCGCAACGCAACGCTCAGCGGAACGGATTTCAAGTTGCCTACACGCGCGCGAAGTGGCAACTCGTCGCACGTTAGCAAAACAATCGCAACGCGTTTTTCGCCGAATTATCGAGTTTCGGGAAACCGTCATTCGATGCGTATAAGACACGCCAAAAATTCATAATTCGCCGCGTGCTTTGCAAAAAGCAATGTGGCATAATCCGCGAAGTCATTCGAAGAACAGTTTGCTTTCACCTCAAACAAAACCATTCGGTTCGTGAAAACAAATCGTTTCGTATCGCACTTGCAGCGATAAAAATCTACATCATTCGAGAAGGATTTTGGCCATGCATCGCACTAGCCGTCGGTCCGCTTTCACGCTCGTAGAGCTACTCGTCGTAATCGCAATCATCGGAATCCTCGTCGGCCTTTTACTCCCGGCAGTCCAAGCCGCGCGTGAAGCGGCGCGTAGAATGAGCTGCTCAAACAACTTGAAGCAAATCGGATTGGCACTTCACAATCACGAATCGACGTTTAAGTACGTTCCGGCCTGGGGTAAAGAATTTCCGATCACTGATACGTATGCCGCTTCTAATAATCCCTATTTTCTACTCACGGGTGACGCGCGCAGACCGTTCGGCGTTTTAGGGCAATTGCTGCCCTACCTTGAGCAGTCAAACGTAACGAATCTGTTTGATTTGAAGAAGCCACTTATAGATCCACGGAACCTTCCGCCACCGTTTCCGGGCGGCACCAACCATCCCTCTTGTTTCGCCACGTTGCCCGTCTACATCTGTCCTTCAACACCTCCAGCGCAGAGTGATTATGGTCCGTTCTTTGGCGTGCTTGGTTTCCCGTCTGGGGTTGTATACTCGTTGCCACGAACGGACTATGCGCCGATGCGTGGAATTCACAGATCGCTTGGGTCATGTTTAACTCCCGCGGCGGATGTCACTACGCACAACGCTATGTTGGGTTCAGAGTTTATCATCACCAAGCCGACAGTTAAGTTCGCTGAAGTTACTGACGGTTTATCGAACACTGCTTGCTTTTACGAAATCGCAGGCAAGCAGAAATGGTATTTTCGTGGCAAGCCGCATCCAGGAAACGCATTCGGCAACGGACTTGGCCTAAACTCGTTTTATGGCGACTGGAATATCGCCCGCCACGTTCGTGGAATGCTCGGCACTGACGTGACGACGCTAGCGTCACCGGGCTGTACGTTCATGAATGTGTTCAATGAGAACAATCCGTACTCTTTCCATACTGGCGGTGTGCAAGTTTGCCGAGGCGATGGCTCAGTCACATTTGTGTCCGATACATTGGATCTGAATGTCTTTGTGGCAACACTGACGCGAAGCGGCGGCGAGGCCCTCTCGTTCAATGAGTAACCGCAGAAGGTCTGGTTCACTTGAAACTTAGCGGGTGATGCCGATTTGTCGCTCACCCTGCTCTTACGAACCGCTGAACATTCGATGTTCGGTTAGTTAATTTCTAAGAAAGTTCTCTCATGAAGAGATCGGTTAGTATTTGCACCGTAGTTCTGATTTTCATTCTAAGCGGGTGTGGAAAGAACAGTTCCCTGGTGCCTGCAATAGGCAAACTTACCGTAGATGGGAAACCTGCCGTGGGCGCGAGTATACTATTCCATCCGGCTGGTGGTGCACCAGCAAAGATTGGCGCCACTGCCGTTAGCGCAGATGGAACATTTGCAGTCTCGACCGATGGCGCACCTGGTATTGCGGCTGGAACTTACGACCTATCGATCATTTGGCCCGATCCGTCAGTGCAACCCACCGAACAGCAAAAAATGTTCGGCAGTTTTGATCCCGGTCCCGACTTGCTGAAAGGCAGATACGCGACCAAGGACAAGGCCAAGCTGAAGATTGAGATCAGTGCCAATTCAAAAGAGCTCGCACCCATTGAATTGCGACTAAAGTAACCAATAAACGTTAGTAAGTTGTTCGCCACGAGTGTTTCGTGGAAAGAAAATTCTGAGTCAGTACGTAGTCGCGGAAGGTGTGCGCTAAATAGCACTCACTTTGTAGCGGAACCGGCGCAAGCCGTCCGGTGTTCGCTTTAATTTTACAAGAAGTACCAGGCGGCTTGCGTTGACTCCGCTAACAAATAACCGCAAAGCGGTGACATTCGATCGCCGCGGGTAAGTTCGGCGTGCCGCAGGCGAAGCGGAACGTAACTCGAGGTAGTGATTTCGGCAACTTCGCTCCGAGCTTTTTATGCATTGGACCGCGACCGTCGACCTGGGTCCACTACTCCGGTACACTGGCTGAGCCCAGTGGCACCCGCATCCCGAAAGATTTATGTACAACTGTTTAAAATCGCGTTTGGCAATGCTCAAGAGCGAATGCACGGATCACTGATGACTGCAAGCACGACTCCCCGAAAAGGCGATGGTCTCCTCAAGCTGATCGGCGACACACCTCTCATTCCGCTACATTTCGAAGACGTCAACAGAACGATTTGGGCTAAGTGCGAGTTCCTGAATCCAAGCGGCAGTATCAAGGATAGGTTGGCGCGGACAATCGTTTTGGATGCGGAGCGGCGAGGTTTGTTGCACGCGGATTCGAATATTCTGGAATGCACCAGCGGCAACACCGGAATCGCTTTTGCCATGGTCGGAGCGGCTCGCGGGTATGCAGTCACCATCGTGATGTCGGAGCGAGCTAGCGGGGAGCGTCGCAAGATCATCGAGCATTTCGGCGCAAAATTGATCCTGTTCGCTGAGTCGGGTTACACGCACGGCATCGCCCGAACCACCGAAATGGCTCAGTCGGACGCTCGCTACTTCTTGCCTCGCCAATTCGAGAATCCCCTCAACGCTCTTGACCACGAACACGAAACCGGCGTCGAGATACTGCGTCAGATGCAGGGTCAAGTCGATGCGTTTGTCTCGGGTTACGGGACAGGCGGCACGCTGGCCGGTTGTTCGCGAGCACTTCGTCAAGCCAACGAGCAAACGTTGATTTACGCCATGGAGCCGGCTGAGTCCGCGCTCCTTTCGGGCGAAGAAGCATGTTGTCATTGGATCGAAGGTATCGCTGGCGGTTTCGTTCCGCCGCTACTGCGTGACATAAAACTAGATGGCGTCAAAAAAATCGCCAGCGAATCTGCGATGAATATGACCTTGCGATTGAACCGCGAATTCGGTTTGCTCGTTGGTTCTTCATCGGGCGCGAACGTCGCCGCAGCACTTCAGTTGGCTGAACAGTTGCCGCAAGACTCACGCGTTGTCACGTTGCTCTGCGATCGCGCCGAACGCTACTTCAGCACCAAGCTGTTCAGTTGCTAAGCAGCATTTCAAGCGGCCTTAAACTGCGTAAGGCAACGCTTCACCGCGAATCCCGGCGATGAGATTGCGAGCTGATCGTTCGGCCATTGCGTTCCGCGCAGTCACAGTAGCGCTGCCAATGTGCGGAACAATTAAGCAATTGCTCAACTCGCGCAACGGGCTGTTCACTGGCAAGGGTTCCGGGTCACAAACATCCAGTCCCGCGCCAAAAATCCGGTTGGCTTTTAGCGCTTCGTACAAAGCAACTTGGTCGATCACTTCGCCTCGGGCTGAGTTAATCAGCACCGCAGTTGACTTCATCATCGCTAACTCCGGTGCACCGATTAGTTTTCGAGTTGCATCCGACAGCGGTACATGCAGACTGACAAAATCGCTCTCGCGCAGCAGCTCATCAAGCTCGACGTGCCGAGCGTCGAACTGCGATTCGAACTCAGGTTTGGCACTGCGAGCCGTGTACAGAGTTTTCATGCCCCAACCGCCCGCCAATCGCTGCGCAACCGCTGATCCGATGCGCCCGAGACCGACGATTCCCAGCGTCTTTCCAGCCAGGTCGAGTCCCAACCAGCCGAGCGGCTCCCAGGATTGCCACTGCAATTGCTCGACCGCTCGCCAGCCTTCGGGTAATCTTCGCGCAACGGCCAACAGCAAGGCAACCGCGATATCAGCAGTCGCTTCGGTTAGCACGCCCGGCGTGTTGCCAACTGCGATGCCGCGCTGCTTCGCTTCCTTCACATCAATGTTGTTGTAACCCACCGCGAAGTTACTGATCACTTTCAAGTTCGCGCCCGCAGCGTCGAACGCTTCTGCATCCATGCGATCGCTGAGCAAACTCAACACACCCGCGCAGCCTTTCACTCCATCGAGTAACTCGGTGCGTGTCGGCGGCAGTGCACCTTCATGCAATCGCACTTCAGCGACCGGTGCAATCAATTGCATGGCAAGCTGCGGAATCCTTCTCGCGATAAACACCGTGGGTTTCATGTTCGTTCTTCATTCGAAAGCATCAGTGATTAAACGTCCGCAATAATTTTCGGCCGCGGAAGATGGAGAGCACCAGGTCGGCGGTGATCGCTGTGGGGTGATCTGAAGCTGCATAGCTAAACAGTTCGGTGCCGTCGGTCACGACATGCAAGCGTTTGCCGTCCAGTTCCACCAACGCGAGCAACGCGAGCTCACCGAAGAAAAACGTGAGCGCGATCAGTTGCTTTAGAACGCAGCCGCGATCTTCCAGCGTTCGCACCAACTGATCCGCTTCGCGTCGTTGATCTCGATTCAGCAACGCTTCCGGAACTTCGTAAATGTCCTCATGCTCAGCTTGCCAACCTGCGAAAGCCGCGTAGATATCGTCGGGCGGCAGATTCCCCAAATCCGAATTGAATGCACACGTCAGCGGACCAGCGATCCCGATGTTGCTGAACTGACCCGATGGAAGGAGATACGTGTAACGAAACAGATAACAGTCGCGCGGGTCTTCGTAACTTGGCCAATACTGCGATCGCGAGTCAATCAACTCCATCTCATGCGGTGCGACACCGAATCGATCCCCCGCCGCCAACCAACTCGCCAGCTCCGCCTCAGCAATCGATTGGGGTGAACGAAGCTCCAATTCGATCGACTCCGCAAATCCCAACTCCTCGGCATACGTAACCGCACGAAGCCGCGCCACGCGATCCTCGGACAACTCGATTAATCGTTCCTTGCCCGCCGCATCGCCCAATCGAGCCAGCGCGCCTGCGGACTCGGTTTGCACGCGTCGGTGCGACAATCCCATTGCGACTTTCAGCGAATCGATCGCGACAGGATCGCCGACCAATCCCAACGCATCACACAGCGAAACGGTCAGCGCCACGCTTTCGTTCAGCACACGTTGAATCGATTCAACATCCTCACCAAATCGCTTGGGGTTTTCTTCCATCAATCGCAAACGCTGAGTCAAACTTGTGAGCAAGCTAACCAAGTCCGCGGCGCGCTCGGCGTATGCGTGCTTTGGCATCCGCTGAGTTCGAAAGCTGAAATTCGCTAAGTCGACAAGCGCGGCCATCGTTGCGGGCTGAAGAAAGCCATCGCCCAGCCGATCGAAAAACAGCTCAAGCAGTCCGCCGTCGAGTTGCCACAAGGGACTGAGCGCAATCAACACCGCTTGCGGTTGCTCTGGAGGTTGTTCAGTCAGTGTGGCTGCGAGTGCGTTGATCGATTCTTCGTCGGGTTGCAGCGCGAGCATCTGTAAACAGTGCGCAGCGGCAAGGTCATCGACTCCAGCGAGCATGTCCGCTAATCGCGATAGAAGATCAGGCGAGAGGATCGCGACATCGGAAGCTTCGTCACGCACCAGTTGCTGAAGCCGCACCGCGGTTTGTTGCATCAGTTGTCGAATCCGAAGCGGTCCCGAAGGAATTTCGTCGAAGTTCTCTGAAACGACGCCCAGCAACGCTTCCAGTTCGTCGCCCTCCGCAGACCGTATTGCGTCCATCAATTGCTGTGGCAGTTCATTCGTCGGCGCAGTTCCCAGCCACCGACAAGCTGCCGCTATCCAATTTCCGTAATCACCTTGCACTATCGCAATTCCTAATAGGCGGTTCCGAGGTTCGATCCAGTCGTTACGATTTTAGCACATCAACAATTCCCTATAAGCGGTCCAATTACAACAGTAATTTCCAAGTAACGCCTGCAAGAACAAGCGAGTATTCGCATCCATCGCCGAATTGTTGCGAGACTGCTGGATCAAGTGAAAGAAACGGTTCGCAATAAGTTTCGGCTGACGATTACAGATCGATGCGCCAGAGAAACGCTCCCGCCTCAAACGCGTTGAATTACCGCTCTCTCGGCATACCCGTCTGTTTGCACCTCGCGTGCTAAAGCGGGGCACGCGCGTGCTTTCGCCTTGGAGGAGTGGTCGGCCGTTGTTAGGATAGGAAACTCGATGGCCGTTGGGCGATTCCTCCTTTTCCTTTGCAAATCGGTAGCTATGTCCGTTCTGCTCCAGATTCGAAACGCATCAAAACGCTATGGCGACCAAGTTCTGCTCGATGCTGCTGAATGCTCGATCAATAGTGACACGAAAGTCGGCTTTGTAGGCCGTAATGGGGCGGGTAAATCCACTTTGCTGCGATGCATCCTCGGCGAAGAGGAACTTGATGCAGGAACGATCGTACGCAGTTCGAAGCTGAATATTGGTTACCTGCGTCAGCATGATCCGTTCTTGCCCGGGGAAACGTCGCTCGATTTTCTGATGCGCGATAGTGGCCAACCGGATTGGAAGTGCGGCGAAGTGGCGGGCCAATTCGAATTGAAAGGCAAATATCTTAACGGCCCTGTCGGCGAGCTCTCGGGTGGTTGGCAAACGCGTGTCAAGTTGGCTGCCTTGCTGCTGCACGAGCCGAATCTACTGTTGCTCGACGAACCGACGAACTTCTTGGACTTGCGCACGCAAATTTTGCTCGAGCATTTTCTGCGGAACTTTCGCGAAGCTTGCCTGATCGTCTCGCACGATCGCGCGTTCCTGGGAGCGACTTGCGATGTGACGCTCGACCTGTCGTTGGGCAAGTTGACGATGTACCCGGGCAAGATCGACGACTTTCTGATCTACCAGCAAGAGTTGACTGAGCACCATTTGCGAGTCAACGCAGCTACTGAAGCCAAGCGTAAGCAGTTGCAAGAGTTCGTCGATCGCAACCGAGCTCGTGCGAGTACCGCGACGCGCGCCAAGTCGAAGAGCAAGATGTTGGACAAGCTGGAGTTCATTGAAGTGCAAGGCGAGCAGGCGCGCGCCACAGTGCGTGCACCGCAAGTCGAACCGCGAAAAGGTCCAGCCGTGCGCTGCAAGGAGCTGGCGATTGGTTACGGTGATCGCGAGGTTGCGTCCGGTATCGATCTGGAAATCGAACACGGTTCGCGGGCGGCGATCGTCGGTGACAACGGTCAAGGTAAGACGACTTTGTTGCGAACACTCGTACAATCGTTGCCAGCGCTCAAAGGTGAGATGAAATGGGGGTACGGTTGCGAGATTGGAACTTACGCACAGCACGTTTACACCAGTTTGCCGGAACATAGAACGGTGCTCGAGTATCTCGAGTACGAAGTGATTCCAGGAACGAAGACACAGACGATTTTGGACGTTGCCGGCGCTATGCTCTTTCGTGGCAGCGCGGTGAAGAAAAAAATTCCGGTGCTGAGCGGTGGTGAGCGCGCGCGGTTGTGTATGGCTGCATTGCTACTGGGCAAGTTCAACGTCTTGGTGCTTGACGAACCCGGTAACCACTTGGACGTTGAAACGGTCGAAGCGCTCGCTGACGCGTTGATCGACTACAAAGGCACAGTGATCTTTACATCGCACGATCGTCACTTTATGAAGCGCGTCGCGTCGAGCATCATCGAAGTGAAAGATGGCACCGTCGTCAATTATCGTGGCGACTACGATGCGTACTTGTATATGGTCAACAAAGAGATCGACACCGGCGAACGCGAACGTCAAGGCAAATCCGCTGCGCCACCGAAGACAAAGGCCGGCGCTCCGGACGCTCCTCCGCGTGCTTCACAGCAAGAAGAAAAGGCGATGCGCAAGGAGCTCGCACAACTTGAGAAGAGCATTGTGCGGTTGGACAGTCAAAAGAAAACGCTCAACGATCAACTGATGCAATCCACCGAAGCGATCGAAGCGATGAAGTTGCACGAAGAGCTTACCAAGGTCACCCACGAGCTCGAAGCGGCTGAGTTGCGTTGGGCTGATCTTCAAGAGAAACTGGGTGAAGCTTAACTCGCGTCAGCGCTTAGTGCTCACAAAATCTCTCATCTGCACCAACACCATGACAAATCCCTCCACACCAGTTATTTCGATTCGCGGCATCGGCAAGCAATTCAATGCCGTCCGCGCTCTGCATGATGTCAGTTTCGAAGTGATGCCCGGTGAATTGCACGCCGTCATGGGCGAGAACGGAGCTGGTAAGAGCACGTTGATGAAGATTCTGTCGGGCGTCTACAGCGATTACGAAGGTGAGATCGCTCTGCATGGTCATCCGGTTCGCTTTCAAAGCACGCGCGACGCGGAAGACGCCGGCGTCAGCATCATCCATCAAGAGCTAAACCTCGTTGAACAACTCTCCGTCGCCGCCAACATCTTTCTCGGTCGCGAATTCAAATTGCCGCTTGGCATTCTGAATCAACCCGCCATGGATCGCCGAGCGGCTGAGTTGCTGCGGCAATTGGAGTCGAACATTTCGCCTCGAGCGCTCGTGAGCACCTTGCGAATTGGTGATCAACAGTTAGTCGAAATTGCCAAAGCGATTTCGCTGAACGCTGAAATCTTGATCATGGACGAACCGACCAGCGCACTGACCGAATCCGAAGTCGCTCGACTGTACAGTGTAATCGATCAACTGCGAAATCGCGGAGTTACGATTCTTTACATCTCGCACAAGATGGATGAAGTCTTTCGTTTGGCCGATCGTATCACCGTGCTGCGTGATGGCCAGTTCGTGCAGACGGTTGATCGAGCTGAAGCGACGCCACGCTCTATCGCTCACTTGATGGTTGGTCGCGATGTCGCACCAGCTCGGCGACGCGAAGCTACAGTTGGCGCACCGGTCGTGCTAGAAACCAAGCAATTATCGCTGGCATGGCCCGGACATTCGCGCGGTTGGCGTTTGAAGGACGTCAGTTTTCAATTGCATCGCGGCGAGATTCTCGGCTTCGCAGGCTTGATGGGCGCTGGGCGCACGGAGTTGCTCGAGTGTTTGTTCGGAGCGAGCAGTCCGCAACCTCAGGGGCAAGTACTTGTTCACGGGCGCGAGCAATCGTTTGCACATCCTGCCCAAGCCATGCAAGCTGGGATTGCGATGGTGACCGAAGATCGCAAGCGGCTCGGCTTGTTCGCGCACATGACGGTCCGCGAGAACACCACGGTCTGCGCGCTGCCTAGTTGTTCGACAGCCGGCATCGTTAACCGTTCGCGCGAGCACGTAGCGACCGAAACGCAAATCAAGTCGCTGCAGATTAAAACGGCTGGTTCCGAAGCGATGATAACCAGTCTCAGTGGCGGCAATCAACAGAAGTGCATCATCGGTCGCTGCATGCTGACGAACCCCAGCATTCTATTGCTCGACGATCCAACTCGCGGCGTCGACATCGGTGCCAAAGCGGAGCTGTATCAGTTGATGGAGCAACTCGCTAGCGACGGCATGTCGATCATCGTGACCTCCTCGGAGCTTCCGGAGTTGTTGACCGTCAGCGACCGCATCATTGTGCTTTGCGAAGGTGAAATCACCGGCGAATTTAAGCGTGAGGACGCTACGGAACAACGCATCATGGAAGCCGCCACGCACCTCACAAACTGAGGTTGGCTGCATGGCGTTTCCCTTACTCACGCCACGCCGTGACCCAAGCGACTCCTTTGTCGTTGACTTTGACAACGAGAAACGTCGAGTCGTTGCCCCACGCCAGCGACTTGTCCTTCTCAGCGTTCGCGCGCATCGGTTCCGGCATCTTGCTAACGACATCGGCCAAGTGTTTGGCTTGCGTAGCTGTTGGTGAATGCGGTGCACCTAGTTTTGTTTCGATATCCGATAGTGAACCGCCCGCCTTAATCTGCTTCGCGTCTGCGGCAGAAATGGCGGGATATTCTTTAGCGGAACATCCTAGCAAGCAGCAACAGCCGAACAGGAACAGCAACGCTAACTTGGTCATGATTGCAATTTCTCTCTGTGATTACTTTGCGTCGATAAGGCCCTGCATGGTGAATGTGGATACGAGCAAGGCGTCGCTTTGTGGACCACTCTTTGCGTCACCCGATGGTCTTTGAAGCAACTTCGGAAAGTTGGGGTTCTGGAACACACCCAGATTTGGTGACTTACCTAGTTCGTTCAATTTGTCTTGAATCGACTGATCGCGTTCCGTTTGGATGAAGTGTGGAATATTGTTGCCACCAGCTGACCACACATCTCTTCCTTGCCAATTCAGTTTTATCGAAGAACTGTACACATTGGCGATGTAGCTGCCCGAGGCGATATAGGAGACCGCTTCCTGCTTCGGACCTGAAACCGACGCGATAATTTTGATGTCAGAATTTGTGACAACTTTGTAACCCGCGGTTGCAGCGGCTTTCATCAGCGACTGAGCGACCTGACCAGCCCACTGGCCTGCGCCGGCCGCATCGATGGAGACTTCGACACCGGGATGAATGAGAAAAACGCCTGGGTCCTTCTCCGCTTGAGCCAATAGTTTCTCGGCAGCGGGATGCGGAAACTTAGCTGGAACAACCAAGCCGCCGTCACCGGTTTGCAGTCCGATGAAAGCGGTGCCACCGATCGATTTGATACTGTTCGCACTTTTGTAATCGCAAACTTTGATCTGCGATGGTATGTGAACGAGCAGATGATTGTTGAGTAGGGCGTAGTCGTCATGCGGATAGCTGAGCGCGTTTGGAGCGATCGGTCCCCCGACAAATGTTGTTTGCTGAGTCCATTGTCCGTTGGTTAGATCGAGCACCCGCAAGCTTGTCGTGAAAGTGTAAAGCAGCTTCGTACCGCTTGGACTCCAGCGGATGCGCGGCCATCCGATATGCGGCTTGTCGTCAAGGAATGTACTCGCTTTCACAGATCCCGTTTGCGGATCGACAATCATAACCGCATGCCCATCAGCGACTGCCAGCAAACTGCGATCGGTCGAAGCGTCGATCGCATGATTGCCGGACAACTTTGAGTGCCAATAGGGTTTGCGTGTCGCGATATCGATGCAAACCAAGTGACCATCGTCGGTCAGCATAATCATCTTGTTGTTAGGCAAAGGGATCGCCGTGTTGACGCTTCCATTGGTTTTCTTTCCCCAATGTTCGCTCTCTTCTGGGAACGGAATCCAGGTCTTCGATTGCAGGACCTTTTTACCGTTGACTCGCCACAATTGAATTTGATCTGGAGTTTCATAACCGCCGCGCTCGTCGCTCGTTCCGTGCATCAAAACGGTGCTGCCATCATTCAGCAACGCGAGCGGACACATATTGCATTCGACAGGCGCGGTGTGAATCGCCTTGCCCGATGCGAGGTCAACCAAAGCCAAGCGACTTTGCGGCTTGGGCACCCCAAAGCTGACTGTGTACCCGACGACCGCTCGCTGCGCGAGTGGATTGATCTCTAGTCGTCGCATATCTTCGTGAAACGTGTTCTTCTTATTCAGCGTTGCCCGTTTCGCCGTGAATCCCAACTCATTCTGTTTTGGAAGCTCCAGTTTCCATTCGCCATCAAAGCTGCGATCCAGTTCCTCAACTTCGCTCCAATCGATCTTCAGTGGGCTGTTCCAACCGCCTGAGCCACCCGCGGCGCCTGAGCCGGATTCAGCAGCTGCATTCGATGTCTCGGCTGGCATGTTGGTTTCACCGTCGCCTACTTCCTCGAACGGATTGTCCGCTCCTTTCAGCAAGTCTTGGTCGGCTTTGCTGAGACGCGCAAGCGGAATCTTGATCGTTTTGCCTTGCACCGTTTTGAGAAAGACGTTCCCATCCTTAGTTTCAATCAAAGTCGCGGTAATCTTAAAATTGCCAGTCGAATCACTCCATTCACGCGATTCATTGACTTGCGCGACGCCGTTGATGGAAAGCGAAGCGAGTATAACTAAGGCGAAGCTAAAGGTTCGATTATTCATCGGTGAACACCTCTTGAAATGGGCTTTCTTGAGTTGATATTTGCGAGTCTTTTGGCGAGTTTTCGAGGACATGAATTTCTTGGAAAGGGTTCTTATTCAAAATTACGGCTGCTAATTCACGAATGGTTGCATCTGAGTTTTCGGAGAGCGCCTGGACAGCAGGCAGAGCTTCAACCGGAATCTGATCAACCGGCAAATAAGCCATCCGCCGCAGCCAATACGGTAAATTCTCGGCTCGCTCTAAGTCGCTGAAAAGAGCGCGACGGTCGAGCTCGTCGAAGGCGCCGTAACGCAAGTTAGCGGTCGGTGCGGGGGCCAACACTGTCTCTGTCGCTTGTAGAGTATCCCCGGTTTCGGTTCGATTAGAACCGAATCGATTGCTCACAGCTGTGAAAGCAACGGCGAGTACAAGGACTAGAGACAGTGCAGCGGCGACAATACCGCGAGCTGACAATGAACGAGCTTTCTCGGGCCGTTGGGCTGTCACGCCATCCGAATCACTTTGTGCAAGTTCAAGCGGGAGCGGCAATTCCGATGAATGGAAGTGAGCCAATGAAGCGCGCAGCAGACCAGCAACTTGATCGGCACTTGACCAGCGCGCGGCGGGATCCTTTGCCAGTAAGCGGCGAATCAGAAGCTGCAAATAAACTGGCACACTTCGCTGCACAAGTTCACCATACTCGGGCTCATTGTGAATCAGTCGAGAAAGTGTTTCGTAGTTGCTATCTCCACGGAATGGATACTTGCCAGAGCACATCCAAAACAACACGCAACCGAAGCTGAATAAATCCGATCGAATATCGACCTGCTTACCCAACGCTTGTTCCGGCGACATAAAGAACGGCGTTCCGGCGAGCGCTTCCGAATGCGTGATCGCCATGTCGCCGGCGATTCGAGCGAGTCCGAAGTCGGAAATTAGCACGTGTTCAAGGTCGTCTTGCAGCAGAATGTTCGATGGCTTGAGATCGCGGTGCACGATTCCAGCAGCATGCAGCGCGGAAAGTGCCGAGGCGATTTGAATTGCCGTGGAA
>JBGSOM010000209.1:0-20499 GCA_041739135.1 Pirellulaceae bacterium
TCACGCGACGACTGAGCGAACGCTCGGCTCGCCCAGCCTGAAGGTTCACGGAGGAACTACGATGCGACGCTGGATTTGTGCTGCGATGCTGCTTGTGTGTTTGAGCACCACTGGTTGCGTCATTCCCATTTACTCTGCCATTCAAGAACGTCGGGCTGAGCAGTTGATTTACACGTCGGAAAACCTCCGACTGATGTTGCAAGAGTGGGAACGTATTTGGTTCACCGACCAACCTGACCACATGACACCGTATCGCGTCCATGGCGGCGTGATCTAACAATAGCGAACGATCCACGAGTCATCGCGTTTTCTTGGCCCGCTGACTCACCTGGCGATCGGCTACCTCAATCGATAGTTTTGATCGTCGGTTTTGATCGTCAGTTTTGATCCCCATTACCTCGCCGATTCTCATCGCGCGAGGTTAGGTCGTTTCCGCTAGCAACGAGCCGCGTTGCACCATTTCTCTTCGAGAATGCGTTCGAGGCACTCGAAGACACGATCGCTGGCACGCTCCATATTTTCGAGCGCCATTGTGATCGCTTCTTCGCTCGATGGATCGTTGGAATTCAAATTCTCAATGACCACTTGCGTTGCGTCGTGAACCTCAGCGTGCGGTTGCGCAAGTTCTCGAAAAGAGCGTGTTGTCGAGAACAATCTTTGGCCATCGCCGGTTTCGTACCACTGGCCTAAGCGGCAATTGTGTGAGTCGACGAATTTGAAATTCGGCTCGCCCTCGATAACGCTCAGGTAAGTATTCACCTTCCAAATAATATGATCGAGTTTGGCTAGGGTCATAAATACTCGGTCGCTCGACGCACTGACTTTGCACTCGGCCATCTCGGCTCGCGAGGCTGTTTCTTCGATCTTGGAAGAGAAAGTTGCGATCGTCGAGTTGATATCGCTGCTGCGTGCTTCCATAAGTCGCGTTTTCTCGGCAACGCAGGCTGCTTTTTCCAAGATTAATGTGATCGACTCGCTAATGTTGTCGACTGTTTCACGGGATTGCCGCGACAGCACTTTCACTTCGTTGGCGACTACAGCGAATCCTTTGCCAGCTTCGCCCGATCGCGCCGCTTCGATGGTTGCATTCAGCGCCAACAGATTCGTTTGCTCGGCAATCTTCTTAACGAGATTCACGAACGCCCGCATACTGTGCAACTGCGTGTCAGATTCTTCCGCCAGCGCACGCATTTCAGCCATCGATTGCGTGAAACTAGCTGAACTGTCACGAATCGATTGTGCTTCAGCCGCTAGTGCGTGGCAGTCTCCTTCAACTTGGTGAAGTAATTGTGAGTTCTCATCATTCAAGCTTACCGCCTCGGCTAGGTTCGCTTGGATTCGAGAAAGCCCTGCTTTCAAGTGAACGTTTTCTTTCTGGAGTGTTTCAAGAAGTAAGTCGCTTCGCAAATCGGCTATCACGTTCAGAGGGTTTTCCACCACCATACTCCCACAATCAAGGCACCGAGGTTCATCTTTCGAACTCTACCCGATCCGTTACGGCCGCTTGGTGCAGTTGAGTTCGTACCAACGAGAAAATGTGTGCTACATCGTCTGCCCCCGCTAAGACCGATCTAACCGTCTTAAACCGCAGGCACTTAAATCGCTGCGCGTAAGTCGCTTGCAATGACACAATACGCGCGAACTCTAGTTAGACTATTACCGCTTCCCGTCGTACTTCCCCAGCCAGAGTTTATGCATGACAAGTACCACTGTGAATGATTCAGCTGGCGAAGAGCCACCGGATCGGGATGGTGACAGCCAAGACGATCGAACGCGCGAAGCTGGCGAAGTTACGAATGAGTACGCGCGAAAGTCGGCCGAGTCCGCCGCACAGGATCTGACTTACGAGCATCTGGGGCCGTATCGCGTCATTAAGAAAATTGGTGAAGGTGGAATGGGGTCCGTCTTCCTCGCTGAGCAAGAGGTACCGATCCGACGACAAGTTGCCGTGAAGGTCATCAAGAACCAACTTGGTTCGTCGCAAGTTATCGCGCGTTTTGAAGCCGAACGTCAAGCGCTGGCGATGATGGATCATCCGAACATTGCCAAGGTACTCGACGCTGGGACGGCAGCCGACGGTTCGCCGTATTTTGCAATGGAACTGGTTAACGGAGTTCCGTTCAACGAATATTGCGATTCCAGAAAACTTACCATTCGTCAACGTTTGATGTTGTTTTTGCCAGTTTGCCAAGCGGTTCAGCACGCGCATCAAAAGGGCATTATTCATCGCGATCTCAAGCCATCGAATGTTCTTGTCGGGTTGTATGACGGGCAAGCGATCCCAAAGGTCATTGACTTCGGATTAGCTAAGGCCACCGAGTTGCAAACGCAGCTCAGCGATAAATCGATGAATACAGAGTTTGGCGCTGTCGTTGGCACATTGCAATACATGTCTCCGGAGCAAGCGGGCATGGAGCAATTGGATATCGATACGCGCACGGACGTCTATTCGCTGGGCGTTATGCTGTACGAAATTTTGACTGGCACTCTGCCGCTGAACAAAGAAACGATCAAACAGAATGTGTTGCTCAAAATCCTAGAGATGATTCGCGAAGTCGATCCGCCGCGCCCGAGCGCTCGCTTGAGCCAGTCTGCGAACACGATCGTTAGCATCTCGAAGACGCGCATGATCGAACCGCGTCGGTTGCGTCAAACGTTGCGCGGCGAATTGGATTGGATCGTGATGAAGTCGCTGGAAAAGCAGCGAACGCGTCGTTATGACACCGCCAGCGATTTGGCGCGCGACCTTCAACGTTACTTGGACGATGAACCGGTCGAAGCACGACCGCCGAGTTTTCTGTATCGCGCCCGCAAGACGATCAAACGTAATCGTGGACTGGCCATCAGCGCGACCGCCATTCTCATGGTTCTAGTTGTCAGTCTAGGTGTGATCACCAGTCAGTATTTCGAGCAGCGGAAACTGGCGAAGGATAACGAGAAAATCGCTATCGAGAACAAAGAATTGGCCGACGCTGCCCAATTGGAAGCCGACCGCGCGAAGGCGGAAGCTGAGAAGCAACGCGCGACGACTGAATTTCTATTCGATGTCCTCGGAGCCGGCGATCCGATCTTCAGCAATATTACGTCTCGGTATGGCGACAGCATGGGCAGCAACGTGACGGTGCAGGAGGTCGTCGCGCGCGCCGCCCAAATCGAGTTGCTCGACGACGAAGCGGTCCTGAGAGATCGGCCGCTACTGCGAGCTCAGATATTGCATGCGCTGGCGGACGTGTGTGTGCTGAGCAGCGAGTTTCCGCTGGCGCGCGAGGCGCTCGCCAAATCGCATGACCTGCTGACTGAACAGAATTCTAGCGCCGCCGACATCGGTAAAGTCTTGGCTTCGCAGGGTTTGCTCGATTACATCTTTGGTGACATGGAGCTCGCACGCTCTCGGCTCGTTCAAGCTCAAACGGCGCTGAAGGCGGCCTACGAAGCGGATCCGCAGGACGTCGCGTCGTTGCGAAAGCTGCAGGACAGTCGACTGGCGTTGGGCGCTGTGCTGGTAGAATTTGATCTTCATAAAGACGCTGTTGAGCAGTTTAACCTGATGGCTGCGATCGATCCCGATTCGATTCCGGAAGCTCGTGTACAAATCAAAGCGGCGAAGCTCTTCGCGCTGACCACTGAGCTCGATCGGCGGCGGATCGAAGAAGAACCTCTGTGGCCTTTGCTGCGTCAACTAACTTCAGCGCTGGTGGAGTTCATCAATCCGACGAAGAGTCGAGGGCTGAAGAAGTCGATCGTAAAACCGCTGTCACATATCGTGCTCGCAGCAGGCTACGTCGCTTTCGGTTCGAATGATCAAGCGTTTAAGGAGTTCGATAAGATGCACTTGTCGCTGATCGAAACGCTGGGCGAGACACATCTGTTGAACTGCTTTCCGCTTTTCCTTAAAGCCCAGAGCGCCGATCAAATGAAGAAAAAAGCTCTCGCGCTGGAGAACGTTGATAAGCTGCTAGAGTTGGTGGATCTGAATCTGGGTGTGCGATCGCACCCGCGCCTCGCGCAGGTCCTGAAGCTGCGTGCCGAGTTGCTGTTTGCGTTGGCGAGTTCCGATGCAGCCAGCTATCCGAACGGTTTCTCGGATGCGGTCGCTGCCATGGACGAAGCGATCGCGGTCGGCGCCGCGTTCTTTCCGGCTGACTCTTACAAAGTTGCGAACGCTTATTTTCTCCGCGGCAGAATTCAGTCGGCGATGCAGCGTTTTCCCGAAGCGGCCGATGACTTTCGCCTAGCTCTCGAAAGTCGCGTGCTCAGGCATGGTGAGTTGGGAGAGCGAACGCTGCCAGCTCGATTCGAGTACGCACGCGCGCTCGAGCAAGCGGGGCGCCTGCTGGAAGCTGCTGCGCAAACTCGAGCCATGATTTCTGTGCTCGAAGCTCAAACCAAGCGAGACGAATCGCAACTGGGACTTGCCCGCTCGCGACTGCAAGCGATCGAATCCCGAATCCCCTGACCCTTGCATTCTGTCGTCGTTTGCTCCGCCCGACAGTCGTCGTTTGCTCCGCAAACGAAACGCAGATTACCGCAGATTCTTGCCGGCTACCGCTGATTATCGCTTGTTATCACTGGCTACCGCTAGTTGTTACCGAAGCCGGTTTGATCGCGGAGCGAGGGACGACTGGTTCGCACTTGGGGAAATTTTTCATTGCGATTGCGCAAGAAATACTGCGGGCTGAGGTAACAGATTCGAATCGATCAGTTACATCGATTTCTCGCTTCGGCGGCAGCGACAACTACTTCGCCAGAAACAATCATCAGGGGATTCTTCATGGGCGTTCGTCTCCAAATCTCAAGGCTGTCGAAGCTAGTCAAACAAATCAGCGGCGGAAAAAGCAGCGCGAAGTTGCGGCGTCGGCCACTGCGGCGACTGCTGGTTGAAAACATGGAAGCACGTCGACTATTGACCACAATCGACCTCGCAACGCTAACGGCCAGTGAAGGGATGATTGCCTACGGGGCGGAAGTCAATGATCACAGTGGTCTGTCCGTCAGCGATGCGGGCGACTTCAACGGCGATGGCTTCGACGACATTCTCATCGGGGCGCTTCGTGCAAACTCGGGCGGCAGTGATCGGGGGGCGACTTATCTTATCTTCGGCGGTCCGGCGATGCCGGCGTCCCTTGATCTGAATGCTCCTGGTTCATCCGGTGTTGTCTTCACGGGTCTGACAAATAGCGACTTCGTTGGACGTTCGGTGAGCGCGGCAGGCGATTTGAATGGCGATGGTTTTGATGATGTGATTGTGGGGGCTGATGGAGGTGATGGATTGGCCAATTCCATCACGAATTCTGGCGAAACTTACGTGATTTTTGGTTCTGCATCGCTATCGGGAACGATTTCTGTCGCATCGGCATCTGTCACGATTTACGGGGTCAATATTTCAGACTTGAGCGGGCAATCGGTCAGTGGCGCGGGCGATGTGAATGGCGATGGTTACGATGATCTGATCATTGGTGCCTCGGATGGCGATGGGACTAGCTCGGCAGTTCGGACCAATTCGGGGGAGAGTTACATCGTCTTCGGCGGAGCCGCCATGCCAGCAACCATCGAACTCGCCATATTGGGAACTGCTGGCGTGACGATCTACGGAAGTGCCGCCAATGACAGAAGCGGCCGGTCTGTCAGTGGTGCTGGAGATGTGAATGGTGATGGCTACGATGATGTGATCATCGGGGCAGGCAGCGCGGCTTCAGGGGCACCGCTGTCACCGGCTCGATCCAGTAACGGCGAGAGCTATGTGGTTTTCGGCGGTCCCTCTTTGCCTGCAACAATTGACCTGGCAGTTCCGGCAGCCACATTCATCACGATCATCGGCGCTCAGAACGGTGACCTGGCTGGATACACTGTCGGTGGTGGCGGTGATGTGAACGGCGATGGTTTTGACGACGTTGTGATCAACGCGCCTGGTGGCGATGGTCCGACGTGGGGCACCAGGCTTAGCGCTGGTAATAGTTACGTAGTCTTTGGCTCAGTCGGCCTGCCAGCTACAATCGACCTTCTGACGCTTGGGACAGCAGGCATCACAATCTTTGGTGCCGAAGCCAGCGACGCAGGGGTCGATGTCAATACAGGCGGTTCCATTAGCATCGCCGGGGATGTGAACGGCGATGGCTACGACGATTTGATCATCGGCAAAGAACGCGCTGATGCAGCGAGTAATGCCAAGTCGCTGGCCGGCGAGTCAAACGTGATCTTCGGAGGTCCAAGCCTTCCGTCAACGATAGATCTCCTGAGACCGTTCGGTCCCTCCATCGGATCCTCTATTGTCGTCAACGTCAGTGGCGAAGACAATCCTTTTCTGGCTGGAGCACCTGATGGTACGACCGCCTTGACCGACTCGGCACCCGCGCAGTCTCCCACGCTCGCTCTGACCGGCTTTGATATAACAAAACCGTTGACTTTCTCGGCGATTGGCGGCTTTAGCCTTAGCGGTGGTACGCCTGCTGTTAGTGCTGATGGCAGTCCTGGCAACGTCGCTATGAATCCTGGAACCCTTGGCATTTCCGGTCCCAGCGGAATCAGATGGAACGGGCTGGTTGGCGTTTTTCTTGATGACTCAGTCCCTAGTGGAACGGCACCCGCGCCGCTTAATAGCGGAATTGATTTTACGACACTTTCTCCTGGCCTCCGACAGATTTTCTGGATAGGTGATGGGCTGACAGGTACTGGAACAGGAGAGGTTCAACAGTTTTTTGCGCCACCTGGGGCAACTCGTTTGTTCTTAGGCGCATCGGATGGTTTCGGTTGGGCCCTTAATACTGGCGTTTCGCAAGTCACGATAAATCCATCGCCCGTTCCAGGCATCAAGATCCTTGGTGCTGGGGTTTCTGACAACAATGGAGTTTCCGTTAGCAGTGCTGGCGATGTGAATGGCGACGGCTTTGCCGATCTTTTGACTGGCGCGTTCCTGGCTGATGGAGTTGACAACTTGAGGAGTGCTTCGGGTGAAAGCTATCTGCTCTATGGCGGCGATGGTTTTTCATCTTCAGTGACGCATCTCGGGACCGCAGCGGCGGAAACGCTGACCGGAACGACTGCTGCCGATATCATGGTCGGCGATCGCGGCAATGACATTTTGCTGGGCAACGGCGGTGCGGATGTGTTGACTGGTGGCGAAGGTGACGATGTGCTGGCTGTGGCAGATCTGGCGTTTGCAAGAATCGTCGGCGGCAACGGTTTCGACACATTGCGACTCGACGGCAGCGGCCTGACACTCGACCTGACCACGCTCGCCGATAACCGCCTTCAAGGCATCGAACAGATCGACATCACCGGCGCAGGCATCAACACGCTGACGCTCAACTATCGTGAAGTGCTGAACATCTCCGATGCATCGAACCAGTTGATCGTACGCCGCAATGGTGGCGACATTGTCAACATCGGCAGTGGATGGACGCAGGGATCCGACCAACTGATCGGTACCGAAAATTTTCAAGTCTACACACTAGGCGTCGCCACGCTGCTGATCGAAGATACAACGCCAATTGGGACTGCCGGTAACGACGCTTTCGTACTGACTTATCTTGGTTCAAACAACTCCGGCAGCTTGAACATCACGCTCGCGACCAACGGCGGTCCAATCATCGACGTTGGCACGTATCCGATGAACGTTCCGCTGGTGATCGACGGACTCGGTGGAACCGACTCAGTTCGTATCAATGGCACAAGCGGCAATGACACGATCACAGTCACCAGCCTCGGCATTACGGTCAACGGCGCGAGTCTAGTACTCAGTAGCGTTGAATCGAAAACGTTGGCTGGCGCCGCTGGAAATGATCAGTACCACTTCAACCCCAACTCGCCGCTGGGCTTGTATTCGATTTCCGAATCGGGGGTAGGAATCGACACGATAAATCTTTCCAGCAGCACATTGCCAGTGTCCTTAAATTTGGGAATCGCACCGACGCAAGTTGTCAACGCGAATCTCAGTCTTATTCTCGGCTCAGCGACCATTGAGAACGCCATCGGAGGCAGCGGCAACGATACGTTGACCGGCAACACACTCAACAATTCTTTAAGTGGCGGAGACGGCAACGACACACTCGCTGGCGCACGCGGTAACGACACGCTAGCTGGCGGCGCGGGAGATGATACTTACGTGTTCGTCTCGCCGTCACCCAGCGAAATGGATTTTGTCAACGAGTTCGCCAACCAAGGGAAAGATCTCTTGGACTTTTCAGCGATCAGCGTACCCGTTACGTTGAACCTGGGCAGCGCTGCGAAACAACTGGTTCACAGCAGTCGCAGAGTGAAGCTAAACTCCGCTTCGACTTTCGAGAATATCACTGGCGGCGGCAGCAACGACATTCTAACTGGCAATAACGCGGCCAATGTGATCAACGGCGGCGCGGGCAACGACACCATCAACGGCGGACGGGGCAGCGATAAATTGTTCGGAGGCACGGGTGATGACACCTATGTCTTTTCAGCGGCACCAACTGCGGAAGCGGATCAAGTCACCGAAGTGTTCGGCGAAGGCGTCGATCAACTGAACTTCGCTGCCATAACGACCGCAGTCACGCTTTCGTTGGCTTCCAATTCCGTACAAAACGTCCACACCAACCGCACGCTAAAACTGAACTCGGCGAACTCCATAGATAACGCAGTAGGCGGATCCGGCGACGACCTTCTAACTGGCAATAATCTGGACAATGTTCTGCAAGGCGGAGCGGGCGATGATGTCTTAGTCGGAGGAAACGGTGCAGATCAGTTGTTAGGCGACATCGGACGTGACATTCTGATCGGCGGCCTCGGGCTCGATGTTCTCGATGGCGGAGTCGGCGAAGATATTGTGATCGCCGGTCGCACCACCAGCGATTCTGTGAACAGTGTCCTGAATGATCTGCGCGACGAATGGAAGTCAGCGAACGCGTACGCGACGCGCATAACAAATCTGCGCACCGGAGTTGGAGTTTCGAACGCATCGTTGCAAGCGTTAGTCAACGTGCTGAACGATGCCGGCGATGACGATGTTTTGACTGGCGGCACCGACCTCGATTGGCACTTTGCAGCGGTTGATGATGTGATCAATGATCTGTTCGCAGGCGAAATTGTCGATCGGCTAACCGCTTCTACCTCGCTCCTGCAGACCAGTCAGACCGGCGCACAAATCGCAACCAATCCTGCGATTACTTTCTTTGAGACGGGAACGGTCAATGGCAATTCCTTGGACTTCAACTCTGGAGTGGCTGGTACCGACCAGTTCCTGTTCGAGTGGGACCTGCTTGCAGCCGGCACCCGCGGTGAACTGGAAATCGCAGTTACTATTGATTACACAGCGTTGTCAGCCGACAACGACTTCATCTTTGGTATTACCGACGGAGTTAACTTCAACGCGTGGGAGCGTTCGGACAATAACTCAGGGTCTTGGTGGAAGCGCGAAGACACTCTGAACGGCACGAACGTTTCAGGATTCACATTCGTTCGGGGTGGGTTGGGTGCCGTCGAGCCCTTCACGATTCGCTTCCGGATTCCAGCCGGCGGTGCGCTAACTCAAGTGATGGTTGAGGAGGGGACCGATGCAATCACAGGCGGGTTCGCTGCGAATCCGCTCAACGGAAATAACGCTCTGAAGTTCTTCATGGCTCGTCAAGGTACAGGCGAAGACTACCGCGTCAATGCTGTTCAGATCTCAGTCGTGGAGTTCGTATAATCCGCCGAACTGCCACGCATTCACCAACGCTCGCCGGTAACTTTCGCGCACCGAGCGAGCGTCCGCAGGCAGGCGCAAGAAGCTCACAATTCGCCCAGCCCGCCCGTGTGACTTGGCTGGATTAACTTCAAGCGCGAGGGTAGACTTAGCCGCAGTAGCACCTATCACCCAAAAGCCGACCGGTGCTACATCACTTTTGGCCACCGCTAACTGAGTCAGTTAGTCGAACCGCCAAAATTGCCCTCGTAGCTCAGTTGGATAGAGCAACGGATTTCTAATCTGAAAAACTTGGCTTACAGGCTTGAAAAACCTGGATTTTTCAAGGTTTTCTGTGTATTGGTTAGCACCGTTTAGTACAGATTTCCGGTAGCTACCGGAGCCAATTCCAGGTAATTCATTACAAGTTGTTGCACCGGAGAATATAGCAGATGAAAGTTCTAAGGCATGGCGTGGAACGATTCGACGGGAACCCTCCAATTTCGGCGACACTCGATGGTTTCGATATAGAAGTAGCTACTCGCCGACCTCTTCCAACTGAAAGGCGAGGTGCAGTGAAGCAAGTTATCAATGTTACGCTAGCTGTCGATACGGATAAGAGCGGCGGTGGCAACCATATCCACACAGTGCAAATTGAGATGCTGGACTTTGCAAGGATTGTGGCCGCCGTAAGCGACGCTGTTGCAAGCGGAGATGACGCCACTGCAAAGGAACTACAGGAACACTTTGCTGGGAACATCACCTCCCTAGAGCGGCTAAAATTGGCGGTTTTAGGGATGCGCTAGAAGGAAAGGAAGTTGAAAACCCCGATACCTTCCGGCTGTATCGGCTGTATAACTTGTGACGGGAAGGACCCAAACCCCACCCTGCTTTGAATGGAGGTTTTCGTGGATAAGAGATACCAAGTATTCGTTAGCTCAACCTATGCTGACCTGAAGGAAGAACGCGCAGGCGTTATCCAGGCGCTAATGGAGATGGACTGCATACCGGCAGAGATGGAGACGTTTACTGCCATGGATGACGAGCAGATGAAATTCATCAAGCGTGTGATAGATGACTGTGACTACTACATCTTAATAATTGGTGGCCGTTATGGTTCACTGTCCGAATCCGGTCTAAGTTACACCGAGATGGAGTACGAGTACGCTGTTGAAAAGGAATTGAGCGTTCTGGCATTCATCCATGAAAGTCCAGGCGAAATTTCTGCATCTAAGACAGAGCTACAACCCGAATTGCGGCTAAAGCTCGACGCATTTAGAGACCGTGTAAAGACTAATCGCTTGGTTAAGTTTTGGAAGTCCGCAGACCAACTTCCTGGCTTAGTCGCCCTTAGTCTTTCAAAGACTATCAAGATCTATCCAGCAATCGGATGGGTACGCGGGAATATGGCTAGTAATCCCGAGCTGTTGAATGAACTCAATGAGATAAGGAAGGACAATGAGCGGCTTAAGTTAGAAATTGCCCAACTTAACCAACAATTTGCCCCACAGCATCTTAATCTCGCAAGCCTTGATGAAACTTTCGATTTTAAATTGATCTACGAGACTGTATATCATGGTGGAGAGTCGAGGACTACGGTTATTCCAGTCAAGTTTACATGGAATGAGATACTTAGTGCTGTTGGCCCGATTTTGGTAGAAGTTCCGAGAGACTATGATGTACAACACCGTCTCGGTAAAGTACTGTACCGCCTCGAAGCGAAGAAAGTGGAAGCGCCGTATGGGGTAGAAGTTGCTGATGATGATTTTCACACTATCCGAACACAACTTGAAGCATACGGTTTGATTTCCCTTAATGTTTCCAATTCAACAAAGGGTGGTACGGTCCTTCACTGGCAAGCTACAGAGCGAGGGAAGAGCGAGATTGCCAAGCTTCGTACAGTAAAGGCTAAAGCTTAACTAGGCATATTTTCGACGCCTAGCTATCTCTTGGCTGGCCTTGACTGTCCGCTTGGCTACCTTGGCTTCCTGTCCAGGTAACTGAGCACCTTCTACAGACGCCAGTACGGCGCAGCCCACCAGCCCGTCGAACCAGTGGTTATCTCTGCGGGGTCTTAGCGTCCACTGCGTAACCGTCCTACCCATGCTTGAAACACGTTGCCCATACTCGCTGGCTAGCTGGTCGCATATGTCTAACCCTACGCCATCCGGTAAGGTAATCGAGCTATTGTCTATTGGTCCTGTCAGGCGTTCTGCAATGATCGATTTCCAATAGTTCACATCGCTGACTAGGTGCGTCTGCTTCTTGCGTCCCCGTTGAATGATCCAATTGACGCCCACCCTGTCCCCAACTTCTCGCTTCCACTTATCAATGGGTGCGGTGGTTGCTGTGACGGGTTTACCATGGCATGGCAGCAACTTGCGATTCGTTCGACAGGTCGTGTATACAGCTGCTCTGTTAGATCTAGCTTATTGCCTTCCTCATCGAGCTTCCCAAGGGGTTTCCTTTGCCCAGTAACATGATGCATGCGGTTATAAAGGAAAATCGGCTGGTCGATGCGGCTTTTGTCTTTTCTCTGCCACAGGTACAATCTCCGCGTTGGGACTGCCGGTATAGCTGCAAAACACAACACTAACTAGCAACCTTTCCGGTAGAAGTCCGGTGGTTGGGCAGCTATGGCGTGGCCGAGGAATTGCCATAAGTCCTCACTTAGTAACTACTTGCCCTCGTAGCTCAGTTGGATAGAGCAACGGATTTCTAATCCGTCGGTCGCAGGTTCGAATCCTGCCGGGGGTGCTGAAATTGCGGAGACGATACACGCAGCTTTTTGAACACAAACACGGTGACGTTCCTATTCGAAATACGGATTCGCGTATTTGAGAGAGGCTTGCCGCGATCGTTTGACGTGAACCGCGGCTGACTCGGGGGCGGGGAAAAGGGCGGTGCTTGTACCTGTTGGGCTGGTTCAAGGCGAGCTTGGAGTTTTCTGTACTAATCTGCCTGTGAGCAATTGTATAAATGGACGCTGCAACTGAAGAACTGCTGTCGGCGTTTGATGGGCATGATGTCGGAAGTATCCGCAAAGCGCTGCGAGAGGGCGCGGACGCGTGCATACCGATTCGCGGAAAACGACCTATCGAATGGCTGCTAGAACAGTACACGCGTTCCGATCGGCTCGCCGAGTGCTTGCAGTTGCTGTTCGATCAGGGAGCTGAATTGCCTGATCCCGTCTTGCGGCCGGTATTGATGAATGATGCGAGTTCGCTTGAGGCGGCCATCCGGGCTCAACCCGCTATTCTGCATCATCGAACATCGCTCGTCTCTACATTCGCTCCGTTGGAAGGTGTAACTCTACTGCACGTGGCTGCGGAGTACGGCAACTTGGATGCGGCGCGCGTTCTGGTGGAAGCTGGTGCGGATGTGAATGCGAGGGCGGACGTTGATGCGGACGGCTTCAATGGACATACGCCTCTGTTTCATACCGTGAACTCCGCGCACAACCGATCCGAACCGATCATGAAACTTCTGTTAGCAGCCGGAGCCAGCGCAGAAGTGCGTCTCGCTGGGCTGGTTTGGGGCAGAGGCTTTGAATGGGAAACAACGTTTTACGATGTCACTCCGATCAGCTTTGCCCAATTCGGACTGATGCCGCAAGTACACCGTCGTGAAGCGGATATCTACAGCAACATAGGCAACTTGTTAGCCGCTGCGGGACGAAACGCTCCAGCTCTCGGAAATGTTCCAAACCGCTACTTGCTAGCCAAGTGAACACGCGACACCGTTCTATCTGATCGTAAGTTCGGCGCACGCGTTTGTTATCAGTCTTCCTGACCGCCATACAGCCGCTCTAGCCCCAAAAACAAGATTGCCAGTACAGGAAGTAGCGCGAAGCAGAGCATTGATGGGCCTGCAATCAGAGCGGCCGCTACGATCAACCACTTCTGTCCAGCGAAGTATCCGCCCCAGCCAACAGCGACTCCGAGTGCGATAAGCACGACTTGCCTCCGGTGCCAATCGCAGACAAAGACCATGCGTAGCGGAAGTCCCCACAGTCGATGTAGCATCCACGCGTCCATGAATTCGTTGAATCGATTGGGCATGGTGTTTTGGGCTTTTGCGCAATTGTTTAATCGTCGGAGTCAGAAAAGTCGAAGAAGTCGAACCCTCCTCCAAGGCAGCCTAGCGAGTGCGATTCAACGGATCGCGAAACGGCGTCTCCAATGAATCCGATGATCAACAAAAACAGAATGGTAGGAATCGCAATCTCAAAGGCGATCCCAATCAGCGCAAGTGCAACATCTGTGCGGTAGACAAATCTCTGTACGACTCGCTTGTGACTACCGCGACGAGCAAGCAACGCGACGAGTAGTGCACCAACTCCTGCAACGACTGAGAGCAATCGAAGCACCCAACCAGTTACCGAGTAGTCGAACGTAAACCAGTTGGCCGGACTGTTCATGAAAAAATTACGCGCCACAACACATATTGCGACAGCGAATGCGCCGAGCACAAAGCTAGTCGCTAGGAATACGATATTGGTCGCTGATCGTGTCGTCTCATTCAATTCATACTCTCAGGTGTAACAACTGCACTCACACAGTAACATCGAAAACTCCCATGTCGAAAACGCTTTTCCCGTTCAAGCTTAGCACAACGCTCGTTGCAATCGGCTTTGTACTGGAGTGCACTCAGTCCCACATGAACGCGACTTGTTGGGTCTCATGCAACGACTTCTTAAGAAGCTCAAACGGATATTCGGGATCTTCAAAGTCGATGCCTTCTGACATCCTTCGAACATGAGCGATGTAGTCGGGCGGCAGGGCATCAGCGGATTCAAGGATATCTTCGTAGTTCCCAAAGTCCTGTTCAATGATATTCGGGCAAAATGCATAGAGCTCTTGCGCGAACGCGTCGAGATCCGCAGGAAGTGTGTTGAAACGGATAGAAAAACGATCTCGTCCAACGTCGGAAACCACCACACCGAACTCGCTGTTCCATTTTTCAACTACGGCAACGATCTCATCATGGGTTGGGCCGTCACTGGGAGCAGCTGTTTGGTGCTCACGCAAATCATCAAACTGGCTCATGATCTCACCTCTTTGCTACGTAAACATTCACGCTCTCGGAGCATCCAACTTGTACACTGGGTTCTGTGTTCAGGGCGTTTTGGGAGGCCAGCCCAAATGCTCAATTGCTTCCGTGACGCAACCGATCGTAACAGCTAGCTTCTGTCCTGCCAATTGACTGCTGATTTCATCCGTTAGCTTCTGCTGCCGATCGCGGCAATCTGCAGCTTGTTCAATGCTGCCTGCTGCAACCAGTTCTTCTTTTCTGATTCGAAGTTCGTATCGACGTTCCAGCAACTCTGTAACTGAGACTCGCAGATGCGCCGGCAACGTGGCGGTGAGTAGGTTTTCAGGAATTGATTGGCGCGACGATAGAAGGAAGCGCAGGAACTCTACGGAATTGGTCGGTTCCATCATCGCAGTTTGACGCAATTCGACTTCGATGCCATCTGCAACTGCAATAACACCGGGCCAGTTCTTCGCGAGCGAATGCACGGTTCGAATCAGCGAGTTAGCGATTGAGTCAGCCAATTCCACGGAATATCTCTCCGGCATTTCTACACCGCTGGTACATCTTTGGATATGACCTTATTTGTCGTGCTCGCCACCATCGTGATCGTAGGCTTCGCGCTCAAATAAGTTGTCGCGGTAAAAACGCTTGCCAGTAAGGTAGGCGTAACACGATGAGACAAAGTACGCTGGTAACATGAGTGGACCCCAACGCTCATATTGAGCGACGTGTACCGCCTCATGTTTTCTCGATATATCGAGTGCCGCCTCCGTTTGTCCCAGTATGACGTGCCCCAGAGTCAGTGCAAGCGTGAACTGTCCGTGCGGAAGTCGGTGAACAAACCATTTGATACCACCATCATAGAACTCGACCGCAGGACCAACAATCCGAACGCGACCTCCAAAAAGAACGCCGATAGCTCCAATCATTAGCCCAACGATTGAATACGGCGATGCCCAAATGATCGCCGCGATCCTCCGCAGAACTTTCAATACTGGTCTAAAGCTGTTCAAGAGGTCCTCGATCCTGCTCGTCGTGAACTGACTGCAAAGCACGTTCAACTCTGTCCCACCGGCGGTCAAAAAACATTTCCGCAACAAACTAACTCGCTTTCACCGAGTCGCGGCTGATGTGCTACCAACAAGTTGAGACTCAGGCGAATTCGGTACAATGATCAATTATCGCATACTAATTAAAAATCTGGGGTCCGATTAGTTGAGTCCAAGCACCGGCACCCAGAAAGCCTGAAAGCGGAACGCAAAGCAGCTCGAAAAGCGTTCCGTGCTTCAGGTGCTGCCGAGTAACATGAGTCACGACAGCTACACCAGGCAACATCACCAGTACTGGGAGCAGCATCGGGTACCATCCGACCACAGTCGAAATCTGCAATTCGTCACTCGCAGGTACGTAAAGAGCGATCAGCGGCGTTACGGCCCATTTCAATGAGCAACCCGCGAGCGTAACTCCGACCCAATAGAGTAAGCCCCGTGCTTTACCAATTCGCTGGCTTACCAAGACTAGAATCGACAGACCGGCCGCTATCTGCAAGAAGTCGATCGCTGGTCCGGCGATCAAGAACATCACACGCGCACTTGTAGGTTGCTCTTTGTCGTAGTGGAAACTGACGTAGGCTGGAAACATCTTCGCCCGCCAGCCGTACGTCCTAGCCACGCTATAGTGACCGAGCTCGTGTACGAAGATGCAGGTGGGCAGCAAAATGAAAGACACGATCGCGGCAACACTCATCTGTCGAAAAATCTCTGCTGCACGCATCTCAAGCTCCCATCGATGTTATTGAGGCACTGGTGAATCGGACGGTACCTCTTATCACCTTATCACCAACACATTCTGACTTCACCCGCCCAGCGAAGCGACCGGGGTGGGCGGCAATCGAGGACTGTGTGGACGCCCCAGCGAGGCGATCGCGAGCCGGCCCGCTGAACGGTCTTAGTGGACCCGGATTTCATAGTCATTGTCGGGTGTAGATTCGCCGGTAATGCAAGTGAAACAAGCGTGCCCAGCTTCTGCCGAGCCGATAATCCAAATCGGTTCACCGCAGTGACATCGTTCGCCCGCTTTGTAAGCTGCGATCGCAAGGTCCAAGCGAGCGACAACATCCTTCCTACGCTCGGATCGGTTCGCCTTCAAGAAAAGGTCAACGTACGCTGCTTTCGAGATCAGCTTGAACCCAGGGTCTGTTCGTCCCATATTTTAATGCCTAATACAAGAATTGGATTTTGGTAGGCGAACGCCACTATTCACAGGGAGATTGCAGGGAGAGTTAGGTTGCAGTCAACTCCCCATCGGCAAATCGTGCGCTTTTTCGGTTCGGCTATACTTCACATTTCGAACCAGCCCACAACTAGACCAAGCGAGTAGTCTGGTTTCGGCCGACCATTATATCTGTGCTAGAACTGATCCCAAGTCGCTTTCGGCAATACGGCTCCCAGCGTCTAGGGAAGGTAAGTTGCAGGGAGGGTAAGTTTTGGTGACAATGTTTGGTCTGTGCTTCTCTCATTTCTTTCACAGGAATTTCCCAATGTCAGCTTCGCACTCCTCTTCGCGACGTAGTTTCTTGCAAGCGGTTGCCGCCACCAGCGGTGCTGCGGTCTTAACTTCGCCGATGCCGCGAGCGTTCGGTTATCAGTCAGCCAACGATCGTCCAGTATTCGCAACGATCGGGCTCCGCAATCAAGGCTGGACGATCACCAGCAAGTCGTTCAAGTACGCTGACTTCGCGGCTTTGGTCGATGTCGACGATAATGTACTCGCAGCCAACGTTGAAAAAACTGAGAAAGCTCAGAAGAAGAAACCGGACGCCTACAAGGACTATCGCAAAGTTCTCGACCGAAAAGACATCGACGCTGTCATGATCGCCACGCCGGATCACTGGCATACTAAGATCGCTATCGAAGCGATGTTAGCGGGCAAAGATGTGTACTGCGAAAAACCACTGACGCTGACGATCGCTGAAGGCAAACTGATCGAGAAGTATGTCAAGCAAACGGGTCGCGTCTTCCAAGTTGGAACGATGCAGCGAACGGAGTGCGATAACCGATTCTTGCAAGCGATTGCAATGGTCAAAGATGGCCGCATCGGTACTGTGAAGAAAGTGACCTGCGGTATCAACGGCATGGAAGCATCGCCAGTGATCCCAGTTACCGCAGTTCCTGAAGGGTTGGATTGGGAGACTTGGTTGGGGCCAGCTCCCAAGGTGGATTATCGCGCGTTGCCGGAATTGCGTGAAGGTTATGGTGGCGGTGTGCCGTTGTTCAGCAACTGCCATTACTCGTTCCGCAACTGGCACGAATACTCTGGCGGCAAACTAACCGACTGGGGTGCTCACCACGTCGACATCGCGTGCTGGGCACTCGGCGCCACGGAGACTGGGCCAAGTAAAATTACGCCGGTCGAGTTCAAGTTGCCGGTCGAGTACAAAGACGGACATCCAACAGTCCAGGATCAGTACAACGCAGCGACCAGTTTCAGCATCAAAATCGACATGCCAAACGGTGTCGAAATGATTATCACTAGCGAAGGTGACAACGGCATTCTGTTCGAAGGCACTGAAGGTCGCTTCTTCGTGAATCGCGGCAAGATCTCCGGCAAGCCTGTCGAGGATCTGAAGGACAAGCCGCTGAAGGATGATGCGATCGAGCAAGTTTACGGTGGTCCGGTTTGCGAGAACCACACGCATAACTTTACCGAAGCAATCAAGTCGCGAAGCCAACCGATCTCGGACGTGTGGTCACACAACCGCATGTTGGAGATTTGCCATCTTTCGAACATTGCCATGCGACTGAATCGTCCGCTGAATTGGGACGCAGCGAAGCGGGAGATTGTCGGCGACGATCAAGCGAATTCGTTCCTGTCGCGCGAGAATCGCAAGGGTTACGAGATCAACGTTTAGTTCGATCCGATCGCAAGCAGTACAAACGCAGGGCGTTGCCCATGCGGTTAAACGACATGGCCGACCGCGTTAGCTCTATTCCGAAGGAGCTGCGCCTTACAGCCCAGGGTTGCGAGCGGAGCTAGCGAGCTACCCTGGGTGGCACCGGTGGCACCGGTGGCACCGGTGCCACCGTTGGTACCGGCGGCACCAACCGCGTTGTTCACCGAATTTCGTTTAACCGCGAGCCCAACGGGCCGCGCTCGCACTTCGTTTAACCGCGAGCCCAACGGGCCGCGCTCGCACCAGAGCAAACCCGGTATTGCCATCGTTGCACACGCGGTTAATTAAACCGCACGACGACCGCTCGCGCGCAGTACTCCGAAGGAGTTGCGCCATACAGCCCAGGGTTGCGAGCGCAGCGAGCTACCCTGGGACTCAGTCTCCCGTTTACCCCAACGGGGTTACGCCACCTGAACCCGCGTACATAACCCCGTTGGGGTAAAAGCGGTGGGTCTCATTCAACCCAGGGTAGCACGCTGCGCTCGCAACCCTGGGCTCTAGGACGAAACTCCTTCGGAGTAGAACGCGCGGGCACCACTCACTCTTGCCATGTGTTTCTGGGTGGCAACAACTGCATGTCTAACCGCATGTTTGATGCGTTTGGCGCTGGCACTAACTGCACACCAACTGCACACGACCAAGCCCGGCGACGAGCAACCGACTCGCGGCCTCTAGTCAGCTTCGCTATGATACCGACGTAAGGTAAACATGTGACTACGCCTCGGATTTGCTTCTGAAAATCAAGAGTTCGACCGAAACACGTCTCGCGCATGTCTTGGAGATATCCGCTGCCTTCGCTCGTTTTGAATCCGTCGACGCTAGTCCTCGTTAGATCCCAAGGTTATTCATGGCCAACTTACAAGCTGCAGCGGGTTGGCCAGCGGACTTTTGCGGCACGGTTCGATTATTCCCCTTGCCCAACCTCGTCCTGTTCCCCAACGTGCCACAACCGCTGCACATCTTCGAGCCGCGATACTGCGAGATGCTGCTCGATTCGCTCGCCAACGACCGCTTGATCGCTATGGCTCTGCTCCAACCGGGCTGGGAGAATCAATACCAGAACCGACCAGCGATCGCATCGACCGTTTGCGTTGGCAAAATCGTAACTCACACTCCGACTGGTGACGGCCGCCACAACATTCTGCTGGTCGGCATCAAACGCGGCCGAATCATCGAAGAACTAGAGATGTCGCGAGCTTTTCGGCGAGCGAAAGTCGAGATCCTCGAGGACCTCTACCCGCCGAACGAAGAGACCGAACGGCGGGAGATGACTACAGCTCTGCAAGCGGTTTTTGCGAAGTTCGTTCCGGAAGGCTTGTCATCGCAAAGCAGCTTTCAACAGTTGATCGGCGAACAAATGCCGCTCGGAATTCTGACTGACATGATCGCGTACGCGCTCAGTCTGCCGTTGACCGTAAAGCAACAATTGCTCGCCGAACCAAACGTGGACATTCGCTGCCGACTGCTACTTCGCTGCCTCAAACAGCGGCTTGAGTCCGCCTCCAGCTCCGCGCCAGCCACCGAAGGCTTCCCGCCCCCGTTCTCCGAAAACTAGCAACCAACCACTCGCCTCAGGGCATTCCGCTTTTTTCACTAAGCCGCGCGGCGAATCTGCTTCACCTGATTCACTAACACCGACAGCGGCCCAGTTAACGCTGAACCAGCGACACTCTTCTCGCTCCGCTCGCTTGCCATTGGCATTGGAATCGTCGCATCCAACTCGAGCTCGGTTCGTAGGATCTTCACCCCAGGCGGTGCTTGAACGCCAATTCGCACCTTGTCGTTCCCCACCGCCACAATTGTCAGCACAATGTCATCACCTAAATGAATGCACTCCGAAGCCTTACGTGACAAAATCAACACAGCCGAATCCTCCCTG
>JBGSOM010000240.1:0-60609 GCA_041739135.1 Pirellulaceae bacterium
CCCCAAAACCCAGCGTTTCGGAGACGTCGGACACAGAGAGGGGTTTGTGGAAAACGAAATCAAGCGGCTCGGGTAAAGAGTCTCCGAGATTGTCGAAAACAGGTTCGTCCTCCGTCAAAAGCTGGTCAGAATCACCCTCCAGAGCCGCGCATCGGCGGATGCCTCGGAGCAGGATCGCCGCGATAGACCGGAATCGAACCGACGTCGGATCGCGCGGCAGTCCGTCGTCTGCGGGAAGAGAGTCGAGAGAGTAGGCGCCGATGGTTCTGCCTCCATGGAAAGACCGTTGAGGGAACCGAAATGGCATCCCTCCCAGATCTATCTATGCAAAACAGCCGACGCGCGACTCATCACCCGCTGTCAAAGTTCGCGACTAAGGGCTTCTTAGTGAGGCAGACCAGCCGAAAAAAAGAATCCCGAGTGAGGCAGACAGGGAATAACCCAGAGTCGTTAACCCGGCGGTTTTCATAACCCAGAGACTCTGAGAGTATTTGTCTCTGATTGGCCCCCAGAGAGGGGCTGTTTTGGGGAGAGTTGAGACCGGGAATCGAGTCTCTGGAGAGTGGTCGAGACCCCGGAGATTGCAGGAAAATACGAAAAAAGCCGGTGTTTTGCGTTGCTGCAAGACACCGGCTTCTTCGAATAACCTACTGCGGTCAGTTTCCTAACCAAACAGAGAAATTGCGGGAGCCGGATTCGAACCGACGACCTCGAGGTTATGAGCCTCGCGAGCTACCGGGCTGCTCCATCCCGCGAAGTAAATAGTACTGATGCGCGGCTTGGCGTCTAGGCCTGCGGATCGCTTTTTGGAAATTCTGATGATAACTGGGGTGGGTCGCAGCGTTTCTGCCCTGTAGGCGGGTGTGGCGAGGTGCAGTTACGTTGTGGCAACACCGAGTTGGGCCTGCTGAGTTGCGCCTGCCGAGTTGGGTGTCGTTTGGTTGAGCTCGGGCATTTGGCTGCGTGCGGTGTCGTTTAACTTTGACTAATCCACATTGCGAACCGGTTCGACTGACGGATAGCATTCGTCAAGCAGATGGGACTTGAGTCGCTAGCAGATGCGGCCGATGCAACGTTGGGTAGAGTCGAGGCGACGCAGGATGTGTCGAGAGCGAATACTCCGGCTGGAGAGTTTCGAGGTTGAAAGGATGCAATTGTGCTGAAGCGTATCGTTTTGCTGAGCGTCGGAGTTGGGTTGAGTTTGACGGGCACTGCAAACGCTCAACATAACTACCCGACGATGAATGCGATGGGGCGGTTTCTCGGGATTGGATGGAACCACGGCTACCATTCAGGGCAATACGATGGTCGCTTCAAGGCGATCAAGGACAAGCATCCCGCGGAGATGTATGCCAGCAGATCGCTGCTTTATCCGTTCCATGCCAGCTATTCGGCGCACGGGTTTGTTCAGCCGATGAATGGCCACGCGAACTCATTTCTGCCGAGTCACCAATCGACTGGAATGCACAGCATGAACTTTGATAGTGCTGGAGTGCAGACGAATCAGTCGTCACCCAGTATAGCGCCGCCGATGCCAACGATTCCTGCGGAGCCCGCGCCAACTTGGCTGCGACCGTTTCTGAAAAATCAAAATCAACTGCTTGACGAAGAGCCCGTGGAACTAGAACCTGCGGAGCAGCGGGAAGAAGTTGTACCTGAGGAACTGAGTCCAAGTGATCGCGTGAAAGCCAAGCCTTCGGACGACGATGACTTGCTGCTGCCCTCGGTGCGATTGACGCCGATGCAGCGTTACTACGAAGCGCGTCAGCGCAGCGAGGCCAATCGCTGAAGCGAGCCTATTGGTAGCTTAGGGTGCGATCAATAAGTGTCGTCTTTCTTTCGCGTGGCCTCGCCTTTCAGTCGACGTTTCGTAGATTGGCGACGAAAAATCGCCACCACTTAATCTTCGCATGATTCTTACTTGCCGATGCAAAAGCGACTGAAGATCTCGCCCAAAATGTCGTCCGAGTGCACATCACCGATCACTGCGGAAAGATCATCGAGTGCGATTCGCAACTCTGCGGCGATCAATTCGTCACCCGCGTCGGCATGAGCAATTGCAATCGCGGCTTGTAATGTTTCATGCGCTGCAGCTAGCGACTTGCGGCATCGGATTGCGATGTGCTGCATTGCGGCGGATTGGAATTCGCGGTTGTGCGCTGCGATTTTTTGAAGCAGCTTCGTTTGGAGGATATCTAATCCGGCGCCGGTCTTAGCGCTTACGTGGACATCCACTTCAAAGGCTTCCGAAACTTCGTATCCGCTAGTGTTCGATCGACTAAGCTCAGCTTTCGTTCCGACGGTCAGAACCGTTACACCAAGCTCTGCGAGCGATTGCATGTGAGTTGCTCGCCAGTGATGGTCGATGTCGGAAGAGCTATCGATGCAAAACAGCGCCGCATCGGCTTGAGTCAGTCGTTGCTTGAGTGCGAATTGAGCGGCAACGCGCGGGGAGTCGCCTTGCAGTTCTTCGATACCTGCGGTGTCGATCAACTCAAAAGCGAAGCCGCCGAGTTCAATCGACTGCGAGATCACATCGCGCGTCGTACCGGCTGCTGGTGAGACGATTGCGCGCTCCTGTCCGACAAGACGATTGAAGAGAGAGCTCTTACCGGAGTTGGGTAAGCCTATTATGACAACTTGTGCCAGTTGAGTCCGCGCATCGCGCGTTGTCAGTTGTTCGATGAGTGTGGCGACTTGATCTATGATCTGCTGGAGTTGAACGATGAGCGTGTCGAGTGTGATGAACTCGATATCTTCTTCGGCGAAGTCCAAACCCGCTTCGAGATGTGCGATCAGTTCAATCAGTTGATCGCGCATGCTACGAACAGGTCGCGAGAGGTTACCGCCGAGTTGCGAGAGAGCTTCGTGCAGTTGTTCCGTTCCTTCGGCTTCGATCACGCCAAGTACCGCTTCGGCTTGCACTAAGTCGAGTTTACCAGCGAGAAAACTCCGCAGCGTGAACTCGCCGCGGAGTGCCATGTCGGCGCCCCAGGCACAGAGCTGAGCGACGAGGTTCTCGGCGATGGGCATCGATCCGATAAAGTGCAGTTCGGCACTGGGTTCGCCGGTAAAGCTCCGCGAGTCTGGCCAGTAATATGCGGTCGCCGGCAACAAGGCTGGTTGACTGCGGTGCGGCCAATGCATTCTGCAATTGACGGCGGCGGCGCGAGGCGTGTTGGTTTCGAGCAACGCGTGATCTTCAATGGATGGAAAGAGTCGCTGCAGAATCGCACGCGTATTTGGACCAGAAATTCGCACGATCGCGCGACGGCTTGCCATCGCGCCGCTGCTGAGCGCTACGATCGTGCGTTGAAGATCGAGCTTCATTGCGAGCTACAATTCTAAGCGGTCAGAGGCAGAGGGCTTTCGGCGAACGCACGATACTCTTTAATCATCGTGTAACGGGAGACTTCGCCTGGTATCGACAGAAAACACAATCGAGCGCGACGTATGACGCCTTTCTCCATGAAATCGCCGAACATACGCAATGTGAAATCTTCTTTTTTATCAAGAACTCTTTTCGCTTGGTTTGCGTCAGATGGCTGGATCATTAGGAGTGAAGTCACGCCTGATTTCTTGAACAGTCCCATGCTGACAACGTCGCTCTTCTCATACGACAAGTCATCGAGCGTCAGCGCGTGCCACTGGGATTCGGTGGCTCGCGAGCGCACCTCGATTGTCGGATGCGTATCGAGTAGCGAAGTTTGGACGCTGATCCACAGTTCGATAGCGAACGCACCCGCGATATCGCTCGTCAGCTTTCGCCAATTCAGTTGAAAAGTGTAGAGGTCGTCACCGGACTGTTCGTAGCGAACGATCATATCCTCTTCGCGCACGTACGATTCTTGAATGGTGAAAGAGTGCGACGGCTTGGGAGTCACTCGAAAGATCTGAGCAATGTTGCTTTGCGTACCCTGCTGCGTTCGGCTAATGCGCAGGCCATTCGCCGGCGTGCGAGGATCCAACTCGGCGCGCCAATCACCCACGATCAAAGCTGCCTTGTCACTTTGCACATTCCAATCCACTTCGGAAACTCCAACTACTGAGCGTGTTGTGATTCTTAAAACATTCAGCTTAACTTGACTTGCCCAAACCGCGCGGCCTAAGTGGCTTTTTGAAGGTTCATTTTCGCATCTTTGCGGAGCGGCATTGTAGCAAGGTTGAAAGGATGTTGAGTAGCGAAAAATCGACTTTTACGATCGTTGCGCATGCGCGCGGCAGCGAGCTTGAGTGTCAACCTCGGCCGAGCCGGAACGGGGACAGATCGATTGTTGAGTGCTTGCCTTCCATTAGATCGGACATAAGGACGGCTGTGGCGCACGAGAGGTGCAGCCCAGCGCGAAAATGACCGCTGGCAACAAAGATATTCGGTCGACCGGGAACTTGCCCAAGATAGGGCATGCCGTCGAAGGAGCCGGGGCGTAGGCCAGCCCAAGTGTTTTCGATTTGAGTCTCTTGCAACTGTGGCAGGATGCTTTCCGCCCACGTTCGCAGTTGATCGATCATTGCGTCAGTTGTCGAGACGTCGAAGCCAACTTCTTCTTCGCAGCTGCCCGCTAACAAGCGCCCGTCGTTGCGTGCGACCAAGTAGCGATGGCCTTCGTTAACAACCCGTTGCAACAGAGGTTTGTCAGCGCGATACAGAATCATTTGGCCGCGGATCGGTAAGATTCCAGTTGCGACGTCCATCTGATCGAGCAATAGTCGCGACCAAGCGCCGGAGCAGATGCAAATTTGATTGGCCGCATATTCCCTGCTTCCGGCGTCCTTGTTTGCAGCGTGGGCTACGGCGGTACCGTCACTGTTCGAATCGATGCAGGTCACCGCAGCGTGTTCGACGATGTCCACACCGCGTTTGATGCAGGCCGCCGTGAGCGCCTTCAGGTGGCGAGGATTGCGGACTTGGCATTCGTCGGCTAGATACCAGATGGCTTTGACCGATTCGGTTTGCAGCAGTGCTTCGAGGTTCGGTTCCCTCGCGATCGCTTCTGCGACTGTCCAGCGTTCCGCTTCGATGCCGTGCTCGGACCACAACGAATGCTGGGCAGCCAGTGTAGCTGCTTCGGCAGCGGAGCGAGCGAGATACAGTCCCCCGCATCGCGCGTAGCCGGTATCGATGCCGGTGAGCGAAAAGAGCTTTGCGGCCCACTCCGCATGCAGCCGATGACTCAATCCACGCAGCTGATCGAGTGGGTCGACCGCACCTTTTATGGGGCTGGGCGGTAAAATCCCAGCTCCAGCCCACGACGCAGCTCGGCCAACGCCCGCTTGGTCCAATAACTGCACCGAAGCGCCGCGTTCTGCCATTTCGAGAGCGAGCGACAATCCAACGACTCCGCCACCGACGATCAAGCAATCTGAAGTTGGAATTTTAGTCATACAATCGTTGCATTCGGAGGCGATAGCGCTCCTAATTAACGGCAGAGGAAGGACGGCTCTAGAAGCCGCGTCAAACGAATGGTAGACGAGACATTTGAATTAGACTAGTTGTACGAGCGGTTGCCGCCGGGCACTGTCCGGCACAGATGCAGTTAGACAAGCTCGAGTAACGTATACGGCTCAGGGCAAGTTGCGGGGCGTGAATCATGAACAACGCACAAAACTCAAATTCTCGCTTCCAAGGTCGATTTCCGTTGTACCGTACACTTCGCTGTTCTTTACAATGCTTACGCTTGAAGCGGGCTTACGCTTGAAGTGGCATCATTTCAGTTGCGTTGCGACGAGGAAATTTCCGGCAGGAATGGCATGACCAAGATCACATCCGAAAAACTTGTTGAGCTTGTTCGCAAAAGCGAACTGGCGGGACCGGCAGTAATCGATGCCGCCTTGGATGCGATCCGCGCAGAGAATAACGGTGAACTTCCATCTGATTCGGCGCAGTTAGCGAAGTCGTTGCAGGAGCATCATGTAGTGACTCGCTGGCACTGCGACAAACTGCTTCAAGGTAAGTACAAAGGTTTCTTTCTCGGAAAACACAAGCTGCTCGGTCACATTGGAAGCGGCGGTATGAGTAGTGTCTACTTGGCCGAGCACATGATGATGCACACCAAGCGAGCGATCAAAGTTCTACCGAAAAGCCGCTTGGGCAAGTCATCGTATTTAGCGCGATTCCAGCAGGAAGCGAAAGCGATCGCTTCGCTCAATCATCCGAACATCGTTCGCGCTTACGATATCGACAACCAAGGCGATACGCATTACATCGTCATGGAATACGTAGACGGCGATGATCTGCAGACGATGGTTAAGAAGAATGGCCCGATGGCGTTCGACAAAGTCGCGGACTACATCGCTCAGGCTGCGCACGGTTTGCAACACGCACACGACGTGGGTCTGATTCATCGCGACGTTAAGCCAGCGAATCTACTGGTCAACTCAGCGGGTCGCGTGAAGTTGTTGGACCTCGGTTTAGCATTGTTCTCCGACGATCGACAAGCTTCGTTGACGATCGATTACAACGACAAAGTGCTTGGTACGGCAGACTACTTGGCGCCAGAACAAGCGTTGAACAGTCATAAAGTTGACGCGCGCGCGGATCTTTACGGACTCGGCTGCACGATGTATTTCTTGCTCACGGGTCAACCGCCTTTTCCGGACGGAACTATCGCCCAGCGGATCGCGAAACATCAAGCTCAGATGCCGACGGACGTTCGCAAGTTGCGACCGAAGTGCCCAGGCGAGTTGGAAGGAATCTGTGTCAAACTGTTGCAGAAAGATCCGAAGTTCCGTTACAACTCTGCGGCGCAAACCGCGGAGGTCTTAGAGGGCTGGTTAGCAAAATACAAAGCTCAGCGTGTGCTGCAACCATCGCAGGGCGGCGATAGCGGAAGTTCCTTGAATCTTGGCGATGAAACGGAACCCACCAGCGGTTCGAAACTCGGCTCAGCCATCGATACCGTCAGCAATCGCGCGGGCGACACGGTAGCGGGACGATCGGGTTCTGGCGACGGATTATCGCTGTCGCCTTCGGATAGTGGTGTGTTAGTGAGGCTCGAGAAGAAGGCCTCCGCTTCGGACTCCGGTAGCACAATTAATTTGGAGGCTGAGATCGGTCGCCGAACACCGGCGAGTCGAGGCGGTTCGAGTACAAGCAGATCGTCGACGGGTGCTGCCTTTCCAAATGCTGCGTCCAAGAGTGCAATTAAGAACCCGGGTGGGAGCGCAA
The DNA here is from genome assembly GCA_041739135.1 of Pirellulaceae bacterium. Lineage (GTDB taxonomy): Bacteria > Planctomycetota > Planctomycetia > Pirellulales > Pirellulaceae > Aureliella. The sequence goes on from JBGSOM010000240.1 coordinate 7,166, forward strand.
TTCGCACCGCCGCTCCGCCGGTTCCCAAGCCAGCTTCCGCGACTCCGATTCCGGAAAAAGGAGTCTCGCGAGTTTTGTTGATTACGGGGTTGGTGATTATGTTCTTCCTAGCGATTGCGATCGGTGCGGGCATCGCTGTGTTTGTCCTCTCCAAGCGCGATGTGCCTGTCACCAGACCGAATGCTTCAGTTCTGCATGACACTGCCAGCGTAGGGCTTTCTTGATTAGCCGCTCGCGTATTTATCGTTGATAAGTGGCGGGAATAACGCGGTTTCCATCAGTTGGTTTCGATGACGCAGCCGCGGATAATTTCAAAACGCGAGTCGGCTGAGTACAGCCATCGGCTGGGAGCGTTAGTACAATGGAACTTCGTGGCGGATCGTCCACGCTTGAAATCTCTTTTCTTCGGTCCTCCGAATCGGATTACGAAACGATGCGCTCTCAGCGAATGCAATGGGTTCTTGGCCAGAAATCGCCATTCAGCTTTGTCATGACGATCTGCGCATTCGGCTTACTGGCAGTCATCAGCACCACTTTGCTGGCGGCAATCACACCTGAGCAACGCAAGCAGCTGCAAGCCTTGATGGCGAGCGCGAACGAAGCAGGCAAACTGTTCAAAGAAGAAAAGTTCGAGGAATCCGCTGAAAAGGTAACTGCGATTCAGAAGGAATTGTTGCAGTTAATGGAAACCAAAGATTCAGATTTACAGAAAGAGGGTCGCAGGATTTTTAGCGTTCTGCAGCGAGCTCATGGGTTGCTCGAGTTGGAAGGTGCGGTACTGGATCCGTTGCCGAGCTGGGACGAGATAACGGCGAGTGCCAAGAAGATGGAATCGTCCAGCGAGTCCACTGTGAGCTTCAAGGAAGATATCGCGCCGTGGATGATAACGCTGTGTGCTAATTGTCATATCACGAAACGTAGCGGCGATTTTTCGTTGGCAACGTATAACGACCTGATTCGCGGTTCCAAAGCAGGACGCGTGTTGTTCCCTGGAAGCAAGGAAGGCAATCGCTTGGTCGAAGTGATCGAAAGTGGCGACATGCCTCGCGGTGGCGGTGAGGTCTCGAAGGCTCAGCTTGAAAAGTTGCGAACGTGGATCGCTGAAGGAGCAAAGTTCGATGGACCCAATCCCGCTGCGCCGCTGCCTGCGTTCGCGAAAGGTGCTGCAGCCCAGCCTGCGAATGGCGCGATGGCTGTGAAGAAACCGACGGGCAAAGAGACGGTCAGCTTCGCGCGTGATGTTGCGCCGATCTTGCGAGAGAATTGCAACGGTTGCCACATTGCAGGTCGGCAAGCGTCAGGCAATTTTCGAATGGATAATTTTTCGCAGCTTCTGCGCGGCGGCGATAGCGGCAAAGTAATCGAAAGCGAATTGCCTGCAGAGAGTCTGTTGATCAAGAAGCTCAAAGGGGAAGCGGGTGAGCGCATGCCCGCACGGAGACCACCGCTGGATGCTGAAAAGATTGAGTTGATTTCGACTTGGATTCGCGAAGGAGCCGCGTTCGATGGGAGCAGTGCGGAAGCGAACATTGATACCGTGGTCAACGAATCGTGGGCTGATCGCGCCACGCATGAGGAGTTGTTCAAACGCCGTCAAGAGCGAGCGCTAGCGCGCTGGACTAAGGTACTGCCAAATGACGAACCAGCTTCAGCGACCAGCGACCAAGTCATCGTACTAGGAAATGTTCAGAAAGGCCGCATCGAAAAGTTGCTTGAGCAGATGGATAAAGCGATTTCGGCAGTCAAGAAATCTCTGGATGCGCCGGCGAACCAGCCGCTTGTTAAAGGCGGCATCGCGCTGTTCGTACTGAAGAGTCGTTATGACTACAGCGAATTTGGACGCATGACCGAGAGTCGCGAGTTGCCGCGCGAATGGCAAGGTCATTGGCAAGCTAGTCCGTTGGACGTTTACGCAGTGATTGCTGATGACCCTTCAGCGGATGAAAAACAGCAATCGGCGCTTGCGTTGCAAATGGTCAGCGGCGCCTACTTGGGCTCGATGAATGACGTTCCGACTTGGTTTGCCGAAGGCGTTGCACGGAACTTAGTTTTAACTGCAAACAGGCGTAGCGATGTTCGCGTCAAAGCCTGGGAGCAATCGTTGCCCGCAGCGCTGCAAAAGATTGACAAGCCCGAAACGCTGCTCGAAGAGCGACTTGATGAGGAAGCGGCTGGATTGGCGGGGATGGCATTAACGCGGTTCATGATGGACCGCGCGAATCGACGTCGCTTCGAAGCCTTGCTCAAGCAACTACGCGAAGGCAAATCGTTCACGGAAGCGGCGACCGCGTCGTTCGCACCGCCGCAAGCCATCGTTAAGGCTTGGCTGGGAAAATAGCGGTTGGTTGTTAGTTGCTAGTTGATAGTTGGTGGTTGTTGTGGCTGATCTCAAGTTGGCGGGAATTGGCTGGGCGAACTATGATGGTTCATCAAACGCCCAACCCTCCGAGAACTAATTGATGAATCAGATATTACCGACTGTCGTGAACCCTGCCCAGCCAGTTACTGCCGTTGGTAAACGCCTTGCCTCGATCGATGCCTATCGCGGCTTGGTGATGTTCTTAATGTTGGCCGAAGTGTTAAAGTTGTGGACACTTGAGCAGTATTTCCCGGGCAACGAGTTCTTCGCTTGGCTGAAGTTTCATACGACGCACGTTGAGTGGGTCGGATGTTCGTTGCACGATATGATTCAGCCGAGTTTTTCTTTCCTGGTCGGTGTTTCATTGCCCTTCTCAATCGCATCGCGGAGGCAGAAGGGAGCCAGTCTCGGATCGATGATGTTGCACGCGTTTTGGCGCGGGCTGATACTCGTGGTGCTAGGAATTGTGTTGCGCAGCCTCGGCGAACCGATGACTAGTTTTCGATTTGATGACACGCTTACACAGATCGGACTCGGATACTTTCTATTGTTCTTGATCGCGCTGACGCCTCGGTGGAGCCAATTGTTATCAGCAGTGATCATCTTGGGCGGTTATTGGTTGTGGTTCGCACTTTGGCCGCTTGTCCCTGCTGATTTCAACTATGCAGTGGTCGGTGTACCGAATGATTGGCCGCATCTGCTCAGCGGCTTCGAGGCTCACTGGAATAAGAATGTAAATCCGGCAGCGTCGTTCGATGTATGGTTCATGAACTTGTTCCCAAGGACCGAGACGTTTGAATTTTTCTCGGGTGGTTACACAACTCTAAATTTCATTCCGACACTTGCGACTATGATTTTGGGAGTACTAGCGGGCGGAGTGCTCGCCGGCGGTGTGCTCAAAGCAACTCGCCGCTACGGAGTGCAAGTGCTTGTGCTGGTGACGTGTGGCGCGATGCTGCTTGCGGGCGGATGGGCACTGGATCATCTCGGCATTTGCCCAAACGTCAAACGGATTTGGACGCCAGCGTTCGCGCTGTTCAGTGGCGGTATCTGCTTCCTATGGCTGGCCACTTTGCATGTGATCTGCGACTGGTGGAAGCTGCGAATGTGGGCGTTTCCGTTCATGATTATTGGTGCCAATTCGATCTTGGCGTACATCATGAGCTGGACGCTGGAGGAACCGTTCAAAGAGTTACTGGTGAGGCATCTGGGTACGCGGCCGTTTTTGTTTCGAGGCGAAGCTTGGGAACCGGTTCTGCTGGGTGCGGGCGTACTGCTGCTGATGTGGCTGGTACTGTTCTGGCTATACCGCCAACGGATTTTCGTCCGCATCTAGTTGCACGCGCGTCAGTCTTGGCGAACTGCGGAACGAAGTCGACTGTGGTGACGCTTTACCGTCTGCCACATTCAGCCATCTTGTGCTAAAACATCGGCACGCTTGATCACAGTCAACTTTCGCAAATCCTCTGGGAGAACTCGCATGACAAACGGGCCATTGAATCGCAAACTTCGAATGGGATTGGTTGGCGGAGGCCAAGGTTCATTCATCGGACGCGTGCATTCGATCGCGGCCTGTTTGGACAACCGCGCGACGGTGACCGCCGGAGCGTTATCCAGCAATGCTGAGCGTGCAAAAGCCTCCGCGCCGGATTACGACATCGCCGCTGAGCGTGCCTACGGTTCCTACCAGGAGATGTTTGAGAAAGAGAAAGCGCTGCCAGCCGACAAACGCATCGACTTTGTCAGCATCACAACACCGAATCACACGCATTACGAAATTGCCAAAGCAGCGGTCGAAGCGGGCTTTAATGTGGTTTGCGATAAACCCATGACGTTCGACTTGGCTCAGGCCGAGCAATTGGCTGAGGTCGTTGACAAGTCGGACGTGGTCTTCGCCCTTACACATAACTACACCGGATACCCGATTGTTCGCCAAGCGCGGCAAATGATTCTCAGTGGCGAACTTGGTGAGATCCAAGCGGTTCGTGCGAATTACATACAAGGTTGGTTGCGCACTCGGCTTGAAGAGTCCGACCAGAAACAGGCGGCTTGGCGAACAGATCCAACCAAGAGCGGCGCTGCAGGCTGCTTTGGCGATATTGCAACTCACGCGTACAATCTCGCTCGCTACATGACCGGCCTGAAGACGGAGGAGATCTCCTGTCACCTGCGATCTTTCGAACCGGGACGAAAGCTGGACGATTACGGCACAGCGGTGATCAAGTTCGCGGGCGGCGGCTTGGGAACTGTCACCGCTTCGCAAATCAGTCACGGTCGTGAGAACGATGTTTCGATCGAGATCGACGGAACCAAGGGTGCGATCCAGTGGCGTCAAGAAGAGCCAAATGTGATGATCTTCCGCCGCAATGGCCATCCGCATCAACTGTACACGCGCGATCCGAACGCACCGTTCATGAACGAAGCGGGACGCGGAGCTTGTCGATTGCCGAGCGGTCATCCGGAAGCGTTTTTTGAAGCTTTTGCAAACATCTACACCGCCGCGTTTGATGCGATCGTTGACAAAGCTGCCGGTAAGAAAGTGGAACGAAGGGACACTATTTATCCGAATGTTCATGACGGTGTTGAAGGAATGTTGTTCATTCAACAGTGCGTCGAAAGTAGCAACCAGAACGGCGCATGGTTGCCGCTAAAACATACTCGGCAACGCGTTTAGGTTTTTTACGAAAAACTGGTGGTGGCTGATTTTTAGTCGCCAGACCGCGAAACATCGAGTGAAAATCGACGGAAATTCCCAAATACGCAAGTGAGAACTTGGCGGATCATTCAGCGCGAATGGCCTTAACGGATCGTAGCCCCGCAACTGACGGGGCAGATTCGAAACGGCATCGCGAAGTTGTGATGCCAACAAACTGTTGCGAATTCGGGGGTTGATGATGTCGATTCGAAAAATGCTATCGCGAACTTGTGTTGCTTGCATGTTGTCGGCTGCCGTTTGCCAAAGTGCTTCGGCAAACAATGTGCAAGTACGGCTGGAAGGCTCGTTGGTCACAATTTTTGGTGACAGTGCCGCTAACAGTATCGTTGTCAGCCGAACTGCAGCGGGCGACTTAGTGGTCGCTGGACGAACCGGGACGACTGTAAATGGCCGACCTTCGGTACGATTCCCGCGGTTGCAACTGAACGCTGCGGAAATTCGCATGGGTGGTGGCAACGACTTTGTGACCTTGCGCGGAGTGGTCACTGGCAACGATTTGTTCATCGACCTTGGCGCCGGAGCAGACCGACTGAACACGATCGAACCGGTGACTGTGGGCGCGAACTTGACGATCGAAGGTTCGGCAGGAAACGACGTCGTACAATTGACCGACGTAACCGCTTTTGAAGATATCTACATCAACGGTGGCCAAGATGTTTTGCGAGCCACAGTCACGGGTGTCGACGCAGGCAAATCGCTGACGATCATCAGTGAAGGCGCAAACGATGTCGTGCAAGTTGTGAATACTGGCGTCGAGCAGTTGTTGTCGATCGAAACAAAGGGTGGCGCAGATTCGATCGATGTGAGCGCTGTGATCGCCGACTCGATGTCGATCGACAGTCAATCCGGAGCGGATTCAATTCTGGTTGAAGACCTGATGACGAATTCTGATATCGGCATATTCACGGGGATTGGGAACGATGAAGTTGTTCTTACGAATGTGGATTCCGGCAAGTCGATTACTGTTACGGTAGACGTCGGCAACGACGAAGTCATCGGGACTGCGGTCAGTGCGGCGGAAGACGCCGTGTTCGAAGGTGGCGACGGACGCGATACGATCTTCGACTTCGGAATCACCGGCGGTTCAAAGAAAGAGATCAAAGAGTTCGAAGTCCGGCGGTAGCAATTTCTTGCGAATGTTCGATGCGACCACTAATCTCGCTAGTGCAAATAAGCTCGCGGCGCTCAGGCGCTGCGAGCTGCCTGGCGTTTCTGATCTTGCTGGGGAAAATCGGGTGGTTTCCAGCGAACTATAATGGGCGGCGAGTACCCAAACTTGACTGGAGTAACACATGTCCACGCCCGAAACTTCGGATCAATCTCTCGTGATGCGGCTTCGATCGGGTGACGATCAAGCTGCTACAGAAGTTTATGAACGCTATGCGAAGCGCGTGTTTGGTTTGGTTCATAAGCAAATGGCTGACCGTTTGAAAGCCATGGTGCAACCCGAAGACATCGTTCAAAGCGTCTTTAAAAGTGTGTTCCGCGGCATCAATTCAGGAGCCTACGATGCGCCTGAAGGCGGTACGTTGTGGCAACTGATGGCGATCGTCGCCGTTCACAAAGTGCGGCGAAATGCGAGGTTGCGTTCGGCAGGAAAGCGAGACTCGCGACGAACTCAGTCGCTCGATGCGCTTGAGGAGTTCGATGCCGTCGATAGTTACACGCCAGAAGAGTTTGAGTCGGCGATTAGAGAGTCGATCGAAGGATTAAAGGAACCCGAGCAGGAGGTGGTAATGTTGCGTGTGCAGGGTTTCTCAGTCGAAGAGATTGCCGGCAGGTTGCAACGCTCGCGCAGGAGCATCGAGCGTAATCTGCATGCGATCCGTGAAAAGATGTTGAATGCGTTAGACGAGTCCGACGCAAGCCAAACGCTTTAATTTGGCGAAACACTGTTCTGTCGTGGCGGGTAGAACCTGCGATATGGCCTTAACCAACCAGCAAGCCGTTTCGTGTTCAAGCAACCGAGCTCATTCGATGAAGAACAAAGTTGAATCCATCATCACCGATGAGCAGATCGACGAAGTGCTTGATGCTTTCGAGCGACAGTGGACGACTGCTCCTGGGTTCTTGGTTGATTTTGTAGAGTCGGAGTCGCTGCAGCAAAGGCCTTTGGTGCTTTGCGAGTTAGTTCGTGCGGACATTGATCGGCGCTATGCAGTTAAAGCCGAAGTGGATCTGCTGAGTTATTTTGAGTCGTTTCCGGCGTTGCGTGCATCGAGCAATCTCGCACTCGCCATCGCGTTTGAAGACTATCGAGCTCGCCAAACTCGATCATTGTCGCTTAGTAAAGATCGTTGGGATTGGATTGAGCGGATCCACGAAGCCGATTGGTACAACGATCTCAAGCAAACTTTTAGAGCATCCAGTCGGCCAGTGGCTTCCAGTCGGCCGAACAACTGCGAGCCGCAGTTGGGCGAGAGGTTCGGCGAGTTTCATTTGATCGCTTTGCTGGGCGTGGGCGCATTTAGCCGCGTCTTTTTGGCGACACAGTCAACTTTGGCTGGTCGCTACGTTGCATTGAAAGTCGTACGCAAGACGCTCGATGAGCCCGCGCATTTGGCAAGGTTACAGCACACGGGAATTGTTCCGCTCTATTCGTTGCATCGTATAGGCGATTACTCCGCGTTATGTATGCCCTACTTTGGATCTGCGACACTCGCAGATTGGCTGGGCGAACAATCGCTTCCAGCGCAGCGAAATGGTCAGAGTTTCGTTTCAACTGTGCAAGCTGCGTTGCATCAGTTGACCAGTACCAAACATGGTTCAGATGATGGTACAGATGTTGCCAATGAAAGTGGATTAACGAAAGCCGAAGCGGAACGTGTCCGAGTTTGGAATTCGACGACTGCGCAACCGCTGCAGAAGCTGAGCGGTTTGGATTCAAGAAGTTTTTTGTTGTGGTTCGCACGGCATGTAACCGCAGCCCTAGCACACGCTCACGAACGCGGCATCATTCACGGTGACTTGAAGCCAGCGAATATTTTACTGCGCAACGACGGCGAGCCCGCGCTCATCGATTTTAATCTCGCGAAAGAATGTGATGGCGCTGCACCGGAGTGGGCTGGCGGCACGCTTCCGTACATGTCGCCCGAACAACTGCAAATGCTGCTCGGCCAGCGATTTCAAACGAGCGCGACTGCAGATGTGTTCTCGTTGGGCATCATTTTATTCGAAGTGATTGAAAATCGGTTGCCGTTCCCAGCGCCGCTTTCCTGTGCTGAGATCGATATTGAAGTTGCGTTTGAAGGTCGCAAGAGTGCGCTCCCGATAGCGAATGCAAATGCAACTGCGGGTTTGCGAGCGATCATTGCAAAGTGTCTTGAATTCAAGCCGGAAGATCGCTACGCAACGGCAACTCAAGTGCTGGAGGACATCCATCAAGAATCGTCAAACTTACCATTGATTCATGCACGCGAGAGTTTATTGCGCAGCCAACTGCCAAAGATCATTCGGCGATATCCGCGGCTATTTTCTGTCGCACCTGTTGTAGCCTTCTGTCTGTTGGTTGTCTCACTGACGAGCGTGCTGGCTGCTCGTTGGTGGCGCAGTTCGAATGAGTTGGCGGCTAGATCGCAGTTTGAGGAGTTTGAGAACGATGCGATGCGAACTTTACCGCAACTGATTTCCAACAAAGCCGACCGCCATCGATTACTAACGAATGCAGTCCAGCAAGTGAAGCAATTCGCAGGTGCCCAGCGAGCCGCCGAGATCAATATTGAGAACTCTGCAACGTTAGGTTGGTTGGACGCTTCGCAGAAATTATTAGCGGAAGAGGCGATTTTCGATTACGGGCTCAGCACTGCAGCGCTTGCCTGCGAAACTTGGAACTCCATGGACGAATCGGAGCGCGACTCGGTGCGCGAACTGCTGAACATTTGCCAATCGGTGAGTCGACTGTCCGGTCGAAGCCATGTGATACAACGGCTGAGCCGTTTAGCCGAGGTGGATTGGGCCAAGGCTGATGTGTCTTCAAGCATCGAACCCGCCGCGGCTTTGGAACAGCTTCGACCGGTTGAGCATCTGTTGATTGCGCGGGCGGATGTACTTCAGGATAGGCCTGCTGGGGCGTTGGAACGGATCGCCGCGGCAGCAGAATTCTCGAACGCTGAGCGTTCTGCGCATCGGCACCTGTATTGGTTAACCGCCGGTGATGCGCAGGCTCGTTTGGGTCAGACTGAGGCCGCGCTGCTATCGTACGAATTGGCGATTGGGGCGGCTCCGGATGCAGCGATTAGTTACGTACGACGAGCGATGCTGCGAAGTGCTTCGAGAAACTACAAAGCCGCTGAAGCGGATCTGAGTGCAGCCATTGAACGCGCACCAGAAAATGCGACTTATTACGTTGATCGAGCGCTGTCGCGCGAGCGGTTGCGAGAGTTTGAACTGGCACTGCGAGACCTGGATGTAGCGTTGCGTTTGAATCCAGATTCGAATCGTATTCTGTTGATGCGAGCGCGTATGAATCAGCATCTCAGGAACATCGACGACGTGCGTACGGATCTGAAGCGTGGTATGACAACGGAACCTCGAAGTGTCGAAGACTGGATCTCACGTGGGCTTGCTCAACTGCCAAAATTCCCGGACCGTGCGCTGCGCGATCTGCGAGCTGCAGAAGTTCTATCACCTGATTCGTTTGAAGTTCTGCAAAACATCGCGCACGTTCAGTCGGAACACTTAAAAGATAACTTCGCTGCCATAACGACGCTCGACAGAATATTGGACCGCGACCCAAGCAAAGAGATGGCTCGCGGTGGTCGCTGCGTTTTACTTGCACGTGTCGAGCGAATTGAAGAGTCGCTGAAAGACATCGAGATACTGAAGCAATCAAGCGAGCGACTCTTACCGGCAACGACCTATCAGATCGGATGCGCGCACGCGTTGCTCTCGAAAAACTCAAAGGAAAACAGTTCGTTGGCAATTGCATTTGTTGCGCGCGCTTTGAAGCGAGGCTACGGTGCCGAACTGCTGGAATCGGACAGCGATCTTGATGCGTTACGCAATGAGGCCGATTTTCAAGCACTGGTCACTGCAACCCAATTGGCTTCGGACGAATCACTACCGTTTCCGAAGTAATCATTTATTTCCACTTGTCAGGAATTGTCAGGAATAACAAATGAAACGCAACGCACGCGCGATCTCTCGTCGTCGAAACACGTTCGAACGACTTGAAGACCGGAACCTGCTGGCGAATTTTGGTACGGCATGGCCTTCGCCACGTTCGCTTTCGATTAGTTTCCCGACCGACGACGCAGCGATTGGTGCTTACAGTAATTCCGCCCGCGAAGTGCTTGACCAAGTTACCGACCGCAAGTTGTGGCAAGAGGCCGCGCTGCGTGCTTTTCAGACTTGGTCGGTCTATGGCAATTTCAATGTGGGATTAGTTCCCGACCGAGGTGATGATTTTGGCACGGTTGGACTGACGACTAATGATCCTCGCTTTGGTGAGTTTCGCGTCGGTGCATTCCCACAGCCTGGAGTTCTCGCTAACGCGTTACCTTATCAACAGATTGCAGGAACGTGGTCCGGTGACGTTTTGTTAAACACTCAAACGAACTTCTTCTTGGCGGATCGTTTCGCACCTTTACCGATTCAGGTACCGCCACCGAATGAAAAAGGGCCAGCCATTGAACTGTTTTCGGTGCTGTTGCATGAGGCTGGCAACGCAATCGGGTTAGCGGACAATGCGGTGCCGGGTGCGGTCATGAATGGCAACTATTCTGGTCCAAACGTTACGCTGCGAGCATCAGATATCGCCGCAATCCGACAACTCTATGGACCGCGGCGCGATATCTATGAAACGACCAATAACAATTCGCGAGCACTAGCGACGCGTATAAGAACACCGGCCAACTTCACCGGTAATCGACCTCTTTCTGTTTCAGGCTCGCTGAACTCGCTGGGTGATGTCGATTTCTATCGGCTGCAACCGCTCGCTGGTAAGGATCAAGTCTCCATTCGGCTTTGGGCTTCTGGGATCAGTCTCCTAAAAGCAAAGCTGGAGGTATTCGATCGCTTCGGTAACAAATTGGCGGATATGAAAGCCGATAGTGTGTTCGAAAACAACTTGCAGTTAGATATCAGCTCGCTGAGTGATCATCCACTACTGTTTATTCGCGTAGCTCGAAACAGCAACGATGTATTCGGCATCGGTGACTACCGACTCGACATCGACTACCGCGCCCTCAGTCGCCAGCCTAGCATCGTACCGCCTAGTCATGATGCGGACGCAGACGACGATGATGACGATGAACGCGTAGACTATGTATCGGTCGATGCGTTGTTCGGTGGAGTTGGCTTAGTTGATAGCGAGTCGGGCGCCAACGATACGCTGGTAACAGCAACTGAGTTAGAAACAACGATCGGTTTTCTTGCGAATACGCGGTACGAACTGCAGTCGGCGTTGTCATCCGCGACAGATCGCGACCTGTTCGCTTTTCAAGCTCCGAATTTCGCAAGTTCAACGATGGCGATTTCAGTTGACCCAGTTGGAACGCAGAATCCAGAACTCGACGTGATCCTTTTGAACGCGAGTGGTGATCGCGTGGCAACACAGTTGACGCGGAAGCCCGACGGAGGTTTGAATTTGGTGGTTGGTAACTCAGTTGCGAACGAGAACTACGTACTGTTCGTGAGAGCCGCAGGTGGGTCACCGGTCTCGCAAGGAAACTACGTGGCGACGATCGACTTCGCGACGGAACCGGCTGACGAATTGCGATCTGTGTTCACTGGCGCGGTGAGTCCGACGGGCGAAAACGTTTCGCAGTTTACAACTTATAAGACACAATTACTTCGCTTCGATCTTTCTGCTCAATCAACGAGCGTTAACGCTGGTGTGCAGTTGAACATATTCGATGCACGCACAGGCGATATCGTTTCATCGTTTGCGACCGCGAGTGGTGAAGTTCGTACGGCGTTCGTTTGGTTGGGTGCTGGCGAGTATTACTTTGTAGCCAACAGTCGTTCGCGAGCGGGGACGCCGCTTCGTGCCGCTTCCTTTGCGTTATTCGCCGACGTTATCAGTGACGATCAAGGACCAAATCCGATCGACCCCACATCGCCGCCGCCACCTGTATTGCCGGACTGGGATTGGGAGTCGGCTTCACCCGCGGACCCGACGATTATTGACTTCGTCGAGCCGCCGCTGGAGGATCCGTGGACGTCCGATTTTGACTACAGTTTCTTCGAAGACTTTTACCAAGAATTCTTAGCTTGATCGAAGATTGCTGGTTAGCTTTCTTCGTCGCCGCGCAATTTAGCGAGGACGCTATAGTCTTCGAGAGTTGAGGTATCGCCCGTTTGTTCTTTGCCCGCTGCGATGTCGCGCAAGAGCCGGCGCATGATTTTACCGCTGCGTGTCTTCGGCAGCGTGGCGGTAAAATGAATATCGTCTGGCTGTGCAAGTGCACCGATCTCTTTGCGCACGTGCAGCATCAGCGCCTTGCGAATCTCCTCATTCGGTTCTGTGTTTCGCAGAGTTACGAAAGCAGAAATCGCTTGACCTTTAATCGCGTCTGGTTTGCCGACAACAGCCGCTTCAGCGACAGCAGGATGTGAGACAAGCGCGCTTTCGACTTCGATCGTACTCAGTCGATGACCTGAGACGTTGATAACATCATCGATGCGTCCCATGATCCAATAGTAGCCATCGGTGTCGCAACGTGAGTTATCGCCCGTCAGGTACATTCCTGGAACTTTCGACCAGTACTGTTCTTTGAAGCGCTCGGGATCGCCCCAGATTCCACGCAGCATTCCTGGCCACGGGTGATCGATACACAGCATACCGCCTCGGCCTTGGGGAACGTCATTGCCGTGTTCGTCAACGATTCGAGGGCGAACGCCGGGCAATGGTTTCGTGCAACTGCCGGGTTTGGTTGCAATCGCGCCGGGCAATGGCGACATCATGATCCCGCCGGTTTCCGTTTGCCACCAAGTATCAACGATTGGGCAGCGACTGCCACCGATCTTCTCGTAGTACCACATCCAAGCTTCGGGATTGATGCCTTCACCGACACTGCCGAGCAATCGCAGGCTGCTCAAATCGTGTTTATCAACGTGCTCATCGCCCCACTTGATAAAGGTGCGAATCGCAGTTGGCGCGGTGTAAAGAATGGTGACTTTGTACTTCGCAATCAATTCCCAAAAGCGATCTTCCTTGGGCGCGTTCGGTGCACCTTCGTACATCAAGACAGTTGCACCAGCCGATAGTGGACCGTATACAACATAGCTGTGGCCGGTGATCCAGCCGCAATCCGCGGTGCACCAGAAGATATCGTCATCGCGATGGTCGAAGACCCACTGGAACGTTCGCTTGGCGAACAAGTTGTATCCAGCGGTCGTGTGCAAGATGCCCTTCGGTTTGCCTGTTGATCCGCTCGTGTAAAGTATGAATAGCGGCGACTCGCTGTCGAGTTCTTCAGCGGGGCAATCACTACTGGCTTCGGCCACGGCGTTGTGCCACCAAATGTCTCGGCCTGGTTGCATGTTGATTTCGTTGTTGGCGCGCTGAAGCACAATGCACTTCTGAACAGTGGGGCTTTTCGCCAGCGCTTCATCAACGACGGACTTCAGCGCTAGGACTTTACCTCTTCGGTACAACCCATCGCTGGTCAATTGGAGCTTTGCCTTGGCATCGTTATTACGATCCGCGAGCGCCTCGGCGGAAAAGCCCGCGAAGATAACCGAATGCACTGCACCGATACGTGCACAGGCAAGCATCGCGATTGCCAGCTCAGGCGTCATCGGCATGTAAATGCTAACGACATCTCCCTTAGTAATTCCTTGCGCTTTGAGCACGTTTGCGAAACGGCAGACTTCTTGGTGCAACTGCTTGTAAGACAGCGTACGTGTATCGCCCGGCTCACCTTCCCAGAGGATCGCCGTACGGTCGCCGTGACCTGCATCGATGTGTGCATCGAGACAATTGTAGCTTGCGTTGGTCTTGCCGCCCACAAACCACTGCGCGTTCGGTTCATCCCATTGTAAGGTAGTGTGGAACGGTTCGAACCAGTGCAAGTGCTCTCGAGCCTCCGCAGCCCAGAAGGCCGTTAGATCTGAGTTTGCTTGGCTATACAGCGCCTCATATTCGGCGAGACTTTTTACACGCGCACGGCGGGAAAATTCTTCGCTTGGGGAGAATATGCGTTGTTCGATCATAACCGAATCAACATGGCCTTTTTCGCTAACGCTCATCGCGGCTCCTTGAAAATCACTGATAAGTCTTGAATCGGGGGTGTTTATGTGGTGGGATTGGCTTTGCGAGGCGGTGCAAAAGCGACGATTGCCAGATGCAACGAGTTGTTCACAAGTGACCGAAACGCGGACTATCGACAACTTGTGAACGTTCGGGAAGCTCGTTAGCACGTGGCTGATTTTAAAAGCATAACGTCGACTGTGCAAATCGGGTTGAATGTTAATCGGTATCCGTTGCACGCGCTTGCTATACTGATAATCTCGCTTAAACTTCTAGTCCACGCGTAATCGTGCTTACGCGTACAAATTATTGCTAGTCAGTTGGAGGTATCCTCGGTGCCAAAGAAAGCTTCTCCGAAAGGTTTCGCGCGGGTCGACAGCGAATCAACGAACACTCACGGATGGCTGGTACGCATTTTGCGCGGAGCTGAAAGACGCTCTCGATTTTTCTCCGATAAGACTCATGGTGGCAAAGCGAAATCAAAGAAGCGAGCTGAGGAATGCTATCTGGCCTGGGTGGCGGAAATGGCGCCGCCTCTGTCAGCGGTTAACAAAGTCACGAAACGCAATTCAAGTGGCACTGTCGGCGTACATCTGTCAACTGAGTCGGATGCGCGTTATCCGGACTGCAAATATGTTTCGTATATCGCATCGTGGAAGACGGAAGAAGGCAAGCGTCGCAATATTCGCTTTCTTGTCAATAAATACGGCAAGAAGAACGCTTTCGCGCTGGCCAAGCTAGCTCGCGAAAAAAGAATTGCGGACCGCGAGAAAGTGATCGCACTATTTGAGAAGTCGAACGGTCCGCTAAAGCTCGCTTCGAAGCCACGTGCCGCCAAAACACCGAAAAAGAAACCTGCAAAAAAGATCGCCGCGAACAAATGATCGTTACAGCCGCTGGCAGCGTTTCCAATTGATTTGCGCAGCCCAATATTGCAACTGAACACGGCGGCGGTTAGACTCTAGACACCGTTAGGGATTTGCGGCCGCTTGCAGCCTAAGACTGCTAAAGTGCCACCGAGTTAGCTTTGCGACACTGGTTCCCGCCCGAGACATTCTGGCAACCATGCACGCGCTGCTCGGCCAACTTGAACAAGCGAAACGCCGCTGTCCGCGAGAATCATCTCGGTGCAGCGGTTTTTTTATGGCCGTAGATGCACACTGCCTGCTGAATCTTAGTTCAAGTTACGCAAACTAAACCATGACAATTAAGCCGACTATCAAACCGTCCTCGAACCCAAGTGCAACCGTGGTTCAGCCAGTCGATGCTGCCGCCGTTTCAACCAGCGACCTTGCTCAAACTACGCAGCTCAACCGCAAAGGTACATCAACGATCAGCGTCCATGCGGGCGAATCGCGATCCAAACCGTCCGATGCCATCACCGACTCGATCGTTTGCAGTTCAACCTACACCTTCGAAGATACGCAATCGATTATCGACTTCATCGAAGAGAAACAGCCTCGCGAGGAGTACGGCCGTTATGGCAATCCCAATGAGAAGGTTGTTGAGAGCAAACTAGCGGCGCTCGATGGTGGTGAGGAAGCGATCGTGTTTTCGAGCGGCATGGCAGCGATCGTTGGATTGCTGATGGCCAAGCTGAGTGCAGGGGACGAGATCGTTTTCTTCGACCAGTGTTATCATCGCAGCCGCGAGTTCTGTTACAAACATCTTGCTCGGTTCGGCGTTGTAACGCATCAAGTACCAACAGGCGACTTTGCGGCGATGGAAGCCGCCATGAATGAGCGCACGAAAATGCTCGTTAGCGAATCGCCAACCAATCCGCATTTAACTTGTATCGATCTTGAACAATTCGTTGCACTCGGAAAATCGCACGGTGTGGAGACTTTGATCGACGCCACGCTGGCCACGCCCTACAATTTGCGGCCCCTCGCCTTCGGTGTCGATTACGTTTTGCACTCGGCCACAAAGTACCTTGGCGGACACAACGATTTACTGGCTGGTTCGATCACGGGCAGCAAACAGCAACTGGAATCCGTCCGCTCGCTGCGCGGCATTATGGGCGGTATCAATTCGCCTCACAATCTTTACCTGCTCCAACGTGGCTTGAAGACATTCGAATTGCGAATGCAGCGTCACAATGAGAACGGTCAAGCGATCGCTGAGTTTCTTGAAAACCATCCGCGTATCGAACGTGTTTACTATCCGGGACTCACCAGCCATCCGTCACACGAAATTGCCAAACGCACTATGCGTGGCTTCGGTGGCTTAGTTACCTTCTTGGTGCGCGACGCTGATTGGCGACAAACGGCAGACATTATTGACCGAGTCAAAATTGCACGCATCGGACCAAGTCTCGGCGGCGTCGAGTCGCTGATCGAGCAGCCGCTGGTAATGAGCTACTACCAACAAACGCCGGAAAATCGCGCGAAGTTCGGTATCGCTGATAACATGATTCGCATGGCTTGCGGAATTGAAAACACTGAAGATTTGATTGCTGACCTGCAACAAGCGTTGGAACTGTAATGCGCCTTGTTGGCTGGTCTTGAACAGGGATGACTCGATGAAGTTTCGTACGCGCGCAATTCACGTTGGCAATGCTCCCGATCCGCAGACTGGCGCGGTCGTGCCTCCGATCCACCCAGCTACAACTTATGTCCAACCTGGCGCCGGCGAGTGGGGCAAGTTCGATTACTCGCGCAGCGGCAATCCAACTCGCTCTGCGGTTCAGGAAACGCTCGCTTCGCTCGAAGGTGGATGCGGCGCACTTGCGTTTGCTTCCGGCATGGCTGCAACGCACTGCGCCACGATGCTGCTCAAAAGCGGCGAACATATCGTGGGTGGTCAAGATATCTATGGCGGAAGCTATCGCCTATTCCACAAGGTTTGCAACACGGCCGGCATCGAGGTATCGCTAGCTGATCTGCAAGACATGAATTCGTTGGCTGAGGCAGTGCGTCCAAATACGAAGATGATCTGGTTGGAGAGTATCGGAAACCCGCGACTGACGGTGCCCGATTTACCAGCGATTATTCGATTCGCGCACGAGCGCAACTTGCTCGTCGCAGTCGACAATACCTTTGCATCGCCCGTGCTGCTGCGGCCGCTGGAGCTTGGCGCCGACATCGTCATGCACTCAGCCACCAAAGCCCTTGGCGGTCACAGCGATTGTTTAGCGGGCGTGCTTGCGGTGCGGGAAAAGACGCTATTGGATAAACTGTATTTCATTCAGAATGCGACCGGTGCGGTGCTTTCACCGTTCGATTCGTTTTTGCTTGCGCGCGGCCTCAAGACGCTTGAATTGCGAGTTCACGAACAGTGCCGAAGTGCTCTGCGCATTGCGCAGTATCTCGAGTCGCATCCGCTAGTGAATCGTGTGCTCTATCCCGGCCTGGCTTCGCATCCCGATCACGCACGCGCCTCTCAATTGCTCTCTGGCGGTTTCGGCGCAATGATCACTTTCGAAGCGAAATGTGATTTCGAGAGCACACGAAAGATCGTCAAGTCGACCGAGTTGTTTGGACTGGCTGTTAGCCTCGGAGCAGCCGAGTCACTTATCGAACAGCCCGCAACGATGTCACATGCCAGCTACGATGCGGCTGCCCGTGCGAAAGCTGGGATCACCGACAGCCTCATTCGACTTTCGATCGGCTTGGAAGACGTCGACGACTTGTGTGCCGACTTGGATCAAGCGCTCCGCACCTCAGCTCATCAGTAGTAAGCCTCAACTTGCCCAGCCACAATTTTTGGCCAGGCTCAACTTGCGCGAGCTGCAATCTGCGCCAGCCAGCGCAAGAAAATTCTATCGAAAGATTAATCGTTCCTGCAGCAGCTTATAGCAGCGTATCGAGCAGCAAACGTAGCTTACGCAATTCGCCGCGCTGATCGATGTCGTGCATCGGAGTGATCTGGATGCTGAGGGCGTGCGTATAACCGACTTTGGCAAGCTGTGCGATCACTTTGCCGTATTCGATTTCGCCTTGGCCAACGCGAACTTGCAATTTGTCCTTCTTCGAGTCCTTCAGGTGGACGTGAAAAACGTACGGCATAATCTTATCGAGATTCTTGTTCGGATACGGACCACAATGATAGTGGCTGGGGTCGAGCGTCAGGCCGAGCCCTTTGACGTTATCGCAGAGCACTTTCACTGTATCTGGATCTTCGCTCAGCCGACCGATTTGGCTTTTCATAGCCACTCGCACGCCTTCCAATTCCGCGATTTCAACCAATCGCTGGAGACGTTCAACTTCGGCGTTAAAGGGCGTTCCGAGTTCGCAGGATGGAACTGTGAGAGTGACAACTTTGGTCGCTTTGCCCAAACGGCACACGGCACCGAACTGCTCGAAGTAAGCTTCACCCTCAGCATCGATATGCACATCATAGCTACAGACCTCCAAACGATGACTGCCACGCGCAATGTGAATCGCCTTCTCGAACTCAGCGTCGATACGGCTGGGACTAAGAGAAGTCCCATTTTCGCGCAACGAAATCTCGACCGTGGTGAATTCCAAGTCGATGAATTGGTCAACAACGTCAGGCATTACCAAATCTGGGAAACAATCCGTCGAAGCAGCGACGTACACTGATGAACTCCTATAGCCACATGGGCTTGCAAACGTTGGGCTCACGAACGACCGCATAGCCTGAATCGAATCACACGTTCAGGACATGGCAATTTGAGTCTTCCGCGCCGCGAATCATTGCGGGCTGGTCCGGCAGCGCGAGTTTCGCCACTACCGACTTACCCCAAAGGTTATCGCCGCCGGGCGTTTGTCGCAACAACCCGTAGACTAGTTTGAGGATGTGCGATTCCGAACATAGGCGATTCGAGCGATCACCGAGAAAAGTTGGCTCGCATGCATACTCTCTGGCAATATGCACATTCGCTGTGCAATGAGCGTCGTGTGAGCCAAAAGTGCCGTCTTTTTTCGCGTGGCGTTGACTTTCAGTCGACGTTCGGTGGATTGGCGACTAAAAGTCGCCACCACTTGTTTCTTCGCCCCAACTTAAGTGCTGCTCGCGACCATTACTGCTCGCGACCATTACTGCTGCGACTAGTCGCAGCAGCGCGGCGAATCATGTTCACGCATTCGCGACGCGATTCATCCGCCGCAGCCGACTGAGCGGACTCAATCAAGCTGCTCCACGACGTGTCGCCCTTATGATTGCTGCCGCGGAGCAACATTGCGAACTGCGCGACGGATGCAGCCCACTTAAAATCTTGATCCGCTTCAGCGAACGGAGTTTGGCTATCGATCAGCGGAAAAGTCAGCAACTTGCTCGTATCACCTTCAGGCTGTTTGTAGCGCAGTTTGACAGCCAGCAACTCGTCGCTCGTTTCATCAGTCGCATCGCTGACTTCGTTCGCTGACGCGTCGACCGCCGGTTTGCTCTTTTGATAGCGCAGCTCCTCAGTTGCTGGAACCGGCACTCGCGCGGCTCCAATCGGCTCGATCTCATACAGCGCTGTGACTCGATGCCCGGCTCCGATCTCGCCTGCGTCTTTCTTATCATTCGCGAAATCTTCCGCAGCCAGCATTCGGTTTTCATAGCCAATCAAGCGATACGATGCAACGCGTTGCGGATTGAATTCAACTTGGATCTTCACGTCCTTGGCGACGGTCATCAAGTTACCAGCCAGTTGCTTGATCATCTGACGCTGCGCTTCGCGACGCGAATCGACGATGCTGTACACTCCGTTTCCTTTGTTCGAAATCTGCTCCATCATCGCATCATTTGTATTGCCCATGCCGTAACCGAGCACCGTTAAGAACACTTTGCTCTTCGCATTTTCGGCGACTAAGTTTACCAGAGCATCGGTACTGGTCGTGCCAACGTTGAAGTCGCCGTCGGTGCACAGAATCACACGGTTGACACCGGCGGGGACAAAGTGGTCACGAGCGATGTCATAGGCAAGCTGAATGCCTTGACCTCCGTTGGTCGATCCGCCCGCGTTCAAGCGATCGAGCGCACCAAGTATCAATTCCTGCTTGTCGCCAGTCGTGCTTTCCAGCACACAGCCGGCTGCGCCCGCATAGACCACCATCGCTACGCGATCGTTCTCGCCGAGCTGCTGGATCATCATTCGCATCGACTCTTTGACTAACGGCAATTTGTTCGGTTCATCCATCGAACCGGATACATCTAGTAAGAACACGATGTTCGCTTTTGGCCGTTCGCTAACGTCGACCTTCTTGGCTTGTAGGGCGATACGAACCAGTTTGTGATCCGTACGCCAAGGGCAAGTAGCTACCGCCAAGTTGGCCGCGAAAGGATCTTCACCTTGCGGTTCAGCGTATTCATACTCGAAGTAGTTGATGAACTCTTCGATGCGCACTGCATTGGCAGGCGGCAACGAGTGCGTTTCCATCAGAAACTGCCGAGTCTTTACGTAAGACGCGGTATCGACGTCGATTGAAAACGTACTGAGCGGTTCGCTCTCGACCGACTTGAACGAGTTTTCGTAGATCGGTGCATAACGATCAGCATTGGAACTCTTTGGACGGAAGGGGCGATCAGCTCTCGCGCGATGCTCATTGCCAGTTGCACTCAAAGAATCGTATTTTGCCTCTTCCTCGAAGTCGTCGATAATAATGCGAGGCGTTACCGTCATCATTCGACTTGGTCCCATCCCCATGCCACCATCCATCCCCATGCCACCCTCCATAGCCATGCCACCCTCCATAGCCATGCCACCCCCCATGCCCATGCCACCCATCATGCCACCCATTCCGCCTGAGTCCCCAGGAGCAGCAATTGGATCGGCATAGTCCCGTCGTATGACACCCAGCGAGATGCTTCCGCCTTCAGGTAGAACCTGTGGCGCCGCGAACGGGTGACCTTGGCTGGATTGCTGCTGTTCATAGGATGGCAGCGTACTGAGCGAAGTGGCGACTTGTTCATCCTCGCTCAGCGGTTCGGGATGTAGATTGTTAACAGAATTACGAGTTCTTGCGTCGTGAGATGAAATGGCAGATTGCTCTTTCAAAAGACCAGCGGCGCGCGAAGCTTGAAGGCCGCTTAACTCTGCGTTCACTTGCTCCAACTTCCGCGCAAGCTGTTTGTTTTCGGCCTCGGCCACTGCTAAGTTTTGAGCACCGTCAGCCTTGGCGAGTGCGTCGTTCGGTTCCAGAAAATAGGACTTCAGAGCTGGTGCAGCGAGCACGACAGCGATCAGCAACGAGGCGGCCATCGCTAGTAAACCGACTGCTGCGCTCCAACTGATCTTCTGGCTTGCCGTCTTCACGCTACTTGCACTCACCTCTGAGACTACGGAGCTAGCGCTAGCCGCATCAAACGAGGTAGCTTCGATGCCTGCCGTTTCGTGTTGGTACAACTCACTCAACTGGTCAACCATCGATTTGATTTCAGCAATCTCATTCGCAAGCGCTGCGTCTTGCTCCGCAGCCGCTCGGATCTGAGCCGCGACATCCGGCTTAAGCTCACCGAGCACATACGCGGTCAATTGAAATTGTGGCCAGGGATATTTTTCATTCGACATGATTTTGTCGTCCTACTCTTTTCGTATAACTATTCGTATAGCTTGTGTTTGGTTTGCTTCGTGAGCCAACGGCGTTTGCCGCGGGCGCCTATGTTTTCGCAACGGTCGATCGCAACGATCCATCGCGAAACACATTTCAAAGTGAATATCACTCATCGCGCGTCACGCGAGCTCGCAACTGCGAAATCGCTTGATGCAAGTGATAACCAACGTTGGTGACGGTCAGTCCGGTGACTTCAGCGATCTCGCGATAGCTGAGCCCGTCGTGCAACCGTAATCGCAACACCTCTTGCTGTTGTTCCGTCAACTGTCCGACACCAGCCCGCAACTGATCAAGCTGCTCGCCTTGCTCCGTTCCGTGATTCGGGTCGCTCGTTCGATCTTGCAAAGTGGCAACATCTGCTTTTGTGTGAATTGCATTCATTCGTCCCTCGCGTCGCGTTAAATCGATGGCTCGGTTTCGACATGTCCGGTAAAGCCAAGCCGTAGCGTGCGGTTCAATCTGCGGCCACGGTTCTTGACACAATTTGACAAACGCATCCTGCACAACATCTCGAGCCGCTTCGAGGTCACCCCACAGTTGCTTGCGAACGTACGCGACCAGCGGCACTTCGAGGCGTGAAAATACCTCAGCCACCCAGGATTGCGGTGGTGTGCACGGTTCGTTATTCGCTGGCGGAGCGGTCTCGGAGCGAGTTCGTTTCGCGTCCGAAGCCACGGGTTCGGAGGAGTGCATCGAACGGGTTCCATAAGTTGAAAAGCGGCTGCATCTTGCTTGCCCGTACAGTTAACGCTGGAGAGTTTTGTTTCTTAGCCGCATTTCTATAAATTTTGCAAAACAACTCCGCCCAGGGCAGCAGGAGCAGCTCAGACAGCAGGGTGACCGAGTTCCTTCGAAGCGGGCTGTTGTGCATAATGCACCCTGAGTTTCTACATTGAAACGGCTTTGAAGTCACATAAAAGGACTGCGATGAGTATTGTACTGACCAAATCCGCTGAACTCGCTGAGCTGCTTGTGGGTGCGGTCGAGTTCGAAAGCGTCGAAGTCGCGGAGTCTTCAGTTGAGTTGCGAACGTGGAGCGACGCTGCGGCTCGACAATCTGCTGCGATCGCTGAGCAACCCGAACAGGAAGCGCTGCGGCAGCGAGTTCGTCAGATGTTGCGTCACGGACAATTCAAAGCTTCAGGCCGCAGCAAACCGGCTCAAGAGTATCTACTCCGCTGCGCGGCTCAGGATGGCCAGCTCCCGAATATCAATGCGCCGGTCGACATTCTGAACACAGTCAGTCTTGAATGCGGTTTGCCCATCTCGTTGCTGTCGATCACGAAATGCTCTCCGCGACTGATCGTGCGCCGTGGAGAAGCTGGCGAATCGTATGTTTTCAACGCTACAGGGCAAGAGTTGAACGTGACTGATCTCGTTGTTGCGTGCGATCAAAGCACCGAAGCGAGCCGCCCCAACGGCCGCCCCGTCGGCAGCCCTATCAAGGATTCAATGGCCGGAAAGATCGAAGCGAGCGATACGCACTTAATAGCGATCGTCTACGCTCCAGTCGGTTGCGAAGCGGTTCTTCGGAAAACGTGCGAGTCGCTGATCGAGAATTTTAGCAAGTACATTACCGGAGTGCGGTGCACGTTGCTGCCAGTTGCCGAATAGGCGAACGATTACGAACTGAGGTTTTCGATTTCCTTGCGCAGTCGGCGAATGATGCGACTGCGAGCGGCATAGATACTGCCGACCTGCTTGCCTTGTGCTTTGGCGACACTTTCGATCGATTCCCCAAGTACCGTCGTCCGCCAAAACGCTTGCCAAGATTCGGGCTCGAACTCAGACTCAATCGATTGTGCCGCCAAACGCATCAATTGTCGACGATGCTCTTGATCGAGCAGGCTTTCGTCGGTCGTTTGCGGCAACTTGTTCAAGGCCTCCAAGCAGTCAGTGCCGCCAGATGCGCGATCTCTGGGAACGCGTTGCAGTGCGTTGAGCGCTGTATTGCGAGTGACTACTTCTAACCACGAACGAAACTTCGCGCGATCTGGATCGTGTGGTCGCTCCTTCAACGCTCGCGCAACCGACATCAGTACTTGCTGCGCAGCATCTTCTGCGTCGGCCAGTTGCAAGCCCTTGATCTGCAGCGAGCGAACGATTGTCGGATAATAGATCTCGACGAACGCCATCCAAGCTTCATGGTCGTCTGCATTTCGCAAGCGATGGATCAAACTGAGCTGCGTGGTAAGCATCGCGAGTTCGCAATTCAATAAGTCAACGTTCATCCCCGATGAACTGATTATACTCGCAACCTGCTGCTACTACTTTGCCACTGAATCAACGAGACACAGTAGGCATCGCGTGATCAGTCGCCCGCACGTCCGACTCGACGAGCGCCTTCACTTCGGCGCGATGGATCAAAGGCAAGTCGCCGGAAATTGTGTACTTCAGAGAAGCGGTCGCGCATCCCCAACGCAGCGCCGAAGCCACATCACCGTGCTGCAGATAATCGGCGAGAAAACCCGCTGAAAAAGCATCGCCACTGCCAAGCCGTTCAACTTCCGTTGTTGGAAATGCGGCTTGACGAAAAGTGCTCCCCTGGCGATCTATCGCGATAGCGCCGCGCGACCCCAGCGTCATAACAATCATGCAATGTGGAATATGTCGCGACAAATTTAACAAGATCGCTTCGTCCGTCGTCTCGCTCGCCCCAAAGACTGTCTGCGCGTCGCGTATCGGCAAGAACACGATATCTACCAACTTGATAAACTCCGCGCAAGCCGCTCTGGCCGCCTCCGGTCGCCAGAGTTTCGCGCGATAGTTAACATCGAAGCTAACCAACATGCGCGCCGCTTTCGCCATTTCCGCCGCCGCTTGCGCAGTCGCCGCAGCGGTCTCAGAAATGCCTAACATGATTCCGGTAGTATGAAACAAACGAGCCTGACCGACGGCGAATAAACTCACCGGCAGCTCGTCGGCTTGCATCTTACTGATCGCTGAATCGCGCCGATCATAAAACACTTGCGAAGCGCGCGGCGGTTTGCTGCGTTCAAAATAGTAAGTTCCCAGTCGGTCCGTTTCCGACCAAACGACGTGCGAAACATCCACACCGAACTTACCGATCGAGGATGCAACCAGTTGCCCGAGCGGTGTGCTCGGCAGGCGAGAAATCCAAGTCGTCTGGCAACCTAACCTCGCCAATCCCACCGCCGTATTCGACTCGCTGCCGCCGATATGCAGCTCGAGCGAAGTCGCTTGCTCAAATCGTTCGAATGCCGGCGGAGTCAAACGCAACATCGTCTCGCCTAATGTGATCACTTGAGTTCGCATCATGGTTCCTTCCGCCGCGCGCACTCCGCGAATCGCTGCGCCCCAGCGGTAACTTTTTGCCAATCGCGAGCCACGATGGCTTTGGTATCAATGATATTTCCGCCAACTCCCACCGCTTCCGCACCTGCATCTAAATAAGCCTGGATGTTGCTTAAATCGACTCCACCGGTCGGCATTAATCGCAAGTAAGGCATCGGAGCTAACACGTCTTTAATGAAGCTCGGGCCCAGCCCTCGCGCTGGAAAGACTTTGACACAAGTCGCTCCTGCATCCCACGCCGCGGCAATCTCCGTGGGCGTGAAAGCACCCGAAAAAACTGGAATCTGAGCCGTGCAACAGCGGGCGATAACGTCAAGCTGTGTGGTTGGCGTAACGATAAACTGCGCTCCAGCATCGATCGCTTGCGCGACTTGCGTTGTGCTGCGCACCGACCCGATACCGAGCGCCGCCGCGTCCGTACTGAACTGCGGTACGTTGTCGCGCACTTCACGCACCG
This sequence comes from Pirellulaceae bacterium, assembly GCA_041739135.1. Classification (GTDB taxonomy): domain Bacteria; phylum Planctomycetota; class Planctomycetia; order Pirellulales; family Pirellulaceae; genus Aureliella. The sequence continues at coordinate 32,708 of JBGSOM010000240.1, forward strand.
CATCGATCGCTGCTGGATTTGACAGCGTAAACTCCTGAATGAAAACGCCCGCTTGCAGCAGCGCACGTGAAATCTCAACTGCGTCGGATAGATCATCCAAGCGAATGATCGCAACCAAACGCAGGCTCGCAACGAGTGATTTGACTTTATCAATCATGGTGTCGAAAGTATTCTCGCGCAGTGCTCGGTTCAAACGTCGTAATACAAACAGAACTCATAAGGATGCGGACGTCGCGCAATTAAAGCCAACTCCTGTTGCTGCTTGAATTCGATCCAATTGAAAATGGCTTCTTCAGAAAAGACATCCCCGCGCAAAAGGAAATCGTGATCCTGCTGGAGCTCATCGAGCGCGGCTTCAAGACTGCGCGGCACCATTGGAATTTTTGAATTGATAAGCGGCGAATCGAATTGATCTTTGTCGAGCGGTTCGCCAGGATGAATCTTGTTTTGCACGCCATCAATTGCAGCCATCAAGATCGCTGCAAACGCAAGATACGGATTACAGCTTGGGTCCGGGCAACGAAACTCGATGCGTTTCGATTTTGGACTAGGACTAAGCATTGGAATTCGGCAAGCTGCAGTGCGACTTCGCTGCGAGTACGACAGATGCACCGGAGTTGTCGGTCCAGGCGCGAGCCGTTTGTAGGAGTTGGTTGTGGGATTGGTCAGTGCGAGTAGAGCAGGAGCATGCTTCAAGATTCCGCCCAGCGCATACAACCCAGTGTCGCTCAAGCCACCGTAGCCCTTGCCCGCAAACAGAGGCTCGCCGCCCTTCCACATCGAAAAATGCGTATGCATTCCCGAGCCATCATCGTTCATCAGCGGCTTGGGCATAAACGTGACCGTCTTGCCATGACGCTTCGCGACATTCTTCGTAACGAACTTATAGATCATAACATTGTCAGCGGACTGCACCAACGTATTGAATCGAAAGTCGATCTCCGATTGCCCAGCCGTAGCGACTTCGTGATGGTGACATTCGACTTCGATGCCGCAATCGATCAACTCCATCATCATTTCCGACCGCAAGTCCATCGTTTGGTCGACCGGCGAGCATGGCAAATAACCTTCCCGGTGGCGAATTTTATGGCCAAGATTCGGCGCTTCGGACGTACCGCGATTCCACTGCGCTTCGACACTATCGATACGGTAGAAAGCCTCACCCGCCGTTTGATCAAACTGCACATCATCAAAAATGAAGAATTCCAGTTCAGGACCGAAAAACGCCTGATCAGCAATTCCCAGACTCGTCAGGTAATTCTCCGCGCGCCGCGCGATATGCCGCGGATCGCGAGCAAACTCAACTCGCGTGATCGGATCATGAATCGCGCAGATCATCGCCAGCGTTGGCAGCGCTGTGAACGGATCCAGTAGCGCCGACTCGGGCTGTGGAATCAACAGCAAGTTTGGTTCTTCGATCGTCGTCCATCCGCGGATGCTTGAACCATCGAACCCGAACCCATCCTCAAATGATTGATCCGTCAACAACGAAACAGGAATGGTCTTGTGATGCCACTGTCCAAAGAAATCAGTAAACCGGAGATCGATCGCTTTTACATCGTGTTCGCGACAAAGAACAAGCACCTCTTGCGGAGAGTGCGGTACCGATTTGCGTTCCATAAAATTTCCAACAACCTAAGTTTCAAGACTGGCATTCAAGACTGGCAACTGAACGGTTCGTTTGATCGCGATTTACGAACCATCATCAGCGATACGACCATTCGAGTTCTGCCAAAGGACGAAGAAGGCAGGCACCAGGATACTGCGAACAACCAGTGTGTCTAGCATCACTCCGAACGACAACGCGAAACCAAGTTCCGTGATTCCTCGCAGGACAGGTGCATCATCAAGAATCCATCCGTCGGGCAACACTGTCGACAGCCACTGTATTATGGCTGGGCTGGTCATCGCGACGAACGTGCCAGCCATCACGAAGCCGCAACTTGTAATGATCCCGCCAGTCAAATGCAAAGCGCGACGAACACCTTCTTTGCGTGGCAGCACACGTTGTTCTTCCAAGATGCGAGTCGTCAGATAGACGTTGTAGTCTTGCCCCACAGCCACCAAGATCACAAACAAAAACAGGGGAACTTTCCAGTCCAATCCATGATACGAATCGCCGTGAGCTGTCCAAAAAACCCAATAAGTGATTCCCAATGTCGAGAAGTAACTGAGCAAAACAGTGAAAATCAAATAGGTCGATAGAATCAAATGGCGCAGCAAAACAAGGAGAACTAGCCACACGCCTATCGTCACCAGGATCTGAATTCGCGTCTGATCGTTTTGGGTAATCGAACGCAGATCGGTAATACCAACCGTTGTTCCAGCGGTCACCACTTCCGCTCCGAACCAAGGCGAATCACTACGATGCGTTTCTGCGATCATTTTTTCACGTAAATGATTGAGCGTTTCGCTCGCTTCGGGCGAGAACGGATTGTCTTCCAGGATCACGTCGAACTTGGCGAGACGTTGCGAAAGATTATCGACAGTACTGATAAAGCGTTCGCGCGTGATACGATGATTCTTCAGAACGCGCCGTCGCCATGCATCGGAATCGAGCAAACCCATTTTGCGATCCGGCGGATAATCCCCGAGTGGGTCACCGAGCGAACGAACCGAATTGACACCTTCGGAATACAATTGCTTCGAGATTTCCGCACAGGCCGCCTGCAAGGTCTCTTCCGAATCAAACTGCTTGTTGCGAATCAGCATGATGCTAATTGGGCTGCCATCTTGAACTGGAAAGTAGTTCGAAATCAACTTTGCGCCTCGACGACTGGTTGCGTTCTGCGACAGCTCTTCAGTTAAATCGTAGGTCACCCAACCTAAGCACAGAAAACCGTACGTCGCCGGAACAGCCAACAGTAGGATCGCACCGACCATAAACGCTCGTGGTCGATTGACAACCAAAGTTGCAATGCGCTCCCACAGCCAACTCCAATCGCCCGAAGCCAACATACTTTGATCCGTTGACTTCGCATTAGATTTCAACATCGGCCAAAAAGCCAATCGTCCAAGACCGCTGAGTAACGCGGGCGTGAACGTCAAGCAAACCACCATCGTGATCGCGAGCGAAATTGCGATGATCGGCCCGTTGTACTGAAACTTTTCAAAGTCCGAAAACCACATCAGGGCCAAGCCGACGATCGTTGTCAGCGCGCTCGCGACGAGCGCATTGTGTGTGCTGCGCCAACCCCGCGCGACGATTTGATGCAATTGCCTGCGCGTTCGTATGACTCGGCTTTGCAACAGTTCCTTGTTTCGAGCTAAGAAGAACAAACAGAAATCGGTGCCTGCGCCAAACAACAACACGACAACAAAGATTCGAGTAGTCGTGAACACTCCGATTCCACTGCTAGCTGGATTCGACGGATCGCGCGCCAGCAATGCGATGACTGCGGTCGCAACCAATAGGCTGAGTGCGATACTAGTGAGAGGTATGGCGATAAGAAATGGCCCGCGATAAACCAGCGCGAGAATAATAAGCACGAGCAGAATGGTTACGATCTCAGTCTTCTTCACCACGCTCGCTGCCGCTCGCAACATATCAGCACCAAATGCCGCTGAACCGCTAATCTGAATCTGCAAATCAGGCGACACCAAACTGGGATGCGCTGCGCGAGCTTCGCGCACCACTTCCTCCATGCCATTTAAGACATCGATATTCGCGGTCGCCGTAAAATCATTGCCCAACTGAACCGCGATCAGCCGCGCGTGTTTATCGGTGCTCAGCAGCTTGTGACCGACGACCGGATGCCGCCAAGTCAGTACGTCGCGCAGGTGAACCGCCCAATCGGGCTGAGTCGCTTTCAAGACGCGCGAACCTTGCTCCACCATCAGCTTAGCTACGCTGAGATCCTCATTCGACTCCTCCACTTTGCCCAGCCGTTCAAGCAAATTGCCGCGAAGAGTGAACGCATTCGGCAGCCGCGAGAATTCGAGCGGCGGATTCTGCGAGCTTGCGAATCGACTAAGCTCCTCATCGATTTCAATCGCTTGGTTCAAGTTGTCTTGGATCGTTTCGATTAACACAGCGTCGCGCCGCGAAAGCTGTTCAGCGATCCAAGGAGGTTTAGGGAGCGATTCTTCTTGCAACAAGCTTGTAGCTGCGAACCAGTGCATGCGCCGCGCAACGTCGAGAGCCACGAAAACATCACCGGGCGAACGCTTCGTCGACCGACTCGCAAATACGACCACCATTTGGCTTCGCGATTGAGTCCCGGGAAACGCAGCGTCCATCGTCCGCTGACCGACTGCGCTGGGAACATCTTCAGGCAGAAACTGCAAATCACCGTCGGCGGCAATAGAGTCCCACGAAGGGGCAATCATTCGCAAGACGATGACCAACACAAACCAACAGGCGATTACGTATGGCCAGTAGCGCGTGACGATCTTGCTGACAATTAATTTGTACCAACCCATTTCGGTGCTTTATTGGAGCCGCGCTGGAACTGGAAATTCGAGCATAAACTTGGTGCCGCGCCCCGCCTCGCTTTGAACGCTAATCCGGCCACCATGCGCTTCGATGATTTTCCGGGCCGTTGGCAATCCAAGCCCAGAGCCGCCATGTTTAGTTGAATAGAACGGCTCGAACATTTTGATCGCTGTCGTATCGTCCATACCGCAACCGGTGTCGATCAAGTCGAGTGCAACGCCACGCGGAGTCGTGTAAGTTCGGACCACTAATTGTCCTCCATCCGACATCGCTTCGAGCGCATTCTTGACCAAGTTGATCAACGCAGCTTGCAACGAATCGCTGTGCAACAACACGCTTGGCAAATCTGGATCGAGATAGCGAATCACCTCCACACCGAACTTGTCCGCTTGCGGTTTGAACAGCATCAGTACCGTTTCGACCTGTTCATTAATGCAGCCGGGAGTCATCTCCAAGTCACGCATTCGCGAGAATCGCAGAAAATCGCGCAGCAAATTCTCCATCCGCTGGCACTGCTGGCGAATCATATCCACTTTCGCTTCCGCGCGCCGACGCCCCGGCCACTCGCTCTCGGTCAGCTCTTCGCTCAACAAGTCCGCATTCATGTGGATGACTGAAAGCGGGTTTTTGATCTCGTGCGCAAGCGAGCCTGCGAGTTCCGCGAGTTCGTGATACTGCCGGCGCAAATCATCTTCTGCCATCGCATCCAATTCTAGCGTCTCCTGCAACATGATCGTTCTCCAAACCCGCGTCGCAATTAAACTGCCATCCAGCAAAATGGCGCCACCTTATCCACAGTGTCGGCAACGTCGCTTATTATAGCGACCTTAACGGCGACTAGTAACTGACAGATGGCGCTTCGCCACGCCCACCCAAACGAATTAAAACACCACTGAACGACTGGCTGAGCGAATGTCGATGCGCGCTTTCCCGACGCGTGCTGCATCGCTTACAAACTCCGAACACTCACCCATCAATCACCTGCCCATCGAAGGAAGTCACTTCATGAATGATTCGAAAGTGGACGAACCGCGTGCCGAAGTAAACGATCAACAGGTCCCGCGAGATGGATTGACGGAAGATTGGACGGCAGGAGTTGTCGGTCTGTGCATCGTGCTCGTGTCGCTGGCAATTTGCCTCGCCACCAAGCCCGGCAATCTGAATTGGTCAACTCGGTTAGTCAAAGCTCCCGCGGTTGCGACACCAGCGAGCGAAGTCGCTCAAGTCTCTGATACATCCGCTGAAAGCACTGCTGATAGCACTGCGGACACGATCACAGAAAAGCCAAAATGGAACGCTTGGGTGAAAGGGTGGATCGGCAAAGTCGGGCAGTGGAAACAGTCTCCGGTCGAAGCGATGACGCTGACCTCCACCGACAAAAAAACGAGCGAAAAGTCGGCTAAGCCAGCTTTACCTGGCATCTTCGGAGCCCTGATAGCAACGCTTTTGGTCGGTCTTTTCGCGGTCGCATTGCAACGGTTACCGCTTAGCAATTTCGTGATAGCTTTTCCTTTCGTGTTTCTGTTAGCGGTGCTCGCCTATGTGATGGCGAAACAAGAAGCGATTGAATCATCCAATTTGGAATACGCTTTGTGGGCTCTGCTGGTCGGTATGGTCATTTGCAATACCGTTGGAACTCCCAAGTGGTTGAAACCAGCGGTTCGCGGTGAACTGTTTATCAAGATCGGGCTCGTTCTCCTGGGCGCGGAAGTGCTCTTCGGGCGTCTGCTTGCACTTGGCGTACCCGGTGTATTCGTCGCTTGGGTAGTAACGCCCGTCGTACTGATCAGCACCTGCATTTTTGGCCAACGCGTGCTGAAAATGGAAAGCAAATCGCTCAACATCGTGATCTCGGCAGACATGAGCGTTTGCGGCGTATCTGCCGCCATCGCAACCGCTGCGGCTTGCAAAGCGAAGAAGGAAGAGTTGTCGCTGGCAATTGGTCTGTCGCTCGCCTTTACGGTGATCATGATGGTAGTCATGCCTCGCGTGGTTCTTGCACTGGACCTCGATCCTCGTGTCGGCGGAGCGTGGATCGGGGGGACGATCGATTCGACCGGCGCGGTTGCTGCCGCCGGCGAGGCACTCGGCAAAGTCGGTAGTGATATCGCAGTTACTGTAAAGATGATTCAAAACATCCTGATCGGAATCGTCGCGTTTGCCGTAGCGATCTATTGGACAAAGTTCGTCGACACCACCGCGAGCACTCCTGCGGTGGGTGTAAGCGAGATTTGGAAGCGGTTTCCAAAGTTCGTACTCGGCTTTATCACGGCTTCGATCGTCTGTTCACTTATCTTTGCTGCGTCGCTGTTCGGCGAATTGTGGGTCGACGCTTCCACCGCGGGCATCACCAAACCGATTCGAGAGTGGATGTTCTGCTTAGCGTTTGTCTGCCTGGGACTCGACACGAACTTCAAGCAGTTGTTGCCTTACTTCAGATCCGGCAAGCCGCTGCTGCTGTACGTTTGCGGCCAAGCACTGAACATTCTGTTAACGTTTATTATGGCTTACCTAATGTTCGGAGTGCTCTTCAAGGAATAATGCTGGAGCGGATGGAAAATAGGCAACGAGGAGCGATGGGTATGATGACAAAACTGAAGCGCTCGCAATCAGGCTTGTTGAAACTTAGCCTTTGGGTCGTCGCGCTCGTATTCATCTGGTGCGTGGCACTGCCTAGATTTGCGCAGCTCAAGCCAATTCGTCAGCACATCGACACCATGCATGCCAACGATATCAACGTGGGCGCAATGTTCTACACAGAACTCGAATGGCAACCACCGCCCGGCGCTGCATGGCGATAGCGGTGGTAAACCTTTCGATTGCACTAAGTCATTTAACGCCGGAACCAAAGCGAAAAATCGATGCGACGCAGCGCGACGTCGAGTACTAAGAGGCTAAGCGCAGCCATCAACAGATACGGCCACAGCGGCAGCGCTAGTCGCGCACTTCGTTGTCCAGGCTCAAACACTTCGCTAACCGGCACGTCGTATCGACCGTTAGATACCTGGCTGATCTGCCGTAGCAAACTCTCATTGGTCGGCCCCAATCGCAGCTCCTCGGGATATCCGACAACCAGGCCGCGCGTTTGCCGAAATGTGGTAACGCCATTTTGATTCTGATTCAGTTCAAGATTGTAAGAGCCTGTTTTCGTTGTCGCGAACTCGGCTTCATACCTACCCGGTGCCGTTTGTTGCATGATCAGCGGTTGGTTATCAAGCCCCGGATCGATTACAGTCAGCTTCGTTTCAGCAGCGTTGATAAAGCGACCGCGTTCATCGACCGAGTCGACGATCAAGCGAGCTCTGTCGGACTGGCGATCGATTTCGACGAAGACACCTTTCGCATCGCTTTTGCGCATTGCGTGACGTGTGACCTGCGCCCAGAACGGACCGAACTGGGGCCACGCGAGCCACTCTGCCGCCCACTGACTCTTCGCGTCTGATGTAAAGGCAACTGTCATTCCTAAACCGTAGCGCCACCACGCGAGCAGCGGATCACCCGACTCGCTGGCAAGTATGAATTCGCAGGTCGGTTTAGGACGAGTTACAACATAGCCGAGCAGGAATGGGGCGGTGTCAAGTTCGAGTCCATTGAGTACTTGTGTTGGTCGAACGAGCTGTGGCAAGAACGGCAACTCATTGATCGCCGACTTGCTAGCCGTCACCGTTTCTTTTGCAAAAATCTGCGGGATGCTTTGCGGATCTTCGCACATGTAATATCGCCCGCCGCCGGTCTTCGCCAACTCTTCAAGCAACTGTTGATCCGCTTCGTTACCGCACGCCACACTCGACAAAGTGATTCGCGCGGCGACCATATCACGCACGATCCCCTCATAGTCACCCGGAGTCGAGTGGCCGTCGGTCATCAGGATCACGTGTTTCAGTTTCGCAGAAGTCGACGCTAGCGCTTCGTAAGCATCGCTCAAGCCCGGATAGATATTCGTGCCACCACTCGCTTCGATCGTGCTGATGCGATCCATGACGTAGCCCTTGTCGGCGGCGCTATGAATCTCGCTGACCCAATAACTGGCGCCATCGAAAGCGATCACCCCGATCTGATCGCGCGGCGACAGCAACTCGACGGCACCCTTCGCAGCATCTTTAGCAAGCTCAATCTTCTGACCGCCCATCGAGCCCGATTTGTCCACGACGAGAACCATCGCCAAGCTCGGCTTCTCTTTCTCCTTTTCGAAGTTGCTACGAACCGGGAGTATCTCTTCAAGTGTCGTTTTGTAGTAACCGCCAAGCCCGAACGACTGGTCACCGCCGAGCATAATCAATCCGCCTCCGAGATCTTGAACGTACGTGCGAATGATCTCCATTTGCTGCAACGTCATCGCAGTCGCTGGAACATTCGAGAGCATCACGCAATCAAAACGCTGCATCTCGTTTAACGATCGCGGAACGCCTTCAATCGGTCGAACTTGAACTAACAAACCCTGCTCTTCCAAAGCCCATCGCAGCTCATTCGTCTGATCGACTTGGGAATCAACCAGCAAAACAGTCGGTTTTCCCGAAGCGAAAACCAGCGCAGAAGCCGAGTTGTTGTCCAGCAACGTATCGGTAAAGCCGCGCACGCGCACTGCATAGTCGACCTGCTTCTCATCATTGACAGTCTGCCGAAAGCGAAGCTTCGTTTCACCTTCTTCAATCTTGATCGATTCCTTTTGCTCGATCGCCAAGACGTCGCCGCGGTAGACATCAATGAAGCCCTCATCAGCGTGGTTCGAGGCTATGGTAACCTCAACGTAAAACGGTTCACCCTGGCGCACTTGAGCGGGAGCCGATACTTCAGCGACTTGAACTTCGGGTTCATCGCGCGATGGTAGCGGCACTGAGCTGATGGGAACTTTGGCCGCAGCCGCCGCTTGCACAGCGTCGCCGAGAGTCTGACGTCCATCGCTGAGCACGACCACATGCGGTACATGGCTGGGCGGAATCGAAGCGACAGCCGTTTCAATCGCTGCAGCAATATTCGTCGCACGTTGCGAACCTTCAGCCTGTGGCGACAGGCTTTCGTCCAGCTTACGCAGCGCCGCCGGTTCGGCTCCAAAGTCGAGCACAGCCATGTCGTTGCTACCGACAACTTCCTGCGCTTGCTTTAAATACTCATCGATCTTCGCGCTCGCATCTGCATCAACACTTTGACTGCGATCGACTGCAAACACGACGAACATGCGCTTAGTCGGTTCCAGCAAAGTCAAACCGGCGAGCGCGAGAATCAAACAGATCGCAATCAACGAACGCACAATCCAAGAAACCCGTCGCTGCCCAATCGGAAAATCGCTGAGACTCTTCCAGTAATACCAAACGATCGGAATCAGCAGCAAAGCGGACCACAGCATCCACGGCCGAGCGATTTCCAAAGCGACGTTGGCGATTGTTGATTCGTTCATCCAACCACCCTGCGCTGATAGAGCCACCATTCGACCACGACCAACAACAGTCCAGCCAACACCAAGTAAAACCAGATCGAACGCCCTCCGAGGCTGACGACTCCGAAATCGCTGGGCGACTTCAATTCATGCAGTGGTCGCAAGTCGCTCTCCTCACGATTGCATAAATTGCAGGCCAGTCGTACCAACTGCGGATCATCGACCGACAATTTCGCAGCGTCCGATTCGCTCTTCGAATCTTGCGACGCATCAGCCGAGTCATGCCATGGATCGCGCGCGAGCGCGTCAGCGGTGCCAATGGTCCAGATGCCGCAATGATTGAGCATCGCGAGAGTTGCGGTCGATTCATCGCGAGCTAGCGGAGTTTGTTCACCGGACGGACTGCGGAGTAAAAAGCTATCCAACTGTTCTTCAGTTTTGTTGGCTGCAATGACTTCAATCTTCTCATCCGCGTTCTCGCTTACCAATTCGTCTGTTTTTACTAAGGCTGGTTCACTAGAAGACGTGTTGCTCGAAGATTGCGTCGACGGTGCATCATTCTTGACCTGAACACGCGGCAACTGAATCGTAGCGGGTTCACCGGTTGCCAAAGCGGGCTGAAGTTCACCTTGATTGCCTTGAAACCATTCCACTGCGTTCTTCATCAACACTGGGAAAGCAATTCTTAACGGCAGGTCGCCAACGTCCAAATCCACGTTCAACACTAACACTTCGCCGTTCGGACGGCGAATGTAGCTAAGGAGCGGTTCATCGAGCGGCGTTTTAATCAACATCTCTGCTTCGACCGCGAAGTTCAACTCGCGCGCGTCGGGGAAAAGCACGTTGTCCAATCGAACGTGTTGTGTCACCGGTGACGATTCATCCACGGTGCTTACCAATGGCGTCTCAATAGGCTCACCAACCGTCCACAGATCACAATCGTTGCGAGGGCTAATCACCAGCAGCTTTCCGGGTGGTAACGTCTTTGGAACCGTTTGATGCAGCACCAAGATACTGTCACGCGTAGGTTTCCAACTTGCAAGTTGTTCGGCTGAACCTGCAAGTTGCTCGGCTGAAGCAGTAGACTCAGACGCGGCAGCGACATTAATAACAGACAGATCAACAAGCGGAATTGATTCTAAAACGCTCTTGAGGAAAACGCTGCCAGGCGTGGCGAGCGTAATCGGCATTTTACGTCGCGTCGGCAGGACCGCCACAGCACGATTATCGACGGAAAGACTATCGTCTGCGTCCAATGTTGCCACCAAGCGTCCACCACTAGCGGAAGCGTGATCCAGGTTCAACGTCTTCGATGCTCCCGGTTCTAACTCGACTGGAACAACGTCCACGAGCGCCTCTTCAAGCGTCAATTCGAGGCGACACTTCTTTGGTTCGTCCGATAGATTGCTGACTTCGACGAGGACTTGATAACCGATTGCATCGAGCAAACTGCGGCGCACTTGGAACTGTGTGATCGCTAAGTTGTCGGCTGCTTCGCCAAAGCCGTAGATCGTCAGCGCTGTGTCTTGCTGTAGCTCGTCGATCGCCGGATCACATCCATCGGTCAACAGCATAATCGTCGACTGGTCATTCGACGGCACCAATCGCTTAGCCATCGTTACGGCAGGGACCATTGAGTTCGGTGCATCGGTTAGTTCAATGTCGTCGACCGCTTCGAGCAGCGAGCGCGCGTGCTCGGTCAAGCCGATGGCGACGGTCGCGCGACCTCCAGCGGTCAAGACAGCCATTTCATCGCCGACGCGCAACGAACGAATAATCGCAGCGGCAGTCTGTTTAGCCTTATCGAGTCGCGATTGGCCATCAACGCTGGCCGCCATACTCGCCGAATTGTCTACAACTAAAACTACTTTGCGCCGTTGGCTCTTCTGCCAACTCCACAGCGGGTCGACCAAAGCGCCAACAAGTAACGCCAACAAAGCAAGCTGCAGAAGCAGGGACAACCAATGCCGCAACTGCTGCCACCATGCCCGTGGCTTCTTCTCGTCGAATACGCGATCCCAGAACAACATTGTGCTCACGGGTTGGCGTCGCAAACGAACTTTCAAAATGTAGAACGCGAGTATCGGCAGCGCAATCGCAGCCCACCACCAACCCGCAGGATTTGCGAACTCAAGTAGATTCACGTTAGCTGACACCTCCTGCCGCACGCATCATCCGCAAGATCAACTCGTCGAATGGTAGATCAATGGTCGTTCGCGTATTGGACAGAGAGTAAGTTCGACAGTACTGATCGATCTCGCCTAGAAACGCTTGAAACAGCTCGGCGTATTGCTTCAGCTTGCGTTCCGTGATTGTCAGTTTTCGCAGGTCACCGGTTTCAACTTCCTGCAATTCGATGTCGCCCAGCATTTTGGGATTCGCTTCATCCGTCGTATGCAACTGAACCACATGCGGTTCGAACCGTCGATGACGCAGCAGGTCAACACCCTGCTTGAACCCATCTTGATCGAATAGATCGCTAATGATGATGACTAGACCAGTTCGCTGCGCGCGGTTCACTAAACCGCGTACGACGCGAGCAAGATCGGTGCGCGTGCCACTTGTCTTCAGCCCTTCGAGAAATCGCAGCACCGTCAACACGCGGTCCTTGCCACGAGTCATCGGTAGTTCGTCGATCAATTCATTCGAATAAGCATAAATGCCCACACGATCCAAGTCGGCAAGCGCTATATACGCTAAAGCTGCCGCAACACGCCGCGCGTAATCGAACTTCGTAAACGGTTCGCCCACACTCATACTCGGCGACGCATCCAGCAAGATGTAGACATGCAAATCTTCCTCTTCTTGAAACCGCTTGAGCAACAGGTCGCCGTAGCGTGCGTAGACGTTCCAGTCGAGGTAACGCAAGTCGTCGCCGTGTGAATACTCGCGATGGTCAGCGAACTCAATTCCGCCGCCCAACTGTTTCGTGCGCCGCTGCGCCAGCAGTTGACCACGAAACATTCGCTTCGAAACCAACGATAGATACTCGAGCCGTTTAAGGAATTCAGAGTCGAAAAGCGACATGCAACCAGCCTGCAATACGGTCTGCGAAACAGGAAAGCGATCGTAACTTCTAATTCAACTTCAACTGAGACTTCTGCTGCGATTAAAGCGAGCGTTGAAGTCTGGCCCTCAACACGGCGCGATCAAGCAGCTTGGCGTTTACCGATGTTCTGCAAGATATTTTGAATGATGTCGTCCGTCTTTATATCTTCAGCTTGCCCTTCGAAATTCAGAAGAATTCGATGACGCAAACAATTGGTCGCTACAGCTCGAATATCGTCGGTTGCAACGTGATATCGATTGTCGAGAATCGCATTGATCTTTGCGGCGAGAATAACCGATTGGGCTCCGCGCGGACTTGAACCGTAACGCACAAACTTCTTCGTCATCGGACTCGCTAGCTCGTGGTCTGGATGCGAACCCATAACCGTGTGAATCGCAAATCGTCGCACTTCGTCGCTGATCGGAATACGCCGCGCAAGTCGACTCATTTCAAGGATGCGATCCGGTTCCATCAATCGCTGTGCTTCCGGCGAATCGACGTCGGTCGTGCGATTCAAGATCACTTCGATCTCTTCGGTTGTTGGAAACGGCACAAGCAACTTGAAAAAGAAACGATCGAGCTGGGCTTCAGGCAGCGGATAAGTGCCTTCCATTTCAAGTGGGTTTTGCGTTGCCATCACGAAGAAGAGGCCTTCGAGTTTGTGCGAGATGCCACCAACTGTCACATGTTTCTCTTGCATCGCCTCAAGCAACGCGGACTGTGTCTTGGGAGTTGCTCGATTGATTTCGTCAGCTAACAAGATGTTGGAAAAGACCGGACCGCGTTCGAATTGAAAACCTCGAGCACCGCCATGCGAGTCGAGCATCACGTTGGTGCCGATGATGTCCGCGGGCATCAAATCGGGAGTGAACTGAATGCGTGAAAAACGCGCATGCATCACACTTGCTAGAGTTCGAACAAGCAAGGTCTTGCCAAGTCCGGGAACTCCTTCCAGCAGCACATGACCGCCGGCGACTAAACCCATCAGCACGCCTTCAACAATCTTATCCTGCCCCACAATGACTTTGCCAACTTCGCGCCGCAAGCTGCTGAAGTCCTCACGAAAGCGATCCAACTCTTGCTTCAACTGATCATCAATTTCGCTCATAAAGAATGTTTCCCCGATTGAACAGCAATTTTAATGGGCTTGTTTGCGCTTGTGAGGCTTCCGTAATAATAGCCGGTTGCATGACGCGAGATAGCAAACGTCCAGCGGAGTTGCGAGCTTTTTTGCGAAACATTTTTGGTGAGTCAAACCACACGGAAATTCGATCCGCGCAGAATCAACTCAATTTGCATCCCACAGCGCGCGGGCGATCCAATCGAGATCGTCTTTCTGAGTGGCCTGAGCGGTTGAATCGAGATTCGCGCCCGCAGAATGCAGCGCGGAGTGAACAACTAACCTAACGACGTTCGCAAGGGGACTAGCGATGCCTTTCGCAAGTGCGCGTTCGATGAGACTGTTCTGCCGATTTAAGATAACTTCGTTCTTGTCAGTCGGGGATTGCCGAAAGTGCGCGTCGATCAACCGTTGAAAACCCGGAGGAATGTCGCCGTCTTTCTTAAGTCCTTCAAAAGTTTTTGAAAGTTCGTAACGTTCATTTAGAAATGCCATCACAGGTTGCGAACCACGACAATCCGCAATCATGATTTTCGCGTGATCCGCTCCGAGAAACTCCATCCACTCAGCCGGCGCTTCTTCCAACCGTCGAATGCCAAGCACCGTTGTACCGAAGTGCGGCGACGATGGGCTGGCGATCCGTAGATCGATAGCGTTATCGCTCAGATCAGAAATCATAGCAGCCAGCAGCGATTCTTCAAAACTGCGCAGCGCGTGAATGCACAGCGTTTGATTGCCTCGAAAGACTTCGTTCAGCCAACGTTCTTGTCGTCGATCCGCGTTGTACCAGATAACATTCTCAGCATCCATTTCGACGAGTGGATCGGCGTGCGTCTTGGTCAATATTTGATCGAAAGTCAGATCGCCTTGCGAAGTCGTAAAGCGATAGCAACTTCGCAACAGTTGCCGCAGCGGGGCTTCTTCCAGCGCCGATCCGGCGATTGTAAAGCGATGCCAGTTGATGATCGCTTCCAAACGTTGCGGATGCTCGACCGACAACTGACGAAAGTGATCATAGATCGCCGCTTGCAGCGCGATGCGGACCGCGAGAAACTTTCCATCGCGAACCAAATCTTCACGACTGGCGGTTGGCGAACAATCAGGCAGCTCCAGAATGCCGCGCAGAAACGAGGCCCATGGCGGCAACAAGTCTTGAATGCGCCGTGAAATCACCATCCGCCGAATCGTAGCTGCGACAACGGCGTCGTCCGAAAACCCGGGCGTTCGCTGAGGCGAAATGTACAGCGCGCCTTCAACGTGAACCGGCTGTGAAATGCGAATCGGAATCACATCGATCGGCGACTCGTGAAAATAGCTCGACAAATCCAACTCAATCGACTCCGGATCCGGCGTCGGACTGAACCAAGCCACATTGATCAAGTTCGAACGCGCGGCAGCTTGATTCACATAGATCGGAATCTGAATGAAGTCCGCGAACTGTTTAATCGCAGCTTCGAGAACTTCGGGATTCTCCGACAGCGACTGGCAATCGGGTTTGAGAAAAAGCGTGACCGTCGTACCAACTTTCTCCCGCGATGAACTCGACAATTCGATTTCCGTGCCCGCGCCGGCTGACCAACGAACACCTTCGTCATGATCCGAACGACGGCTTTCCACCACGAGACGATCGGCCAACATAAACGAACTGAACAAACCGATCCCGAACTGTCCGATCAATTGGTCGCCCGACCCCGTGACGCTCGCGCGATCCGCTTCGCTGCCACGTCCCTTCAGCAACCCGGTGATGCCGATACCCAACGTCCCGAGGTAATCTTCCGCTTCGTCAGGGGAAAGTCCGATGCCATCATCGGAAAAGCTGAGCGTATTCGCGGCTGGATTCTGTTCGATATCGATACGACCTTGGTAGTCCAAATCGCGATTGCGGCGGCGCATGATGGCATCGTGCGCATTCTGAATCAGCTCGCGTATAGGTGTGTCGGGCCGGCTGTAGAGCGACGAGCCCATGATTTCGATAACGCCTGCGATATCAACTTTGAAAGGTATTCGCTTGCTCCACACCCGTTCGACTCCGATCGTTAATTGCCAGTTTGAATCGGCGAATTGTACCGAAATTCGACTGAACCAAAATGACGCAACCGCACATTGATCAACCTGACTGAAGAAAAGTCGCCGCACTATCGCTAGCTCTAACCGCACCGTGAATGCGACACCTCCTTTTGACGGACTGCAAGACAATGCTACAAATAGTCCTCAAGATCGCGACCGATCGAATTCAAGCAAGCGAAAAACGGCTGTTTAAGAGCTGTTTAAGTGCCATTTAGAAGTACCAGTAAAGGAAACAACATGCGAATTGGAATGAGGACTGCGGAAGCTTTGGTCGAGGGCAGTGAAGCGTATTTGTGCGCCGAACCGGAAATTGCAATCGGCGAACTGGACGGTCCAGTCGGCACCGCGCTAGCAACGTTACTGGGCGATCAGGTGAAGGGCCACACGCGTGTGTTCGCAATCCTCAACAGCGACGCACAAGTCAAACCAGCGACATTGATGGTTTCGAAAGTCACCGTGTCGAGCGCGCGGTACACGAACATCTTGATGGGAACTGTGCAAGCCGGGATCGCTCACGGAGTGCTAGATGCCGTTCGCGAAGGAGTCATCGACAAATCGAAAGCGAATGAGCTGGGAATCATCTATTCCGTTTGGCTCGACCCAAGCGTAACGGAACTGAAAAACATCGACCACAAAGCACTGTTCGAGATTCACCGGGAAGCTACCGTCAAAGTTCTTAAGAAAGCACTCGCTAACGAGCCTTCGATCGACTGGTTGCTCGAAAACCAGCACTCAATTGAGCACTACTTCCATCAGTTGGGGATTGATGGCAAGTTGGATTAACGTATTACCTGCTAAGAGAGTTTTCCCAAAAGTCGCTAAACGGGATGTAAGTCATACATCCCGTTTATTCGTAATATAGCGCCGCGCACAAACCAGAAAAATGTCGCGGAAATGCCAAATCTACATAGTGGATCTGTCGCTCTTGAATCGGATGGTACGGTTCACCAGCGATAAATTTTGATGCTTGGGTAAGCCGTTTGCAATGTCGGGATTCTCTAGCCCCTCCATGACATCTGCTGGTTTTCCAGGTGCAGTGCTTTGACCGTTTCAAAGCGTTTCGCAAATCGGGGCACACGCGTGACTTCGGAGCTTGCTTGTAGCAAAGCTCCGCGAATCGCTAACGCGTCGCACCCGAGAATTTGTTCGGTCTGTGCAGATCTTCAGTGCGAGCCATTGTTTCGCGCGTCTTACAAAAAAACTAAAAATCAAATCAGGGGCGTCAGTATGGTAGTCGGAAAACGTTCGGTCGTTGGTAGCTCGAAGTCACCTAAGAAGGCACTTCCCAAGACCGCCAGCAAAAGTCGAGTGCCATCAAAAGCAAAGCCCTCCGCGTGGAATTACGAAGCGGCCGCATTAAACGCAATCCAAAACAATGAAGCGGTGATCGAGTTTGATCTCGATGGCAAGATCATCGTCGCCAGCAACAAATTCTTGGCGATGATGGGTTACACGCTCGACGAAATCCAAGGCCGTCACCATAGCCTGTTCGTTGATCCGAATAGCGCTGCCGGATATGAGTATCGCGAATTCTGGGCAGCGCTTAATCGCGGCGAACGCTGCACCGCTGACTTCAAGCGACTTGCGAAGGGTGGCAAAGAGATCTGGATTCGAGCCACTTACCTTCCCGTCCTCGACAAGAACGGAAAGCCTACGCGAGTCATCAAGCTGGCGACGGATATCACCGAAGCGCGAAAAACGCTGGCTAATTTCGAAGGCCAGATCTCGGCACTCAACAAATCGCAAGCGACGATCCAGTTCAACCTCGACGGGACCATTCTAACCGCCAATGAAAACTTCCTCGCAACCATCGGATACACGCTCGAAGAAATAAAAGGCAAGCATCACAGCATGTTTGTGGATGCCAAGACAGTTGGCAGCCAGGAGTACCGCGACTTTTGGGATTCATTGCGCCGCGGCGAATTTCAAGCCGGCGAGTACAAGCGCTTAGGAAAGGGAGGCAAGGAAGTTTGGATTCAAGCATCCTACAATCCTATTCGAGACGAACACGGCAACATTACACGAATCATCAAGTTCGCTTCCGATATCACCGTGCAGAAGAACTTGGCGTTTGAGAACTCTCGAGCGCGAGCGATGATGGACAGTATGGCGGCCAGCGTTACGTTTGCGGATAAAAACAACATCATCACTTACGCTAATCCCTCAGCTATCGAGTTGCTACGCAAAGTCGAGAAACACCTACCCGTCAAAGTCGAGCAGATTGTTGGGTCCTCGATCGACATCTTCCACAAGAACCCGCGGCATCAACAGAATCTGATCGCCGAACCTCGCAACTTCCCCTTCGAAGGTCAGATTCGCATCGCCGATGAGCACTTCCTGCTGCGAGCGAGCCGCATCGTCGACGAACAAGGCAACTTCTACGGTTCGCTGGTTAGTTGGGATTGTGTGACAGCGCGAGTGTCTGCAGAACAGACGATCAAGTCCAACATGGATCGCGATCGTCAACAGGCTGAAGAGCTGCGCCGCAAAGTCGCCACAGTGCTCGAAGTTGTCAGCGCGATGGCTGCTGGTAATTTTGACATCATGATTCCGGATCTAGGCAACGATGCCGTTGGCGAAGTCGGAGTTGCGTTGCAATCGGCAATCGAGTCGATGAAGCTGGCACTGAGTGAAGTTCGCGACGTTGCCGGTACGGTCTCCTCCGCCGCTCAGCAATTGACCTCGGTCTCACGAGAGATCACCAACGGCGCTCAAACGCAAGCGTCCAGTTTGGAAGAGACCGCTGCGAGTCTCGAAGAAATCACTTCGACCGTCAAACAAAATAGCGACAACGCGCAACAAGCTCGACAACTTGCAACCGGATCACGCGACGTCGCCGAAAAAGGTGGCAGCGTTGTTAGCGATGCAGTTCAAGCGATGAAGGAGATCAACGAATCGTCGAAACGAATCGCAGACATCATCACTACGATCGACGAAATCGCCTTCCAGACCAATCTACTGGCTCTTAATGCTGCTGTGGAAGCGGCTCGAGCTGGTGAGCAAGGTCGCGGTTTCGCAGTCGTTGCTGCCGAAGTTCGCAACTTGGCTCAACGCAGTGCTAGCGCTGCCAAAGAGATCAAAGTCCTAATCAACGATTCGGTTCGCAAAGTTGAAAACGGTTCATCGCTCGTCAATCGCTCCGGCGAAACGCTCAGCGAGATCGTCAGCTCAGTGAAGCGTGTGACTGATATCGTGTCGGAAATCGCTGCAGCCTCGCGTGAGCAATTGGTTGGCATCGAGCAAGTAAACAAAGCTGTGTCGCAGATGGACCGCGTTACACAAGGTAACGCCTCGCAGACGGAAGAGATGTCAGGCACCGCCGCTGCTCTCTTGTCTCACGCTGTGCAACTAAGTGAACTCGTTTCACGCTTCCAACTCAGCTCGGACGATCAAGCGGTCAGCAAGCGTAAGGTGATCACTTCAAGCGCCGCACCCGCGGCACGACCACCGCGCGAGGAACAGAAGCCTGCAACTCAAAAGTGCATGTTCAGCGGCGCCACAATTCCGCTGGATGTTATGCCAACGGATTCAGGCGTCTTTGAGTTCTAAGGGTCACACGATCAACTAGTGGTGGCGACTTTTAGTCGCCAATCCACGAACCGTCGACTGAAAGTCAACGCCACGCTGCTAAGCTCTGCTGTGAAACAGCCTTGCCAAACGATTCGAGACGCGGAAACTCCGCGTCTCGAAATTCATTCATGGTATTCCCATTACAGTCGCCTTATAGCCGCCGCATGCTCCGCGAAGAGCGACAATAAATTTACACGCGATTGATTTCGTAACCCTTGCGTTGCTCGCGCGCAAAGAACTTTGCGGCTTCTTCGTCACCGACAATCTTCTCGGCTTTCGGATCCCACTTGATGACACGATTGAGTCGAGCGGCGATGGCCGACAAGTGGCATGTTCCCATCGCCTGTACATGCGTATACACATCGCTGACCGGCAATCCACCTTCACGAACACAGCGGAAGAAGTTACTCTTGTGCCCTTCATGCGGCTTGCCTTTGAACAAACGCGTCAAGTCTTCATCCGTGTATGCGTCTTTGTCCCAATTCTCTTCAATCGGCTTGCCTGAAATCTTCCCGCGGCTGACAAAAATCCGGCCTTTTTCGCCTTCGAACAGAATACCGTTGCCAACCGATCGCGGCCCTTCTGAGTCCGCTTCCTTGTTGCCGCCGCTGGTCACATTCAGCGTCACGCCGCTGGCGTACTTGCACTTCACAACATAATCGTGCGCTGTGTTGTAACGCAGATCATTCGTCGCGTAACCGTGTTCGTAAGGCACAGGATGTTTCGCATCCGTTCCATCGATTTCAATCGGGCCGCTACCCTCTTTGTCTTCACCCAGTGCCCAAGTCGCGATATCGATATGATGAGCTCCCCAGTCGGTGAACTTGCCGCCGCTGTATTCATACCACCAGCGGAATTGATAGTGCGCGCGCTCTTTGATGTAGTCGACCTTCGGAGCTTGCCCTAGCCACATGTCCCAGTTCAGATGGTCGGGCGGAGTCGTCTTTTCAAAGTCTTGCTTAGCAACGTCACCGCCACCAATACTGCATGTGACGGTGTGAATCTTCCCAAGCAGCCCTTTTTGCACCATGTTCACAGCACGCAAAAAGAGGTTGCGCGCGTCACGCTGCTGAGTTCCAACGGTAAAGACCAAATCGGGATATCTCTTGCACGCATTGCGAATCAGTTGATTTTCTTCCAGCGTCAATGTCAACGGTTTTTGGCAGAACACGTGCTTGCCCGCTTGCAGCGCTTCGACAGCGATCTTTACGTGCCAGTGATCGCAAGTCACGATGCTGACTACATCAATGTCTTTACGATCAAGCACTTTGCGATAATCTTCGTACGCGTCCGCAGTGCCTTTACCGATTTTCGGATCCTGCTTTGCGCGCTCTAAGTGATTCTTGTCGACGTCGCAAACTGCGAGGATATCGCCGAAATTACTGTGCCCATGCGCGTCACCCGTTCCCATGCTGCCAACTCCGATACAACCGATGCGAGGTCGATCATTCTTCGATTGATTGGCGAAAGCCCTTTGAGTCCAAGTAAAGTAAGGAATCGATGCGCCGATCGCAGTGGTCGTTGCAGCGGTCTGCAAAAAGCTGCGGCGCGAAGGTTGCTGTTGAGCCATGGTGGGATCCTTGTGCGGTGAGATTAAGGTGAGATCAAATAGAGGAAAAGCCGAGCACCAATGTAGACAAGATGCAGCGCGATTTCTAGTTCGATTCACTTGCGCGCCCGCCGACTTGCAGTCCGACCAATTCAATCTAGCTTTAGCGAAAGCGATAATCCGTCATAAGCAAGCTCGATCCCGCTCGGCAATTTTGCATTCAAGCGGTCGTATTCGAGTTCATGCGAACAGTGCGTTAGATAAGCCCGCTGCGGTTGTACGCGTTCAATAATCTGAAGCGCCGCCTCGATGTTCAGATGCGTTGGGTGCGGTTCGAAGCGCAAGCTGTCCAGGATTAGAACTTCGCAACCTTCCAAAACTTCGAAGCTCTGCTCAGGCACTTCGCTGGTGTCGGTGCAGTAAGCGATGTTGCCAATGCGAAATCCCAGCACCTGACAATTAGGGCCATGCAGCAGCCTCAGCGGACGCACCGTGCAACCGAGCAACGGAAACGGTTCCAACCCGATGCGACGAAACTCAAGCTGTGGAATCGCACCCGCGTGCGTCACTGGTCCAGTGCGAAACGCGTAATCGAAACTGCGCCGAATGCGATCTTCAACTGAGGGCTCGCAATACAGCGGCACCGGCCCTTGCAGAATGAAGGGAAACAATCGCAAATCATCCAAGCCGAAAATGTGATCGGCGTGCTCATGCGTAAACAGCACGGAATGAACGATCCCGATGCCTTCGCGCAATAACTGTGTCCGCAGATCCGGAGCGGTATCGATCAAGAGATTACCGCCCGGCAATCCAACGATCGCGGAACATCGCGTTCGCTTATTCTTCGGATTGGAACTGGTACAGACATCGCAACCGCAGCCGATTACTGGAACGCCAACGGAGGTGCCCGTTCCCAACAGAACGAACTGTCCAGTTATATCCTTGGTCTGAAACACATGCGGCACAGAGGGAACCACTCGAAAGTCAGAGTAGCAGTCGATCAAAGTTTGGATGCTGAGAAAGTATTGCAGGTCCCGCACTGAATGAGAAGATGGTTTATAGTACAGGTCGCACCCCGGACACCTGTCATTATACATCTACCATGCAACCAAGTTCGCTTTTGGAGCTGACTATATGCCGCTACTGACTTTCGTATCCTTTACTCAACTGCCGCGGGAACGATACCTCTCCCGCTTCCTGATCGCCGCAATCGTTTCGATCTTCGCGATTTCAACGACGCACAGCTACGCAGCCGGTCCCAGGGAACTTGAAAAGTGGTTGGAAGCGAAACTGCCAGAGTTGCTGGAGGTTTACACGCATCTGCACCTCAATCCAGAAGTCTCATTCGAAGAAGAGAAGACTGCAGCATACTTGGCAACGGCTTGGAAAAAGAGCGGTTTCGAAGTTACTGAGAAAGTCGGCGGGCATGGAATCGTCGGCGTGCTGCGAAACGGTAAAGGCCCAACCCTGATGCTGCGCACCGACTTGGATGGACTGCCCGTGAGCGAGCAAACTGGATTGCCTTACGCTTCCAAACAGACTGTCATTGCCGCTGGTGGATCGACCTCTGGCGTCATGCATGCTTGCGGTCACGACATCCACATGACGAATCTGCTGGGATCGGCCCAGTTTCTAGCTGAACATCGCGACCTCTGGCAGGGCACTTTAGTCATCATCGGCCAACCCGCTGAAGAACGTGGCTCCGGCGCCAAAGCGATGCTCAATGATGGACTTTTCACCAAGTTCCCACGACCTGATTTCGCATTAGCTTTACATTGCGAAAGCTCCACGCCGACCGGCAAAGTGGCCGTTAGTCCCGGGTATTCGCTCGCCAATGTTGACTCTGTGGATATCGAAGTCAAAGGGCGTGGCGGTCACGGCGCTGCGCCGGAAACGACCGTCGATCCAATCGTGCAAGCCGCTGAGTTGGTCTTGTCATTGCAAACGATCGTCTCGCGAGAAATCAAACCGATCGAGCCAGCGGTGATTACCGTCGGCGCCATTCACGGTGGCACGAAGCACAACATCATTGGCGACAATTGCAAGTTACAAGTAACGGTCCGCAGTTACAAACCGGAAGTTCGCGAAAAGATTCTCGCATCGATCCGCCGCCGCGCTACCGCCATCGCCAAAGCCTACGACGCGCCCGAGCCAATCATCACCGTTTCAGAAGGAACTCCTGCGCTCGAAAACGACGGACCACTAACCGAACGCGTTCGTCAAAGCTTCCATTCAGCGCTCGGCACCGAGAACGTATTGCCAATGGAACCCGTCATGGGCGGCGAAGATTTCAGTCAATATGGACTCGCCGGCGTTCCGATCGTAATGTATCGCCTGGGAGTTGTTTCACCAGAGCGGCTCAAGCGTTTCGAACAACTCGGGCAAGTACCGCCTTCGCTGCATTCACCTTTCTTTTATCCTGACCCGCGCGAAGCTTTAGAAACTGGGATCACGACGATGGTCTCCGCTTCAGTCGATCTGCTGCAAAACTGATTCATTTCGAAGTCAGTCGACTGTTGATGACCAAGCCACTTCTTCGCCGCTTCGAGTTTCCTCCAATTCGAAACCTATCATGCAATACACATCGATCCTAACAGCGTGACTCTCGCCTTCACTCATCGTTGCAACACTATTTTGCACTCTACCCTGCAACTTCGCCACGGATAAGCTGCAAGCTACCGAGCTGCAAGCTACCGAGCTGCAAGCTGCCGAGCTGCAAGCTGCCGAGCCTCAGGCTGCGAAGTCTCAGCAGGCGAAACCGAACATGGTGATCTTTATCGCCGACGACCACAGCCAACTTGACTCGGAAGCTTACGGTGCGACGGACATTAAGACGCCGAACATGGCAAAACTAGCTGCCGAGGGAATGCGATTCACACATGCTTTCGTCGCTTCGCCAGCTTGCGGCCCAAGCCGCAATGCGTTGCTGACCGGCTTGTGGCCAGCTCGTAATGGCGCCGAACCGAATCACAAGCTGAAACGGCCCGAAGTTGCGTCGTTGCCGCCTCTGCTACAAAAACTCGGCTATGAAGTCGCCGCCATTGGCAAAGTGGCTCACAGTAAGCAAGCCAAAGCGCACGGATTTGAGTTTATCGATGGTCCACCGATCGGAATCAGTGATACGCGGTTGGTCGCGAAGTTTTTGGCGGAACGCAATACGGAGAAGCCGCTCTGTCTCTTCGTTGGAACACGTCACCCGCATGTGCCGTGGAGCGATAACGACGGCTACGATCCGCAGAGTCTGAAACTGCCGCCTACACACATCGACACACCGGAGATGCGCGCGATGCGCGCGAAGTATCTAACCGATGTCACCAAAGCTGACAAACTGCTCGGTGAAGTTCGCGAGTTGGTGAATCAGCATGTGAAAGGCGATACGCTGTTCGCTTACACAGCCGACCACGGCGCGCAACTTCCATTCGCCAAGTGGAATGTGTATGACGCTGGAATGCGAGTGCCATTGATCGTCACGTGGAGCGGCAAGATCCAACCCAGCTCGACGTCGGACGCAATGGTCTGCTGGCCCGACCTGTTGCCAACAATGATCGAACTCGCCGGAGGCAGCGTGCCCGAGGGCCTCGACGGCCGCTCATTCGCAGGCGTCTTACTCGGTACCACTAAAGTCCATCGCGAACAAGTTTTCGCAACTCACTCCGGCGATGGCGACTACAATGTCTATCCCATCCGAACTGTACGAACCCGCGACTGGAAATACATTCGGAACTTGCATCCTGAATTCCAGCATCAATCGCATATCACTCGCGCTGCCGGCGCTGACGGCGTGATCTACTGGCAAAGCTGGTTGAATGCTGCCAAGTCGGATCCGCTGGCGGCGGCCATCGTAAAACGACATGCCGAACGACCAGCCGAAGAGCTTTACGATCTGGCAAACGATCCGCATGAGCAACGCAACTTGGCAACCGACCCAGCTTTCGCAGAGCGGTTGAACGGCATGCGCAAGTCACTCGATGACTGGATGCGCCATCAGAACGACCAGCAAACCGTGTTTGGCAAACCGCTATTGCTCGGCGAACCAGTTACTGAAATTGTTCGTCCACTAAAACCAGTTCCCAACCAACCAAATCTACAAACGTCTAAACAGCCTGCACAAAAATAGCAAAACTGGCCGATGCTCATCCCCAATTCTTCGTACGAGATCGCGTTCCGCAAACATTCACTTTGATACCTAACGCAGCCGCAAAGGCGGCTTTCGTCAGCATGCAATCATCAGCCGACTTTGGGTCTTGCGCATAAGCCACCTGAACGTGATTCGCTTGATGCTTGGCCATCATTTGATCTCGCGAAACACCGTAAGTCACGGCATGCATGATCGGCCACTGCGGAGTCGTCGCATCCAGGCGTCGCTTTGTTTCTTGCTCAGGCAGCTCGACTACGCCGCCTCGACCGATGTCCATGTGCAATGCGTTATCAGCCACGTAGATGCGGCTCCAAACAATCTCGCCGGGTTTGGACACGCCGTGCATGGTGCTGCCGCCGTTCGGAAAGTACATCGCGGGCTGACGATAGCCATGCGTGCCCTTCCAACCGTTGATAAAGTGCTCGGGAGGTGCAGCACCGCTGATCAAGAAGACCCACACGTACTCGTTTTCATAATCCGCACCCCATCGCAAATCATGAAGCGTATTTTCAGGCGGTTGCTGCAAAGCTTCGTGCACTCGCGCAGTTAACAATCCGTCCAGCCCCGCGCACTCGTCGACTTCGTTGAAATGCGGAAGCAACTGGTCTTTGAACAGCACTCGTTTCCCGTCGCGCGACTTAACCGGCGGTCGATCCAGATTGTTCAGCGTACCTTCGACCAAGTCGCTGGCGGGCAATAGGTCTTTCAGCCCCTGTTGATACTGGATGCCGATTGTGTTGCAGCCGAAATCATCGGCGATGCGCACCGCTGCAACGTACATTTTGCACTGCAACAGAATCTGATCCTCAGTCAAATCTGTTTCGTGGTTGGGGCCGGTATGAAACTTCATGCCACGCTTTTTGTACCATGCATAGACCGCTTGAGCTTCGCTGGCGGTTACTTGCTGCGCCTCATAAAACAAGGCCGACTGACTCAGTCGTTCTTTGAACACTCCGACGCTGTGCAACAATTGGTCGGGGATGATTGCATTGAACATACCCATGCAACCTTCATCAAACACTCCCATAATCGCTTTGTCTGATCGCAGTTGCTTGGCGAGTGCCGCACCTAGCTTCGCGGACTTGCTCGGAATTTTCAATTCACTCAGCGGTTGGACGTGATCGCAAGCATGCGCGACTGTTCCCGTTTTTATCCACTCACGCAACTTGCTGAGAAATGATTCGTCCGTAAAGTCTTCGCTCCACAGCGTCGAGTAAGCGACTCCAGCTTTCGTCAATGAACCGTTCAGGTTCAGCATCCCGACCAATCCGGGCCACTGCCCGCTCCAATTTGCAACGGTGAGAATAGGGCCACGGTGTGTCGTCAGCCCCGCGAGGACGTGATGCGAATATTGCCAAACCGCTTCCGCTACAACTAAAGGCGCGTCGGGGTCGATGTCGCGAAAGACTTCCATCCCTTGCCGCTGGCTAGAGATGAACCCGTGCTTCAGTTTTGAATCAAACTCATGCGCTCGAACAACTTTGCAACCCGCACTTTCAAAGGCTTTGCCGAGTGCTTTTTCCATCGAGTCCTGCGCCGGCCAGCAAACTTGATTCGCTGACAACCGCAAATCTCCGCTTGCAATCAATTGAACCTGGTTCTTCTTCAGTTTCGTGGTGGTCATGGTGAGTATCCGATTGACTGTTACTGGCTATTGGCAATGGACTGTTATTGGCGATTGTTGGATTTCAATTGATTCAAAAATTGTTGCAGACTAAGTCAGCGAGTTTAAGAAGTCACCAAGTTTTCGATAGTCGTCATAGAGTGCGTCGTACGTTTTTCGCGCGGCGCGATTAGGTTTGTACATCACGGCTGAACCCGGCTTAGGAACCGACATGGCTCGCATCGCCGCTGCGGGCGACGAAAACGCATTCGCTGCAAGCGCACCAAGAATCGCCGCGCCCAAAGCTGGTCCGTGCTTGCAAGGATGAACCAAAATCGGCTCGCCGATCGCATCTGCATAGACTTGAACCACCAGCGGATTGTGATGCGGCAAACCGCCGGTAGCGATGAACTTCTTAACTGGAACACCGCCATCGCGAAGCACTTCGACGATCCAGCGCAGCCCGAGCGCCGAAGCTTCCAGGAGCGCGCGATACAGGTGCGCTGGTCGATGATGCAGAGCCAAACCAGTGAACGCGCCTCGCAGTTTTCCATCCATCAGCGGCGTGCGACAGCCATTGAACCAATCGATGCATCGAACTCCATCGGCGCCGGGCGGAATGTGGGCGGCATCCCTTCCCAACTGATCCAAATCTGGATGCCCAGTCACTTTGCGCAACCAATCGAACGCATCCCCAACCGCCGCTTGACCAGTCTCGTAACCATAGTAACCCGGCAGGATGCCGTCTTTCACAATCCCAGCCACACCAGGCACGTTGCGTTCTTCAGTTGCGTTAAGCATGTGACACGAACTCGTCCCCATCACCATTACCAGAGTTCCCGGCGATGAAGCTCCGGCTCCCGGAACTCCCGCATGCGCATCAATAATCGCCGCACTGACAGGCGTTCCTTCGCGCAGTCCGAATCTCTTAGCCATCGCAGCCACCAGTCCGCCCGCTGCTACGCCGGGAGCGATTAGCCGACCAGGTATCTTATCG
>JBGSOM010000242.1:0-33737 GCA_041739135.1 Pirellulaceae bacterium
AAAACACCCGGCAAAGCGAAGTCCAGTCAAGGACAAAAGCCCTCGGCCTCGCATCCCTGGCGCGGAAAGGCTGGAAGCATTTCGCGTGGTGTTCCTACCGCCACACAGCTCGCCGAAACTTTTTGAGCTGTCTTGCTCCGCGCCGCTCGCTACGCTCCCTCCGCTACGCAAGACAGCTCAAAAAGCCTATTCTGAACCTCTTTCCCCGGGGACATTTCTAATGAACGCTTCAAGGGGACATTTCTATTGGCGCATTACACCCCGCAGCTTCGATCCTTTTTTGATGCACTTTGAAGATCGACATGCATCAGAATTCCGCACCAGCAATCCGTAGGTCAAAGCACGTCTTCTCATAGCTCGCTTCCAAATCCAGAGGTACCGCCAAATTCTCTGCTAACCAAAGCGGCAATATTGGAAGCGACTCTCCAATCTGCAGCTTTTGGTTCCATGATTCGAGCATGTTGCGATTACCCTGCAGGCTCCATCGACAAGCTACCGCATACATCACCGGCACCGCATCGTCGCTCACCAAGTCGCTCCGACCAACCCATCGCAGTAATTCCGCGTACAAGTTGAACTCGCGAGTCGGTACGATATGCACTAGCACCACCGACACATGTTCTTTCAGCAGAGCGGCGCATTTTGAAACGAACTGCTGTCGGCTCTCAGGCCGATTTTTATTCGCTGGACTTATCAATTCGACAACTGCAACCAAACGCCGATTCCGACTCGAATCATAAATTCGAACTTCATACTCATCGAATTCACCCAGTTCCGTTTCAACTTGCAACGTGGGACCAGATGCTAACCACACTTCAGTCGCAACAGAGCCGGGAATAGAACTGAGAGCAGAGCCAGGTACTGATCCAGTCGCCTCAAAAGAACGCGAAACATCGTGCTCAAACGTAGCGACATCTACTTCAGCCCGCGAGCCCAGATGAATGCGTGGACCAGCGACAAACTGCGGTGGCAACAACTTCCCCAATTGCTGCACGATGACCATCGGCCAGCCACCGTGAACCACTTCCCAGGAAGAACGCTGCGAAGGCGGTGGAGCAAAATGATTGCGGAGAGGCACGAAGTAATTTCCTTTGCAATTCGTCTATCCCGCCCAATTTTAGAATCACGGCTGCGAGATAACAAGCAAAGCGACTATATCTAACCGAGCGACGTGCCTTTGCGCTTGCGATTATGGAACAGCAACGCGCGACGTCGCACTTTGGTGAGCGCCGAAAGCAACTCATCGGCATCCGCAAAACGCTTGCTTGGACGCATCTCAATCGAACGGCGAATAACAGTAATCAAATCCGGGTGCGCCTTGCGCCGAAGATTCGCGGCACCCACAAACGGCCACTCAAACGGCCACACCGGCAGATGACCCGTGAACATCCGGTACATGATCAACCCAAGCGAAAACACGTCGCTCTTCGTGCTCGGTCGACCCATCGCCTGCTCCGGCGCCATGTATCCGACCGTTCCCGAACCCGATCCGTTGATGGTCTTCTGAGCAACCTTTGCAATTCCAAAGTCCGCTAACTGCAACCGACCATCAGGCAGCAGGATCATGTTCTCGGGCTTGATGTCGCAATGAATAATGCTCAGCTTGTGCGCGTACGCCACCGCTGAAACCATCTGAATCGAAAGCTCCAGCGCGGTTTCGAACGAGATTCGATTCCGCAGCCGATCGCAAAGTGTCTTCTCACCCAACTTCGAAGCGATCACAAAGCGACCTTCGATGAAGCTGGCGTCCTTGAGCGGCAGAATATTCGGATGATCTAACCGCGCCACCAACCGGGCTTCCCGCTGAAAACACTCGAGCATCGCCGGCGTAACAACACTCTGATGCGGCATTTTCAAAGCTACGCGAACCCCCTCGATCGTGTCGAGCGCTTGATACACGTACGCAAAACCGCCCTGAGCCAACCGTCGCTCGATGCGATATTTGCCCAATCGTTGCCGTGCTTTGAGCGTGTCCGTCTGGTTACGCCTTTTCGCCATTGTCCAGTTCTGTGCAATCATCGCGGTTGAAAACTCGAGTCCGTCAGCGTGTGTTTGCTCGCCCAGCCCGCAACTTCGTTCAAGTTTGCGCAGCTCACCGAAGCCAACTAATCAAGGATAGCGTACGTTGTATAAATATCGAGCTACAAAGTTGTCAGCCTCGCGCTACTTTTCCAACTTCGTAACCTACAGACTGCATGTTTCGCTCTTCACGACAATCCGCTGGCTAAATCCGGACTCGCGCGACTTCAACCGAATTGCACTTTGTACAGCGCAGACGTCTCGGACGACGTTTCTATCGGCACTTTCGCTACAAGAGCTAAGCGGTTTCAGGTTCGTTCCAATCGTAGCGACAATCGAAAAAAACCAACCGCAACTTTTTCGATTTCTTATAGAATCTTTCAAGTCAACCAAGCAGCAAGACACTTACTTCTCGACTCTCCACAAGCCATCAGGACAACTTCGATGCCGACTCTCCCAGCTCGACCCTGGCTGCTCGCCGAATCTACCCTCGCCGATGTTCGCGCTGCCGATTGGCAAGTTGCAGTGCTGCCGATGGGCGCCACCGAACCGCATAACCTGCACCTGCCTTACGCCACCGACACCATCGAAGCGACGCAGTTGGCCAGCGCGTGCTGCGAGAAAGCGACCGAACTCGGCGCCCGCGTCGTCCAATTGCCTACAATTCCGTACGGGACGGAATCGAACATGCAACAGTTTCCGCTAGCTATGAACTTGCAGCCCTCAACAGTCTTCTTAATGCTCCGCGACCTCGTGAACTCGCTGGAATCCAGCGGCTTTCGCAAGCTCGTAATCTTCAATAGTCACGGCGGAAACGACCTGAAACCGTTCCTGCGCGAAATCGCCGGCCACACCCAAGTGCACGTCTTTCTTTGCAATTGGTACCAGATGATTCGCGACGCAGCCGACAAAATCTGCCAACACCCGGACGATCACGCCGGCGAAATGGAAACCTCACTGATCCTGCATTTTCGCCCTGAACTGGTTGCCAAAACCGACTCCGGAACCCTCCGCGCCGACGCAGGCGAACGTCGGCCACTCCGTTTCGACGCGCTCAAACACGGCTGGGTAACCCTCAGCCGACCGTGGCATCTACTGACCACCAACTCAGGCTCCGGCAACCCGCACTCCGCCTCAGCCGCGAAAGGCCAGCAACTCACCGATGAAGTCGTCGCCCGCATCGCGCCGTTTCTCGCAGAGCTATCTCGATCCGAAGTCGATGCCTTCTTTCCCTTCGAATCCGACTAACATCGCCCAACGAACAACTGGCAATCAGGGATCGCGCCGCAAGTCTCCCATCGGAGCTGCGTAGGTGTTGGCATACCACCGCATCCACTTGGCTTCATCAAACGCAAAATTCTGACCAGTGAGCTTTACCAGCGCACCGAGAACTTCTTGATTCTGACTCTTCTCGATGGTCGTCTCCGATTTGCCACCCATCGTAAATGCGTTTGGGTTGTAATTGTCCTGCTGCTTGCGCGTCATTTTGTATTCAGTAACAAGCGCATCGATCAATGGCAGCACCGCATTGCCAGCGTTCAACGCGTTCAATCCCGCAGCCGCTCGATTCACCTGCACGGTCGATACGGCACTTCCCTGAGGCTTAGCCGCGACCGTTCGCAAAACACTTATGTAACTCATCACTGCAAAGTCGCGACCGAATCGAGCCAGCGAATCGAGGCAAGCATCGCGAACTGCAATGTCATCGTCGACCAACGCAGCTTGCACAAGCGGCCCGACCGCATCCGAACTTTGAAACTGCGTCAGCAACTGCACATACAATAACTGGACCTTCGTCGGCGTTTTCGCATCCACCAGCCGCGCACCCAACGCGGGCACCGCATACGGATCGTTGATCGCCATCAGCTCTTCCAGCGCTTTAGCCGCGTTGCTTTTTCCCGCCACGATATCGCGCTGCAACCGAGTCACTATCACATTCCAAGCACCGCTCTTCTTGTCAAAATCTTCCTTCTGCGCTTCAAACGCATAGACTTCGGGATAAACATAGCGACCGCCAACTTTGACTTTCCCCTTACCCTCAGTCATCAACTGGTCGCGCAGCACCCAACGCCCAGAATCATCTTCGCGATAGTTCAATGCATAGCGAGCCGTCCGAAATTCCGGATCGAAATCCAACGCACGACGATAATGAGCTTCCGCTTGTTCCTTCAAACCGTTGCTGTTGCACCAACCCGCCAGTCCAGCATGCGACTCGGCAGTCGCTTCGACATTCTTCAGCGACAGTCGGTACTTCTCAAGTCGATCGTCCAGCTTCAAATGTCCGTTGTACACGAGCTGTTCGTTATCAAACCGCACAAAAGTTCCCGCAGACAATTGAACCGTCCATTGCTTCGAATCACCTTTCGGCGCCGATATCAACTGACCAACCAACGTCCGCCCATCTTTCAACTTGAATTCGTCAGCATGCGAACCAGCATTCAGCGCAACAATCACCAAACCAGCCAACACGGTTTGCAAGACGGTTTGCAGGTGAACTAGTATTCGTTTCGATTGCGGTACTTTTCTCATTTCTCGCTCCAAGTGTTCGTTCGATAGCGCGTCATCACTACGCCCGCCTTGCGTACTTCATTTTGACCGCCAAAAATCCAAAAAGCTAGCGAGTTCAATGACTTCTCGTGACCAAACAGTCGCAAAGTTGCTTGGAACGCGACTGCGAGTCCGCCAGAAGCGCCCAGTACGATTGTAACGCCTGCAATAGACAACCACGTCCGATCCGGTAAGCTGAAACCAAGCCGCTTGATCAAGCCGCGTTGTTTCGTTCAGGCCAACTTTTCACCTAATCCCCTCGCATTCTCGGTCCAAATATGCTTCCCACCATTCGTGCTGATTTACTGTTCTTGCCCGACAATGAACCTCTCCGATTCTTGCCGGAAGGACCTTACGCAATCGGTGGCGGACGCTTCAGTTGGGTAGGCATCCAACATGGCGCCAACGCCACCGTCGGCTCACTGAACATCTACGATCTGCACGATCGAACAAATCAGTCGTTTGAGTTGCCCGGCCGGCCCGGTTTCGCTCGACCGACGAACGTCGAAGGGACTTTCCTCGTCGGCTGTGAACGCGAACTCGGGCTGTTCGACATCAGCACCGCTACCTGGAAACCTCTCTGCGATGGCATCGATAGCGACGTCGCAAACACAATTATCAACGACGGCACCACCTACGGCTCAAACATCGTCTTCGGTACCAAAGACCTCGAATTCAAAACTAAAAAGGCAGGGCTGTACCTTTATCGCAGCCACGATGGCAAACTCGTTCGATTGCGAAATGATCAGATCTGCAGCAACGGCAAGGATATCATCGACATCGGCGGCAAACTCCACCTGTTTGATATCGACACTCCGACGCAACGTGTTGTTCGTTACCGCTTAGACATCAACTCGGGCTCAATCACCGACTGCGAAACGGTCATCGATCTCACGGCACTCGACAGTTTTCCAGACGGTATGTGCCTCACACCCGATGAACAAAGCACCATCATCAGTTTCTATAACCCCAATCCCGCCGAATTCGGTGAGACGCGTCAGTACAGTCTGATCAGCGGCGAACTGGAACGCATCTGGCAAACTCCTGGCAGCCCACAAGCCACCTGCCCGCTGCTCATCGAACATCCTGATGGTTCGGTCAAGTTGATCATCACCACAGCAGTCGAACATATGCCCGCCGATCGTCGCAGCGCTTCGCCACTCGCCGGCGCGATCTTCATCGCAGACACGGATTTCTCGCACGCCCCTTCGGCACCCCAGTTCCCTATCTCCGCCTGAAGTCGAACTGCCAATCAGCAACTGACATGAGCCGCAGAATCATGAGCCACAGCGATTCGCCAACCAGTTCTACAGAGTTAACTTTAGCCGCACCGCGCACTGGCCATTGGCAACTGCGCACGCGCACGCTTCAGTTCACTGATATCCCCTGTGTGATGGGCATCGTGAACGTGACTCCCGACAGCTTTTCCGATGGCGGTCACTTCTTTACTCCGAACACAGCCATCGAGCACGCACTACGACTCGAAGATGAGGGCGCTGATATTCTCGATATCGGCGGCGAGAGCACGCGGCCCTACAGCCAACCTGTTTCAACGGACGACGAACTGCGTCGCATCGTGCCCGTACTCGAAGCGCTCATCGGTCGCGTTTCCATTCCAATTTCTATCGACACTTCGAAAAGCCAAGTTGCCGCAGCAGCGATAGGACTCGGCGCGGAAATCATTAACGATGTCACCGGTCTCGAACTCGATCCAGCAATGATCGAAGTCGCAAGAGACTCGAACGTCGGAGTCTGCGCAATGCACATGCAAGGCAATCCGCAATCGATGCAAGACAACCCACAGTACGCTGACGTCGTTGCCGAAATCTACGCTTATCTCGCCGCGCGTGACAAATTCCTCGTCGCCGCTGGCATCGCTCCGGAACGAATCTGCCTCGACCCAGGAATCGGATTTGGAAAGACACACGAACACAATCTCGAACTGGT
Organism: Pirellulaceae bacterium; assembly: GCA_041739135.1. Classification (GTDB taxonomy): domain Bacteria; phylum Planctomycetota; class Planctomycetia; order Pirellulales; family Pirellulaceae; genus Aureliella. The sequence goes on from JBGSOM010000242.1 coordinate 6,514, forward strand.
CCGGTCCAGCCACCGCTTTCTCGCGCTTGGGCGTCCGATTCTCGTCGGTCATTCGCGGAAAGGGTTTATCGGCAAGTTGATTGGCGACAAAGACCTAGATCGAACCGCTGGAACACTTGGCGTTACACTCGCTCTAGCTCGCGCTGGTATTCAAATTCTACGAGTTCACGATGTGCAAGCCACACGCCACGCTCTGGTAACTTTCCAAGCCAGCGGTGGCTTAGCCTAACGACTCCAGTTAAACTCGTCTCCAGCTTAGCTCCGTGCAAACCTGCCTCACGCTTCCGCGCTCGCAACTTCCTTTCCCACAACAACGGAACACGTCCATGTCCCAACCAACACGCCGTAAATTTCTCGCTGCTACTTCTGCAACGCTCGCCGCCGCAACTCTGCTAAGAAACGCTCGGCCAGCCGCTGCGCTACCAACCGTCGCTCCACGCATCAACCTCGGCATCCAACTGTACTCGCTGCGCGAATACTCTGTCGATGATGCACTCAAGCACGCCGCAGATATCGGCTTTACGCACGTCGAGTTTTACAGCAACATGTTCCCGATCAACTCGTCGCCCGAAAAAATTCAAGAGATCAAAAAGAAAGTCACCGATCTCGGCCTAACGATCTCAGCACACGGTGTAAATCGCTTTACGAAAGATGCCAATGCGAATCGCAAGTTGTTCGAGTTCGCCAAAGCGGCTGGCATCTCGACACTCGCAGCCGACCCGGATCCCGATTCCTTCAGCAACCTGAATGAGCTCGTCAAAGAGTTCGATATCCGCATTGCTATTCACAATCACGGCCCAACGCATCGCTACAACAAAGCACTCGATGTGCTCCATGCTGTTGAGAAGTACGACGCGCGCATCGGAGCGTGCGCCGACCTTGGCCACTACATTCGTTCCGGTGAAAAACCGACCGAAGTGATTCGCCTACTAAAGGGTCGCCTCTACGGAATCCATCTCAAGGATTTTGCAGAGATGAAGGACAAGACGGAAGGTGTGATCCTCGGCAGAGGTCATCTCGATTGCGTTGCTGTAGTCGACGCGCTACTGGCAGTCGATTTCCCAGCCGACGGAGCGTTCTCTTTGGAATACGAAGAGAACCCCAAAGACCCAATCGCTGACATTAAAGAGTGTTTTGCCATCGCAAAGTCGGCTGTCGCCAAAGCCAACGCTTAACTCTCGGATCGCATCGCCAACGCAAGTCACTACGAACTTTGGAAGGCTGACGGAACAACACGTCAGCCTTCTGCATTTTGACTCTGTTACAGATGTTCCACTTTGCCACCAAATATCACACGACTCGCCTCAGCATCGGCAACTGTCAACCGATGAAGAATCCGCGACTCAGTCGAGATACTCGTCCGGTACAGCACATCGTCATTCATGCTGCCCAAGCCGCGGTAGCGTTGCTTCTTGAGGTCGGTTGAGTCGCCGCACTGTTCGCACAGCTTCCGGTACTGCTCTTCGGTGTAACCCAACTGAATCTCCGTTCGGTCCACATTCGCAATCTCGTACAGCGGTGCGCGAACAATATACAACTTGCCACTCTCCAGCACCGGCCGCAGCCAGCGATAGAAGAACAGCAACATCAGCGCACCGATGTGAATGCCATCCGCATCCGGATCAAACAGAAAAATCACGCGATCGTAACGCAGTTGCTGCGGTGCCGATAACTCGGAACAACCCAGCGCTTGCAACAATGTTTGATAAAGCTTGTTCTTAGCGACGGCAGATGCATTCGCCTTATAAGCATTTAAAGGCTTGCCCTGCATCGGAACAACCGCTTGCAGCTGAACATTACGCAATCTACATACACTCTTCGCCGCCGAATCCCCTTCGACAATAAACAGCTCCGAACCGCATCCAGGCGTATGCTCCTTGCAGTCGTGCAACTCGGGCGGCAAGTACCGCTTTTCTTCCATGAGGTAGACTTCGCAAAAAAGTTTGTTCTGACTAGCGAGGTGCCGAGATACGTAATCGATCTGGATTCCAAGATAGCCGGATTGAATTGCTGAAGAAATGGTGGGCTGCGTCCTCGCATCCGGTTTCAAACGATCGACAACCAACTATTCTGTTACTAACTAGCTATCTATCCTTCGTATCTAGGACTCGTTATGACCCAAGTTCGCCGAGTTAATATCTCCTCAGTTCCCTGGAAACTCGCTTTTTGCAAGCTTGCGATCTGCTCAATCGTCAGCGCAATGTCAGCTTCGATGCTGCTTGCACAAAGCACTGCACCCGACGTTGGCATTCGTTTCCAACCCCCAACCGCAACGCTGTTCACCGGCGCTACGATCGTCATCAGTCCCGACAAATCGCTTGAAGCAGCCGACTTACTCGTGCGAGATGGAAAGATCGTGGAAGTCGGCGTCGACCTGGCCCCACCAGCCGACGCTGAAGTCATCGATTGCCAGAACAAATACCTGTACCCGGGACTAATTGATGCGTACGTCGAATTTCCAACCGCCGCTGACACTTCACCTGCGGGCTCTTGGAATACCACTGTCCAACCGCAAAGAAAACTGAGCGCTCAACTCAAACCCGACAACGGTAAACTCCAAGCTCTCCGCAAGTCAGGTATCGGCATCGTTCTCGCCGCTCCCGACAACGGCATCTTCAAAGGTCAAAGCTGTGTGATCTTAACTTCCGAGAAACCCCTTGAGTCAACATTGCTTGCGCCGTCCGCTTTCCAGCACATTCGCTTACTGCCCGAACGTCAAGTGCGCGGAAGTTATCCGAGCAGTCCGATGGGTGCAGTCGCACTCGTTCGACAAACTTTGATCGACGCGAACTGGTACCAACAGGCGCTGCAAGCCTTCGAATCCAATCCTGCTATTCAAGCTCCCGAAACAAACATCGCCCTCGCCAATCTCGAGTCACTCGTCCGCGCTAAACAAACGGCCATCATTGATGGACCGAACGAATTGTATGCGCTACGAGCGGATCGCATGGCGAAAGAGTTCGCATTGAAAGCGATCATCCGCGGTTCGGGTCGCGAGTATCGCCAACTCGATGCGCTCGCTGGTTCAGGTCGCACATTTATTGTGCCCGTCGATTTTCCCAAACCGCCTGAAGTCGACTCGCTCGCCTCAGTTGTCGATGCTTCTCTTCAGTCGCTGATGCATTGGCACTTGGCTCCTGAAAATCCTGGTCGTATGGAAAAAGCGGGAGTCGATTTTGTTCTAACTTCCGATACGCTCAGTTCGCCAAGTGAGTTATTGCCAAACGTTACGAAAGCGATCGCACGCGGACTCAGCGAACAAGTCGCTCTCGCTGCACTTACGACGCGTCCCGCAAAATTACTTGGCGTCGATCACCTCGCCGGCACGCTACAAACTGGAAAACTGGCAAACGTGATTATCACCGACGGTCCACTATTCAACGAGAAGACAAAGATTCTCGAAACATGGGTCGCTGGAAAACGTGATTCCTATTCCGAACAGACGCCGACCGATCTGCGAGGCGAATGGAAACTAGCATTTGCAGATGATGCTAAACCCAACGAGTTGGAACTGAAACTCTCGGGCACACTGGAAAAACTGAAAGCAGAAATCGGCGTGGTCGGTGCATTCGCTGAAAAACCAGCCAAGGACGAGAAAGCCGCCAAGCCAGACGCAGACACAGACCAGAAATCGAAAGGTGAAAGCAAGTCTGATGCTGACAGCGAACCAGCAAAAAAAGATGCCGCCGCGAAAGTTGAGTTCAAGCAGTTCAAGTTCGACGGCTATCTGATCACCGGCAGCTTTCGCGCCGATACGCTTCGCGCCGACTCGGACGGAATGGCACTGATTAACGCAGTTGCAACAACCAAGGAGTCGATCAAAGAATTCACCGGCACAGTGCAATGGCCCGACGGCAAATCAACAGCCTTCACTGCATCCGTTTCCGAGAAAAAGTCTGATGACAAAGACAAAAAGAGCGCGGACGAAAAGGACGGCGAGAAGAAATCAGACGATAAAGCAGAAGCTGCCACAGAGTTCGCATGCGACGTGAACTTCCCTCTCGGAGCGTATGGCGCAAACGGCATCAACGAACAGACCGAATGGCTTCTCATTCGCGGTGCAACAATATGGACCTGCAGCGAAGCTGGCAAAATCGATGGCGGTGATCTGCTAATTCATTACGGTCGTATCGCCGAAGTCGCTAAACACATCGATGCACCAGAGGGCGCCAAGATCATCGACGCAAGCGGCATGCACGTGACGCCTGGCATCATCGATTGCCACTCGCATATGGCCACGGACGGCGGCGTTAACGAAGGCTCGCAAGCGATCACTTCCGAAGTTCGTATCGCCGACTTCATCGATCCAACGGACATCACAATTTATCGGCAACTCGCCGGTGGCGTGACGACTGCCAACATCTTGCATGGTTCAGCTAATCCGATCGGCGGTCAGAACCAAGTCATCAAGTTACGTTGGGGAGCGTCCGACGAAGCGATGATCATGACCGAAGCCCCAGGAGGAATTAAGTTCGCACTCGGCGAAAACGTCAAACGTTCGAACTCTCCTGAAACGGAAACTCCACGTTACCCGCTCTCACGCATGGGCGTCGAACAGATCATACGCGATCGATTCGAAGCCGCGAAGCTGTATCGCCAGAAACAACAAGCGTGGGCGACGAAGCCAACTGGAATGCCACCGCGCCGCGATCTCGAACTGGACGCGATCGCTGAAATTCTCGAAGGTAAACGCTGGATTCATTGCCACAGTTACCGCCAAGATGAAATCTTAACCTTCCTGCGTTTGCTCGAAGATTACGAAGTCACAGTCGGTTCGCTGCAACATATTCTCGAAGGCTATAAAGTCGCCGAAGCAATGGCCAAGCATGGTGCCACAGGTTCAACCTTCTCGGATTGGTGGGCGTACAAGATGGAAGTCACCGATGCGATTCCATTCAACGGTGCACTCATGCACCGAGCTGGAATTGTCGTGTCATTCAACTCGGATGACGCCGAACTCGCGCGTCACTTGAATCACGAAGCAGCAAAGGCAGTAAAGTACGGCGGCGTACCAGCGGAAGAAGCACTGAAGTTCGTCACGCTCAACCCAGCTAAACAACTTCGCATCGATGCGCACGTCGGATCGTTGGAAGCCGACAAGCAAGCGGACTTCGTGATTTGGAATGGTCCACCCTTATCGACGCTTTCGGCATGCACGCAAACCTGGATCGATGGTCGCAAGTATTTTGATCGCGATGAAGATCTCAAACGCCAAGAAACGGATGCAAAACTGCAACGCGATCTCGTCCAGAAAATTTTGATGTCGGGCGAAAAGACAACCACGAGGCCGCAATCAGAGAAAGATCCATCGACGTGGTGGGTTCGCTACGATGAATTCTGTAACCATGGAAATCACCACGACGAACATGCTGAACACGAAGCGTTCGAATTTACGGAGGGCGAATGATGATTCGAAGTCGCAACTTAGTGCGAAAGCTTGGACTCACTTTAACCGCCCAAACAATTCATTCGGACTCAACTATGAAACGACCTTCACTCCTTAACAAAGCGGCCCGACGTCTTGCGACTTGCATCGCTTGCTGCACAGCGTTAACGACGGCAACGACAACTCTACAGGCCTCAGATCAAATCCCCGGCGCTAAGCAATCGGAGCCGATCGCCATCGTCGGTGCAACCGTCCACACAATATCCGGCCGAGTCATTGAAAATGCCACGGTTGTTTTCGATGCCGGGAAGATCACGGCCGTGGGCAAGGGAGTTGACGTACCGTCTGACGCCGAAGTCATCCAAGCCGCTGGCAAACACGTCTATCCTTCCTTGATCGACGCGAATACCGATATCGGGCTTGTGGAGATCAATTCCGTTCGCGCTACGATCGACTCGCAAGAGACAGGCAACATCAATCCGAATGTTCGAGCCGTCGCAGCCTTCAATCCTGACAGCGAATTGATTCCGGTGAACCGCGCCAACGGTGTACTGGTTGCATTGTGCGCACCGACCGGCGGTTTAGTCTCGGGACGTTCGGCAGTAATGATGCTCGACGGTTGGACTTGGGAAGACATGACCCTGAAGCCCGATGCAGGCATGCACATGCGCTGGCCTCGCAGCTCCGGTAAGAACCTCGATGAACTCGTTGAACTGCTTGAGCAAACGAAGCGTTACCTGGCCAGCCGTGAAGCGAATCCAGATTCAACGCCCCTCGACTTGCGACTCGAATCGCTCGCGCCAGTACTCGATGGCTCGCTACCGATGGTTGTGGATGCAACCTCGATAACGCAGATCGAATCGGCAGTCGCATTCGCGCAGCAACGTGAGCTGAAGCTGATCATTCATGGCGGTTACGAAGCGGTTCATTGCGCTGCCTTGTTAAAGAAGAACAACGTGCCGGTGATCGTTTCCGGTGTCTACCGAACGCCGACTGGACGGGACAAACCTTACGACGAAGCCTACACGCTGCCGAAACGCTTAAAGGAAGCTGGCGTCAAGTTCTGCATCTGTTCCGGTGGTCGGTTTGGTGCAAGCGGCATGCGCAACCTTCCTTATCATGCTGCCACCGCAGCCGCGTATGGACTGAGCCAGGAAGAAGCGCTGCGAGCGATCACTTTGGATGCAGCAGAAATTCTGGGTGTCGAAGATCGCGTCGGCAGCATCGCAATCGACCGCGACGCAACGCTATTCATCGCTGACGGCAACATTCTCGAAACCGAAACTCAGGTAGAGCACGCATTCATTCAAGGCCGTAAAGTCGACCTAGACAACAAACACAAACAGCTTTACCGGAAGTACAGCGCGAAGTATGACCAATTGGACGCTGAAAACAGTAGGTAGGCTCACAGCAATTTGACAAACTAACCGATGAAACTCTACAGTTACGTTGCCGGTTGTAAGCGCGACGTGACTGGCGGGGTCACTGCGGCTGGTCGAGTCCACGGTGCTTCGACAATTGTCGTGCCCGAAATTCTTATAGGTTGGACCGCATGCGTATCCTACGACCTTTACTGCTGAGCTTCTTTTTCTGTGCGTCCGCAACGGCCCACGCTCGTGATTTCTTTCTCACGCTCGGCGGTGGTTACTCGCCGCAAGGCAACCAAGCGTCACTCGAAGCCAATGTGCTCTTCTTCCAACGCTTGTTGTCCAAGTCAGAAACGTCGGCTGCACACAAAGTCTACTTCGCCGATGGATTCGATGGCGGTCACGACTTGCAAGTTCTACAACGCCGGGCAAGTAAGCTTGCACCTGCCACCCAAGCGCTTTCGGATATCTTTCGACTGAACAGCTCTGAAGCAATTATCTATCGCAATCATCAAGTGCCAAATATCTCTGGTGGCTTGCGAGCCAACGATATCCGCGAAGGTCTCAACGCCATAGGCTCGCAACTATCCGCTGGTGATCGCCTATTCGTTTATGTGACCGCGCACGGTGGTTCAGCTAAAGGGAGCAACGACTCACGAAACACTTCGATTTCGTGCTGGGGTAACAAGCCGTTGAAGATGACCGAGTTTTCAAGTTGGCTGGACGAACTGCCCGAGGATGTCACAGTTGTCTCGGTAATGGCCCAGTGCTACTGCGGCGGGTTCGCGAACACCGTTTTTGAAGCTGGTGACGCCGACGAAGGCTTTGCAAAGAACATTCGCTGCGGCTTCTTCGCGCAACAACATGATTTACCAGCCGCCGGTTGCAGACCCGACGTTGAGAACGACGAGGAGTACAGCAGTTACTTCTGGGGAGCGTTCTTAGGCCAATCACGAACCGGCAAAGCAGTCGGCAATATCGACTGCAACAATGACCGACGCATCTCACTTGCTGAAGCGCATGCTTACGCAGTGGTTGCGAGTGAAACGATTGATATCCCGCTTCGCACCAGCGACGCAATCCTACGGCGCTACAGCCGCATCGCTGGTTACGAAATGCCCGGTGGCGCACCCTCGCGCGGCGATGAAAGTGAAGAAGACGACTTCGATCTAGATGCCCGCCTCGCGGCCGATGCCAAGCTTGCATCGCTGTCCGGAAACATCTACGACATCGCAGCTCGCGGCCGACCTGATCAAACACGGATCATCGTCGGACTTTCCGAGAAACTCGGTATTCCATTGTCAAGCGACGTTGCCGAAGTCACAAAACGCTACGAAACACAGCGTACCGAGTTTCGCAATATGCGGCGATCCAGTTGGCGCCGCTCGCGTGGATCAAGTTCGCGCCGCAAAATACAAGAGACAGTTATTGAGAAATGGCCCGAGCTGGAAGACCCTAAGCAATGGAAGAACTCGGACTTATTGCAAGCCGATAAGCAAGATGCTTTCTTGGCCGAACTCGAGCAACTCGATGGCTACGCAGACTTCTTGAAGGGCAATGACGATCGAGCGCTTGCTCGTGAAGCCGCGAACGAAGCAGAGTTGCGACAAGTTAAATTCCGTCGATTGATCCAGCAACTCGAGAGCGTCGTATTATCGCAAAACCTCGCCGCGGTTGCGGATGCCGATATCGTGTCACGTTACCAAGCAATCGTGGCTGCCGAAGAAGGTTTTCTGACAGACGAGTGAGAGTCACAAACTGATGCACGCCCCAGCGCATCGTAAGCACGACTTGAATGGCGCGCAGATTGGATTGCGACGAGGCAGGGTCGTCGGTCGTGCTGTGCTGGTGTTGCTGCTACTACCCATGCTCGCCTGCGTAGCTTGGACGTTTAAAACGATGCCACACTCCCGACTCGGCGCGCGCTTGGACGCCGACCGGCAACTGGCTATCTGGACCGATTATGAACTCGGTCCGCGATTTCACGCAGCCAATCCATTTCACAGCCGAGGCAACGTTGTTCAGCGACTCGATCTGAACACAGGGCAGCTAAGCTCATCGCCGGGATACCAAGTCGCGTCCTCCGATTCGATCAACTCGAAAGGCGAGTGCGTCCGACTTGGCAGCAGATACAGCCTTAAAGAAGCTCAGCAACGCAAGAAAGCAGGTTTGCCACTGCCGCCAGATGAACGCCGCTTCGTTTACTTCAAACACATCGAAATCGGTGCCGAGCGCATGGTGGAGTTTGACCTGCCGGGCGACTCGATCGACTTGGTTAAAGGTCGTTACTACATTTCAGCCGACGCCAATGCAATTCGTGCAGTGGATCTCGAGGATCAGCAATTGCAGATGTTCCAGCTAGCTGCGCCGTACTCCGGCTCGAATCCAGTTCCGGGCGCCGTCCATGCTACAAGTTGGTTAACACGATTCAAATCCACGAACACAGTTCCTCCCAAAGAGGTGCTCGAGGTATTCGAGCTTTCGGAGCGTTCGATTAAGCTGCTCGCAACGCAAGAGTTACCCATGGGTATTATTTCACGGTGGGACGATCGCCTTGCGCATTTCAGTTCCGACCTGCGGCGCATTGAGTTACGAGCTTTCGATTCGCTCGAGTTGGTTCAGACGATAGACCTACCTCAAGAGTACTTGGATAAGTTTACTCCTGTGTCACTTCGCGCAAACCTGTTGACTGTGGATGCTAAGGATGCTTCAACGCGAGTGCATTTTGATCTAGAGCGCTGGCAAGCACTGAACTTATCACCAGTTCGCTGGGAGTTTGTTGCATTCGACGGGGACCATCGCCACTACTGCTGGTTTCATGGTTTTGGTGAAGCCGGCAAAGATCCACAGACGTGCCTATTCGACCTCGAAAACAATCGAGTTCTGCGAGTAATTCCTGGCCGATGTTCTCAAGAACGTTTCGTGGATGAGAACCGCTTCGCGCGCGTGTTCGACAAGTTTGGAGTTAGCGTGGAGGTCTACAATCTACAAACAGGGACCGTCAACACATGGCGCCCGTTTATCATTTACGCTTACCTTTTACCGATGCTCTACTTTGGATTCGCCGCCTGGGGAATAACTTGGCTTGTGGTTTCCGCGCGCGAAGGTGGCAAGAGTTGGTTTGACCTAATGATCTTAATTGGCTTGCCCCTAGTTGCGTTGAGTTTTTCCGGTGCGACCTCGGACACTCCAATATCGATGCTCTGGTTTGGTGGTCCTTCGCAGAGTTATATGACCTATTGGGGAATCACCGCCGCGCTATTTGCATTAACTTCTGCCTGGACAATCATCGCGCCAGTGCGAGCCCGCATTGCTGTGATTCCGCTGACCGTTGTTCTGGCATCCTTCGCCTTGATAATGCTCAACGGTCAGAATTTAAGGTTGCGACCCGAGTTAGCAACCAATCCTTTCGCTTGCGCAGTTGGAATCGCGCTGGTTGCCATCGTATTGTTCAGCGGGCTGCGCATGCGCGGTTTTAAAGCTGTGAATCTAGGCTTGGAAGCAACTCGCACAAAGCCATCGAATTGGACCCTACTCGATCTGTTCGTGATGCTTACCTGCAGTGCGATTGCCATCGCGTCCGTAGTTCCACTTTTCATCAACGACCAAAAAATCATCCTGCTTGCTTCGATTCAAACCATCTGGTGGACGACTGCTATTGCTGCTGCAGTGCTGTCGCTGTGCGTCCTGCTAACCTGCCTGAAGCAAGGTCAGCGATGGTTAATCGCCAGCGGAACAACGACTGCGTTGGTTGTACTTGTTTTTGTCGCCCAAGAGGTTCTCAATTTTGCAGGCGAAAAGTCGCTATTCGGTATGCCTTTACCCAACGTCGCTCCGCAGGGTTTGGCGGCAGTGACGTCAGCGGTGAGCGCTACGTTTCTCGCGTCACTCACATTTCGTTTACGCGGTTGGCGCCTTATACGAACAAACTAAGTTTGCGCTTCCGCGAGTTTCTGTCCGACGAAACCAAAAAACCTTCCGAATTCAGGCGACGTGCGGTCGCTAGCCGTTCGCGGCCATGGCAGCGGATTGGTGATCAAGTCGGCGACGCGGCCTTTGCCGAACACCGCGATCCGATGGCTTAGAAATACGGCTTCAGCGATGTTATGCGTAACGAACAGAATGGTCCGCTGACGCTGTTGCCACAGTTCCAACAAGAGTTCATTCAATCGAGTACGAAGGATGTCGTCGAGCGCCGCGAAGGGTTCATCGAGTAACAAGATGGACGGATCCGTAACAAGCGCTCGCGCAATCGAAGTCCGCATGCGCATGCCGCCTGACAGTTCGCGCGGAAACTTTTTGTAGTCGCGCTCTGTAAGACCAACTGCGTCGAGTGCAGCACGCACCACTTGCTCGCGGTTCTCCAAGTTGCGTCGCCCCAACTCCAGCGGAAGCACGACGTTCTCTTCCACGGTCCGCCACGGCAACAGCGTTGCGTCTTGAAAGACAAACGCCAAATCGCCAGCACGACGACTCTGCTTGGTGAACGCGATCTCACCGCCTTGCATTGGGATCAAGCTAGCGATCGCGCGCAGCAAAGTGCTTTTGCCACAACCTGACGCGCCCAACAATGCAACGATCTCGCCTGGCAAAACATCCAGCGAAAGCCCATCGAGCACCAACTGCTTGCCCAGCTCGACGCGCACATCGAGGATATGGATTCCGGTCGCGGAAGGACGTTCGATAGTGGATGCGTTTGGTTCGATCAATTGCAGTTTTCGCTAGAACTAGTTCGCTTCGCTCACTCAACCATCTACAGAAAAGTCGCGTATATTTCTTTAAAAACAATGCCACTGCTTGCACGCAAACAGTGGCATTAGAGTTTTAAGTCAGCTCGACATTATTGCCTAACGGCAAGTCGCTTAGTAGCGGTACAGGTCAGGCTTGTAAGGGCCTTCGACTGGAACGCCGAGGTAGTCAGCTTGCGATTGGGTCAGCTTGGTGAGTTTCACGCCGAGCTTTTCCAAGTGCAGACGAGCGACTTCTTCGTCCAACTTCTTGGGCAGAACATAGACCTTGTTCTGATAAGCACCGGTGTCACGCTCGGCCCACAGTTCCAACTGAGCGAGCACTTGGTTTGTGAAGCTGGTGCTCATCACGAACGATGGGTGACCAGTCGCACAACCGAGGTTCAGCAACCGGCCTTCGGCTAGAACGAGAATGCTCTTGCCAGTCGCCTTGAAGCGGAATTGGTCGTACTGAGGCTTGATCTTAACGCGCTCGACTTCGCCGGCCTTTTCCATCTTGTAGAGACCAGCCATATCGATTTCGTTGTCGAAGTGACCGATGTTGCCGATGATCGCTTTATCTTTCATCAACTTCATGTGCTCAGCAGTGATGATGTCTTTGTTACCAGTGGTGGTCACAAAAATGTCTGCGATGCCGATAACGTCTTCGATCGGCTTGACTTCGTAACCTTCCATCACAGCTTGCAACGCACAGATCGGATCGATTTCGCTGACGATCACGCGGCAACCTTGGCCACGCAACGATTGACAGCTTCCCTTACCGACTTGACCGTAACCGCAGACGACTGCAACCTTACCACCGATCATCACATCGCTGGCGCGGTTGAGTCCGTCGATCAACGAGTGACGGCAGCCGTACACGTTATCGAACTTGCTCTTAGTAACCGAGTCGTTGACGTTGATCGCTGGGAACAGCAATTTCTTGCTGCGTTCCATTTCATACAGACGCTCAACACCCGTGGTGGTCTCTTCGCTCACACCGCGAATTGCCTTGGCCATCTTGGTGTACTTGCCTGGGTACTTCGCAACTTCGTCACGCAGCAACTCGAGGATCACACCCCATTCTTCAGGTTCGGTTTCAGCGTTGAATGCAGGCACCTTGCCGGCAGCTTCGTACTCGACACCCTTGTGGATCAGCATCGTTGCATCGCCACCGTCGTCAACGATCATGTCAGGACCGCTTCCGTCTGGCCATACAAGTGCTTCAGCCGTACACCACCAATACTCAGGCAGCGTTTCGCCCTTCCAAGCGAACACTGGCGTGCCCTTTGGATTGTCCAGCGAGCCGCCACGACCCGCGACCACTGCAGCAGCAGCGCTGTCTTGAGTCGAGAAGATGTTGCAGCTAACCCAGCGAACGTCAGCGCCAAGATCAACGAGAGTTTCGATCAACACAGCCGTTTGCACAGTCATGTGCAGCGAGCCCATGATCTTGACGTCCTTCAGCGGAGCCTTGGTGCCGTAGCGTTGACGCAGAATCATCAGACCTGGCATTTCGTCTTCAGCCAAGTCGATCTCTTTGCGACCAAGCGCAATCAACTCAAGCGCTTCATCGCGCTTGCCAGCAGCCGCTAAATCAAACGCGCGCACCTTGAAAGGAACGCGAGCGCCTGCAGCATCAGCTTTCGCAGCAGCAGGCTTTGGAGGTGTTACAGTACTCATTCGGGAAACTCCTAAAATCGTTTTCAAACCAAAAAGTTTACAAACTTGAAATCTCTATCACGCAATCTCTTACACTATGTTTCTAATCGCGTAGCCACAGCCGAGAACAGCGCCGGTCCCTTCGCTTGCGAATCCGGCGGCAAAGGAAAATAACGCGACAATTTCAATCCGGCCTGCGCAAGCCAATCGTTGAGTTCGTCGCGCGACACTCCCAATCGCAAATGCCCCATATCGATCTTGTATGCCGCTCGATCATGTGGCAGCAGATCCATAATCACCAACGATCGGCTAGCTCGTAACACTCGAGCCGCTTCGCGCAGTACCGCGACCGGATCGGGCAAATAAGCCAGCACCAGCACCAACCACGCGGCGTCGAGAACATTGTCCTCAAGCGGCAAGTCGGTAAGCGAGCCCGATCTCAGGTGCACGTTGTTGTAATGAGTCAAAGAGGAGCGCGCTGCCGACAACATCGCTGCGGAGTTGTCGATCGCATAAGCGGTCTGCACAAACGGCGCAACCAACTGACATAAAGGGGCGGACCCGCAACCAAGTTCACCAACCACAGCGTCACTCGGCAAACAAGCCGCCATCGCGACCGCATCAAGCTGCTTGCCGAACAACTCGACCCGCAACTTGTCCCACTGCTCCGCAGCCGTCGAAAAGAACGCTTCGCTCCGCGATCGCTCAGCCAAAATTCCGGCTAATCGCTGCTGATCCAAATTCGTCGTCGGCGAATCCGCTTGCTGCCGCACCCAATGCCACAAACTGACTCGATTTTCGTTCCACAAACCGCGATCGATTCGATACAGGTGATTTGTTCCATCGCGGCGGCTGGCTAACCATTCGTCTTCGATCAGCACCTTCAAATGCCTGCTGACCGTACTCTGCGGCAATTGAACCACCGCACACAGCTCAGAAACCGACAACTCTTCCTGCTCGAGCAAACGCAACAAACGAACGCGCGTCGCATCCGCCAGCGTCTGAAGCCAATCGAGTGAAGCTGTCGCAACCACAGAAAACCTACCTTTTCATCATTCCGCAGCATTCATCCGTCCATCCGGATGAATCGCTAGTATGGCAGATTCTATTGGCAGGTCAATGGCGAAATACACACGCGAAAACGATGATTTCTGTCCAATGACCCGTTTTGCAGCGGCAGCCGTCCCCCCTAAGCCCCAAAAATCTGACTCAAATTTGACGAGACAAGCCCCAGGAGTCGCTCTACAATCTTGGAACACATCGTTGCAGCACCCCACCGGCGAGGATCTAAAATTGGACAACGTCGCAGATCGCAATCTTCTTTTCGGAATTTTGGCCGTTCAGCTCGACTATGTTCGGTCGCAGCACTTTATGGACGCCGCGAACCAGTGGATGCTTCAGAAGCAAACTTCGATCGGAGAAATCCTTGTCGCGAAGGGAGTCTTAGCGGCAGCAGATTGCGATTTTCTAAATACGATCGTCGACAAGCAGATCGCGCGCTCGGGTTCGCCTCAGAAGAGCCTTGAGCATATACAAGCTACCTCAGCCGAAATGAGCGACCTGACATCGGCCAACGGCATTCGCACCGCCTTGAACTCGGCAACCGCGCACAAAGCGGACAGTGAAGAACTGACAATCGCACTGCCTCCTGCTGGGGATATTTCGATCATCGGCCAGCGTTTTAATTTGATTCGCGAGCTCGCGCGTGGTGGTCTTGGTGAGTTGTTCGTCGCCATGGATCGCGAACTAGATCGAGAAGTCGCGGTCAAGAAAATTATCGAAGAACGCCGTAGCTCGCAGGATATTCTCGACCGCTTTCTTGCCGAAGCGAAGATTACCGGCGGTCTTGAACATCCAGGTATTGTTCCGGTGTATGGACTTGGAACGTTCTCTAGCGGCGCTCCGTTTTATGTGATGCGGCTGATCCGCGGTCAAAGTCTCCACGACGCAATTCGGTCGTACCACAAACGCAAAGAGAAACGTAAAGATAAAGTCGATGAGGACCGCGTGCTTCGCAACTTGATTCGCGCAGTCATCGATGCGTGCAACGCCGTGGGATATGCAAACAGCCGCGGAGTTATTCATCGCGATATCAAGCCGCAGAATATTATGATGGGAAAGTATGGCGAAACGCTCGTCGTCGACTGGGGACTCGCCAAAGTGAAAGGTGTTCAAGACACGGCGTTCCAGCCCAGCGAACCGCCGCTCGACGATGCCAGGCAAAGCGACAGCGCGCCCACCGCCATGGGCTCCGTAATGGGCACTTATGCTTTCATGAGTCCCGAGCAAGCCAATGGTCGTATCGATTTAATCGATCGCCGCTCGGATGTTTTCAGTCTAGGCGCAACGCTTTACGCCGTAATCACTAATCGCGCACCCTTCAAAGAGGACAATCGCCACGAATCGCTAGCCGCTGCCAAGTCGTGCACATTCAAGCGTCCCAGCGAGTTGAATCCCCGAGTTTCCAAATCGCTTGAAGCCATCTGCCTCAAAGCTATGTCGAAGGAACGGGAGGAACGTTACGACTCTGCTACGGAACTGGCCGAAGACCTCGATAACTGGATCGCCGGCGCACCAGTAAAAGCCCACCCAGAACGCTTGTTTCAACGGACCATGCGTTTCGCGCGAAAGAACCAAACAGCGGTCGCCAGCGTGTTCGTTACGCTGTGCGTCGCCTCAGTCGCGCTGCTACTCTCCAACTTTGCGATCAGCCGAGAACGAAACACGGCGCTATTCGAACGCGACCGAGCGAATTTACTGACAGAACAAGCCGAAGCGGCTAATGAGCGAAAGGAACAAAGCAACAAAGTTGCAATCTCAATCCTCGATCAGTTTGTGAAAGACATCGTGGGTGATCAGTGGGCCAACGTTCCCAACATGGACCAGGAACGTCTGGACATGTACGAGTTGGCTCTTGGTGGATTTAAGGATCTACTGCAGTTGTCACCAGACGATGCATTAGTGAAAAAGAATGTAATTCAGCTTTACGTTCGCAGCGCTGACGTGTATCGCCACCGCGGCAATGACGAGGAAGCCAACAAGCGTGCTGACGCTGCGCTACGGCTAGCTGAAGAAGTCATCGCCAGCTCCAACGGAGACATCGCGCTACTGCATTTGCTCACCGATTGTTCGCGCGACGTCGCCCAAAATAAACTCGCAACCCTCGGCCCGATTCAAGCATTACGCTTCGCAGAGAAATCAAAACAGATTGCGATTGAACGTGCCAGAGCAGATAGGGGAGTGATGGCTCAGCTGGCACTTGGAATTGCGAGGGTGCTGTACAGTGAGATTTGCCGCGAAGCCGGACAAGCCGTCCTGGCGTTCGATGAGGGGAAGTTGGCAAGTATTTTGCTTCGAGCACACAATCCCTCAAAGTCAAAACCCTATTTCCAAACGATATATCTTGCAAGCGCCTTGAACGCCACTTCGCTCGCGCAGATCGACCTCGGCGATTTCGTCGGCGCAATGGCAAGCGCTCAAGAAGCGAATCAGTTAACTGCGAAAGGCATGAGCGACTTTAAGGATATCGTCGACCTGAAAACGGTCTTCGCCGAATCAAGCTTAATCATCGCTAATATCGAACGTAAAACCAAAGCACTCGCGAACGCCGATACTTCTGCTCAGAAGGCACTTGAAACGATCGAGGGCCTGTGCGTTATATCGCCGGCCAACATCAATTACCGGCGTTTGAAAGGGGTCGCATGGCAGTCAGCATGTCTGATTGCGCTCGACCGCAACGAAAAAGCCACCGCGCTCGAGGCCGCTGAGAAATCCCAAGCGGCACTCGACGCAGTTTTTGTTGACCAACCCATCAACGCACAAACTCTTCCTGTCCAGCTTCTAACTCACGCAGCCCATTACGCCGCGCTCGATCCCGATTCACAGAAAGAGAAACGTGCTCAATTGAAAGAAGTCGCCTTAGCTGAACTAACCAAACTTCGCTCAGCCAATCCGAATCATCCCGACCTACCGCAGTTAGCGGAGTTGCTGACCGATTGACCTGCAAGCCGAATAGAGCTTCAAGGCAAACTTCTGAGCGGTTTATCATGGCTCAGCTGGAGGCATTACCGGAGTAGATTCGAGGTAAGCCTCTTCGGTTTCGACGGTTATCACAAGATCACCAACTCCAAAAGTTGTCAGCGCAGCGACACTGGATCCTTCCGTCGAAAACACTGGATCGCCGTTTTTCCATTTCGCGATAAACCAGATCAGTAGTTTTGCTGGCGTAGCGGTGTCTGCTTCATATGGCAAGAATTCACTCTTAAGCACAAAAATCTTGCGTCCCTCAATACGCAGAAAAAACTGTTTCCCTGCAAGTGCGGGTTCATCATCGCGATCCGTTGCTGTAACTACGAGCAAGTTCACAAAGCCAGCTTGTGGCGGCACTGCTGGCGGCTCAGTAGCCCTGGCCATTCGTGTCGGATAAGTAACACCTCCGTTCGGGTTACTGTAATTAAGATTCAACCTAGTTAGAAAAATTTTATCTTTGAAAACTCCGCCTGAACTCGGATTGAAATTCAATACAAGTGCCATGGTGTATCTCCTGTTGCATTTTCTTGATGCCTAAGTTTCTTGATGCCTAAGTACGAGCCAGTCGGTTGCAGTATAAGGCCATAGAAAGTAAAAGCAAATATCTTGTGACACGCACGTAACGGTTAGATATACGAGTGCTTGCGGTTGTCGCAAAATCGGACGCACGAGAGACAGTTTTACGTCCCCATCGCAAAGCCTCCGGAAACCGATGCGATGCGGGCGAACCACTTCAAATCAGTCCTAAGTTGCCAGCGAATTGCCCTCGTTCCTTGGAATTTATAGTGGAGTCTTTAGCTCTCATTCCCAGGCTTATACCCTCGGCGAACTGGCCTGCGATTGAAGCGTCGAACTGATACTGGTGGACTAGAGCGGACTCGGTCCGAAGTTCTTCGAAATTTGAAGTGGAGTTTTCGGGCGGATGGCGTACCATAAGCGTACTTAAACAAAACTGCCTTATTACCTGCTTTCCCGGATACATCGTGGCGGCGGCTATTCAACCAAATGACGATTCAAAGCGTAACCATCCGGTCGAGTCGGATGTGATGCGAAAATTGACTGGCAAGACCATCATCCTGCTGGCTCGTTTTTTCAGCGGCTATACGGTTCGCTGGATCGATTGCCAACCGGATGTTTGCCAGCGTGTGTACTTTGCGAATCACACTAGCCACCTGGACGCAGTCGTGTTGTGGTCAGCTTTGCCGACGGAGATCCGCAATTTGACGCGTCCCGTAGCTGCGAAGGATTACTGGGGACAAACGCGATGGCGACGATTCCTAGCCAGTTCCTTCAACGCGATGCTCATCGACCGCAAAGAGATCAAAGTCCACCAAAGCCCCGTCGATATGATGCTGCGCGAAATGGGCGACACACATTCTCTGATCGTTTTCCCGGAAGGTAGCCGCGCCGAAGACGGCAACATGGGCGAATTCAAAAGCGGTCTGTATCACATCGCCAAAAAACGCCCCGACCTCGAGTTGGTTCCCGTGTACATGGACAACTTGAATCGCATCTTGCCACGCGGCGAGTACATGCCGGTCCCGTTGCTGAGCAGCATTAGTATCGGCGCACCGATGTGGTTGGAAGCCGGCGAGCCGAAGACTGAATTTCTAAACCGCGCCCGTGAAGCCGTCCGGTCGCTGAAAAGCTGGCGCCACGATTCGCGCGAAAGTTGATTTTCAAAATCAGCTTTCATGTCTTCGTCCTTCCATCTTCGTGAGCCCGAGGCGCTAGCCGGGAATTTCGATTCCTTAGCACCAAACAGGCATGAAATCGGCGGACACGCGAAGGCGAGCAGCTCAGCTATACTTAGCCTTTTCATTTTCCACTCATCGTTATCGAACAGGAATAGTGATGTCGGCCACAGCCACTTTGCTCGCAGGAATCCCCAGCGAAAATCCAGCTTTCTATCACCGCGTGCGATTCGCAGTTGGCGATCCTGCGGCCTGGCTGGCGATTGAAGACAACGGTCAGACGCGCACCGAATTCATCGTTCGCGACATCGAAAAAGACCGCGCGATGAAGAAGGTAAAGGTCGATCGCGTTAGTTGCCCAATCGATTACGAACCGGCCGGTGGCCTATCGGGCGATCGAGCTACAGCGACGGCACAATCGGTGGCCGAGTGCGCGCGACGCGCCGGCGTGTCACGAGTGATTACCGATCGAACTCTTCCGTTCATCTTCGCGTGGCACCTCCAACAAGCTGGGATAGCGGTCGAGTATTCACCGGAGCTCGGGGTGCTGGATCGTCGAGTCAAAGATGAGCAAGAACTCCAGTGGCTCGCTGCGGCTCAGCAAGCCACCGAAGCGGCGATGCTGATGGCTTGTCAAACAGTCGCGCGCGCTACCGCTCACAGCGACGGAAGCCTAATGCACGGCGGAGAAGTGCTAACCAGCGAACGACTGCGAAAGATGATCAGCGTCTACCTGCTGGATCTCGGTTACGCGACCCCCAACGACTCGATTGTCGCTTCAACACCGCAGTCGGCTGATTGCCACGAACGTGGTAGCGGCCCGTTGTATACCGGCCAGTCGGTGATCGTCGACATCTTTCCGCGCAGCCTTACCACATCGTATTGGGGAGATTGCACGCGTTCAGTCGTACATGGCGATCCGAGCGACGAGATGAGAAAGATGCATGCCGCAGTCGTCGATGCCAAAGCTCAAGCGATGCTCGCCGCAAAGGCAGGCAACTCAGCCGATGATGTTCACAACGCAACCAAGTCGACTTTGGCCAAACACGGATACCCGTTCGCGCGAGGCGAAATCAGTGACTTGCCAGTTATGCCGCACGGAACCGGACACGGAATTGGACTCGAATGCCACGAACCTATTTTGTTAGACGACAAAGGCGGCCAACTCTTGCTCGGCGAAGTCTTTACGATCGAGCCCGGATTATATAGTCGCAACTTTGGTGGCGTTCGCGTCGAAGACATGGTCGTGGTAACTGACGGAGCGCCACGCAATTTGAACAAGCTGCCCGAAGGTCTCGATTGGCGGTAGGCAGTTTGAGTTTCCACGCCGAACGCTCGCATTAACATTCGATTAGCGGTTGTTAATCGGACGCTAACGCAAGCTAAAGCGCTATTGCTGATCAGCTCATCAGCAGAAATTTTATTCGATCGATGGATTTCCAGTCTATCGTCTTAAAATTGCGTCCTACTAGCGCTGTACTATCGACCGGATAATTTTCCTCAGCGATAGTTTCTTGCAAGTTGCGGCGCTGCCATAATGAGCCGACCGACGGAGCAACCGCTCTGTCTTCTTGCGAACTATATGGAGGAATGCAGTGATGCCTTACACTCGTTCACGCCTTCTAAATGCGGTTCTCGCCGATCGCCGTCTTCCTTGTTTACTTGCTTGCATCAGCGGGATTTCTTTATTCATTGCAGGACCGCTAAGCGTTGCACAGGATGACTTGTCAGCGGATTCTAAAGTTGCTGCGGAACCAATCGCTGAGTCGGAAACGGAGAAGCAGGAACGAGTCGCAGCAGAACGATTCCTAGAGCTGTTAAAGAAGCGTCCGCGAACGGGAACTGCGCTCGACAAAGTTTATGGCTACCACATTCAAAACGGAACGCTCGATAAATTCTGCGATACGTTGCGCAGTGAAGCGACTGAAAAAAATAGCGGTGAATCTTGGATGTTGTTGGGCATGGTTCAGATGCAACGCGGTCAAGATGCAGAGGCGCGCGTGGCGCTCGAGCGCGCCGAGGAATTGCTGCCCAAGGAGCCGATGGTTAGTTACTACTTGGGCAAGACGCTTGTCTTGGTTGGTGATGTCGACAAAGCCGCAGCGGCGCTCGAACGTTCGATTGAGCGCAAGCCTGCAAAGGCCGACATGCTGCAGATCTTTCAGGAACTAGGGCGGTTGTATCAACGCATGCGGCGCAGCGAACATGCAATTGCGGTCTGGAATCGTATGGAGAAGTTCTTTCCCGGCGACGCCCAGGTTCAAGAGCAGATTGCAATCGTCTTAGCGGAAGAAGGTGCAAACGCGGAAGCGCTCGAACGCTTCGAAAAACTTGCGAAGACCACCAAAGATCGTTTCCGACAAGTCGAAATGGCGATGCGCGCCGCACAATTGAAAGAGAATATTGGTCGCCGCGATGAAGCGCTAGCGGACTTCGAAAAGCTGCTCGGACAGGTGAATCCGGATAGCTGGATCTATCAGGACTTGCGGACTCGCATCGACAACGTCTTCTTGACTCGCAACGACTACGACGGACTAGCCGACTACTACACGAGTTGGATGGAGAAACATCCAGACGACATCGATGCAATGTTGCGCATCGGTCGCTTGCTTTCGGTACAACGTCGAACGCCGGAAGCCAAAGCGTGGTTTTCAAAGGCGATCGAGCGCGCACCAACGGAAGCGGCGCCGCGTCTCGCACTCGTAGATGCACTAGAGCGCGATCGCGCATTCGGACCAGCTGCGGAAGCGATGAAAGCGCTCGCCGAGATTCAATCGGATAACCCAGACACAATCGTACGCTGGGGCGAGTTGATTTTCAGCAACCAAGCAATTCCGGAAGCCCAACGCGCGAAGGAAGCAGGGGAAGTTTGGAAACGACTGCTACAAAAACGTGGTGACGATCCGGTCACTGTTGCTCGCGTCGCAGATCTGTTGCGCGGAGCGAATTTGACGGACGACGCAATCGCAACGTATCGTCAAGCGATCGCGCTGGCCGAAAATGAACCGCAGTATCGTGAGTATCTCGGCGAGTATCTATTCAGGCTTGATCGCAAAGAGGAAGCACTGACGGTCTGGCGTGAGATCGCTTCCGGACCGCGCGAGAATCGCGAGAATCTTGTCCGCCTGAGCGAAGTGTTAGCAACGTTCCAACTGCGCGATGAAGCGCTCGCTACCATGGAACGCGTCTGCGATGACAAGCCCACTTTCGGCCAACGAACTCGTTTTGCAGAGATGCTGAGAGACGCCACGAAGTACGAAGATGCTTTAAAGCAACTCGAGTTGGCAGCCGCGCTCGCTGAATCTCCCGAAGAAGAATCGCTGGTCATCGAAGAGCAGATTAAGAACTTTCAAGCGAACGATAAACTGGTCGAACGCATCGCTGAGTTGGAACGGGCAACTTCGACAACAGAGAAGGATAGCGCTAAGAGCTGGGAACTGTTGGCTCGCTATCAAGAAGCTGATCGCAAATTTCAGCAAGCGGCCGAGTCGATTAAACGCGCTGCTGAACTGGACAGCAAATCCGTCGCGGTGCAGACGATTGCCGTTCGCGTTCAAGAGAAAGCGGGCATGTTTGGTGATGCAGTGGAAACACTTCGCAAACTCACGATGCTCGACCGACGCTATCTTTCGAACTACCTAACGCAGATCGCATCGCTCCAAATGCGGCTTGGCCAAGTCGAGGATGCGCTTAAGACCGGCCAAGAATTGGTGTCAGCAACTTCTGCGAACTCCGAACAGTACAGATTTTATGCAGATCTTTGCTTTCAAGCTGGCAAGACCGACCTGGGGCTGGACGCGCTGCGGCGCAACGTGCGCAGCAATCCGAACGATCGCGACGCGATGCGCGACTTGGCTCGCAATCTAGCGAATCAGTTCATGACCGAAGAAGCCACGGAGCTGTACTGGCGGTCTTACTCCACCGCATCAACGCTGGAAGAAAAACGAGCTGATGTTGAGTCGATGACCGAACTGTATCTGCGCACCAATCGCTTCGAACAATTGGTAACGCGATTAATGACGATAGGTCGAGAAGAAAATCGGCAACGCGAAGCGACCTTGTTGGTCGCTGCGGCACATCAAGCAGCGGGCGATCTGGGGGCTTCGCGATCGTTGCTCGAGCCGCTGCTGCGTGAGGAGAGTCGCGATGCGGATCTCTTGGCAACGTTGATCAAATTGGCGCAGGTCGAGTTCGATTGGGAAGCGGCAGCGAACTACCAAAAACGCTTGAACGAAGTCGCACCAAGTCCGGAAGGTGACTTTCAACTGTCGCGTTTTTATCTGGAGCAGGGCGAGATCGCGCAAGCACAAGCGATCTGGGCGAAGTTGGCGAGTCGCGTCGCTACGATTGAGAATGTTACGCAGACACTCGAGAAGCTGCTTGCTCGCGGTGAGAACGACAAAGCGGTCGAGTTAGCCGAGCAATCGCTTGCGCGCGAGCCGACGAACTGGGAGATCATGTCGACGGTGATGACCGCCTTGTGGCGTGCTGACAAACGCGATCGCGCAGCGGAACTCGCTAAACAGTTGCTCGAAATGCCAGTTTCGTTTGACACGAAAAGCGAACTCGCACGCAAGCAAGAGGCTCAAGCGGCACGTTCCAATGCGAATATGACTACAAATGCGTCTACCAGCGCATCGGCCAGTGCTGCGGCACGCATGACTGCTAGAACTCGCAGTTCTTGGCTATCGCGACTTTCACAGAACTCTCGATTATTCGTTAGCGGTAACGATCTCTACAGTTCCATGCGGGTCGCGAGCACTCGATCTCCAACGATTGTTTATTGTTTTGGAGATGCGAAAGCGATCGCTATGGCGATTGACTATGGAGCTGCACTCGCGAAATCACCCAACTCACAATTGTCTGTTGAAGCGATAACAGAGCAGGCTTTGATGAGCGACCAAGCGGAGGTGCTCTGGGAAGCACTAGCTCGTGTGCAACTGGCGACACAAGCCAACGCGGTGCAAATGAGTGCGACGATGAGTACCAGCGCGAAGCCTGCTGCGAGTGCAGCGACACAGCTCTCTCCACGCGAACGGTTGCTGATGCGTTTGTTTGAGCTGGGCGACAAGGAAGGCGGCGGTCTGCTGCTACAAACCAAATATGCGGCTCGCTCGCAATTGCTGGCACGCTACTTCGACAACTCAGCGACCACCGACGAAGTAAAACCGTTATTGGCAGATGAGTTCACGTTGATCGAAAAACTGATCAATCAATCGCCCGCTACGCAAATGAATACCTCAGGCAATGCGACCTATGAACTGTGGCTGTCCAATGAATACCAGCTTGCAAAGGATGAAGCTAAAGCTGAATCGCATTATGCAAATGCCGTTAAGTTTGCCGAGAGCAATCCGGCGGGCTACAGCGAATTCCTTCAAAGGGATCGCAAGTTTGCAGCGGAGCTGTTCATCCGGTACATGGAACGGCAACTTCAATCGAGCGCTAGTGGCGGCAGCTCGTATTACTCAACGGCAACTTTTGTTCAGCAGTTGATCGATGCAAGTCAGGAGTCAACCGAGTTCGTCGGCTTGTTGGGTGGGCTGAAGAAGGTCCAGGTTGGCAAAGCGCGAACGCTGCGTCCCAGCCAGCTTGTCAGCTACAACCCGTCGCAGACGCTAAACACAAACATCGGCATGTCGACGCGTACAGGCGGTCCAAGCAGAGTCCTGCGTTTGCAAGTTGACTTCCCCGCCTCTTCCTCATTGCAATCGATGGATTTGCTGATTGCGATGCGATTGCTGCGGCAGTCTACGAATCAAGAGCTCAAGAAAGCGATCGCGTCCCAGTTGGAAGCCGACGCCAACTCGCCTGACGAAGAAGTGCTACAGAGCGCAGTCGATCGCTTGTGTTACGCTTCTTGGTTGTGGTGGGAAGACGCCCGCGCAGCCGCCATCGAACAGATGCGCGAGTATCGAAAACTGAACGTAGCAACGGAACTTGGCGTGGTGATCGAAAGTCGCATGCTGTTCGAAACCAATCAGTTCGACGCAGCATTGACGATGCTTGAGGGTCTCAAACCAATGAATCAACAAATGTTGCAGGACCGAGAACTGGCGATTCTGCAGCTACTGCTACAGAAGGGCGACATCACCCGCGCCAAACAATCAGCAGAGAGATTGTTCGCGCTGCGCTTGGATACGAGAACGCAAATGCAAGTCGGCGATCTCATGTCGCAATTAGGAATGCGTGAAATGTCTGATGCGATTCTACAACGTGTGCGCCAGCGCAGCGGCAGCGACTTGAATTCGCAGCACACGCTGATGCAGAAGCTGGAAGCGGCCGGTAACAAAGTGGCAGCGGTTGAGATCGCTCGCCAGTTTCTTCGTCGCACTCAGCCTTCGGCGAGCACGTCGGTTCGAACTATCGACGATTCTTATCGACGCACAGCAGTGCGAGTGCTTGTCGGCGCGGGCGAAGCGAAGGCGATGATCGAATCACTGGAAAAGCGCTTGGAGAAGTCTCCGAGTAGCTCGATGCTAATTCGACAGCTTGCAGAACTGTACGAAGCGACTGGCAAACGCAAGGAAGCTCAGGAAGTTCTCGCAAAACTGGCGAAAACGACCAGCAACGACCCGGTATCGCTACTAGCGATCGCGCGAACGTTACAAACATCCGGCAAGCATCCCGAGGCGATCGAGGCGTTCCTCAAAGCGCTGGAGAAACAGCCTGAGTTGTTGAACAATGAATACTACAACATGCGAAATTCCCTGCGAGAAGGAAAGCAATGGAAAGCACTTGTAGAAGGCATCGAGCGCATCGGCATCAGTCGATTCCGACAAAGCTATCGTATGGTCGAGATCATTCGCGAGCTGGGTCAAGTGAATGAGGATGAAGTAGCGAAACGATTCTTTAAATCCTGGATG
This sequence comes from Pirellulaceae bacterium, assembly GCA_041739135.1. Taxonomy (GTDB): domain Bacteria; phylum Planctomycetota; class Planctomycetia; order Pirellulales; family Pirellulaceae; genus Aureliella. The sequence goes on from JBGSOM010000242.1 coordinate 32,242, forward strand.
CGCGAAACGGGGGCTTCGGCCGTCTTCGAAATGGCTGGTCGTTTGGGCGCTGAATTGGGGGCGAGCAAGGTTGTCGATGACGATGCCGCAAAGATGATCGTCGATAGCTTGATTACAAGTTTCAAGAGTGACCCAGCAGGCGCTAGCTTAGCTCAGTCACGATCACTATCGGGCGATGGACGCACACTCACGGTGCTTTCATTGCTCGGGCCACTACTGAAGGAGCGAGAGGCCGAGTATCAGCGGATATTGAAAGAGGTACGCTCGCTTTCCGACCAGCATCCGCAAATGCGCATCGTCGAAGCGGCGTTGGTCGCGACTCGCGATGTGGCTCGACTCGATGAATTGCTGCCTGCGATTGCAGATGACGTAAAGAAACCCAACAGTATCGTGCTGGGCAGCGTTTGGCCGCTGGCGAGCACATTGGCCCACGACGCGAAACACTACCAGCGCGCGATTGATCTGTTGGAACCGGTCTGCGACAAAGCAACCGATCGTAACTCAGGCAATGGCGTCGACTACAGTCCGCACGGTTTGCTGATCTATTGTTACTTGCAGACAAAAGATAACGCTAAAGCCAAAGCTATTTTGGACGAGTACATTGCGAATCCCCAGATCGACAAAAACACCGCTTTGTCGAATCCAGGATACGGTGACTATCAACTGGTTCAGATGCGCATGGCGGGCGCCCAAAAGTACCTGACAATGAAGTATCCGATTGACGCATTGCGCACCGCGATATCGCTTCAAGCTGACCGGGCTGCTTTCGAACGCGCGTCGACGTGGAGCGGCAACATGGAGTACATGCAACAGCAGTTGAAACGAACCGAAGAGGAAGCGCGGAAACAGATCACTCCAGAGCTATTGGCGAAGCTGTTGACGGAGGAGCTGGCAGTGAATCAAGCTGACAAGCTTCAGAGTGCGATTTTGCCAAGTCTCATTGATGTTAAGTTTGAAGACAAAGCCGGCAAGAATGAAGCCAGTTGTCTTCTGACTCAGTTTCTCAACGCCGTGCCCAAAGGCGCCGGTGGCGAGGCAGCGATTCGCGAGTGCTTGACTGCAGCACTCGAAGTTCCATTGGCGGATCGCAGCGTGGCACAATTGCATGCGCTAGCGTGTTTAGCGATTCGCGTTGACAATGAAGCTGCGTTTCGCAGGATCGCAAAGGAGTTCGTCGCGCACAAGTCTTTGCTGAATTCTGAGTCGCCTCCTGACACTTCGGAAGAGACGAAAGTCGCAAACAAACAGGCGTCCGCAACGGAGCCATCAATGGCGGCCAAATTAGAGCAACAGGCCGCAATCGCGCGCATCGAACACGTTGCGCTGTGGATTTCAATTCAGAAGTTGCAGGCTCTCGGCGAAAACGCTGAAGCAGAGCAGTTGGCGTCGCTGGCAATGGCTGCTGAAGGTAAGGACGGCGTTGCAGCTAAACGCATGTCGCTGCAGGTGGCTCGATTGCAATTGGCTTCCGGCGAGAAAGGGAAAGCAGAAGTAAC
>JBGSOM010000008.1:0-8302 GCA_041739135.1 Pirellulaceae bacterium
TCCAGAAATTTTACGAAATAGGACGGAGAGCGACAGATGAGATGAAAGCTACACTAAACATTCTATACGATGCAGTTGTCCCAAAATGGAATTATGTCGCGCACCCAGATTGCGCTACTAATTGATTGGCCGTTCCTTAGCGTCGTTACAGTTGCACTGGCTGGGCTTCGGCGATTGCGACGCCACTCGAAGCCTATCGCTGCAAGGCGGATACGTAGCTACGGCGTACCACTTGTCGCATGCTTAGTTTGCTGCGCGTACGGCGCTTACCTCAACACGCCGAGGACTCTGGATCGCACTTTAATTGCAGGGTTTGACGAGCTCAAACAAGAACTGCAAGCCAATGGACAAGCTGCCGGTTCACTCTCGGTCCTGTCTGCAACCTCTGCGACCTTGATAGCTGCGCCGCAGTTGGTCTATTTGCTAGCGGAATTGCGTCGGGCTTGTATTGCGTTGTTTGCTCGTTCCATCGCTCCAGTGACTGGAGACACTATTGATTCGGATTGCCCTAAATGTTGCGAACTGGAGGCGAAAGTGTAAGTTGTGTTTAAGCAGTTCGCGGCGAGAGCATCCGTCTTTCGATAGCTAGTTCCCAGGAGGGTAAATGATGCAGCGCGTGGTACTTGTCTTGCTGTCGTTCATCGTTCAAAGCTCGACGGCCCTCAGTCAAAGACCTGTGGTGCCGAATAAGGCAGAAGAGGCCTTGCAAGTTCAGCAGGGTTTTCTCCTTGGCAATATGCCCAATGCGCGTGCTCAGCGGAAACTCGTTGATCACGTCTTTTTCGCGCAAGCTGATCCAAAGCGTGAAGCGATGCAGCTAACAATGGAGCTAGCAATTTGCATGGTGCAAATCTATCGAACCGGGAATGAACCGCTGCGAAGTGAAGTGGTGATGCGAAATGAAGTAGTAGACAGAGTGTCAACTCAACTTGAGCAGAACGCAGAAGCTCGCATACCTCCCAAAGCTACGGCTGCGCAGCGAGCAAAGCTCCGCGCGGCCGCTGGGATCGATGTTCGGCGTAAGAAAACTGAGTATGCTTCGCGTATCAATATTGAGGGAGTGTTCTTCGTTACTCAGCTAGCACGAGGCGGCGGAGAAGATATGTTTGGTCCCGATTCACTCTTCGCAAAGGTAATGCATCAGCAAGGTCTACAATGACGTTCAAGCAAGAGCTATTCGAAGATTGAAAACACTAGAAATTGTCTTTTCAGTTTCACTTTGACCTTTTCGGTGAAAACCGTTAGTTGCTAAAGTTGGCTCCGAACTAACAAGCGTCGCTTTTCTAAGTCTGTTCGCGACGAAGGCGGCACGCATATATCGCGACTTAGCAGGATAAAGGAGTGAAACGTGTCGAAGCCTCTATTGCTAGCGGCATCTGTTCTACTTTTCGCGAGCTTGCCTGTCGTGCAAGCCAACGCGACCGAGAAGCTTCCACCTGTCCTGCAAGCTGGTCAGCATCGATTGCTGTTAAACGGCACAGGCGCGCGCAACAAGGCTCTGCTTGAACTTTACACTGCAGGGCTTTACTTGCTGAAGCCAAGTAACAACGCAGCGGCCGTCATCGACGCAGACGAGCCGATGGCGCTGCGCATCAAAATCACTTCCGGCTTCGTCAGTCAGAGCAGCCTCGTCGAATCATTAGAGGATGGATTCAAGAAGTCGATGGGCGGTGATGTTCGCGAGATTCGAAAAGAGATCGATCAATTCCGTGAGTTCTTCAAAGCGGAGATCAGCAAGGGTGACGTCTTCGACATGGTCTATTTGCCAGAGCATGGAGTGATCGTCAATAAGAACGGTAAACTCATGGGCGCCGTAGCCGGTGCAAAGTTCAAGCGAGCCCTATTCAGTATTTGGCTGTCCGAGAAACCGGCAGACAATTCGTTGAAGCAAGCTTTACTGAAGCCCCAAACGATTCACTAATTGAAGCAGCACGCGCCGAGTTGCAAAATTTCAACCTTACTAATTCTCGACGAAGACCTTGAAGTCCTCGAATTTCATAAGTGGACATGCAATGTAGCACGTTGCCTGTCCTTGTAATTCTCCTTGCTATCACACGGACGAAGAGATGGGGTTTCGTGTGGTGTTAACTGTCGATGCAGCGTTGTCACCTTGACGAATTGTAAAAACTCATGGCAACTAATGCCAGTCATTCGGTTTGAGGCAACGCCTCAATAATCGCTTCGCCCTTGACGCGTTCTCCCATTTCGTTGCGGCCCACGAAATACCATTTCATTTTCCCAGCCTTGAGGACATCGCTGCCGGTCCAATTCGAGTCGTCTGAGTAAGTGTTGCCCTTGGTCAGCTTTGCGTTCGGACAGCCATACCAATCGGCGAAGTCGTTGGCTGAAAAGGGCTTCTTGGTGAAGTTCACGAAAACCCATTGACCGTTGTGCCAAGTAAACGAACCGAATTCTTCGATGACAATATTGCTAGATTGTGCAGCGACATTGGTTTCATAGAGCCAAGTGTATTTGTAGCCACTTCGACCGCCGAGTTTTGCTTTGACAGGGTTGGGAGAGTGTGCGACGACGATCCCATCTGGAAGAGACTCCAGTTGTTTGAGAATTGGGTGCAATTCCGCCTCGATGTTTGCCGCGTGTAAATCTTGCTGTAACTGGGACTCCGAGCTTCGGTCGCAGCCGACCCAAATGGCGATTGGGATTAAAAGGATAATGAAACTGCGTGCGTGCATGAAGCTTGCTGCCCTCGACTTTTCTGCTGCGGGCTACGGCCGTTTTTGTCACATTTCACTTGACTTGTCGTAATCTCCGTTTTCCCGTAGCCAGATGGGATAAGCACTTATCGCGAATTAGAAGCCCATTTCCTGCCCGATACCTATGAGTTCTTGCTCTCGTTAGCCATCGCTAAGTCGCCTATTGCTACCACCACAAATGCAAGGGACGCTAGAACAACATGGAGCAGTATTGTTAGTGGACCATCGCCGGGCAAGATACCGTGAACGGGGCCTTGTTCGCTCTTTTCAACTGAAAAAAAGGCCAGTAAAAACCAGATTGCACATATAGGTACCGCGACAATAAGGTTTGCGGCAAGCCATAGCTCCGCTGATCTTCTGGAACGCACCATGGCGATAGTCGCAGCAACCAAACTTGGGACATTGGGAAGCGAGAGAAAGACGAACATCCTCAACATTTCATCGGCCTGAAGTTGAGTTCCACTTCTTCCAAGTGCGAGGAGGGCAAAGACGGATGAGAGGATTAGGGTGACGTAGGACAGAATCAACGAACGTCGTTTCATTTCAGCTTGCGATTCTCACTTTCTGACGATCTCAATTGCTGGATGAAACTAGTAATTTTGCATGCGGATTGGTCGAAGGCAAAGCTCGCTCTGAATACAAGCTCAATCGGTTGATGATCAACAAAAGTAGCTGCAGCAAATTAGATGGTTGATACAGCACCAGGCTAATTCTCGACGAAGACTTTGAACTCCTCAAACACCGCCTCAAAGGGAGAAGACGTATTGTGTCCGGCGGCAACGCCCAAGAATACCATCTTCGGCAATTCGATTTCAATCCGCTGCATCGACAACCATTGGATACCGTCGGTGCTGGTGGCGGCGTATACCATTCCTCCCCGCCGCTCGAGCCGCAGATAGATCGCCCCTGCTGTCAACGGCATCTCGGAAGCATTGCCCTGCCGCAAGAACTCACCGTTCATCCGCGACTCGAAACTCGCGTAGGACAAGTTGCTGCCTTCATAGACCATTTCAGCCCGTTCCAATCGTATGTAGTTCTTTTCGTCCAACCACAACAGGAACCCGGCCCCGTGAAAAGGCCTTCGCGTCGGTAGGAGGCTGGTCGCCCCTGACGGAAACTCACATGAAACCTTAACCTGCGCGACAAAGTCCCCTTCGACTGCACGAAGGACTCGAGGCGCATTCATTTGGCCTCGCTCAAAACCCAGGGAGTGGCCGCTTCCAGGAACACCGATCGTGAGCCGCCCCTTCTCAAGACCGAATTTGCAGTCGCTATCTGGATCGAGCGCCTCGCCCCAGTGCTTTATCGAGATGGCTGAAGCTCTCTTATCAATCTCAGGAGCGTTGGCCCCAGCAACTACCAAGAGGCTGAGAAAGCAGACCATTATCAAGAAAATCTTCATACCCATCCTCTATAATTCGATCGCAGCACGAATTCCGCGGTCAACTCTATCGGAGAGCGCCCAACACAATCTCGAACGTTTGTGAAATTTGAGGATATTGGTTTCAAAGCCCGATTGCTACTATCAAGTTCAAAATTTCGAGACTTTTTCGAATAGAACACAATCGGCGTCTGGACTGATATCAAGCGATGGAACCATCGATAGCCGCGTTTTTGCTTTGGATTGGAAAACCGACCTCCCTGAAACTAGGCCCGCTACACTTGCTTTCTGCTAGGATATTGCAGGTTCAGCATTAAATCCTTCGTCGCAGGTGCGAGGTTCAAGTTATGGGCATCAACGGGTCGCTATCGTGGCGAGTGAGTGATTTTCTGTTGGCATTTGCAAGTTGTTTTGCATTCGACCTTTGCCACGGCGCAGACCCTAAGATCGTACCCGTCAAACTTGTTGACTTTGATATCTCCAAGCAGATCGACCCAGAGCCGCAGGGTGGTGGGACACTCTTGCCGCTGCGAAAACTCAGCTATGAGCACATGAAATCGATGATATCGGATGGGTACGGCGAGATGCTGCTCGCTGATGGGGCCGATCCCAACGCGGTGAGTGCCGATGGTGAACCGATACTGTTCTATGTTTTATGGGATGGAAAGAACGACATTCTGGAGGCCTTTCTGAAGGCGGGCGCAGACCCCAATCGCAAGGCTCGCGACGGAAACAATCCTCTGCACTCAGCGATTCGGAACTACAATGTAGATGCCGTCAAATTGCTTTTTCAGTACGGCGCTGACCCAAACGCGGTGAGTTCGGGGCAAACCGCCATTGAGTTTGCTCGCGCGCACAAGTACGCACTCGTCGGAATCCTCGAAGCGAACAACCTCCCGAAGTTAAAGCCATCGCGATTTCAGCCGCCGGAAATTTTTGCGTCATCCTGACAAGGTCTTTGGGAGTGCAAAATTTCGGCCAGCTATCGGCGGCGAAGCCGTCATTTACTCGAATGACAATTCCCAAGTGATTTCGGGAGGCGATGACGGTGCGATTCGATTCTTCGACGCTAGCTCTGGCGAGATTAAAAATGTGATCGCAAGCCACTACGACGAAGTCTCAGAGTTGGCTAGGATTCCCGGCGCTGAAGTCCTCATTTCTTCAGGCATTTCTTCCGCTGGATTTGAAACCAAGTTCTGGGATATGCAAACCTCGTGCGAGTTGATGCGACTGAAAGGTGGCGGACGGGGGCTTTCGGTTTCTCCGAACGGAAGATGGCTCTTCACTGGCGATCACTTATGGGAAATTGAATCCATCAATCCGCTGCGGTTGGCGGCGCAGGGGCGCGGCTATCCGCAGGATGTGACTATCTCATGGTCATTCTTTACGCCAGACAACCGCTATTTGATCTTCGGAGTTCAGAACAGTTACGCGTACATTTGGAATCTCGAAAACGATTTCGTACGTCGAATTGGAAACATGAAGGTCGATGAATTGCAGTCGCTTACATGGGGCGATTTGGAAGGCATCGTTGATGTGCCGGCTTCTTCGCGCGATGATCTGCTGGCATTGGCAACCAGTCAATACACTATTCTTACGAGCGATCCGAAAACTCTGCGAGCGTTTGAGCCTGTACTCAAGAAAGCGGGGGTAGGAGCGATGTCGCTTGCTTGTTCGCCGGATGGTCGATACTTGGCAGCCATCGGCTTTCGGAGTCGCATCGACATTTATGATCGTAGTCGTGGTGGGCAAAAACTAGCTCTTGATGGTCATACGCATGGTTTGCAGGCGGTCGCTGCGTCACCCGATGGGCAGTTGATTGTTTCTGGCGGTCACAAAACGGTTCGCCTGTGGGATCGAGAATCTGGCGAACAATTGAAGCTAATTGAGACCGCGTCGTCCGTTTGGTCGCTCTGTTTTTCTCCTGACGGCAAACAGTTGGCTATTGGCGATGAAGTTGGAGGTGTTTATGTGTATGACTTTGCAGCGCGCGAGCTGAAAAAATGGCAAGCTGAAGGTCGCATGACTTCGGTGATGTTTGATAACCAAGGAGAGACGCTGTTCGCCTTGGGCCCTAACCTTACAGTGTTTGATCCCCGGACCGGCGAGCAACTGGCGAGTGCCTTTTCTGAGAAAGCTCAGCAGGGGAGTTTAGCCGCGATTCCTCCGGACCTAATCCTAGGGAGCGGGGATGGGGTCACAGCTTGGTCGTATCAGGATAAACAATTGATCGATCGCAGCGACCAGCTGCCAGCAGCGAAAAGAGGAAGAGGCTCGCGCAGAGTTGCTGTGGCCCCGAATGGTTCAACGTTGGCTGTCGGATCGATCGCTATTCAATTCTGGGACTTTGCTAAACAGGAGCGGATTGGAGACTTGATGCTAGGGCACACTTACCACGTGGAAGATATGAAGTTCTCACCAGACGGAAAATTGTTGGCGTCCGGCGGTGGCGGAGTCAGAGATGGAACAACTCGCATTTGGGAGGTTCCGACGGGCCGACTATTGATGGTTCTTGATGCTGATGTGAATCGGGTTAACAGTGTCGCCTTCCTCCCCGATGGCAGCTTGGTTACCGCCAACTGGAACGGCACCGTGCACCTTTGGGATCTTCCCAAGCATCTTAGTGGAAAGTAGTACAACTGCGGAGTTTGGATTGGACGTCAAATCGTTCCCCAGTGCCGTGGTGCCGGACGAGAGCCCCCCGCGCTCACACGCGAAGGAATTCCAAAGAAATTCAAAAAAGGACATGCAATGAAAAGATAAAAGGACAGGCAATGTAGCACATGGGCGGCTATGCGCGGAAAGGTTTAGTCCCGGGTGGTAATCGAATCGGCCGCGGAGAGTGCCAACCCGAGGGCGATTACGGAATTTCGTAGCGGCCGATAGTGAACTAGGCCGCAAATTTGCAGAGTGCGCGCGAGCGCTAACGCAGTTAGTCATTCATCGCATCGAAAATCAGCGACAGCGAACCTGCTAGCCGCTTTGGACAGCGGAGAGGTTTGCTTCCGAATGTTTGAGGCTGCTCGCGTTCCCATGTGTAGCCAACTCTTCAAAGGCTGGCGCGTCAATTGCATCGTCAACTGCAACACGGGTTTGCGGGGCTCCTATAGTGGTCACGGATATCTTATTTCTGCGTGTTTGCGGCGCTGAAGTGCAGCGTCCGACGCCGGGTTGCCAGAATTGGGGTTACCGCCTATCGTTCAAAGCATACTTGGGATTGCTCCGCACCCACCGACATCCAACTCTCGATACAGGAGACTTTCGTCATGGCGTTTACGCTTCCAGCACTGCCTTATGCGGTCGATGCACTCGAACCCCACATCGATGCCAAGACCATGGAAATACATCATGGAAAACATCATCAGGCTTACATTACTAATGTGAACAACGCACTCGCGGGCAGTCCGCTTGAGAGCAAATCAGTCGAAGCTTTGATCGCTGATCTGAGCGCAGTTCCGGAAGACAAGCGGACGGCGGTTCGCAATAACGGCGGCGGTCATGCAAATCACTCGCTGTTCTGGACAGTGATCGGCCCAGGTAAAGGCGGCGCTCCCAGCGGCGTGTTGGCATCCTCGATCGACTCGACATTCGGTTCGTTCGATAAGTTCAAAGAGCTGTTCGCCGCAGCCGCCACGACTCGCTTCGGAAGCGGTTGGGCTTGGTTAATCGCTGAAGGCGGCAAGCTTTCGATCGGTTCGACCGCCAACCAAGACAGCCCGCTGATGGGCAAAGCGATCGCGGGTGTCAGTGGTACGCCGCTGTTGGGCTTAGACGTTTGGGAACATGCTTACTATCTCAAGTATCAGAATCGCCGTCCGGAATATATCGGAGCGTTTTGGAATGTTGTCGACTGGGATGCAGTCGCCAAACGATTGCACGATGCAGCCTAATTAGTTTGCTCTAACTAGTTCGCATCGAAGGCGCATTTTGCTTCATGCTCTGACTGTGGCAAGGCTGTCCGCTTTGCCACAGTTGCAGCAACCCGTCGCTGTAAATTGAAGTTGTGCCGCAGCAGGATACTGTTGCAACAAACGAGTGCGATATCCATCAAAGTGTGAAAAGCGCCCGGTTGGCGGTGAGCGTCGAAACCATTAGATTGCATTGACGATGGTTTTTGAAATTGTTCTCTCACCGAGCACCGACGCATGAGCCTAGAGGCAGTTGAAATTGATGGCGTTCGCCTTAAGTTGGCTTCGCCGCTGACGAA
>JBGSOM010000011.1:0-24716 GCA_041739135.1 Pirellulaceae bacterium
CCTCGGAGATATCATCCGCCAAAAAGCTAGTCCTACAGTTGCTTGATGTTGAATTGATAAAGCCAAAATCGCAACACCTACTCAACAAAGTTGAGTGTTGGTAAGCGCCAACTCGTACCAACCGGTTTTTGAGAAGTTACAATTAGCGCGTCCTACTCGCCGACTCCGCGTCCGCTACAATCTGTCGAATATTGCCAAGCCACATGGTCGTTCGCCATTTGCTCGAGGGCATGGTCACTCTTAACTCGGTCTGCGGATTTTTTTCATGCAACGACAGTTTATCTCCGGCCTCCAAGCTCGCGATCAAGTCGACGAAATTTATCGTGTTGTCGACAAACAAGTTCGCGCAAACCGGCAGGGTGCAGACTACTTGCTGCTGCAATTGATGGATCGCACTGGACAGATCAGCGGTCTGCGCTGGAACGCAGGTCAATCGCTATACGAAACGTTTTCCAAAGGGGATTTCCTGCGAGTCGTTGGTGGGACTCAGTTGCATAACGGTATGTTGCAGTTGATCGTGCAGGATTTTCAAGTCGTCCCAGTTGGCAAAGTGAACTTGGAAGATTTTGCGACCAGCAACCCGGGGCAGATCGATCAGTGGTTCCAAGAGTTGCAAGAGCGTTTGACGACACTCGGCAATCCGGATCTCGTTCGACTGATGGTCGATTATTTCTCGGACGAAACGATTATCGATAAACTCCGCCGCGCACCTGCTGGCGTGAAAACACATCACGCTTATGAAGGCGGTTTGCTGCGGCATGTTTTAGACTTGGTGCGCATTGCAGACGCCGTCGCACCCAACTACCCGCAACTGGACCGCGACCTGTTGCTCACCGGCGTGTTTTTGCACGACCTCGGAAAGTTGGATGAACTGAGTTTCGATGGCGAACTGACTTACAGCGACGCGGGGCAATTGCTCGGTCACTTGGTGCAGGGGGCTGTAGAGTTGGAACTGCGCGCCAGACGCATCGCAACTACAACTGACCAACCGATTCCACCCCAGTTGATACTGCGGTTGCAGCATATGATTGTCAGCCACCACGGCCAACTCGATCATGGCAGCCCGAAAGTACCCATGACCATCGAAGCGATTGTGCTTCACTACTTGGATGACATGGATGCCAAAGTCAACGCAGCCACCGAGTTGATCGAATCCGACCGCAATTCCGACAGCGTTTGGACCGCATTTCATCCAACACTCGGCCGCAAGCTCTACAAACCCTCCGTCGTCGCATCCCCAAAAGCTACGAACTAGATGCAACAGTTCGTATGATGCTGATCAATCGCCGCTGATCAATCGATCGAAAAGCCGAGCTTTTCCTGCCGAAATTCCACAAAAAAACCGCATTTCCCAAAGGGAAATGCGGCGATCTGGGGACCTATAAACATCAAAGCGGAGGGCAAGGGAGTCGAACCCTCAACTGCTTTCGCAGCGACTGATTTCGAATCAGCTTCCTAACCATTCGGTTACCCTCCAGACCGCAGCCATTGTCTACCGAACTCGCCGTTTCGGCAAGTCCGAGTTCGCTGACTCGCTTTTTGCTTTTCTCACCGCTGCCAAAAGAAAAACCCTCGTCATCGAAAGAAGACGAGGGCCAAACTACCCCGCATGGATTCGAACCATGAATGAAAGATCCAAAATCTTTAGTGTTACCATTACACCACGGGGTATCTATCGTATTCGCCAGCATTGAGCGGCGAATGCGTGGTCAAGCTTTTATCACTCACTTTGACTACCGGCAAGGGCAGTCCAGCGATTGAGCTGACCCTATCAATCGCGTGAAGGAGAGAATTTAGCTTGATTGTTCCGAATTGACAACCGCGAATGCGAGTCGTTGGAGCTCAAGTGCCAAATCTACGTCCACCACAGGTATCCGCTTGTTTATAGACAAACTAACAGGCGTGAAGTTCAGAATTCCGGAAATTCCCAGTTCGGCGAGCTGCGAAGCGACTTGTTGAGCCTCCGCAGCGGGGACGGCGAGGATTGCCAGCCTTGCGTCTAGCTGCGGCAAAATGTCTGCTATTTTTGCAAAATCTTGGATCAAAACTCCGTCGACTAGTCCTCCGACTTTCGCCGGGTCGCAGTCGAAGACCGCTTTGAACACAAAACCCTGCTCAGAAAAACCGCGGTGCCGCAAGAGTGCCAAGCCTAGATTTCCGAGCCCGACCAGCACCGTGCCCCACTGGCCATCGGTCCCGAGCGCGTGTCGCAAGGCGCCGACCAGCCCTGCGACGTGATAGCCCACTCCACGCTTTCCGAATTGACCAAACATGGCCAAATCGCGACGAATCTGCGAGTCGCTTAGCCCCAGCCGAGGCGACAGCATGACACTCTTGATCATCTCCGCGCCGCTTCGATGAAAGTACTGCAGTTCGCGAAGATAGAGTCCCAACCGGTTCGCTGTAGCTGGTGGAACGGCGGTCATGCCGACCCTCGAAACCGCCGTTTGTTTTTCGAGATCATCCACGTTTTAGCCCCGCTGCTGAATTGCCACCATTTCACTCTATCAGTTACTTCAAGAGGTGGGTAGCTGTGGCGATTCGAGGCTGACGATTCGCGTTGCGGGGACAATAAGTTGTGGCTTGCGAAGGGCTTTGGGCAGGTGGTTCTTCAAAACGCCCCCAGCCAGCTTTCCCCAAGCGAGCCGGCGGTTCCGCCAGGTGAGGGCATGCCAAGGCGAGTCAGCGAGTGCATCCTTCTGGTTCCAGTGCCCCTCGGTAGGCCGAATGGCTGCGCCGGTCAGGTAGTCGGCCGCTTGACGGTCGTCGAGCTCAGTTAAATACGTAGGATTCCAGTCCGGGATCTGAACGACGCTTGCCGCGTAGCTGGGAAGCCAATCGCCGCCACGCTTTTCCGCGACTGTGACTCCGGCATGCGCCATCGCGAGCCACTCGTCTGGAATGGCATCCGAAAAGTAGTGCAGCTCGGACCCTCGTTGCGACAACCGAATAGACGACTGCGAAGCTTGCAACCAAGGCAGCTCACGCAACGAAAGTTCGACGGGCGCAAACTCACCACCCCGAGGTCGCGCGAAGCTCTGCGAAGGCGAATTCAAATTTCCATCAGCTGATAAATCAAGAGGCTGCGAAGTTGAATCGTTGGGACGTATCAAGCAAGCTGCGAACGCTCCAGCGCATGCGTCACGATGCGGCCACAATCGATAGCAACCGCTGAAGTCGCTTTCCCAAGTTGACAGTGCAGGAACCGACAGCGGAACCCACTCAGGAAACTCGTTGCGAAACCACTGAATGATGCCTTCATTCTCAGCAAACGCAAACGTGCAGGTCGAATAAACGAGTCGACCCCCGGGCTTAACGAGTCGCTGCGCGGCGCGAAGGATTCTTTGCTGGCGCGCCGCACTGTGTTCGATCTGCTTGGAAGAGAATGAAGCCCGCGACTGTTTACCGCGAGCCACCATCGACTGGCCCGTGCACGGTGCATCGACGACAACGCAATCGAATACATCGTCACAAAGTTCGGCGAGCGATTCGACTTCGCAGTTGGCTACCAAGTAGTTCGCGTGACCGGTTCGCGCGAGCGTCAATTCCAGTAAATCGAGTCGCGATCGAATCACTTCATTTGATACGACAAGCCCCGAACCACGCAGTTGCTCGAGCAAGCCGGATGACTTGCCACCTGGCGCCGCGCAGGTATCGCACAACCATTGGCCGGGTTTTACATCGCAGAGCGCCAGTGCCAGCATCGAGCCGGCGTCTTGAATATAGAAATCGCCTGCTGCGTAGTTCAGAAACGCTCCAGGTCGCGTGCCGCTATCAACCAACCACCGACCGCGATCGTACCAAGGAATCGGCTGAGTCTCAAAAGGCATGTCCGCAACGGTAAACGATGGATGCATGCGAACGGCGCGCGCGCTGTGCTCACCAATCGCTGCATTGAGATCACTAAGTTCGTCGCACGCGAGTCCACGCGCGGAACCGAGTACGTCACCCAAAACTGTGTGCCAGTCGATTTGACCTGTGGGGGGCTGCCATCAGTGGTTACGCTTTCAGCATCAGTTTGCCGAACAGCGTCGCGTCGGCGGCGAGCGGTTCGCCCAGCGTTTGGAAGCCTTTCTTGTGGTAGAGCTTCCGAGCTGGATTGTCGGCGCGAACTTCCAGGGTGATAGCACAGCAGTCGATCGAATTTGCATAATCGATCACCGCGTCGATCAACTGCGAACCGATACCTTGGCCGCGTTGACTTTCGTGGACCACTAAATCGTGAATGTTAATTAGCTGCCGTGCTTTGAAAGTTGAAAAGCCTACGAAGCAGATTGCCATACCGATCGGTTGATCGCCAGCATACGCGATGAAGATCCGGGACATCGGATGCGATTGCAAGCCAGCGATCAGACGGTCTCGAACATCTTCAGGAAGCGGTTGATTGCTGCCCATTTCATGACGCGAGTAATGGTCGAGCAGAGACTGCACGGATGCCTGCACTTGGGGATCAGCGAGCTCGACGAGCTGGATTGTTGGCTTAGTTGCGAAGGTCATCGTGAAGGCATCTTGAGTTGCTAGTGATCTTGAGCTGCTAGTGAGATGTATAACGAGCGGTTTTTGGAGAGCTGTGTTTGGCATCCAATTGTCGAACAAACTCGGCCTGCGCGTAGGCGGTTGCGACGGAATGCTTGTAAAGCGATCGAATTTTTCCGAATTTCTAAAGATTCGGCTGAATGGACTGTGCGGGTTGTGCCGAAAGAGACAGTAGTGCCATGGGGGGTGCCTGGCGCGAATGCCCGCGCTGGGTTGGTGTACTGAGTATCTTTACGAATGACTCGGTCCGCTACCCATAAGGATATCCGGCGTGCTCTCGACCGGAAACGAAAATAAGAACAACGCTCGTCGTTGCATTCAAACGCTTTGCTTGCTTGCGTTGGCTTGCACGCTCACGCTCTCGCAAACTGGTTGCAGTTTGGTGCCTGACGTACGTCACAAGCCACAACTGATCAATCCGTTTCCGCAGATTCAGCGCGTGGCGGTTCTGCCATTTATCAATCAAAGCGAGGAGCCGACGCTCAGCGGCGAACGCGTAGCGCTTGCATACGCCAACGAGATTCAGTCGATTCGAGGTTTCGAAGTTCTGCCGTTGGGTGCAGTGAAGATTAAGATGGCTGAGTTCAATCAGCCGCTGGCTCGCGGCGAAGACTTTCAGGCCTTTGCAAGGTTCTTGGGTGTTGACGCAGTTGTACTCGGCGCCGTTACCGACTTTACGTCTTACTATCCGCCGCGGATGAGTATGAAAGTCAACTGGTATGCTGCCAATCCAGGCTTTCATCCGATTCAGCCGGGCTACGGATTGCCTTGGGGTACCAGCGAAGAGAAAAAGATACCACGTTGGGTTCATCAGGAAGCGCAGCGCGCGTTGGCTGCGGAGCAACTGAAATCGCAGACCCCGACGGTGCCAGAAGCGGTACCGATCATGCCGGAAGATCGGATGCCGGATCCGCCTGCGGCATCACAGTCTACGGAACAAATCAATGCGCCGGAGTTCGATGAAACTCAAGCGTTGCTAAGCGGAGCGGATTACCAGCAACTCGCGTTGCCAGCCGACTGGCCTGACCCGCGCGGATTTATTCCGGATGCGCCGCAAGCGCAGCGCCCGCCATTGCTTGCGCAACACGAGCCAATCATCTCGCATATGCGCAGTTTTAACGGTCATGACGAAGATCTCACGGAGCAGTTAGAAGACTACTTTTACTTCCGTGACGATGCTCGCTTTGGAGGGTGGCAAGCGTATCTTCAACGCAGCGAAGACTTTATAAGATTCTGCTGTTACCAACATCTGTCGGAAACGCTCATTAGTCGCGGCGGACAAGATAAAAGCCGCTTGATTTTTCGCTGGCCCATCGACCGATATCAGCGGTAACGCATCACCTTGAGCTCGTAGGCACACGAGCACCATCAAGTTTGATTGCGGAACGGATTCGAGAGCTCGACGACGTTTCTTTCTTGCAGTCATTGCATGTGCAGACAAACTGCCGTGCGGTGGCGAACTATTGATTCAGCCGGACCCAAACTGTGCTGACGATGTGGCAAGCGGAGCTTCGACGAAATTGCTGGGCATCATGCGGCATGGAGGCAAGGCATGAATAAAGAAATCAATGTGCTTGCATTGATCAAAGGCGAAGAGCGTTACATCTTTTTGTACGACGACAACAATCGTACCGAAACTCTTCGCACGTTAGGACGCTTCGCAGCGAACCCTGAACTTAGTTTCAGTTGGTACGATGCGGCCGTTATGAGCAAGAAGGTTCGCGAAATGGCGGCTGCCGAAGAGGCTCGCACGATCGAAGAGCCGACTGAGCACGTTGCCCGGAGCGGCTCGCAACCTCGATTCAACTACAAGCACGAAGAGGACATGATTTAACGGTCTGTCTGAAACGATAAGTCTCGTATAGCAATCGAAGCGGAGTGCGCATGCAAAGCGAAATAGCCCAGTTTTTGCGGTACTTAAGTGTCGAACGGAATGCTTCCGAGTTGACCGTGAAGTCGTATCGCGAAGATCTATTCGATTTGGCAGAGTACCTGCTGGAAGAACTTGGCGCGGACGTGCGACCCGATGGAGTTTCATCGCGCGACCTGCGTGGCTACGCGGCTGCATTGCATGAAGCGGGTTATGCACGAACTAGCATCTCGCGCAAGCTAGCTTCACTGCGAAGTTTCTATCGCTTCGCTCAACAGCGTCAACTGGCTCAATCCAATCCAGCCAAGCCGCTTCGCAATCCGCGAGGGCAACGCAAACTTCCCCACTTTCTTACGAACGAAGAAGTCGGCAAGCTGCTTGATGCGCCGCATACATTGACTGCGATGGGATTGCGCGATCACGCGATTCTGGAAACGATGTACTCGGCTGGCTTGCGCGTCAGTGAAGTTGTTGGTTTGAACGACGGCGATCTCGAGTTCGAAGAGGGGATAGCTCGCGTTCGAGGTAAAGGTCGCAAAGAGCGGTTGAGTCCACTGGGCAGCTACGCGGTCGATGCATTGCACGCGTACATGCGAGTGCGCGTGCTTTCACCCAAAGAAGCTACCGGTAGGGAAGCTCCCGTGTTCGTCAATCGCTTTGGCTCCCGTTTAACGACGCGCAGCGTTGGTCGGTTGCTGGAGAAATACATCGCTGAACAGGGGCTTGATAGTCGCACGACGCCTCACACCTTGCGTCACAGTTTCGCTACGCATCTGCTCGATCGCGGAGCTGACATCCGCAGCGTCCAAGAGCTGCTGGGACACAAGAGCCTTGTGACTACGCAGATATACACGCATCTATCGACGGCGAACTTGCGCGAAGTGTACCTGCGAGCTCACCCGCGTGCGCGGCTTTGAGCGATAGGGTTAAACCGTGCGTCTAAAGAAAATCAGCCGCGAGAAACGCGGCTGAGTTGAAATCTAATTCGGCGGGTACAACTTACGCCTTCTTGTAGCCCAGCGTATGAATGACTTTTAGCATCTCTTCGAACGTGATGTAGCGTCGGTGATGATCGACCTTGTACGCATCGATCGCTTCTGCAAGTTCTCGTGCGTCGGGTGAGAGTGTTGCGTGAGAGTTGCCGAATTGGCGACGTTCGAACCCTGCGGCAGAATCATCCTGGGTGCGTCGATCGACAAACGAACTGCTGTTTGATACAGCTACGCTTGCAGCCAGTTCGCTAGGGTTCAAAACTTCGGTCGGTGCGGTCGTCATACTCGTCTCTCCATCTTGGTCTGTTACCGTGCAGCACTTAGCCGGTTTGTCGCACTTTAGGTGTCAGTTGAAAAGTAGCTTGCGTTCACTCGCTGAGCAAATCGTTTGTCGCGACTTTTCCCATTGACCGCTTCGTATTCGCAGCATCCAGCCTCGCATGACTGTCAGCCAAGGTTGTCCGGTTGTACCGATTGCACGGGTCAATTGGGGAGCGATGGTGACGAGCCACGCACGGCGGTACAATTTGTTGTGCGAACGTGGCTAAGTCGAACAACAGGACTTTCACTTTGAAGTTCACTCTGAAGTGCGCTGTAGCGGGACGAACGATGATTTACAGTCTTGATGCACGTTCGAGTCGATTTAGCCGAAGAGCTTCTTTTGTCGCTGTCTGCAGCGGATGCAGCTATCTGTATGGCCTACGTTACGGTTTCGCACAGAGGGTGGCAGATGGTGAACCGGGCGCCTTGCAAGCCGTTGCAGCGAAATTTGACATAGAGATCGTGACGTCGGGTGCAGGGTTTCCAATTAGGACCACGCATGGTTTTATTCATGGGAAAGCGATTGATCGCGATGCACTGGTTGCTTATGAGCCGTTGTTCTCGGGCGAATTTACTCGATACCCGAAGCAGCTTGTGACAGCGACGAAGCTTCGGAAAGTTGTGCTTTGCGAGGACTTATCCTTCGATGGTCAGCGCCGCAACGCAGTCCCGGATTTCGAGCACAATACGCTTTACCTGGATGCCAAACGCGGCGATCACAGCCCCCTCTATCAACGCAAGGTAATCCATCACGAGTTTTTCCATATGATCGACTTCGCCGACGACGGGAAGCTCTACGAGGACGCCGCCTGGACGACGCTCAACGCTGCCGACTTTCGCTACGGGAGCGGCGGACGCAATGCGCAAGACAACGCCTCGACGTCGGTTTTGACTGACCGGTACCCAGGGTTTCTCAACCACTATTCGACAACAGGTGTCGAAGAAGACAAAGCAGAAGTCTTTGCGAACTTGATGGTCGAACCGCAACGCGTCCTGGCTAGCGCGAACAGTGATCCAGTCGTTCAGAACAAAGTTGCAGCGATGAAGACTCTTCTCAAGAGTTTCTGTGGAGCGATGAACTCGGAATTTTGGGCGACAATCGAACGCACAAAATAAAATCCCGCCAGCCAAAGGGGCAAGCGGGACTTCGATTGTTTCAAGCTCGCGATCGAGAGCGTTAGACGTCTTTTACTGGTGGTGGAGCTTGGTCGACGTCGTGAGCTTCTTCGATGTATCCCGCTGAGTAGGATCCATAGCGTCCACCGTAACCGTACTTGCTGCCGTAACCATAGCGATAGTTGCTGCCGTATCGGTAAGCGTATCGATAATCATTGTATCCATAGCTGTAACCGTAGCCTGCCTCTGAAGACACACCATTGATCACAACACCCAGTAAGCGTGCATCAACGGATTCGAGGATCTTGGTTGCACGCGTTGCAAGCGGCTTCACATTGCGACGCAGACGCATTGTCAAGACAACGCCATCGACGACAGCAGCCACTGCACCCGGATCGCTAACCGCCAACAGTGGTGGCGTGTCGATGATAATCATGTCAAATTTTTCGCGAAGCAGATCAACCAAGTGCTTGAAGCGCCGACTGCTCAACAGTTCTGCGGGATTGCTTGGGCGTTTGCCGCCAGGCATGATCGAAAGGTTTGGCACTGGGCTAGCGTAAATCGCTTGGTCTAGTTCCGCCTTCTCAGCGACCACCGCAGCCATACCGATGTCGGCATCGATACCAAAGATCTTGGCGATACGCGGACGACGGAAGTCAGCATCGATCAGCAGAACGCGTCGGCCCGACTGAGCCATCGTTACGGCAAGGTTCGATGAAAGCGTTGATTTACCATCACCTGGAACTGGGCTGGTAACTTGAATTACACGCAACTCACCGCCACGGTTACTGAAGAACAGTCCCGTTCGAACGGCGCGATAAGCTTCGCTGACCTGCCCGCGACTGTGGTGAATGGTGGTCAGCGATGCATCGCAGGACTCGACTTTCTTCACAATTTTAGTCATGTCCATAACTGGAACGTGACCAAGTACAGGCATGTTGAGGTCTTTGGAGATTTCATCTGGGTTGCGATAGCTACGATCCGCCAAATCCATCAGCACAGCCATACCGGACAGAATCAAGAATCCGACGGCTGCACCACCGAGTAGGTAGGGAGCCAACTTGGGACCATAGAAATAGCCGCTCGAAGGAAGGTTCAGTTCCTTGAGGGTTCGCTGCCCAGCAGGAGGCAAGAGTTCGATTTCGTTCAGTTTCTCGGTGTAGGCGTCCAGCAGCGTTTGCACTGACGCCAATTCGCTATTCAGCAAGCGGTTTTCGCTAGTAACCGTTTGGTGCTCTTTGGAGAGCTTTAGGTTTTGATGAGCTAGTTCGGTCAGTTCATTGATCTGCACACTAATCGACGCATACTGTTCTTGCATCGCTTGAACGCGAATTGCAAGCCGCTGTTCAACGCTAATGCCGTCGATCTTCATTTCACTTTTGGCAGCTTCATCAGCTTCTTTTTGAAGTCGTTCGAGCTCAAGTTGCTCTTGCTTTTCGCTTTGTGCAAGTCGCGCAATCTGTTCGCGCATGATTGAGATACGCTGACGAATATCTGCAAACGAAGGATGGTTTTCACCAAGTGTGCTCGAGATCATTCTCTCTTTACCTTCCAATTCGAACAGCACAGTTCGCGTAAGCCGAGCTGATTCAGTGTCGCGCGGCAGTTCGATGCGGCGCGCAGCAGCCTGAGCTGTAGAAGATGCGGCTGAGAACAGGTCGTCAGCGATATGACGTTCAGCATCCGCAGACAGCATCAATAAGATTGCTTCAGGGGAGCGATTAGCTTTGCGGGCGATTTCAACGTGTTTGAGCGTTCCAGCGAGCATCTTCTGTTTGGATTGGAGTGCACTCAATTCCGCGTTGATCGATTTGTAGTTGTCAGCGTAGGGGTCGTTAACTTCGTCGCCCGTCCAAATAACGTTCGGCGCGCTTTCGCGGAATTTCAAGTTCTTAGCGTTTAGGTCTTTGTAAGTTTGAGCCAGTTTGTCTTGAGCATCTTTGACGAGGTTGTAGATTTCCGATCCATTCGATTGGAATTCGGCACTCAAGTAATCGCTATAACCGTCCACCACGGCGTTCACGACCGCAGCAGCCAAGTCGGCGTCGTTGCACTTGTAAGTGATCTGAATCAGCGTTGTATTTGCATCTTTAGCGGCCGGTTGAACGACAAGGTCTTTTCCAGTCAGCATGGCGGCAATCATGTCTGCGTTCATGCCTTTGAGCGCGGGTTGCTCGGTCAACCTACCCTTTTCGACCGCCAGCTTCAGCACGCGTTGACTTTTGATAACCATCGACTCGTCGGAGCGCGTGAGGCCAAGCTCGGGTGCGTCGAACGATTGGATGCGCGTCGCAGGTGGAAGCGAACTGATAACTTGCACCAATGCCGCAGCCTGATACTCGGCGGGTTGCTTGGAGAAGTACAGGTAACCCACCCCGGTGCCGATCATTGCGCCGAGAATCGGCAGCCACTTCCAGCGCCACAGAACTTTGAGAATATCAAAGCCTTGTTGTTGTTCACCCGCCGCCAATGCGAATTCGCGATTCTGCGGGTTGCTAACGAGCGAACCGTTGACTGGTAGATTTTCCATTACCTGCGACATAATTCTGTTTCGATTTAGGCTGAAGGGAGAGGTCCGTACCAATTCACAGCGGAGTTCGTCAGGCACAAGTATAAGTTCTTGCGCGCTTTTAGGGAGCGTTTCGAAACAAACAGTTTCGGTTCGCTTAGAGGTTCACTGAATATTCACCGAAAAGTCGTCACAACCCAAAATTTTTGCCACATGCGTTTGCAAGTAATAGCGATTAGCCCGCCTTTATGTACCCTGACAATCAAACATAACGTTGGGGCGGTAAGCCGCCACCCTCCATTTGGCTCACAATTTTTCAGGAATTGCCGGAATCGTCTCTGCGGATCGAAGCGACTCCAAAAATTCCTTGTAAGGGCGGCTTTCCGGAGCTAGTCGCGAAGCGCGTTCGACCTGCTGAACGGCTTCGGCGCGATCGCCAAGTTCCCAGTACAGCCTGGCTAGATCGAATCGCATCGCATGGTTCATCGGATCCGCAGTGACAGCATTCTTCAGGGCGTCGATCTGCGTCGGTGTGTCGGAACGCGTTTTCGCAAGCCAGTAGACGAGCAGCCACGACTTTGAGTTTGCCTCTCCGTTGTCGGAAAGCGTTTTCGCTTCGGAAGTCAACTGTTCCAAATCAACGCCAGCCGCCAGTTGCCTAGCGATGGGATCTCGACCAGGTAACCGCGAAAAATACTCGGCGACTTCGACACGCAAGAGAGTGGAGTTGGGAAGGATAGACTCAATTCCGCGAGCGACTTCGATGTCGGGGCTGTCCGTCGGCAGATGTTGAACAATGATCGCTGCCATCGAAATCGCTCTGGATGGTACGCGTTCAACGAAGTCATGGAAGAAACGAATCCCAATAGCCTTTTCGTTTGCCATGAGCGCGGCACCGCCAACTCGCGCAGGAATCGAAGCGCTGTGCGGAGTTCCATGAAGCAAGCGCGCATAATTTCGAGCTCGCGATTCCAAGGTCAATATATTCAAATCGCTTCGAACCAGTCCCCATTGACCGCGCCAATCGAAATTACAGACGCTGGCCGCCGCTGACATGCGCACGGCACTGCGACGAATCGCTTCCAATTGCTGAGGCAGTGCGAGCGTTAACTCTCGCAACTCCCGCAATGGTGCATCACCTTCACCTGCCCGGAAAGCAGCGGAAACGCTTGCTGGTTCCGACAGTGAAGATTTAGCCGAAGCTGTTATCTCGGGCGGCCATTTCAACTGTCGCTCGAGCGACTCCGCAACGAAGCGCTGGTAGACTCTGCCGATCGATAAGTTCACTTCGGGGTGGGATGCGAATTTTGCAACTCGGGCGGGATCAAGCTCTTGAAGAATCTTCTCGGCGGATGCGACGTTATCTTTACCACCCGATTTGAAAACGTTTTCCAATTGACCGTCAATTTGCTCTGCAAACACGAAACCGCTGAACGAACTCCATCCGCTGCCGATCGCAACGAAAACAACGGTTGCAAGCACTAGCGTTGGCACCACGGCGGTCTGTGGGGCTTGGGTCGGTTCTGCTTCGACCGGGTCAGCACTGTCTCGCATTTTTCGTCGGTGCTTCGGTTTGCGATTCGCCTTCTTTCCAAAGTCACTGGAGTAGCTTCGTTGAATGAAGCACCCAACGAGAACCGCCGTGGGTATGAACACTGCGGGCAGCACCAAACTGAAATCGACTAAACCCTGCAACCCGATCGCAGCTCCAGCAAACACGACTGCGATAAAAGTCGGTGCAGCTCGCCGTCCCTGAGTCACGCAACAACGAACTCGCCACAGCAGCCAACCGATTCCGAACATACTTATGCCAAATCCTACGACTCCGAACTCAGCAAGTACTTCAAGGTAGATGTTCTCGGCATGATAGAACCAAGCGGTGGGTTCGACGTAAGTTGGCAGGATCGCAAAGTGGAAATTGCCGAGGCCACAACCCGGCAACCAAATCCACGGCGCGCCCAGCAGCATTTGCCAGACCAAGAAACGTCCATTGTCCAGTTCATAGGCTTCCTCGTTAACGGAATCCATACGATTGAGAAGTGCGGTGTCCAGTTCCAGTGTCGTCAGCAACAGGAGTGCTCCGCACGCCATCACCGTTACCAATCCAACCGTTCGCACGTAGCTCTGCTTGGCGCCGAGTGATACGCAGAGTGTTAAGATGGACGCAGCGAAGCAAGCAAGAATTCCGCCACGACTACTGGCCGCTAACACTGCAACGAACATGAGCGTTGCAGAGAAAATGCAGAGTAAGGAAACGGCATCAAGATCCGTTAGCAGTTCCTCCATGCGTCGCCGCAACCTAGCAACTGCATTCACGGCTGGGTAACGCACATAGTATTTCTTATCAGCTCCATCGCTTTTGATGGAGCTCCACCAAGCGAGCAATCCGAAGACCGCGCCCAGTCCGATGCTGAGATACTGCGGCGCTGAATTGCGAGAGACAAACGTCGCGAAGTAAGATGACGTTGGCATGGGCAGCAACGTCCATTTGTTCCAAGCTACCGACTGCAGCAGTCCAACCATCGCGAACGCAAGTCCCCCTGCGACGAGAACACACAGCACGACAAGTTCCCAAGTGCGAGTTTTGAAGAGGACTCCGGCTGAGATTAGGCACGCGAGAGCAGCAGCGAAAGTCGCGGCGCTTGCCCGTGTCTGGACCCAGTGAATGCTGAGCGTGCGTGGGATCGCTTGGACTTCGATTGCATCGGTTGGAGCCGCTATTTCTTTGGAGCTCAAAGCCGCTTGAAATTCGTTGTACGCTTCCACCGTACTTCGCTCAAACGCAGCGCTGCTGGAAACTGTCTGCCAGAGCCACTCGGGCATTCGCACCGTTTGTAGCATAGCAAGTACTAGCAATGCGGCGACGCTCCACACCAACGGGTTTCCGACGGATTCGCGGCGGAGCGTTGCACCCGCAATCGCCAGCATGAAAACCACGGCTGCGATGGGAACGAAATAAGATTGCGCTTCCCAAGTTACCGAGCCATAGTACCAGGGGCTGGCTACGACGATCGCGAGCAGCAGGATGCGTGCAGGCCAGAACAGAATTTCAGCGAGCCGTTCGCTCCACGGCGGCAAAGTTGTTATTTCTTTTGCGTTCAAAGGTTCAGCTTTCGGTTCAGCTTACGGTTCAGCTCTCTCAAGTGTTGCGTTTGCCGAGTGTTAACCGCTCATTCGGAGCGAAGGTTCCAGCTGCTAGCATAGCTACTTCTTGGTTTAAGTTGGTCACCTAAAAAACTGGGACTACCGATCAAATACGTGATTAAAGCATAGGCCGCTGGGCAATCGCGACAACTGTCAAGACGAGTTTTACTGTTCTGACTGCGATAAACGGCAGAATTACTCAACTCGATACAGCCTACCGATCGATCATAAGACCAACACCGCTAAGGAAGGGCTACGCAAACCGTGGCTCCGACTGCGGCGTTGCCTCATCCAAGATTTGGCGTTCAGGCGGTGAGGAATAGTGCAATCGGTTAAGGCGTCAGCTTTCCGATACATCGCCGCGTGAGAATAAGACATTGATTCAGGGGGTCGACACGATGTTGCTAACATCGAATGTTTCGCCGCAGGCTTGGCATCGCGCAAAGTCACGGCTGCACCGAGGGAGGCTGTTGGCTGCGTCCCTGATCGTTGTACTGACGTGTTCGTCGGGCTGCACTTTGGTGCATAACGCCCACCGATCACTGACGTACAGTGACTCATGGAACGAAGCCGTATTGGTAATGCGGAATCGTAACCTGTCCACCAAAGCTTGGCATAAACGCAAACACCACTTTTGCAATGAGAGCTACAGCGCCGACTTCGCTGCTGGTTTCCGCCAAGGATACGAAGACGTAGCCAACGGTGGCAACGGCTGCACGCCCGCAACTCCTCCACGTTCTTATTGGACTTGGGAGTTTCAGTCGGGTGAAGGTCAAGCGCGTACATCCGCTTGGTTCTCGGGCTATCCACACGGAGCACGAGCGGCTGAAGAAGATGGCATTGGTAACTACTCGCAACTGCAACTTTCAAGCGGCCTGCAATCGCAGTTCCAGCAAGTTGGCGTGTTGCCAGCCGGACCTCATGTTTACCCAATCATGGATGGTTCGCAAATCGTGCCCAATGCTGTTCCGATGGAAATGCACGGCACACCGGTTCCGATGTCGATGGGCGAACCCACAATCGTTCCGATGCCGATGAGCGGGAACTAAGTTGCTCCTATTCGATTCATTTAGTTGCTGTGACCTGTGCGTAGCGAGTTAACGTTCGCACAGTCACGCGAAAATTTGTCCAACGATTCAGATATGCCGAGCTTCCGTTCGGCGGTCGCAGAGTAAACGAGGCTAAGTGCCATGAGTTCACGGATGTTAAACATGGTCGAAAAACATGACTCGGCTCAAGTCCAGCAACGACTGGTCCGCGGCTGGCGAAAAGTTCTTCTGCTCGGCGCGGCTGTTGTAAGCAGCTCTGCGGTGACAGGCTGCACGAGCCTGACGCAACCGATCGACGGCATACCAGCTCGTCGGCTGCCACCACAGTTCTTCCAAGAGACGAAGAACGATCTCGTCCCGATCGATATCAGCCTCCTGGCTCAGGAAGCTCCACGACAGTACATCCTCGGGCCGGGTGATATTCTTGGTATCACCGTCGATAGAATTCTGCCATACGCAGAACCTGACACGGTTCCTGAACCGCCTCCTGTGCACTTCCCGACAGAGAAGAGCGACCTTCCACCTGCGACTGGTTTTCCAATCACTGTTCTGGAAGACGGGATGATCTCGTTGCCACTGGTCAAGCCGATCAAAGTCGCTGGACTGACCGAAGATCAAGCTCGCGATTTGATTCGCAAGACGTACATCGACGCGAAGATTCTCAAAGAAGACGATACGCGCCGCATCAGTCCGATTGTGACTGTGATCAAGAAGCGACAGATCAATGTCGTCGTGCTGCGGCAAGATCAAGCGCCGCAACGCGGGGTGAATCAGCAACTCAACCAAACCGGCCGCGGTGTTGCTTCAACTGACTACAGTGCCAGTGGGCAAGTCCTAAAACTCGACGCATACAAAAACGATATTCTCAACGCACTCGTTGAGACAGGTGGTCTGCCTGGTGTCAGCGCGAAGAACGAGATCAAAATTTTGCGTAGCAGCAAAGCCGATCAGCAAGCTCGTATGGCCTTCATGCAGCAGTACGCCGCGATCATCGCAAATCACTGTGATCCGTGCGGATGCCCGCCACCGATGCCAGAAGATCCTACCGTGCTTCGTATTCCACTTCGGTTACCAGCAGGCGTCCTGCCAAGCATCCGTCCGCAAGACGTGATCCTCGAAGAAGGCGACATCGTGCTGATCGAATCACGCGATACCGAATTCTTCTACACAGGAGGTCTGTTGCCAGCCGGTCAATGGCCGATTCCTCGCGACTATGACCTCGATGCGCTGGGCGCAATGGCCATGGCTGGTGGAGGCCTAGCATCGCGTGGTCAAGGTGGCGGTGGAGGGGGCATCGGAGGTCTCGCTGGTGGTCTGTCAGGCGTCGCTCCAGGCCGACTATACATCCTTCGCAAGACACCGTGCAACGGTCAAATCGCAATCGAGGTCGACTTAGCTCGCTCGATCAACGATCCGCGCGAACGACCGATCGTCCAACCAGGCGATACGCTGATCCTTCAGTACAAGCCATGTGAAGAAGCGATCAACTTCGGTGTCGGAACATTCTTCACCTATGGTATCCAACAGTTGTTCAGCGGTCGAAACTAAAGCGACCCGGAACTAGAAATCTACATCAGGCAGTTCAACACAAGTTGAGCTGCCTGATCTCGTTTATGGCTAATCGAACTTGGATACGCAACGCTGTAATCTACTGTGGCAATTTGCCGAGTGCAATTTCTTCTTCCCATTGATCCATCAGAGGCCAATCGATCGCACAAGTTCCAAAGTCTGCCATGTGCAGATAGGTTTGCAAACGTGCAATGGTTTTGTCGATCAATGCGTTGTCTTTGCGGAAAATCGGGCCGTGGCTCGGCAACAACCACTCCACATCACTGGCACGGATGCGCTGCAAGGAACGTACGAACGCTGCAATATCACTGCCGTGGTGAGCATCGATGGCCCCAACACAGCCATCTCGGAAAATGTTATCACCACTGAACAGCAAGTTACCCATACGGAACGCCAACTGGCTGTCTGCATGTCCAGGCGTTGACCATACTTCAAGCTTCAACTTGCCGACTTCGATAACGGAACCTTCGTCGATGATATTTTCTGTTTCGACGACGGGCATATCCAGTTTGATGTTCTGAGCTTCGATTTCCGCAAAGGTGCGCAGTTTATCGCCACTTGCCAATAACTTCGCAGCTCGCGGATGCGCCGACACGGTTGTCTTCAAAGCTTGTTTCGCTGCGGCTAATCCCTGACCGTGGTCGACGTCGGCATGCGTCGCTACCAGCGTCTTGCACTTCGAAAGTGGAAAATCGAGTTCGCGGATGAGTTCGATCAACTCTTCGACCGACTCTTCGTAACCCACGTCAATTAAAATCCACTCATCCGCGTCGAACACTAAATAGACGTTACAACCGATGACATGCCCAGCTTGAAAGTTGAGCTCGATGACATTGGGGAAAAGAGGTTTGCGTTCCAACATTTAGCTGCATGGCCCAAATCTGGTGGTTTCGTGGTCTAGTCGAAGAATTGTAGGCGAATTGCAACCCGCAACCAACCCGCCCGAAGCGCTCGCGAGCTCATTCGGTCTAACTCTCACAACTTTCCGAGCCGCGTGACGCGAATAACCAGCTTAGATCGCTGAAACGTTTTTTAGCACCGGTTTAATGCGGCCCGCTGCCTCGTCCGCGATCGCTTGCTTGATGTTTTCCAGATACGCCGTCATCGCATGATCGATTAAGTGGTCCACTTTGAATTTGCGCAGTGACATGATGAAGCCGTACCAGCTATCACGAAATCTACGCGCTGTGGAATAACGACGCAATCGACCAAAAGCGTTGAAGTACAATTCGCGCCCGCTGTGGCGGTATCCCATCCAAGCGGGCGGGACACGAGCGACGATGTCGTTGTTATTGACCCAGCGATAATGTGGGATCTTCACATAGTTGATGTAACGAGTGGTTCCGACTCGTGGGCTTCCGAATGTAAACAGCCCCGTTGGGTTGGAGGGGATCTCAGCCAATTTGCAGCGGCCCGCGCAAATCGTAGCCATCGCACCGCCCAGCGAATGACCGGCAAACCACAACGGTTTATCGTTGTCTTTCAACGCCCGCTCAAGTCGTGGCCACAAGTCATCGACCTCACGCTTGAATCCTCGATGCACTCGACCGGCCGTCTCCGCCAGGACGGTCAACGCGTTCACATCAGCTTTGATGTCGTTCCAATCATTCGGCTCGGTGCCGCGGCACACCACCATGCAATCATGTTGATGTTCGAAGATGTAGGCTTGCGCTCCGTCGCGGTCGAAATATTCGATGTTTTCAAAGCCAGCCGCTGCGAGCGCCGCATTTACGATGTCAGGGCGGTAATATGCGACCTTCGATAGCTCCGCAAACAACAGCGACTGACGCAATAAACTTAATTGCTCAACCGGATGCTCCAGCGGCTCGGCGAGCATTTCAATCGCTTCTTCGATGATCGATGACATACCGTCGCTTCACATAAAGAAATCTAACGATGAACTCATTGCACACAGAGATACCACACACCGATACAACCGAGATACTACTAACCGAGATTACGATCGTTGATCCATCGGAATCAATGCTCGCTGAGTGGGTCCGGTGTAGATTTGTCTTGGCCGTCCAATCCGCTTCGTTGGCGACTGATGCATCTCAACCCAATGCGCGATCCACCCTGGCAAACGGCCGATTGCGAACAACACCGTGAACATTTGCACAGGCAATCCCATCGCCCGGTAAATGATGCCTGAATAGAAATCGACGTTTGGATAGAGTTTGCGCTCGACGAAGTACGGATCTTTCAGTGCGACCTCTTCCAGCTTTTGGGCGACTTCGAACAGCGGATCGTTCAACTGCAGTTTCGCAAGCAGCTTGTCGCAAGCCCGTTTGATGATCTTCGCGCGCGGATCGTAATTTTTATAAACCCGGTGACCAAAGCCGCTCAAACGGAAGTTCGCCGATTTGTCTTTGGCCATGTCAACATACTTCTGAACATTGCCACCATCGGCGACGATATTTTGCAGCATGTTCACGCAAGCTTCGTTCGCTCCGCCATGCAGTGGACCCCACAGCGCGCAGATGCCGGCTGAGATCGAAGCGAAAAGATTCGCGTTTGACGATCCAACCATACGGACTGTCGATGTGCTGCAGTTCTGCTCATGGTCCGCATGCACGATTAGCAACAAGTTCAGCGCTTCGACAAAATCCGGATCTGGTTCGTACTCTTCCGACGGCACCCCGAACATTAATCGCAAGAAATTCTGACAGTAACTCAGTTCGTTGCGCGGATACATGAAAGGCTGGCCGAACGATTTCTTGTAACTGTACGCAGCAATCGTAGGCAATTTCGCCAGCAATCGATGGATCGATACTTCCACCTGCCGTGGATCATGTGGGTCGAGCGAATCTTGATAGAAGGTCGACAGCGCACCGACTACCGAAGACAGGATAGCCATCGGATGCGCGTCTTTGGGAAAGCCGTTGTAAAATGATCGCATGTCTTCATGGATCATCGTGTGCCGGCGTATCGATTCACGGAACTGAGCCAATTCCGTTGCGGTCGGCAATTTGCCGTAAATGAGCAGATAGGAGGTTTCGACAAAGTCGCAGTGCTCGGCGATCTCTTCAATCGGATAGCCACGATAACGCAAGATGCCGACATCGCCGTCGAGGTAGGTGATCGCGCTCGTCGTGCTGCCGGTGTTCATATAGCCCTCGTCGAGCGTTATGTGTCCGGTCTGTTTGAGCAGGCTCGAGATATCAAGTCCGTGTTCATTCTCCGTTCCGACAACTACCGGCAAGTCGATTTCTTTTCCGTCCAAGATCAATTTGCCCACAGGGGCGTTGGCGGGTTTCGCGGTCGTTGTCATCAGGTGGCTCCGAAGCTTCGTGGCGGAAAACAGCAGTTTAACCGTACTCTATCGCGCGGACAATTGACCGTTACAGATTCGAAGCAGTTGGCTCACAAGTTGCCATTCTTCGCGCCCTTTCTCGCCCGCTTTCCGACCGTTTTCAGCAACTGGGACTGAGCCAAGTGTCGTTATTCGGCTATCATAAATCGGCTATCGTTTCTGACGATGAATTTGACTAGGCAAACTCCGGGACTCGAAACACCCGCGCTCGCAGCACCGGCACTCTCAACTTCGTAGCGACGGCCCCGCATTGGACCTCCGAACGGCGATGCCGCCGAAAGGCAACTTGTGATTCACTTCCATCGAGTAGCAATTGTCGGCGTCGGTTTACTCGGCGGTTCGATCGGAATGGCTTTACGCGCTCGTAAGCTCGCCGAGCACGTGGTCGGGTTCAGCCCCCGCAATAACTCGCTCGAATCAGCAGTCGCCCGCGGCGCGATCGATTGCGCAGCCGCCTCAATCGCCGAAGCGTGCCGCGATGCCGATCTGGCGATTATCTGCACGCCCGTTCAGAGCGTTGCGGATTTCGTCAATCAATGCTCCGCTCACATGCCCAAAGATTCTCTCATCACCGACGTTGGCAGCACTAAGCTGTCGATCGTCGAAGCTGTCGCTGAGTCCGCCGCGGCCGACCGCTTTGTTGGCTCGCACCCGTTAGCTGGCAGTGAAAAAAACGGCGTCGAGCACGCGCGTACCGAACTGCTGAACGGCAAGTTGGTGGTGATTACTCCCAATCAACTTTCCGATGCAACTCGCGTAAAAACAACCGATCAACTCTGGCAATCTCTCGGCGCTCGCACATTGCAAATGAGTGCCAGCGAACATGACGCTGCAGTGGCTCGAACTAGCCACCTGCCACATATTCTCGCATCAGCCCTTGCGGCCGCGACGCCAGCCGATTTGCTCCCCCTGGCAGCATCCGGTTGGTGCGATACAACACGTGTTGCCAGCGGCGGCGCGGAACTGTGGCGACAAATTTTGGAAGAGAATCGCCAGCCTGTCGTCGAAGCACTCGAAGGCTTCGTCGGCAACCTGCAACAATGGCTGATCGCACTTCGCACCAACGACGGCAATGAACTTGAAAAACTCTTGTTAGAGGGAAAACAGAAACGTGACGCTTTGGGAAATTGATGTCCATCCAGCAACTGGTCAAGTTGACACGTCCGGCAAAAATATCGCTTCCGAAGCTCGCGATCTGGGCCTCGATTCGAACTTGACGGTCGCCGCTGCGCACGGATTCTTGCTGCAAGGCAACCTCACCGAAGAACAAGCTCAGCTAGCCACAAGACTGCTCGCTGACTCCATTACGGAATCGACGACCGTGGCGCGAGTTGGCGATCCGCAGCTCGCGAACGGTCGTGGTGGCCTCTCGCAACTCGTTCACGTCCTTCCAAAACCAGGCGTGATGGACCCCGTCGCGCTCAGCACTCTGCAAGCCCTGCAGGATATGAGCTTGCCCGTTGAATCGGTAACCACCTTCCGCAAATATTGGCTCAGCAATCTCGACGATGCTTCGCTGAATCGACTCTGTCAAAAGTTGCTGTCGAACGATTCCATCGAGCGAGTAATCGTCGGCCCGCTGAATATTGATCGTATCGATGTCGGCACTGCCTACAAGTTTCAACTTGCCAAGGTCGATATCCGTGAACTCAGCGATGATCAGCTTCTTTCACTTAGTCGCACTGGTCAGTTGTATTTGTCGCTCGCCGAGATGCAGACGATCCAACGCCATTTCCAGTCGCTCGATCGCGATCCCACCGATATCGAACTCGAAACAATCGCGCAGACCTGGAGCGAACATTGCAGCCACAAGACACTCGCTGGCCGCATCGCTTACTCAGACGAAAACGGCGAACGTCAATTCAAGAACATGCTGAAGGAAACGATCTTTCAAGCGACCCAAACGATTCGCGGGCAACTCGGCAAAGACGACTGGTGCGTGAGCGTTTTCAAGGACAATGCGGGCGTCGTCAAGTTCGATGATGAATACCATGTGGTCTTCAAAGTCGAAACACACAACCATCCGAGCGCCATCGAACCTTACGGCGGCGCGAATACCGGCATCGGCGGAGTGATTCGCGACCCGCTTGGAACGGGGCTCGGCGCAAAACCGTTTTGCAACACAGACGTGTTTTGCTTTGCGCCACCGGACACCGATCCAGCCACGTTGCCGCCCGGCGTTTTGCATCCGCGTCGCGTCATGAAGGGTGTCGTTGCGGGTGTGCGTGACTACGGCAATCGCATGGGCATCCCAACCGTGAACGGCGCGGTGTACTTCGATCGCCGTTACCTCGGCAATCCGTTGGTGTACTGCGGCAACGCTGGTTTGCTGCCAGTTGATAAGGCTGAAAAGTGCCCGATGGCCGGCGACTGGATCGTCGCTCTCGGCGGCCGCACCGGACGCGATGGAATTCACGGTGCCACGTTCAGCTCAGCGGAGCTGACCAGCAGCAGCGAATCGATCTCCGGCGGTGCTGTGCAGATCGGTAACGCTGTGACGGAGAAGATGGTTCTCGACGTCTTACTACAAGCTCGCGACGAAGGGCTCTATACAGCCGTCACCGATTGCGGCGCTGGGGGCTTTAGCAGCGCAGTCGGCGAAATGGGCGAAGAGATCGGCGCCGAAGTCTACTTGGATCGCGCTCCGCTAAAATACGATGGTCTTAGCTACACCGAAATCTGGATCAGCGAAGCTCAAGAGCGGATGGTTATGTCCGTTCCGCCTTTGAAGCTCGCTCGCTTGCAAGAACTCTGCCAATCCGAAGGCGTTGAAGCCACAGTTATCGGCAAGTTCGTACCGACCGGAAATTTGAAGTTGATGTATGACGGCAACGAAGTCGGTGAACTGTCGATGGAGTTTCTTCACGGCGGTCGGCCACCCGTCGTGCGCAGCGCAACGTACGCGCCGCCATCACCTGTAGACACACCCGTGCCAATGCTCGAACAAGCCGCAACGGAAAACGCGCTCAAGCAGATTCTCGGTTCGCTGAACGTCGCCAGCAAGCATTGGATCATTCGCCAATACGATCACGAAGTGCAATCCGGCAGTGCGATCAAACCGCTCGTGGGTCCTTCATGCGCCGGTCCTGGCGACGCAGCCGTAGTGCGGCCGCGCTTGAACAGCCGCCGCGGTGTGGTGATTAGCTGCGGCATGAATCCCAATTATGGCGACTACGATACCTATCACATGGCAGCCAGCGCTATCGACGAAGCGGTCCGCAATGCGATCGCTGTCGGAGCCGACCCGAACCGACTCGCGATCCTCGATAACTTCTGTTGGGGCAACACCGATCGCCCGGAAACCCTTGGAACGCTCGTTCGCGCTGCACTCGCGTGCCATGATGTCGCCGTCGCTTGGCAAACGCCATTTATCAGCGGCAAGGACAGTCTCAACAACGAATTCACTTGGCTCGATAACAACAATGAAAAACAATCGATCGCTATTCCCTCTTCGCTGTTAATCAGCGCCATGGGTCAAGTGGACGATGTTGCGAACTGCGTTACGATGGATCTCAAGCAGCCCGGAAACCTGCTCTACTTAGTCGGTACAACTTACCGCGAGTTCGGTGGTTCACATCTTTTCCAAGTGCTCAATCAAAGTGGCGGTCTCGTTCCCCAAGTGCGACTCGACGCAGCCAAGCGAATCTTCCACACCATGCACGCTGCCATCTCCCAGCGACTCGTTCGCTCCTGTCACGATCTCAGCGAAGGTGGTCTGGCCACGGCGCTCGCCGAAATGTCCTTCGCCGGTGAACTTGGGATCGAAGTCGACATAACCGCATCCGCCGCGCGAGATCAATTAGCTGCCACGGAGTTGCTGTTCTCCGAATCCAACACGCGCTTCGTCATCGAAGTCGAACCCAAGTTTCAATCGCAAATTGAAAAACTCTTTGAAGCTCAACCGCTCATCCCGCTCGGCCGCGTATCAGTCAGCGAGAACGTTCAAATTCGCCACGGCCACCAACCGCTAGTCGACTTACCCTGGCCCCAACTTTTCCAAGCCTGGCACAGCCCTCTCGACTGGGCGTAGCAAACCCCTGCGCCGCAGCCTGGGTTTCATCCGTGGGACCACCTTGTCATCCGTGGTACCGAAAGAAACGCCCAGTCCAGTATGTAGGATCATCACCTTCAACTGCATTCGATTCAATCCACTTGCGTTCGCTGATTGCAGGGAGGCGGTGATCCACGGATGACATCGTGGTCCCACGGATGAAGAGAAGGACGTAACATGCATCTGGGTTTTCATCCGTGGGACCACCTTGTCATCCGTGGTACCGAAAGAAACGCCCAGTCCAGT
>JBGSOM010000025.1:0-5611 GCA_041739135.1 Pirellulaceae bacterium
ACTTCAACGATATCCGGCAATGGAACTACAAGGCCTGATTCCAGTCATCGAACATCTCCCAAGCAAAAACAAAAACAAGATGAAACCATTTGTTAAAGAGCGCGGTATCGTAGGTTGTCTCGATCGCGCGAACGTTGATACTGACCAGATCATTCCCAAGCAATTTCTAAAGCGCATCGAACGAACTGGTTTTGGCCAGTTTCTATTTTTCGACTGGCGTTTCAAAGACGATGGATCGGACAATCCCGAATTTGAATTGAATCAGCCCGCTGCGAAGGGTGCTACAATCCTGCTCGCGCGACGCAATTTTGGTTGTGGTTCCAGCCGCGAACATGCCGTGTGGGCTCTCGAAGACTACGGTTTACGCGTTGTGCTTGCGCCCTCATTCGCTGACATCTTCTTTAGCAACTGCTTCAAGAACGGCGTGCTACCGATTCAGCTTTCTGAAGCTCAGGTAGATGACTTGTTCGCTCGCGCGGTGAAGCATGCGCCTTACGAACTATGCGTTGACTTAGAAAGCTGTGAGATTACTGACGCTTTCGGACTTTCCATTCCGTTCGAAGTGCAAGAGTTTCGCCGCCACTGCTTGCTGCATGGTTTGGATGACATCGCGCTAACGCTTGAAAATGAGTCGAAAATCACCGACTATGAAGTTGCTAACGGCATCAACTGATCGCCACAATCAACGGAGTGTTCTCCAACTGTGTGTTCACCGACAGAGTGTCAATCAACTGGGACAACCCCGCAACCAACAGGACTCCATCTCATGGCTGGCAGCTATCACGACTATTCAAAAATGATCGACCATTCGTTGTTGATGCCGACGATGACGGTAAGTCAGTTGGAGGAGGGCTGTCGGTTAGCGGTCGCCTATGATGTAGCGAGCGTATGCATCATGCCCTTCTATCTCAAACGATGCACTGAGCTGCTCGCTGGCTCTACGGTTCAGCCAAGTACAACGATTGGGTTCCCTCACGGCGGTCATACGACCAGTGCAAAGTTGTTTGAAGCCGAGCGAGCGATTGAAGATGGTTGCCAAGAATTGGATATGGTGGTGAACATCAGCCAAGTGCTAAGCGGCAATTGGGATTATGTCGCCGATGAGATCTGTTCGATCGTCAATCTTGCGCACGCAGCCAATCGCAAAGTGAAAGTGATCTTTGAGAATTGCTACTTGAACGAAGAACAGAAAGTACAGCTCTGCGTCATTTGCACGGAAGCAAAAGCCGACTGGGTGAAAACCAGTACGGGTTACGGTACGGGCGGGGCAACGTTCGAGGATCTCAAACTGATGGTTGCCAATGTCGGTCCAGGCATTCAAGTGAAAGCTGCCGGCGGTGTTCGCGACTTTGAAACTTTGGTTAGAGTGCGAGAACTCGGCGTCACGCGTTGCGGAGCGAGTCGAACTCAAGTCATGCTCGACCCCGCTCGGCAACAATTTGGTCTCTCGCCAATCGTGTTCGAGTCGGCGACCACGCCAGGCGGTTATTAGTCGTCAAGACGAACGATCGCTTAGTCGTATTGATGAACTGGCGCGGGGCGTCCGAAGTGATAACCCTGAGCCGAAGTGAATCCCATGGATCGACATGCATCCGCTTCTCCAGGTGTTTCGACACCCTCGGCTAACGGACGAATCCCGAGATCTTTTACAAGGCAAACCAGCGAAGCCAACATCCGTTGACGTTCTGGAGTTGCTTTGTCGATATCGCGAATCAGTGAGATATCAAACTTCAAGAAATCCGGCGGCGCCTCAACGAGTTCACTCAAGCGCGTTTGCCCAGCTCCGAAGTCATCGTATGCCACACCGATATTCAATTCGCGCAGTTGAGCTCGCAGTTCGCGCATCTCACTCGGATCGGTAACCGCAGCTTCGTGAATCTCAAGGATGATCGGCACTTCTTGGCTTAGCTGACGCGCACTGGCCATCGAATCGACGAGACCTTCGCGACGAATTTCGAGCGGGTGCGTGTTCACGAAAAGCACCGAGCCTTGTGGTAACTGCAATCCTTCTCGAACACCTTCCCAGCGTAGCATGCGGCTCAGTTCTACTTCCATGTTCAAACGAGCGGCCGCATTGAACATCGCTGCGCAAGATTCAAGTCCAAACAAGCGGCTGCGTGCGAGTACTTCGTAACCGATATAACGTCCGTTGGTCAAATCGATAATGGGTTGGAAAAACGGAGTCACCAGACGATTTTCCATCAGGCGATCGAACTGCACGAGTGCCAATGCTTGATCGCAAACGTCTTCTTGTACAGTGTGGCAGCTGGTGACATGCCCACTTCGTTTGATACGAAATGCAACGTCGGCGAACTGCAGTAAATCCTCTTCTCGCAATGGAGTCGGTTCGCTGATGCGGCGGCCATTAACATAGGTGCCGTTTGTGCTTTGGCGATCAACGACCCATAACTGGCCTTTATCGAGGTCGAGACCAGCATGATGTCCCGACACGGTTCGATGATTTAATTGCAACGAACTTCCTGGTTTCCGGCCGATGCTGAACGGCGTCGACTGGACAGTCACTGATTGTTCATCGCTGGATTCTGTTGCGCTACGCAACAACATCCAGACGGATTCAGCCGCTTCCGAACTGGAAACAGACCGTCTGACCCCATCTACTTGAAATGAAACAGGAGGTTCCATGACTGGTTGATTCATGATGGACATGGAAAAGCAACTTTCGCCGATGCGAACGGGCAATAGTAATACGCTCCCAAACGTAGATTGCGATAAGCGAGTGTGCGCAACAAAAAGTTCATCTTTCTAAAAATACTCGAAAGTGTTTGGGTGGCGGCGTCGTTTCAGGTCATCTGGTCTGATGAAGCACAACGTCGAGACTGCTGCGCCTGTCACTACAACCCGCAACATCGTTTAACTTTGACAAGCCATTGTGGATTTAACCCGCCGAATCAGATCATCTTGTCAGCGTATCGCATTCTTTGACCTACGTTTTTGTGGAATGTTTTTTAGGCTGCGCGGGAAGTTCCGCAAATGCAGCCTTAAGTACCGCCCAATCACGCCCAAATATGCAGACCCGAACATGTCCGAACGACTTTCAGTAGCAACGAACAAGGATACGAATGCCCTAGGGACTGGGCGAGCGCTTCCCTCGGTTATGCATGACGATTGTTTCTGGCCATCAGAACCAACGTCGCTGGAAGACGCAGGCATTGGCGAAACCTTTGTCGAAGCGTTAATCTGTCAGATACTATTAAGTGTAGGTACGCTTAGCGGCCGTAAGATTGCGGAACGCATTGGACTACCTTTCGGAATCATCGATCTGCAACTGGCTGGATTGCGTACCAAGCAGTTTATCGCTCACGCTCGTTCTGCTCCGCTGAATGATTTCTACTACAGCCTTACTGAAAATGGGCAGAAGCGGGCGGTAGCTTCGCAACGCGTTTGCAGCTATGTCGGACCGGCTCCAGTGCCACTCTCCGAGTACTTGTTGTCCGTAGAAGCTCAAGCGAATCAGTTTGCTCCGATTGGTCGCGAGCAGCTACTTCAAGCTTTGAACTCGATTACCTTCGAGCGTCAATGGTTGGATTTTCTTGGGCCTGCGATTAACAGCAACGGTGGGATTTTCCTGTATGGCCCTCCTGGAAACGGCAAAACGACACTAGCGAAATGCCTCACGAAACTCCGCGGTGAGAGTATTTGGATTCCACACGCGATCATTGATGACGGTGTTATCATCAAGCTGTATGACCCAGCCTTCCATGTGGCTGAAGAAACCATCGAACGCGCCGCAACCCCAACGAATTTGCAAGACTTCGACAAACGTTGGATCCGAGTCCAACGTCCGACAGTAGTTGTTGGCGGTGAATTGACGCTCGACAATCTTGAAATTCGACATGATCCTCGCAGCAACACCTGCGAAGCGCCGATTCAGATGAAGAGCAACTGTGGAAGCTTACTAATCGATGACTTCGGTCGTCAACGTGTTTCGCCGGCTGATCTTTTGAATCGTTGGATCGTCCCGCTGGAAAGTCGCCAAGATTACTTGACGCTTCCGACCGGAAAGAAGGTCTCTGTTCCGTTTGAGCAGATTATTCTCTTCTCGACTAACCTGCAACCAAGCGAATTAGTTGATGAAGCCTTCTTGCGACGCGTTCCATTCAAGATCGAAATC
The DNA here is from genome assembly GCA_041739135.1 of Pirellulaceae bacterium. Taxonomy (GTDB): domain Bacteria; phylum Planctomycetota; class Planctomycetia; order Pirellulales; family Pirellulaceae; genus Aureliella. The sequence goes on from JBGSOM010000025.1 coordinate 4,133, forward strand.
TGTGACCCAAGTACACCAGAGTTCATCGAGCTGTTCCGCCGCAGTTGCCATTCGTTCGGTTTCCCTTGGCGACCAGAAGTTGCGCAGCAACTCGTGGATCATTTACAGAAGACCATGAAACGTCCATTACGTCGTTGCTACTCTCGCGATCTGCTGTCCCAGGTTCGCGCTTACTGTGCGTATCGTGGCGAACCGCTTGACTTGCGATTTGATTACTTGCTGCATGCCTGCCGCAATTACTTTGGCTGTGTCGATGTTGCTACGAGCGCAAGCCCAGTGATGGAAGCTCGCACTACGGTCAAACCGGCCCAGAAGCAAACACCCACGGTTATGACAGAGGTGACATCGCCAGTTGTTCTGAACTCCGAAAACATGTTAAACGCCACGCAACCGCTGGCTGTTACACCGGTTTAATTGGATCGTTTTGAACGCAGTTTCGAGCGATAAAGACAGCAGTATTCAAACGGCCCCCAAAATATGTCTCAACTTCATGGTCCGATTTCGGCAGGTCTGGAACCGATTCCAGGGTACACGCTGCGTCGTCGTTTGGGTGCTGGCGGGTTCGGTGAAGTCTGGTTAGCAGATGCTCCTGGTGGTTTGCAAAAAGCCATCAAGCTCGTGTACGGCACAGTTGATCAAGAGCGCGCGAGCAGCGAACTGCGCAGCCTGCAACGCATTCGCCAAGTCCATCATCCGTTCCTGCTCTCGCTGGAACGAATCGAAGTTGTCAACAATCAAATCGTCATCGTCACCGAACTGGCCGAGTGCAGTCTCGTTGAACGTTTTCAGCAGTACCACAGTAAAGGTCTGCCGGGCATTCCACGCGATTTGTTGATCGACATGCTTCGCGACGCAGCCGATGCACTTGATTTTTTGTCGCAAAAACATGAGCTTCAGCACCTCGACGTCAAGCCAGGCAACTTGCTGATTGTCGCTGACCGGATCAAAGTGGCTGACTTCGGCTTGGTCAAGGATCTGCACGAGCAGAATCAATCTTTGGTCGGCGGTTTAACTCCGACTTATGCCGCGCCTGAAATTTTTGATGGACGTCCTGATCGCCGCAGCGATCAATATTCGCTGGCGATTGTCTATCAAGAATTGCTGACTGGCGTGATGCCGTTCACCGGGCGAACAACAGCCGAACTCGCGCGACAGCACATTAACCAAGCGCCCGATCTTGAGTCGCTGCCACCGGCGGATCGTCAGATCATCGCTCGTGCACTCGCAAAGAATCCGCTCGATCGCTTTTCAAGTTGCCGGCAACTTATAGACCAACTCGCGCGAGTGCGCGCTGTGGCTGCGATGCTTCCTACTTCCAGCGACGCAGTGCGGGAAGACGCCCAAACCGCCATCTCGCGCCCAACCACTTCGACTTCAACTTCTGCCAGCGGTCGACAACGAGTACTGTCAGCGCTCGAAGTTGAAGGCACGCTGCACAACTGGGTACCACCGCGCTGCATGTTCGTCGGCATTGGTGGT
>JBGSOM010000073.1:0-11406 GCA_041739135.1 Pirellulaceae bacterium
TTCGTCGCGGAGGAATTTGAGTCGGTCTTCGTAGTATTGCAGCTCTTCGGGGGATTTCGAAATCATCTTTAATACTCCTATAGCTTCGCGATACGGTTCTTCGTGCAACATATCCGCAAGCGTTTCGGCTTCCATTTCAGCTGCATGCTTGAAAAGATACAGCCACTTCTCAACTGCTGGCAACTCACTGATATTATCGCTCGTCGGCCTGAACTTGGGTAGCTCGAAGATGTGAAATTCGAAGTCGGACGTCAACACCAGCTCCGAATTCTGATCACAGCGCAGCCGGAAACTGTGAGACCACCGCGAGTTCTCTGAACCGCCGGTGAACATCCGGCGATCCAGCAAACAGATACTGATCGCTGGCCGCAACTTCCCGTAACTATCGCCTTCACGCAGTTGCCGCATGAAGTTCTTGCAGTTGTAAAACAGTAAGCGGCTCGGAAACGAAAGCGGAATGCGGGTTTGCATTTCGATGTTGAACAGCCGCCCTAAGCTGTCGCGAGCTAGCACGTCGAGTACGATCAGTTTCTCTTCGGAGCGATCTTTGCCGACAATCGGATTGAGGATTTTGACTGCCACGACCGGTTCAGCCAGCCGCAAGATCGAATTCAGAAAATGGATCGTCACCGATGGATGATCCGGACTGCCTAGCATCAACTTGCAAGCGAAATCGATTCGCGGATCAATTCCAAGCGGCATCGATTGAGTTCCTCAGCGGATGAATTAGGAAACCGCTGATTGTAGCATAGAGCAGCTCTGCTATCGTCCAATCACTTCGCAGCCTGCTGCTTGCAGTAGCTGAGTGCGAGCAGGCTGAATGTTGTCGCCAAGTTCGAATCGCTTTCCATCCAGCGTGAATTCTTGTTCGTCCACGCGCCGTCTTCGCCTTGCAACGAAGCCAAGTGATCCACCAACTCGGCTCGCCAATCGTGCTCCACACCTTGAGCATCCGTCAGCTTGTCGATCTTCGCTGCGTCAAGCGCTTTGGCGAAGAGGTGGTAGTAATAAAACAGACCCGCATCGCCCAAGCCTGGATTCTCTTTCACGGTGTAGTTTTTCGAAATCCAATCTCTGGCTGCTTTGACTCGCAGATCGTTCGAGTCCAGACCCGCGTACAGCATGCTCTTGAAACCCGAGTAGGTCATCGAGCCGTAACTGCGCAAGCCGCCCTCATCGCTCTCGCCAGCCGCCGACGCACCGCCACCGACAACTGAATAGTAGAATCCGCCGTCGTTCACCTTTGATGCTTCGGGACTCGTGTTGTACTGACTCTCCAGATTCTGGCAACGCGATACGAAGATCAATGCCTTGGCAATCGCTTCATCATTTTCCGGATCACCCAACGAATTCAGAGCGTCGATCATGAAAGCGGTGTTCGATAAATCGGGACGCGTCCCGCCACCGTAGCCCGCGCCGCCGTATTCTAAGTTCGAAGGATCCTTGCCTTCACCTTCGTCGAATTGCTCGCCCTTCACATAGTTCGCAGCCTTCTTCAACTCCGCATCGTACTTACCATCTTGGTTCGCCGTTTGCAAACACAAAATGGCGACGCACGTTTCATACATTTTCAATCGCGACTTCTCTGCATAAATGCCTCCGTCGGGTCGCGAAGCGGCAGCAACCAATTTTAGCGCCTTAGCTACAGAAGCATCTGTCACTGGCACGCCGTTTTGCATCATCGCGGTGGCTGCCAGCGCGGTCACGCCGATGCCGATTCTGGGGCTGATCGCGCCCTCATCGGTTTGTCCGCGAAGCTTCAGGTATTCGATCCCGCGTGACACGACCTTATCAAGCTTCGCAGTGTCTACCTGAGCGACACCCAGTGACGTAAGACTTGCACACAAAGTTATCGAAAGCGTGAAAGCGGTGAATCGGCGGACCATGCAATTCATAATGCGTCTCCAAGCCTGTGCGCGAAGGTGGCGAGCTTAATGAGAAGGCTTCGAAGCAAAACTTGTACCAACGGCCGGGTCGTCGATTCGCTGTTCAAACGACTATACCTTGCTGCATGATCGTCGCATGATCATTACGGGCGGCGAAATTCTCGCCACCCGCGATCAACCACTGGCCAAAGCGAAAGCGATCATGCGAGCACTAATTCGTGCGAATCACTTCCAATTCGAGGAATTTGCCAATCTCCATGTTTGCTCCACCGATCGCAATCAAACTCTGCGAACCGATAGGCAGCAACCGATGGAAGAACCTTGCGTCATTCGCTTTGCCGAGCACTTTCCAGGATTTCGCATTGTTATCCCACAGCTCGATGTCCCCTTCAAAGGTCGTGACAATCAGTTGGCCATCAACGCTCCAACCCGATGCGCCAAAGCCGGCCATCGCTTTCTCGCCAACCAATTCTGCAACTTCGCTCCAACTCTTCGACGCTGGGTCATAAACGGCGACAGCCTTCGTTGGCCCACCTTTTTCACCCATGCCACCGATAACGAAAAGCGTGCTTTGATGTTCCACGGTCGCCACAGCTCGGCGTTTGAAAGGCGGGTTAGGGATTGCGACCCATTTCAGTTCGCTGGCTGACAAATCCATCGACCAAGCGGTTTCATGCCAAGTTGTGTTGTCTTCGCCGGACATGTTCCATCCGCCGACAACATACAAAGTGTCACCTACCAAAGCCGCATCGTGACTCGATCGCGGCTCCGGCAGACTCGGCAAGTCGCTCCATGATTTCGACTTCAGGTCAAACGCGCGGACCGCAGGCAACGAATGCAAGTCGTGCTCTTCGCCTTCTTTGTTTTTCGCAGTGAAGCCACCAACCAAGATCACGCGTTCTTTGTAAGCAACCATCCCCAGACCTTGCTGGCGTTCACCTTCTGCGACTTCTTCCCAACCCGCTTCAGGCTTACTCAAGTCCAATCGCAGCAGCTTGTTCGATTGCGCTTCGTTTGAGTAGCTGTGAGCCTCACCGGTGTGACCGCCGTAAACGTAAATTGCATCGCCTGAGCGAGCTGCACCGAAGCTGGTGATCGCAAACGGCAAAGGAGCGAACTTGGTGGACACGTTTTCGGATTCCGGCTTTGCAGTTTGATTTTCTGGATCGTAAAACGAAATCGTCAAGTAATGCGATTCAGCTTCGTACGGTGCGTCATTCAACTTGCCAGCGCGTTTTTGATTGTGCCCTAACATGATCGCATTCAAGCCATCTTCAACTTGTTCATCCGTAAACGAAACTTTGCCTGATGCATCGGTCTTCGCTTCGCCTTCCTCGTGAACTTCAGCGCAGTACAAATGCACTTCAACGCCTTCAAGCGGCTTGCCCAACAGTGTCACGATCACATCCACACCGGAATCGGTGTCCACCAAGTGAGCGAACAGACCTTTCGCAGCCGGATTCTTGTCTGGCGAAGTGGGAGCGGTCGGTAATTTGCCGCCTTGGAACATCGTCGTGTAACTCAGTCGCGAACCGTGGTAGATTCCAAACGTGACTTCGGAAACCAAGAACGCATCTTCTGGAATCGCTGCAGCCGATTGCAAACCAACTAGCGAATCCGATTCGACTTTGACGACTTCAACGTTGGTCAAGTCGCCTTTTGCGTTGAGCATTTTCAGCTCCGCTGTGGCGATCGAGGGTGGCAGTTTGTAAGTGCGTTCGGCGAGGTTTTCGCCAAAGTAATAGACCGCTTTGCCGTCTTCGCCGCGCGCGATCCAAGGGAAGTGCGCGCGAGCGGAATTAGCGGTGATGCAGGCAAGCGACAATGCGGCGTAAGTCAGTGATCTTTTGTTAAACATCTGTTTTTCCTGTGTAGTGATTGCATTTCGTAAACGAAAGCGACGAACGAATCGTGCGCTCTACTTTGACGTCAATGTAAATTCCAGCGACTGCCCAGGCTCGCCTGTGATCTTAGCGTTTAGGGCTCCGTCCTGCTGATACATTTTGGGAATTCTCGGCCGTGCGTTCGCTTTGGGAGGATGCGCACTTTCGGCAACTTCTTCAATCTCAGCTTCGTTAGGATTAATACGCACTTTGAATTCACCCGTGGTCGGTCCGACCGCTGCGGGCAACTCGAACGCACCATCACGAATTGTCGCTGCCGCAGCCAACCCTTCGCCGACTGGAGTCAGTATTACAGTGGCGTTGTTGACTGGTTGACCGTTCAATTTAACAGTGCCTTTGATTGGATAGCGGCGAGGTCCGGATTCGCTGCAGCCGCTGAGCATTAATGCCACAACGCCAACTGCAATTATTCGCAACCAATTTGTAACGCGTTTCGAGATCATTCGTGGATCGCTCCCACAAGTTCGCCGCCAGCACGAGTGGCCGTTGCGTTGTAGATGAAGTTGTCAATCGTTTGACTCTTGAAGTGAGCGCTGCCATCACCGAACAGAAAATTGCCGCCGCCACCTGCATGCATGCTTGCGAAACCACCAAGAGCGGCTGCGGTGTGAACGTTGAATGGCTTCAGAGTTGTGCCGAGGCTGATCGCTGGATAGCCCACAACCCATCGAGCTGTTCCAAACTTCACTGCGCCTCCGTGCGGTGCAGGCGTGCTCGCTGACCACAGATAGTCTTTGTAGTTGTAGCAAGTCTCGCCAGCGAACATTGTGTTCGACGTTCCATCGGTGATATCACCGAATCTGCGATTCGGATTGTTGTAGCCGAAAGTCGGCCACTGCAGTCCGAACACGCCGTCGGCGCTGGCCATGTAATCGTCGGTTCCTTCACACATCAAGTAGCTGCTCGGTCCGCCAGTTTCGCGAGCGGCGAGCAACGGAACTTCGCGCGGTAAGCTCATCGAAGGGCACAGGTACGAACCGATGCGCTGAGCCGAAACGACCGCATTGAACGGGTCGGTGTAGTTCTTGCTGAAATCCCACTGCTGGTAATTGTTTCCTTGCTCAAGATAAGGCAAGATTCCGACCAGGGGACTGATGAAGTTGCTTTGCCACGAACCGACCGGAAACTTCTTGTGAGACGACTCGTAATTGTGCAGCGCCAGACCAATCTGCTTAAGATTGTTCGAACACTGCATCCGACGAGCGGCTTCGCGAGCGGCTTGGACGGCGGGCAGCAGGAGGGAAACGAGAATACCGATGATGGCGATTACCACCAATAGTTCGACTAACGTGAATGCGCTTCGATTTCGCAGTCGCGACATGGAGAGCTTCCTCTTTGCCAAGGGTGAATGTTTGACCGCGATCAGTGCCGCGGTCTTCCGTTATTCCCTGGCTGGCTGAGTTAGCAAAAATGCCGCTCTTGCTTGCTTGGTACTGCTACTGAGAATCAGTCTCATTAGTAAAGCGGCTTTTCGCTTGCGTTGCAAGGGCTATCCAGAAAAATTCGCTCCGCCCGAACGATTCGAGTGATTCCTTCCACTAATTTTTACGGAACCGAAATTCAGATGAGTTCAGCTAAAAACCGCTGGCTGATGGATGAGCATAAACGCCGCAACAGCATTACTTTAGGTGCTGTTGAGGTGTTTGCTAAGCATCGCGAGCGGATGACGCAGCTATTTCTCGCTGCCGCACGGACGGTAAACGTAGAAGTTGCACCGCGCGGTGCGGTATTGGGGGCCGGTAATTGCAACGATCTGGATCTGCCAGAGTTATTAGAGGTGTTCGGTTGCCTTCTGTTAGTCGACATCGATCGCGAAGCAACGGAAGCGGCCGTTGGCCGACAATTGAACGAAACGATGCGCAGTCGTGTCGAAGTCGCTCCTAGCACCGACGTAACAGGTATTTTCGCACACCTGCAATTGCAACTCGGCGCGCTCAACAGCGCACCACTTCCAGCGACTTTAAATCCAGCGACTCTAGACCTCAGTCAGCTTGAAGCGATCCTAGCTGAAAAACCGATCCAACTTCCTGGTGCTCCGTTCGACTGCGTGCTTTCCAGTTGCCTGCTGTCGCAACTAATCGATTCGCTCAAGCTAGCGCTGGGCCTCCACCATCCATCGCTTAACGACTTGATATTCGCGCTCCGGCGACAGCACCTGCGCTCTTTGGTGCATTCGCTTGTTCCGGGTGGGTGCGGTCTATTGATCACTTATTTTGTTTCCAGCCAGTCGCTGCCGAACTTGATGCAAATTGCGGATTCGCATTTGCAGACAACGCTGCTAGAAGCGATCGTGGCGAACAATTTTTTCACCGGCCTCAATCCGTTTGCGATCCAAGCGGAATTGCAGAACAGCGTTGAATTCTCCAGCCAAGTTTCGGACGTCAAACTGTTGCCGCCTTGGCGATGGGATATGGGGTTCAAACAATTCGCTGTTGCCGCCATCGCGTTCAAGCGGAAATGAAACGCAACGAATTTGCGCCTAGCACGCAACTGAACTGCAAGGCAGTGCTACGCAATTGCCTTCGAAACGGTTGCAGCCAAAGGCCGCTTATGCGAAAGTGATGACATCATCGAAGCATCGGCAGGCGGCTGAACCGACGAACTGAAGAACATCGTCGATCGCTTCAATCGGATAATCTTAAAACACGTTTTCCTGAGAGACTCACTTATGCCGCTTCGCTGGTTCGAACGTCTGTTATTGAGAGCTGCCATTCTTTGCTCCGTGCTCGCCACTTTCGCGCAAACCGATTCCGTTAGCTGTGCTGAGGATTTAGCAGGCGTGGTCACGCGGATGCGAGCTGACCTTAGTTATCTGGCTTCGGATGAATTATCGGGTCGCGATGTCGGTACCGAAGGAATTGCGAAAGCGGGCGAGTACATTGCAAAGCGATTTTCAGATCTCGGATTGGAGACCGACAAGTTCGACGGTGGTCCGTACCAAGAGTTCGCGATTCCGGGCCCGGCGGCGCTGGGAGATGCTGATAAAAACGTGCTGGCGTTCACCGGTGTCGAAGGCGTTCCGGAGCTAAAACTTGAAGAGAATTACTGTCCGCTGTCGTTGGGTTCGAGCGGCAAGTTCGATAGCGAAGTGGTCTTCGTCGGCTTTGGAATCACCGCGCCGGAATTGGGCTATGACGACTACACGGGAATCGATGTAGAAGGCAAAGTCGTGATCGTGCTTCGTCGCGAACCGCAACAGAACGATCCGAACAGCAAGTTTAATGGCACGCAAAATTCGGAGTACGCATACTTCACAGCGAAAGAGCTGAACGCTTCGCTGCACAAAGTTGCTGCGATGATTTTGGTGAACGATGCAGAGACCGCCCAGGGTCGCGGTGGCGATCAAATCATGCGTGTTGCGGAAGCCGGCGCGGCACTCGCGCGTTCCAAGGTGCCGACGATTTTCTGCTCACGAAGTGTGATCGATCCGCTGATCACGAAGTCAACCGGAAAGTCGCTTACGGAACTGCAAGCTGAAATCGACTCGACCGGCTCTCCGAAGAGTGTTGTGCTGAAGGATGTCAAAGCGACCGGCGAAGTTGAGATTTCGTCGAAAGATTTGATCGCGCGCAACGTCGTTGGATTTCTGCCTGGCAAAGGCGATTTGGCGGAAGAATTCGTCGTCGTAGGAGCTCACTATGATCACGTCGGCATGGGCGGCCCCGGCTCGCTCGCACCCGGAACGATCGCGGTTCACAACGGAGCCGACGATAACGGCTCGGGCACAACGACGCTGCTGGAAGTCGCACGCCACCTTTCGAAAGATCAAAGCCCCGCACGACGCGGCATCATTTTTATCGCGTTCAGTGGCGAGGAGAAAGGTTTGCTTGGCAGCAAGCACTACGTGCGCAGTCCGCGTTGGCCGCTAGAGAAGACTGTGACGATGGTCAACATGGATATGGTCGGCCGTTCGACCGATGGCAGTCTCACGGTCTATGGAACTGGAACCGCGGAAGGTTTCGATGCACTGATGGACAATCTGAACGAGACTTCGAAATTCCGCATGGACAAACAGGCCGCCGGTTTCGGACCGAGCGATCATTCAAGTTTCTATGAGTTCGATATTCCGGTGTTCCATTTCTTCACCGGCTTGCACAACGATTATCATCGCCCCAGCGACGATACGGACAAGGTGAACTTTGAAGGGATGCAGCAGATCGCAGATATGGTGAACCGTTTGGTGATCGATCTCGCCACGCGACCTGAGCGTCCGAAGCTGTTGAAAATCTCCGATGTAGCTGATGTCGGTCGCGCCAACGCACGCCCGCGCGTAACGCTCGGCATCCAGATGGATACCAACTCGGAAGCCGTTCTCGTTGACGCGGTTAGCGAAGGTAGTGGAGCTGCTGCGGCGGGTATGATGCCGGGCGATATGATCGTTAAAATTGGCGATACGAAAGTTGCGAACGCTCGCGAAATGCGGCGTGCATTGAGTTCCAAGAAAGCTGGCGATACGATCGAAGTTACGGTGCAACGCGGCGCGGAAGAGGTCAAGTTGCAAGTGAAGCTCGGTTCAAGCTAACGGTCCATCGCAAAGCTGCTCGTGTGTGCAGCTTGCTCAGTCGACCAAGCTGCCAAACGTAACAGGATGTATCGATGAATTCATGGAGCCTTGTTAGCCGTTCGCTCCGCTATTTCGCGCGTTCAAACTTTGCCGTCGCTGCAGGCGTTGCGGCTGCTACCGCTGTGATCGTTGGCGCGCTGGTCGTCGGCGATTCTGTGCGCGGCAGCTTGCGTGGGCTTGTGCTCGATCGGCTTGGCAATCTGCAAGCCGTTCTGCATTCGCGAACTTACTTCAGTCCCGATCTGCTCGCACCACTGTCTGATTCTAACGGCGCTTCATCAAGTATCATGCCAGGCATTATCCTGCCTTCGGCGACTGTTGAATCGCGACATGATGGTGAACTGCTACGCGCTTCGCAGGTACAAGTACTCGGCGTTGAATCGAAATTCTGGAGCAACGCTAGTGACGCTCCGATAGCCAATGCACCCAATGATCTAGGCGAAGACGAAGTCGCTGTCAACGCGGGCTTGGCAACTGAATTGAATGTGCAACTTGGCGACGAAATTACAGTTCGCTTTGAAAAGAACTCGGGAGTTCCGGCCGACAATCCGCTCGGGCGTCGCGATGACGCAGCAATCAATCTACCGCGACAAAAAGTAGTGGCGATTTTCGCTGATGATTCCGTCGGCGCCGTCAGCTTACGCGCCGGACAATCCGTTCCTAAGAACATCTTCGTCGGGCTCGCTAGCCTTCAATCAGCACTTGAAATCGATGGCTCAATCAACGCTGCTTGGGTCACGTCCGATCAACGCAGCGCGATGACAGCAACTGTCGAAGTACTGAACAAACAGTTGCATCCGACGCTTGAAGATTTTGGACTGCAACTGGACCGTCATCGTCGCATCTTTCCAGACCAAGCTATCGATGTCCCAGCCGACGCAGCAGAAGAAACGGTTGTGTTCGATTATTACCAATTATCTTCGAAGGAACTGATACTTGACAATGAAACCGCTGACGCCGTCGCCGCTTCGGAGCTCAAACCGCAGCGTGTGATGGCTTATCTGGCAAACGCAATCTACAAAGTCAACGCCGCGGGCGAAGCGGAGAAGTCGACCGAGGTTCCTTACTCAATCGTCGCAGGGATCGAAACGAGCGGTTCGTTGAATTTCGATGAATTCACCGATGCAGTTATCGATAAGGAAAAGCGACCGTGCTGGATCAACAGTTGGCTGGCGGAACAATTGAACGTCAAGCCAGGCGATACGGTTCAAGTGAATTACTACGAACCTGAGACAGTTGATGGCCGCGAAGTCGAAGTGCATCAGCAGTTCGTGATTGCCGGCATCGTGCCAATCGCAAAACCAGCCAAGCCGTATCGTCGCGAAGACTTGGCCAAGTTCGATCAACCGCCCACGCGTTTCAACGATCCGAACTTAACGCCCGAAGTTCTCGGTGTCACGGATCAAGATTCGATCAACAACTGGGACTTGCCCTTCACGACAGACCGCGAAGTGCGCCGCGTCGACGACGATTACTGGAACGACCATCGGCTGACGCCCAAAATGTTTTTGCGCTACGAAGACGCTGCGTCACTAAAACTATTCGGCAGCCGTTTTGGTAACACCACGTCGTTGCGATTCGAAGCGTCGACAGTCGCCAGTGAAGACGACTTGCGAAACAAAATCAACGCTGCGCTGCAATCGACAAAACTTTCGAAGGGACTGGCGTTCACGCCGTTTCGCGAGCAGCAATTGCAAGCCGCTTCGGGCACCACACCGTTCGACATGCTTTTTCTGTCACTCAGCTTCTTCGTAATTGTCGCGGCTCTACTGCTGGTCTCGCTGCTGTTTCGGCTTGGCGTTCAACAGCGGATGGGGCAGATCGGTTTGCTGCTCGCGCAAGGATTTTCGCCACCGCTGGTTCGCAGTCTCCTGCTTCGCGAAGTCGCGCTGGTTGCCACGATCGGTTCCGTGTCGGGAGTGCTGGTTGGTTTGCTGTACGCGCGGTTGATGATCGCTGGTCTTGAAAGTTGGTGGTTAGGAGCGATTTCGGTCGCTTTCTTGAAGTTCAGTTTTACGCCGCTGAGTTTAATCATTGGTGCAGCGGCCGGAGCGCTTGCAAGTCTGTTCACAATCTTTTGGACGCTTCGACGACTCAGCCGCGTTGCACCGTTGTCGTTGTTGCGAGGCAGTGCGGAAGATACAAATACCGGCGCGCGCAGGATGAATCAATGGATGATCTTGCTGGCGGGTCTCTGCTTCGCGGGCGCAATCGCTCTCAGCGTGATCGCTTTCGGTCAAACCGGAATGGGACGCGCTGGTTGTTTCTTCGGATGCGGCATGCTGATACTGTGCGGCGCACTGATCGCCATCCGCGAATGGATTGCGGGCCGCGGTTTGATAAAACTCAACCCAGCAAACGCGGGACTGTTCTGGTTGGCGTGGTTAGCCGTTTGTCGAAACCCGGTCCGCAGCGTTTTGAGCATCGGTCTGTTGTCAGTGGCTTCGTTCTTAATCGCTTCGATGGGAGTATTCCAGATGTCGCCCACGGTGCAAGGCTACGGTGGTTTCGATCTGATGGCAGAAAGTTCCCAGCCGCTGTATCGCAATATCGGATCGGCAGAGGTGCGAGAATCGGAAATCGGATCAAAAGCCAAAACGCTCAAAGCAACAACGATTGTAAGTCTGCGAGCTCGGGTGGGTGAAGATGCAAGCTGCAATAATTTGTTTCAAGTTGCACAGCCGACCGTGCTCGGCGTTCCAGCTCAATTGAGTACGGTCGATCAAGCGTCGGACGAACGAACGCGATTTCAATGGTCAGCTGCAGTAGACGAATCCGCTCCGTGGAGTGCGTTAGATAAACCCGCCCGCGGGACTGAAGACGACCCAATCCCTGTAGTACTCGATCAAAACACGGCGCAGTGGAGCTTGCATCAAGGTGCTTCGCTGGGTGCGATTACCAAGTTGAATTTCGATGGCCAGTGGGTTCACTTTACAACCGTCGGCTTGCTATCCAACAGTGTTCTTCAAGGTCGTTTGCTGATCGGCGAAGCGAATTTCAAGTCGCTGTTTCCATCGCTCAGCGGTTTTCAATTCTTCCTGATCCGCAGTGG
>JBGSOM010000121.1:0-12206 GCA_041739135.1 Pirellulaceae bacterium
GCACTGATGTCACTGAGCCACTCGCGTCGCATTTCGCGCGACAGCCCCACAGGATTCGAGAGATACAGAACCGGATCGCCGCTGCCGCGAAACTTCACACCTTGAAATCGCGAAGGCAGGAAGCCGCTGCCCCAATAAAAGTCGTAAAAAATCTGACCGCACGAAGTTCCTCTGCTGACGCTGGTCATCGCTACGAACGCCGGTAAGTTATCCGTCTCCGTTCCCAGACCGTATGTCAACCAAGCACCCAGCGTTGGTCGCCCCGGAATCTCTGCACCGCTCAGCAGAAACGAAATCGCTGGCGCATGATTAACTGCGTCCGTGTGCATGCTCTTGATGAAACACAATTCGTCAGCGACTTGTGCCGTGTACGGCATAAAACGACTAACCCAAGCTCCGCTTTGTCCGTGTTGCGAAAATGGCTCCACGGGCGCGAGCATCAACTTGTTACTCGCATCTCCAGTCATGGTGCTGAATCGTTTTCCACCAACATATTCAGACGGAATCGGTTTCCCGTGCAGTTTCTGAATCGTCGGTTTGTAATCGAAAAGTTCGACGTGCGTTGGTCCACCATTTTGAAACAAGTAGATCACATGTTTCGCTTTGGGCGCAAAATGCGGCAGCGCAGGTAAACCACCGCGTGGCTCAACCGCATCGCCGTTGCGTGCGAGCAACGTTGCCAGCGCAGCGGTTGCGATGCCCGTCGACGCTTTTCCGAAAAACGCGCGGCGATTCGTTGCTTGCACGATGCTCTCGACCAAGGACGGCGAAGATTTTACGGTCATGTTTACTCCTTCGTAAGCACTTCGTCGAGGTTCAATACTGCAAGACAGAGTGCGCTCCAACTAGCGAGTTCAGCGCGATCGAGGTCGGCGGGGAACTTGGACTCGCCGATCGAGAGAAACTCGGTCGCTTGATCGCTCTGTTCAGCGAACTGCTGCTTGCTGCGTTCAAGTGCAGCGACCAGCACCGACGCTTCTTGCTCGGTCGCCGAACGCGCGAGTGCGCGCTCGAAAACAAAATCAATGCGAGCTCGCGCATCCTTGCTTTCACTCAGCAGAACTTGAGTTGCCAGCGCGCGAGCCGCTTCGACAAACGTCACATCATTCAACGTGTACAGCGCTTGAAGCGGTGTATTAGTACGAACAACTTTGACTGTGCAAACTTGCCGCGAAGCATTATCAAAGAACATCGTTGGACCGATAATACGTCGCCAAAAAGTGTAAATGCTTCGCCGATAAAGGTCCGTTCCGGAACCGCGTTGATACTTCTTCAATCCAAACGTCGCTTCCTCCCAAATACCATCCGGCTGATAACCATTCACAGACGAACCGCCGATGGATTTGACCAACAAACCGCTAACCGCCAACGCTTGATCGCGCAACATCCAACTGGGCATACGGAACCTCGGGCCGCGCGCGAGCCAACGGTTCTCAGGATCATCCGCAGCAGTCGTCGAACTCGCAAGCTGCGATGATTGACGATACGTATGGCTAGTCACGATCAACTCGATCAAGTGCTTCACATCCCACCCGCTATCGCGAAAATCCGCTGACATCCAATCCAGCAAATCGAGATACCGAGGCACTTCACCTTGCGAACCAAAATCCTCGACAGTCTTGACCAGACCAGCACCGAAGAATTGTTGCCAAAACCGATTCACAATGACGCGCGTCGTCAGCGGTTGCTCGTCCGACACCAACCAATTGGCCAGCGCCAATCGATCTGCAGGATACTCACCAGGCAACGACGGTAGGCTCGCAGGCACTTGCGGTTCGACCTTCTCGCCGGGTTGGTTATAGAGCCCGCGGTTTAGCATCGTGGTCTCGCGGCGCTCCGCCCGCTCAGCCATAACCATGACTTTGGGAACCGACGCCATGATCGACTTCCGCGCTTCATCGTAGTTTCGCAACTGCTCTCGAATCGCTTGATACGTGGCATCCGCGCGCTGCTGACGGTTCACGAGCAACGACTGCTCAGCCTTTTCACGATTCGTTTCTTGCTTCAACAATGCCGCTTCAAACAGGGGATCGGAGTCGTCGAAAGCGGCTGTCTCGGAAGCGGATGTGGACAAGCGGAAGCGACCGATCATGTGTTGTGCATGCTGCGATTCATGTTTTAAAGCGACGATCAACCGATCGCCTTCCGCAATGTTCACTGGGTCTTTGAAATAGAAGATGGCACTGTGTTCGCGATTGACGGGATGACCTTCCCAGACAGCCCAACCGGTCGCCGCGTTATCATCCAGCACCGCTTTGATTTTGAAATCGCCTTGCTCGTAAGTGGCTTTCGCATCGTTAATCTTCAGCTTCTTGCGATCGTTCGAATCCGCTGTTTGCAAGTAAACGTCGAACGAAGTCAACACGAAATTGCCTCCCGGCCAACGCGACAAGCCGCCGTCGGGCAAGCTCTCGTGTTGCAACACTTCCAAACGCAATGCAGCCATCGCTTGCGCGGCGACCTGCAATTCAACTTCGTAAGAATCGTTCGCAACCGTTTCGCCAGATACTAATACCGATTGATCGGCCAAAACGTCCAGCTTCTGAATTTTCGCAGTGGCTTTCGTAACGCTCGCAATCGACCACGGCGATGGAGAGCTGCGAAGCTGTTCGCGCTGAGCTTCCTCCCAAGCCGGTCGTTGCTCTTCCAGTTCTGCCGTGCGCACGCGCAGCCGGTGCGCCGAGACTTGCAACTGCTGATCGATTGCATCGAGTTGCGATTCTTGTTCGGAACTTGCAACAGGCAGCACTGGAGGTGTTTGCGGATTGCCACCGCTGCCGTCTACCGGAGTTTGATTGAAGAAGGCGAACAGTTGGTAGTATTCGCGTTGTTGGATCGGATCGAATTTATGATCGTGACAGCGACAGCAATTCAAAGTCAGACCCAACCACACAGTTCCAACGGTCTCGGTCATATCCATTACATAGTCAACGCGATTTTCTTCCGGGATGCGACCACCTTCGCCGTTGATCATGTGGTTGCGAAGAAAGCCGGTAGCGAGTTTTTGTTCTTGTGTCGCATCGGGCAGCATATCACCGGCTAATTGCCAAACGGTGAACTGATCGAATGGCATGTTCTTATTGAAGGCTTGAACGACCCAGTCGCGCCAAGGCCACATCGTCCGCTCGTTATCGCCTTGATAACCATTGGTGTCAGCATAGCGCGCCGCATCGAGCCAATCCCAAGCCATGCGTTCGCCGAAAGCCGAGGATTGCAGCAATCGCTGCACAACGCGTTCGTAAGCGTCGGGAGAAGTGTCGTTCACGAAATTCGCGACTTCCTCGGGACTTGGCGGGAGCCCAGTTAGATCGAGCGTGACGCGGCGCAGCAACGTTCGCCGATCTGCTTCGGGCGCGGGGCTCCAGCCGTTTTCTGCAAGCTGCGTTTGCACGAATGCGTCGATCGGATTGCGGACCGTTGCTGGCTGCTGGACTGGGGATGAGGCCACTGTCGAGCCGCCGGTGTTCGGGATGGGTGGAGCAACCAGCGGCGTGAAGGACCAATGCGCTTCCCACGTTGCACCTTGTTCAATCCACCGACGCAGCAAGTCGATCTGCTTCACCGTCAATTGCTTGTTCGACTTTGGGGGCGGCATCTGCTCATCTTCATCATGAGATAGCAGGCGGCGCACCAGTTCGCTTTCTTCCGGTTGGCCAACTTCAATCACAGACAATGCGCCTTCGTGCGTGTCCAAACGCAAATCCGCTTCGCGATGATTCGCATCGGGTCCGTGACAATGAAAACAGTTATCCGAAAGAATCGGGCGAACATCGCGCTTGAATGAAACTTGTGCTGACGCGTCTGCTTGTCCAAACACAGGCGTTGAGACGCACACGAACGCCAAGCTCAACAGCGTTATACAGCGAAGTCGAAGAAGTTCGATCGATCGGCTCATCGGAACTTAACCAAGGAGGGAGTTAGGTGGGCCCTTCCATTATACCTCATGTTCCGACCGCGAATGTTCCTGGTAAAGAGACCCGCGTCTCTATCCGTGGGACCGCTATGCCATCCGTGGGCAGTTGTGAAGTGTTAGTGCTGGACCACGGATGACATGGTGGTCCCACGGATGAAAGTATAAAGGTCATACGCCAACGCGAGCTAGCGTGTTTAGATTGATTGAATCAACAGGCTGTTCGATGTATTTGAGGTGTTGACTTATCAGACTCGATGCAATCACCCCTGAGGATCCAACGCTTGCGAGCCGATTCCTGCGCCGGCAGGCATGAACTTGCACAAGAAAATTCCGAAAAAGTACAAACCGACCATCGGGAAAAACAGGCCCAGCATCGTGTACACGTCTGCTGGCGTGAGAACCATCGCTAAGAATGCAATCACCAAAACCGCCATCCGCCACTGCTTGACGTACATATCCACGCTAACGATTCCGAAACGATGCAGCGCCAGCATGACGAGTGGCAACTGGAAAGCCACACCGAAGCCAAGCGGAATCATCATCGCCAACGACATGTACTCGTTCAGCCGCGGAGCCATGTCGATGTCCATCTCCAAGTTGTAGGTCAACATGAACGCCATCATCAGCGGAAACACGACGAAGAAGGCGAGTGAGATGCCGGCAAAAAAGAGAAACAAACTAAGAGGCATATACCAGTAAACATAACGACGCTCATGCGGGTACAGTCCAGCGGCCAAAAATTGCCAGATGTGGAAAAAGATGCCAGGGCTGCCAATCATCGCTCCGACCACTAAACCCGCTTTCAACCAAATCATGAAACTCTCGAGCAGGTTGAAAGTCAGCAGTCGGTCCTCAATGGGTCGCCACAACAGCAACGGTTGCAAGCGTTCAAGCCTGCGAATGTCGACGTCTTTCCATGGATTCACTGCCGCCTGGGCCGCCGCAGCATCGCTTTCGCCAGTTGCCGCCTCCGCGCTGTTGGCTTCGTTTGGGACCGGTTCAATCGCAGCGACTTCTGGAACTGTTAGCAGTGTTGGTGACTTTAACTCGACAGGATCAATGAAGACGCGTTCTGGGACAACTCCATTGGTCCGCATCCATTTGGCCATACCATCCGACGCGGGAACGCCATTGATTTTGTAAAACGCGCGCTTCGCCTGCTCAATCTTGAACTCACTCAACGACGCACGCAGTGGCGCCTCGACGAACTTGACAACACTGGTGCCAAAGTACAATCCGATGGCGGTGCCAACCCCAAGCCAGATGAAGGCCTTGGTAAGCGCCTTGCGCAACTCTTCGAGATGTTCGCCAAAAGACATCGAGCTCTTTTCGAACAGATCGTCGACAAATTGTTTGGACTTCTTTAGCATCCACACTTTTCCTTAACGCTTGCGGTCGGCACCGAATCACTGCTGAACGTAGGCGCCCAGTGCGAAACGGCCGGGAGGTTTGCCCGCCATCAATCGGACCTGTTAACGAACGAACGCTGGCAGGTAATACTACCAGCATACTTGATGTTACCAGCATACCGCGCACTGCCAATGAACACAGCGATGATTGTTGCTGGGATATTGGTACGTTTGCAACGAATGCGGGTTAAACTCATTTCTTACAGTCTCACCATTTTGAACGGAAATCAAATGCTTCCAGCGTACTTCCTGCTTACCGAACCCGCCCTGCGAGACTATTTGTGGGGGGGCCGAAAATTGCAAACGGTGCTGGGCAAAGCACTCCCGCCGGATGGTGTATGGGCGGAAAGCTGGGAAGTAGTCGATCACGCTGAACATCAAAGTATCATTCGCAACGGCGCCTTCGCCGGCCAGTCGCTGGCCGAAGTCTCTTTGGTCCATCCGCACTGGTTGTTTGGCGACTCTGGGGTAACAAAGTTGCTTTTGCTGCTGAAGTATCTCGATTGCCAACGAGTGCTGAGCGTACAAGTTCATCCCGACGATGCGTACGGGCAACGCATGACGCCACCTGACTTGGGAAAGACGGAAGCTTGGTACATTGTCGATGCGGAACCAGGCGCGGTGCTCTACGCAGGCTTGAACCGTGGCGTAACGCGAGATTCGCTTCGATTGGCGATCGAAGCTGGCAAAGTTGAAGATTGTCTGCACCGCATCGAACCGAAACGTGGCGATTGCGTTTTCATTCCTGCCGGAACTGTGCATGCTCTCGGTGCCGGGTTGTTGGTTGCCGAGATCCAGCAAGCTTCGAACACAACATTCCGCCTGTTCGACTGGAACCGGGTGGACGCCAACGGCAAGCCGCGTGCGCTGCATATTGATCAGTCGCTGGAGGTCATTGATTTCGACAGCGGTCCACGAAGCTTGCAACAACCAGCATCGACAGAGCAGCCCGGCCGCGAGCGCTTGGTCAGCTGCGAGAAGTTCACCTTCGATCGACTCACCGGCTCAATTAGCGTGGCGGGCGACGGTCGATTGCACCTGCTGACCGCGCCGTACGGCGGCGTCGAATTGCAATGCAACGATCAACACCAAAAGCTCGCAACAGGAGAGTCCGTAATCCTGCCCGCCGCGTTAGGAAAAGTTGAAGCGAAGATCGCGGCCGATAAAGTTCTTCTCGATATGTTTGTGGGCTAACAACTTGATCCATTTCAGTAGCGACCTTCCGCTTTAAGCTTGTCTGCCTCTGCAAACCTGCCGGTGCTTTGGTAAGCGATCCGCAGATTTGGAAGCACAAGCGGCTTTAACTCATCAGCCGTCAAGCCGATCTGAAGATCCGGAATCGCCTCTTCGCAACGATTCAGCTTTAAGAGAATCCGTCCGCGCACGTCGCACAAGTGCGGTTGGTTAGGTAACAGTTCATTCGCTACGTCCGCATAAAGTAAGGCTCGATCCGCATCTCCGTTCTGCAGAATTGCGATCGCCAAATTATTTAAGACTGTAGGTACATGCGTTCCCGCTTGCCGCGCGAGCTCTAAGTGCTGCGTGGCAGCTTCACGATCGTTACGATCGATCGCCAGTATCCCCAACATGAAATGGAGCGATTCATGATCACCTCCAGCCGCAGCCGCTTTTTGGAAATACGAAACGTAAGCTTCGGGATTCAAAAGGCACTCATTGACCAATCGCAACAAAGCGGTAACGACACTTGTATCCGCGGGCGCGCATTGAGTAGCTCGATGAATCAGTTGGACTCGTGATACAGCGGTTGATGGAGCATCTTTTTTCGCCAGTCGTCGCGCCCAGGCAACTAGCACTTCACCAGCCGCTTGCTGGAGAGTCGATTGCTGGGTGAGTTCATAGCCTTCGGACAGCAGGTGCAGAGCGTCCTTCTCTTGTGCAAGCAGCATCATGGACCGAGCCAAATTCAGTCGCGTGACAATATCTTGCGGTCGTTGGTCGAGTTCATATTTAAAATAGATCTGTGCATCGCGCGCATACTGCTCACTGTGTGAGTGATCGCCGTGCAACTCGCAAAGCAACGCAGCATGCAACTTCGATTCTGGCTTGTAAGGTGCAAGCTCCACCAAATGCTCAACTGCCTCGGCCCATTCGCCAAGTTCAAGAAGGTAGGTGGACAGCAAGTTCTTAGCGCGAATGAAGCTGTTTTCTTCATTGACTTGAATCGCGAGTTTTAACAGCGCGTAGTATTCCGCTCGCGCTTTTTCGCTCCAAGTTTTGAATCCGGAGTGTTCATGCTCGTGCTCGGCAATCCAAAGCGCAGCGAACGGGTCTTCGGCAATAACAAGTTGCTGCATGCGTTGAAGTGCCTCAGTGTCTCGTCCTCGCTGCGAATCGGCCAGCGCCAGTCGGTACGCGTAGCGCTTGTTTTCAGGCTGCAAACTAACCAATTCTTGAAGCGCAGCCGCCGCAGCGTCGATGTCATTCTTCTCGACCGCGTTCTGCAACGTGCTCAGTTGGTGCTCTAGCTTGTCGTCCCAAACCAGTCTCGCATAGATCGTAGCGACGCCAACTCCGACAGCGAGAATCAAGCAAATCAACGTGGACCACGCAACCACCGCTCGATAGGACTTGCCCCACAAAGCGTTGTGGATTTTTCTCACCCAAGCAAGTCGCCGCACTTTTCGACGATACCAGGCGTTGAAGCGCGACGACCTTGAACGATAGTCCACATTGAACCTCAAGTTGAAACCGAAATCAAACTACAGGTACTACATCCCGAGCCGCAGTAACGGTCTTGCGCTTGCGACGCGCTAGGTAGTAGGCACCAGCGACGAGTGCAGTCAAGGCGGCACTGCTTGGTTCAGGCACCGCAGTCACGCCAGCCGCAAGACCGATGATGTTCCCCGGCGCATTGATAAAGCCCAGCGAAGTGGATTCGCCCGTCAACAGATTGATCTGCGAAAGTTCAAACCCATTGAGGATCGCATACGCAATACCTGAGAGTCCAGAAATATCGAAAGCCGCTTCTGGAAAAAGAATATTGCTTAAGCTACCAACCGTGTTCAGCGTTCCATCGTTTGGTGGCGACTGAGTAAGCAAACTTTGCGTCGATAAATCCAATCCATACAATGTCGTCGTACCGGCGCCAGCAAAATTATTGCTATATGCGGCTGCGACGACTTGAGGTGGAGTCCCCGCATTCACATCGCCAGCAGCAAACTGCAAACTGCCATCAGTTAATGCCGCGCCCGTATCAACATTCACGCGCAGATTTTGCCCAGTATCACTAACGATCCGCAAGCGATCCACTGTCGGATTAAAGTCAACTCCGAAGAAACTGCCATTGACCGCCGTATTAAGTGTCGATGCGACTGTGGCTGCGCCTGTTGCCGCGTCG
Source organism: Pirellulaceae bacterium (assembly GCA_041739135.1). GTDB lineage: Bacteria > Planctomycetota > Planctomycetia > Pirellulales > Pirellulaceae > Aureliella. The sequence continues at coordinate 8,681 of JBGSOM010000121.1, forward strand.
ATGCTATATAGACGACCTGTTGTACCGTTGACCGCAAATCCATAAAGGATGCCGTTGGCCGGCCGATTATCAATGCCCGTCAGTACATCCCCGGCGGCCAAACCACTAATGCTAATTGATGAGGTGGTGCCAGGTGTCGCTGTATCGAAGTTCACTAGCAAGTTGTTGCTAGTCAAAGCCGTTACTAACTCGGCCTGCGTTATCGCAGGCATTGCAAGAACAATGAAGCTTGCAATAAATGAAACGATTCTTACCATTGTTCAATGGATCCCTACATAAGAGCTCGAAAAAATTACTTAACAACTTTTAATCAGCAGAACTCGATTATGGGTAGAAAATTGGAACGTTAATGTTGTAGTACTCCGCTTCGAGATACTCGAGTGCGAGTGCAAAGTTAAGAATGTCGATATCATTCGCGGGGGAACGCGTGGGACTGTAAGTCAACGCAGGACCTCCGTTCAAATCCGCGATATAAGTAGACGCGATCGCAGCGACTTCATCGGGGGTCAATGGCGTTTCAAAATCCTGCTCCTCGCCAAAGACGTTTTCAGTCGATGGCCGCGAGGTCAGAGAGTTGAAGAAACCTGCGTGTCGTCCTTCGATCAACGCAATGGAGCCCGCAGCTGCCAATGTCGCTGGCGAGTCGATAGCTGGAGTAGCGCCCAGATAAGCACCCACTCCTGTGTTCTCGAGAGCTCGAGCAAGCGTTAAGAACTGAAACACGCTGCCCGCTTGCAGATTTTGAAAAGTCGGCTTCGGACGCGCCGCCCCTCCCAACGCTGCTACCAAGGCATCAACATGCGCATTCTCGTGATCCTGTACCGCCCGCATTTGCATCGCCAAAGAAGTCGCAGGCACAGGTGCAGCGAACAATTTGTCGGCTTGAACAGAGGCGAGCGCTGCAGCCGCTATGGCTCCACCCGGCGCTAGCACTCCTCGACTCAAGAAACTTCGACGCCCGATTCTCGACCGAGTTTCGTTTCCCATTTTCTTCCTTTCAAAGTAACCCCACCGCGATCACGGCGACATTGCAAACGCCGGTCCGCAAGTCGTGGGGTGCCAAGGAAGTTCCAGCGCTTAGGAAGAAAGAGGTAGCTTGCAACAGGGGCGAGCACGTGGAAAACAGGGCAATTACGGCTCTAAGATCCAACGCGAGCTGCGGAATATGAATATTTCCTCAGCAATTCAACGCGGGTGGACAATCCCTAATGACGCCCTTTCGCGTGCCATCGCGATCGTTCACGCGCCAGTCACTGGTCGTGATGCCAAGTGGCGTCGACTTTCAGACGTCACCACCACATTACCTTTCGTTAGCGGTCGCGCTCAAGCTGCTGAAGAACTTGCTCCAAGCGACGTTGCGTTTGAAGCAATTGCTGCTGCGTCTGACTCAACTCAACTCGTAACTGCTCAACCTCAGACTGCAACGCGTCAGGGGCTCGCGCTGCCGGAGCGGTTCCGATTGGCGGTCGTGCCGAGCTGCGAGGGCGATCGAGCATGTCAGCAGGCGTCGGAGCGCTCGATAGTACGAGACTCTTCATCGAAGCCTGCGTCCCGCGGTACACCATCAACTCTGCAGGCTGGCCAACTTGCGCGCTGGCTATCCAACGAAGTAGGCCTTCCGCACCATCAATTGGTACACCGTTGATTTCGACGATTGCATCTCCCGGTCGAATTCCCGCAGCATAGGCGGGTGATTCTCGGGCGACGTTCGTTACAGCCGCCCCGCTGAAAACAGCCAAACCAAACTGTGTGCGAAACGCTGGAGTTAAGTCACTCGACGAAACTCCCAAAAACGCTGGCCCCAGCGGCCCAATCGACTCGCCAAGTCGCTCCGCCAAGCCTGCACTTTGAAGCACTGCGGTTAGTTCGATATTGCGTCCCGAACGCTTAACTAAGAATTTCGTGGGCTTACCCGGCGCAACGCGGCCCAACCGATCCGCCATTCCATCTAGGTCCGCAATCGCATGGCCATCGATCGCTTGCAGCAAGTCGCCCACCTTAAACCCGGCTTTCCATGCAGGCGAATTGTCGTTCAGCTTCGACACTCGCACGCCAATGCCGCCGCCAACCAACTCTTCCACTTCCAATCCTAAGTAAACCTTTGGTACCCCATTCGATACCACTTCACCCGCATCTCGACTAGCCGGGGCGAGTTCAAGCTCTTGCGATCCTCGCGACTTCGATGAACCGCCTTCGAGAATCGATGGCATTCTTGCATCACCAGAACCACTCTCGCTCGGCACGTTGTTGTTGGCAGGTGAGCGTCGCGGAGCCGGTAACTCTTCGCCCTCAACATCGCTGCTTGGCGGCGGTACGACATTCTGACCGCTCGCTTGAGGTGGCTGCGGCTTGGGCGGCGGACTGTTCAGTTTGTCGCGAACAACCGATTCGAGCTTCTCTAGAAACGATTGTCCATTCGCAACATTCGGCAAAGCGGCAACCGCAACTAAGCAGACTACACTTGCTCGAAAACTTGCTCGCACAACCTTTTCAAGCGATCGAAGATTCGCCTGCAACAAATTCGAGCCGCTAACTTCACTCTTGCTCATTTGAATCCCTTAATCTTGCCGCACGCGAGAATCAACAGTGATCTCTATTGTAACTGAATCGCTGTTTCTGCATCATACCAATGGAAATCACTCTCACTGCCAGGTACCGGGTTTTGCTATTTCAAGTTAAGATTTTCGGTTCGCGCGAGCTAGATTTCATTCAGTCTCCAAGGCGGATTTTTCGTGATGGACAAGACACTTAGTCACAATGCAGGCATTGCTTGCTATTCGGTTCTGCCGGAAAGCACCTGGCAACTGCTGCGCTGGATCCATCTCGACATGGCGAACGACGACTTCGCCGCGCTTCTCGCAGACATCGAACCTCGAATCGCCCGCGAGACCAGTTTGCCGCCGATCGAATTAGTAGATGCAAACGTTCGTGTGGCGGCCGCCTATTTCATCGAACTGGATGGTAAGGTCGCTACGCTCGGCGGATTGCGAGCAAAAAGCGGTTACGAAGCATTGGCGGGACAGTTGATGAACGAGTATCGATGTCGCCTCCAAGCATCCGGCGTAACGCAGATCCAAGCACTAGTGGATGTCGAGAACGTCGCAACCAAGATGGTGTTGCTGCACTCCTCTTTTCGACAGGTTACAACAATTCGCCACTTGCTGTTCGACTTGATTTCGATGCAACCAAGTCGCACTCACTTGGAAACAGGCTTCCGACTGCGGAACGCTTGCGAGTTCGCTCGCAGTGATGTTGACGCGCTGGTCGAACGTACTTTTGAAGGAACGCTTGATTGTCCAGAGCTAGACGGATTGCGTAGTAGCGAGCAGATTGTGGCTGGCTTTCTTGAATCGAAAGCCTGGGATGAACAGTTGCCTTGGCGAGTACTTTGCGAAGGTTCAACTCCTGTGGGATGTTCGTTCGTGAATCCGCACCCGAAGCACATCTTTGAACTCGTTTATGTTGGCTTAGCTCCAGAAGTGCGCGGTCGCCGACTTGGACGCACGCTTGTGCAATCAGCCATCGA
>JBGSOM010000131.1:0-6451 GCA_041739135.1 Pirellulaceae bacterium
ATCTTCACCCCAGGCGGTGCTTGAACGCCAATTCGCACCTTGTCGTTCCCCACCGCCACAATTGTCAGCACAATGTCATCACCTAAATGAATGCACTCCGAAGCCTTACGTGACAAAATCAACACAGCCGAATCCTCCCTGAAAAATGGATGAAAAATTCGAGGCCGACATCCCTATCCGCCCCTCTATCCGCCCCTCTGTCACGCCTACCGATTCATGCCTGCCGCCGAGAAATGGCTTGGAATCGGAGTATTGGCCGCGCGTCGACCTAACGAATCGTAGAAAAATACCGAACCGCGATGGAGATCCCACACCGCCGTTAAACGCACACTGCGTGGGCCGAAGATACAGAAGAAGAGACCGCACGGTTTGCCCTGCTTGACCAGCACCCGTTCAGTCATCTGGAAAGCGTCCTTTTCCAGTTGGTTTTTCTCACACAGTTCACCGCGAACAAATTCGCGTATCGAATCAATTTTTTCGTCTCGTAGAGCTGTTCCAGTTGGCATATTTGAAATTATCCTCAATCCATGAGGGTGCTTGATTCAATCATCTCTCGTCAGCCCGCGCAGGCCGACTCAGAGATCCAAAATCGCTCGACAGCAAACGCGTTCGATTCCACGACGGCTGAGCAACTCGAAAGGCACGCCACCATTGACGTGCAGGCAGAAAATCTTGCCGCCGCTTCGCAGAACTCGCATTTTAACTATCAACGCACTGAGTCTATCGGCTGACTCTTCACAATCGCTTAACTGCACAGCCTAGGTAAAATGCACTACCTCAAAGTCTTGCTATACGCACGATCTAAGATCTGCACAGTGTGTAAAATCGCTACCCGATCGTTGCGATTCTTCAAATGTTTCTCGATTTGGACTAAGCAGCCTATATTTCCCGATACGACCGCTGCAGCCCCCGTGTCGAGTACCGCTTGAGCCTTGCGAACACCCAGTTTGGCGGCGATCTCAGGTTGTTCTATGTTGTATGTACCGGCTGAACCGCAGCAGGTGTCCGCATCCGCCAAACTTACCAGCTCCAATCCAGGAATTCGTTCAAGTAACCGCCGCGGTGCCGCCCGAACTCCTTGCGCATGAGCCAAGTGACAAGCGTCGTGGTAAGCCACTCGAAGGGGGCTGTCGAGCGCTGGAATCTCTTCCAGCTGCAGTTGATCCAAGTAGACCGAAATGTCGACCGTCTTTTTCGCTAGTGCTGCCGCGGCACCCTCCGCCTCAGTTCCGCGCAGCAGCAGCGCGTATTCGTGAATCGCCGATCCGCAACCCGCCGCCGTGGTCACAAAATAATCGATATCTTGAGGAATCGAAGCGATCAGTTGCCGCGCGAACTTCGCCGCTTCGTCACCCTGCCCCGTGTGCCAAGATAACGCCCCACAACAACCTTGCCGCGGCGGAATCACCACTTCGATCCCATTGCGTGCCAAGACTCGAATCGCAGACGCATTAATATCCGGCGCCAACACTTGCTGCGCACAACCCGCTTGCAAAGCCACGCGACCTCGCCGAGGGCCGACCGCCGGCGTCAGCTCCGGCAAATGTTCAGCCGCAGGAAGTTCGTCGGGCACTAAATCCAACATCGGCCGCAACGATTTCGGAGCCAACCACTTCAGCCCCTTCGTCAGCCGCCCAACCGTTGCTGCAATTTTGAAGCGACGCGGATAAGGCAAAGTCATGCGCGCTAGCAGTGTCGCCAACGTCTGCCGCTTGTTGCCCTTCACTCGTTGCTCATCGCGATACGAACTGACTAAGTCGCCGTACTGTACGCCCGACGGACAATGCGTCACGCAAGCCAAACACCCGAGACAGCGATCGATGTGCAGCGCCGCATCTTCCGCCGCAAGAGAACCTTCCAGTACCAGCTTCATCAGAATGATTCGGCCACGCGGCGAATCCTGCTCCTGCTCCAATTCCTGATAAGTCGGACAGGCCGGCAAACAGAACCCGCAGTGAACGCAAGTTCCCACAGCAGCCGCCATGTCCGCCCCGCGCGCCCCATGCTCCTCCGGCTTAATCTCATGCAGCATATTTTAGATTCACTTTGTTTATCAATAGTGCTTCGTTAACATTTAGTTTTAGGTACCACTGGCGACCGGCTACCACAGGCAACCGGGTGCCACTGGCAATGCCAGTGCGATCGAAGGAAGTTATTCTCAAGGGAAAGTGGTTGACCCAACACGGTCGGTTTGTGCTAAAAGTCGCCGAAGTGTTACGGTTGGAATCTACAAAGACTATTAAATACACTGCGACTAGTGAGTCGACCATCGCCATAAACGGACGGAGTATGGTGACAAGTTTTTGGTTTCGGTCTTGCCACAACGAAGCGGTTTCTCTGTCACTCAACTCAGCGGTCATTGATAACGTCTAACTGCGGCTAATATAGGTCGAGCCCAACGTATTGGACCGACTACTTTTTCGTGAGCATCGCCTCCTTCGTTCGCACTGGCAATGCCAGTGGCACCCGAAATCGACTGAATCTACAGTGCCACCCAGAAGCGATTAACTGTAAAACCCAATGAGACAAACCACGACTTAACACCTAGCATTCAGTAGCGAATTCACTTGCGAACCCGCCAAACTTCGCTTGCGGATCCATCGCCACGCGAACCTTTTCCGAAAACGCAACCCAAGCTCGATCACCCAACAATTTTAATCCCGCCCCAGCTCCGCGAACCACAACACCAGCCACCGCGAGCGCACTCAAACACTTATCCAACTCCGCCAACGCGCCCGCTGATTCACATCTTACCGTGACCCAACCTACGCTAGCACCGCACGAAAACCGCACCCCAGCCACACAGTCCAACGTTCGCAACGCTAGCTCAACGGCCAACAACTTCCGACCGCTCATCGCTATCCGCACTAACGCATTCTCAGCCGGCACATTCCCAGCCGACACAAACGCGAACTCACTTAGGTCCGACCAGTACTTCGCTTCGACGCCTGCATCACTGATCTCCGGTGCATCCATTTGTACAAGTCGCTCAGCCCTTCGTGCCACGACAGCCAGCGCTTCCGGCCGTCCAGCGAACCGCACAACCAAACCAACTCCAGTTACACCGGCTCCAGCCGAAGCAGTCCCAGTCTCCAGTGGTTCGATCTCGATCGCTGAGATCGGCAACGGATTGGTCTGCAACTTTTGCATCGCCGCCAAAGCCGCCGCCATCGAACCGAACTCGAACCGCTGAGTCACAAACGCGGGCGGCTTAGGAAACACTTTCAACGTCGCTTCAGTCAACGCACCCAAACGCCCGTAGCTGCCGACCATCAACTTCGGTAAATCGAACCCAGCCGAATTTTTGACGACTTTACCGCCACCGCGCACCAGTCGTCCCAAGCCGTCGATCAACTCAACTTCCATCACGAAATCGCGCAGGCTGCCGTACAGCATCCGATCCGGCCCGCTAATGCCGCTGACGATCGTCCCGCCCAGCGTCGCACCACTCGCCACCAACACAGGGTCGAACGGCAAGTACTGACCGTGCTCGGCCAATGCCGCCACCAGCGTACTGATCAACGTGCCCGCTCGCGCCGTGACAAGAAACTCCGACGGATCGTAAGTCACGATGCCGTCCAGCCGCCGCATGTCGATCTGCTGCGCGTCGCTGCGCGCGTCCAGCAAACCGCACTTCGTTCGACCGCCGTGCACAGCCACCGCAGTTTGCGACGCGATCAGCTTAGAAAATTCGATCGCTATTTCGTGCGTCGTAGTTTGAATCATCGAACGTTTGGGGAAGGAGGGTTCCGGCGGGCCGCGCGGTGCAAGTCGCACTCACACGTCGATCTTCCTCGAAACCCACTCAATTCGCTACCCCCGCCCACGCGCGGACTTGCCACCCCTCCCGCCCCGCGGGAGCTGCTTAACCCTCCCGCGCTTAACCCTCCCGCACCGCGGGAGGGTCGAAGACGAGGAACGAGGCTTCGGGGAGGGCCAACGCGGCGGTATCTTCGCGCATCAAGCCCTCATGCCTGAGCCACCACCTTTGCGCTTGGTAAACGAATACTCCAACTTAAGGTGTTTAGCGATTGCACGGGCGACGGCCTCAGCGTCCTGTTCAACGTCTTTGTCACTGAAGCGAATAACTTCCCAACCAAGCGACCTTAAAACTGCCTCGCGCTCAATGTCGCAATCCGCAGTTTGATCGTGATAGCCGCCATCGATTTCGACTACCAACTTCTGTGATTCGCATGCAAAGTCAGCAATATAGCCTTCGATGGGATGCTCGCGCCGAAATTTCAGATCGCACAACTGTTTTGATCGAAGTACGCTCCACAACAAGCCTTCAGATACAGTCTGGTGCTTTCGATTTTCGCGAGCGTTGAGGATATGGTTTTTAGTCATGGTAGTTAGACCCTGGAGTTTAGCGAAGCTCCATCGTTGCATCGATAACGCCCCTCCCCGGCCGCTAGTTCCTCGCAGCCGACCCTCCCCAAGGGAGGGTGAAATCAATTTAGCATGTTTCTATTTGCTTTCCTTCAATTTCTTTTCCTTCATTCCGCAGGAATTATTTAACCCTCCTGCACCGCGGGAGGATCGAAGACGAGGAACGAGGCTTCGGGGAGGGCCAACGCGGCTGCTTCCAACGCTAAGCCTCCCCCGACCGCTTACCTATTGTCAGTTTCCGTCGACCACCTGATAATCGACGCTTCAACGTCAAACCAAACCAACTACTACTGAAAACCAGCCCCTGAGGCTGGTGGGAGAAACACCGATGCCAATGGTTCCTTTGCGAGTCGTTCTGGACCACGCCGCTGAAAACGGATACGGCGTAGCTGCGTTCAATGTGAACAACATGGAACAGATCCAGTCGATCATGGAAGCCGCTCAGGAAACCAATTCGCCGGTCATTATCCAAGCCTCCCGCGGTGCCCGCTCGTACTCGCAAGACGCGTACCTCCGCCACCTGATGCTCGCCGCCGCCGAACTGTACCCCAAGATTCCGATCGTCATGCATCAAGACCACGGCAACAGCGTCGCGACTTGCTTGAGTGCCATCGAAAACGGTTTCACCTCAGTCATGATGGACGGTTCGTTGCAAGAAGACGGCAAGACGCCAGGCTCGTATGACTATAACGTCAAAGTGACCAAAGAAGTCGTCAAAATGGCTCACTCGCGCGGCGTGTCCGTCGAAGGTGAACTCGGTTGCTTGGGTTCGCTCGAGTCGGGTGAAGGCGAACAAGAGGACGGTCACGGAGCCGTCGGTACGCTCAGCCACGATCAATTGCTGACCGACCCCGAAGAAGCCGCTCGTTTCGTGGCCGACACCGGCGTCGATGCGTTGGCTGTTGCGATCGGCACCAGCCACGGAGCTTACAAGTTCAGCCGCAAACCGGACGGCGAAGTGCTCGCGATGAGCCGCATTGAAGCGATTCACAAGCTCCTGCCGAACACTCACTTGGTCATGCACGGCAGCTCCTCAGTGCCTCAAGAGTTGCAAGACATCATCAACAAGTTCGGCGGCAAGATGAAGCAGACGTTCGGTGTTCCCGTCGAAGAAATTCAACGCGGTATCAAGTCCGGCGTGCGTAAGATCAACGTCGATACCGATTGCCGCATGGCCATCACCGGCGCCATCCGCAAAGTACTCGCCGAGTCGCCTGAAAAATTCGATCCGCGCGACTACCTAAAACCAGCTCGCACCGCCATGAAAGAAGTCTGCGTCGCTCGCATGGTCGCCTTCGGCCAAGCTGGAAACGCAGACAAGATTAAGGTTTAGTTGCGAGCTGCTAGAAGCGAGTTGCGAGTATAAAAAACGCCAGTGGTAATTTCCGCTGGCGTTTTTCGTTTATATGCAAATTGCGAACAGGTATTGACTGCGATGTTGCATTCTGTCCATGAATTTAATATTCTCAAACAAGTTCGCTTCCGAACGTGACAAAAAAGTCGACGTGCGGCATTCGGCGAGAATCTCAAACTCAATTTTTGGAGACTCTCGATTATGTTGCGACTTGGTCCGAATGAATCCGTTGCGTTGTTGATAATTGCTTTGTCAACATTCTTCATGTACGCAAGACGCTTGCCGCATTACCGCTGGGCTGTGGCTTTACTCGTCTGTGCTGCAGTTGCCGCCGTCGTGGGTCCCAGCGATATTTTCTCGATGTTGCTTGGGACATCAACACTTTTTGGTTTCTACTACGCTGGTTCGAAACACAAATCTGACGTATCGGAATAGCGTTCGAAGCCCACGGCGTTCGCTTCGAACGACGTGCATTTACTCCGAAGGAGTTGCGTCTTGTAGCCCAGGGTCGCGAGCGACAGCGAGCTACCCTGGGTCATGAAGTACCACATGTCCGTCCTTACCCCGACGGGCAACGCTGTGAAGCATTTTTCAGAGGTTTTTCCTGCGAGTGCGGGCCAAAGGCCCAGCGGTTTGCATAGCCTGGGCCATCGGCCCAGGTTTTTGATTCCTTAATGTTTTTCAGAGGCCCAAAGGGCCGGCCGTTTA
>JBGSOM010000139.1:0-25069 GCA_041739135.1 Pirellulaceae bacterium
CTACCGGCACAACCAGAAGTTTGCGCGGAACATCACCTCTTGGTCGGGGTGGTGCCGTGGGGGCAATTCCGTTTGCTACGGTGGAAGGTAGTTATGTCGGTGCTCAATCTGTTCAAGCGTTTAATCGCAATCGTTGCCTTAGTGGCAGTCAGCCCGTCGGTCTTTGGACAGGTGTATCACCCGTTCGCTGAACCGCTGGAATTCAATCCGGATTGGCAATTCTTTGCGCCTGTCGATGTCGACTTGCTCATGGAACTGCCGAGCCGTAAGCGAGCCAACACAGGTTGGTTCGGAACGTACGATCGACTGTACACCTGGGTCTCGCGCCCAGAAGTCGAGCAATCCAAAGCCGACGGTGACTTCACCTGGGGCAATCGTTACGATCTCGGTTTTATGACCGATGATCGCTCGGGTTGGCTGTTCAGTATGAAGCACATTGGTGGCCCAGGTGCTTATGAGAACGTCTATCAAGAACGCATCAATCGTGCGGACTTGGATGACACGGGCCCGCTCAACCCGACACCTGTTATTCCGTTCATCGATCAAAACGATCCACAGTATGGAACACGAGTGTACATCCTGGGCGACAGCCTCAACGTGGCTGGTCTGTCGAACTTCGAAATCAACAAAACTTGGCGTCGCGAACCGTATCGTTACGGTGGGGTCATCGAGCCGATGTTGGGTATGCGTTACACCACGTTCAAGGACTTCGCCTTGAACCAATCCTACAACCGCAGCTTGAACTTGATCTCCGCTCCAGGTACAGCCTCGACAACAACGGACGTTGAAACGTTGATCTCTAACGAGACCACGATTCACAACCGCATGGTTGGTGGCCAGCTTGGTTTCCGTTACTTCAACTACTACAAGCGATGGACTCTGTCCAGCGAGTTGCGAGCGTTCGGTATGCAGAACTTTCAGAACCGACAATACCGTCAAAGAACCGAGACGACTGAGTACGACGGAATCGGTTTAGATACCGACGTGGTCGCAGTCGACTACACCAACGGCTCATCTGTGGTTCACAGCAGCAACAGCGAATTCGTAGTGGGCTTCGAAGCTCGAGCCGAAGCGGCTTACCAGATCACGAAGTACTTCAGCATCCGAGGCGGCATCGACGTGCTGGACTTTGCGAAAGGGATCTGGCGTGGAGCCAACCCTGGATTTGGCGACATCAACGAGCACAGCCAAGACGTTCAGATGGCAGGCTTCACGTTCGGTCTGACTCTGAACCGCTAAGCACTTCGACCGACTTCCACCGGTTTCTAACAACCCAGTTCGCATTCGCGCGAACTGGGTTTTTTCTATTGGAAGTTTTCTGGCCAGCTGCCCGAGTTCCAGCTCCATCAGTTACTGAGACGCTTGCTTTCCAAGCAACCGCAGTAACGCGACTCGCAAGTCGCGGACTTTAAGTGGCATTGCGAGCATCATTCGTTTGGGACCAAGCTGAGCGCTACGAATCACGAACTGCTGTTTGCGATCGACAAGCAAGATCGCAGGAATGTTCGCTGTATGCGCAGCGGAACCGAATTCGTTGAATGCTTCGAGAGCTGCAGCGCCTAATTCCGGCGCACTGAACAGAACACAATCCGCAGGTGCTTCTTCGTCTGGAGCAAAGCGAGTCAGAGCTCGCATCGGATCGCTGATCACTAACACACGATAGCCACGTTTCTTCAGTTTCTCGCGAATCAAGTCTTGGAACTCAAGCTTGCTTTCGACCAGCATGATCGTCTTATTCGCGCCTTCATTCGACAACTCTTCATCTTCAGTCGGCTCTTCACGTCCAGCCGCAATGCGGGCTGTCGTCACCGTATCACCAGCTTCCAAGCGCGTGAGAGTCGTTTTCAAATCTTCCGCCAATTGAGACGCCGTTTGATAGCGCTTCAGCGGATCGAACTCCATCGCTTTGTGCAATACAGCGGCTACGTTCATTGGCACATCGGGAGCGACTTTGTTAATGTGCGGCACTTCGCGAAATCGCGAAACGTTCAGCCGTGCCAAACGATCGCGGGTTTCAGTCAGCGGCGAATCGCCAGCCAACAAGTGATACATCATGCTGCCGAAGAAATAAACGTCCGAGCGAGGATCATCTTTCCGCACGCCGGTACCACGCTCAAGCGCAGCATAATCGATCGCCCGCGCACTCGGGCAATCCGCTAGCGCAGCTTCGTTGCTAGTATCCGCTAAAGCGGCGAGACCGAAGTCCACTAACTTGGCCTTACCGACGCTGGTCACCAGCACGTTGCTCAGTTTCATGTCGCGATGCGTGATTCCAAAGCCCGCGGCATACGTCAAACCATTCGCAACATCCAACATCAACTTCACCGTAGTAAGTGGATCAATCCTGCGACGAATTTTGACCAACTCGCGAAGCGTTTGCCCTTCCACGAACTCCATAACCATGTACGGATTGCGGGGATCTGGATCCACCTCGTGAATAGCGACGATGTTTGGATGGCGAAGCTTGATACCCACGCGCGCTTCACGCATAAACTGCTCGACTTGCGTCGGTTCGCTGCGATGGCGACGTCGCAGCACTTTCACCGCAGCCACTCGACTGGTTTCGCGATGAACTGATCGATAAACCCTCGCGAATGTTCCAGCACCAATCAGATACAAGATCTTCCATTGGCCGTAAAAATATCCGGTTCGATCGTTTTTAAGTACTTTGTCGATCTGGAGATTGGTCAGCCGATCTGATCGTTGCAGGACGCGAAGCAGGTCATCGCAAGTTCCAGCGATTCCGCCCACTTCAGACCACGCCTGCTCGACCTCGAGAGGTTCGAGCAAACCGAGCTCGACGATTCGTTGGGACAGTTGCGTTGGCGTTAGTTCAATCATCGTCAGCTAATACAGAAGAAAGCTTGAATAAAATGCAGCATGATGAGGAATTCTTGCGAATGTTCGCAGAAGATCAAGCGTCTTGATACTAAGTCAGTTCACGCTAAAACGCAAACAAACTCGGCAAAAGTTGGCTGATTGGAACGAAGAAAACAAAAAAGGAGTCGCAGTTTTTAGGCTGCAACTCCTTTTTCGGAGAGAGGGCCGTTTTACGTTCGATCTTTTAAGATCTATTCTGACGTTGTGGCGACGAACAGAAGGAAAACGACCTGCCTTAGTTGTGTTGCTAGTCGCTGTTATTAGTCGTTGTCGCCTTGACCGATGTCGGTTAGTTTTTGCAAATAGCCATCGCGTTCGCGACGAGTCGCTTCCAGATCGAAAACCAAGTATTTCATGTCCAGTCGCAGTTGACCGAGCGCCTCTTGAACCAACGTCAGAATGCGGCGACGACGAACTGAGCTGTCGGTAACTCGGCGAAGTGCTGGTAGGAGCGCGACACGCTGCTCGATTGGCAATGCTTGAATTGCGGCTGTCAGTTCGAGCAAGTCTGCTGGGATCTCTTCGTTCTTGGTTTCGGCGGATTGAGCGGATGCAGAACTCATTCTTGTGTCTCCCGAGTAGAGTGCTTTGTCGCGAAGTGTTGGAGCAGTAATGCATGGCCAATACCAAAACCAGCGATCCGCCCATACTATTCCATAACTACTTTGATTGCAAGCACTTAGGATAACCGAGTTTACCGGCAATGTTTTCCGACGTTGTAAAATCGCACCATGCGGTGTGCCTTCGATTGACCTGGAGCGAGTCCGTAAAGTCTTGTATAAGAACGACTTGCGTTGCATGCAACACGCTTTTCCCGGTGTGTTGTCAATTTGCATCAAAAGCGCTTCTTAACTTCTGAATCGACAGTTGCACTTGGGATTTTGTCATGGATCGACAACCTACCGGCCCCCATCAGTCTCGCAACCGCGCGGCGTCATGGATCGTGTTAGTCCTCTGGCTGAATTTCACTTCACTCGCTTTCTCGCAGATGCAAGACTCGTTCGAAGGCGGTGCACCGCGTTGGCGACTAGTCGAAAACGATTGCAACGCGCAGTTGACGCTCCAAGAAATCAGCGCGACCTTTCCCCGCGGCGGTCAGACGAGCGAACTAATCGAAGTGGCGGCTACGAATGGCACGTTCGTCTATCTGGCCTATCCGATCGAACCCTGCGTCGTCGTCGATGAATTCCAACCGCGACTGTGGACACGCTGCGCCAGCGCCGGTTTGCGCATCGGTGCGCGCATTATCTTCCCTTCATCTCAACATCCGGTCACCGGCGGGCGACTAACTGCAATCATCTGGGGCGATACTTATTCGGAACCTGGACAGTGGCAAGCGCTCAAGCTCAGCAGCTTGCAAAAGCAATTTGACGCAGAAGTCATTCAGATCCGGCAGCGGTTTGGTCCCGAAGTGATCGTCGAGGACGCTTTCATCGATGCGCTCGTAGTGAACGCTTACACCGGGCCAGGCCGCTACCGGTTGCAGATCGATGACTTGAATCTCCAAGGTCACATTTCGTTGCCATCGATTGGAAGATTTATTCCAGCGAACTGGCGCGAGAGTTGGCTCTGGAGACCCGAAAGCCCGAGTCCTGAAACTCGCTTTTGGAACTCACTCAATCGTCCAGAGGTTTGGTTGCACTACCAAGGCGAGTCGCTTCCATGGCTGAAGTCGCTGGGAATTACCGGATTGGTCGTCAATCGCTTGCCAAGCGAAGATCAACTGCGCGTGATTCATGAGGCGAAGCTATCGGTAGTCTGCCCACCGCCGCAATCGAATATCCACTTCACAGACGCTTCCTCATCAGCGATTCGCGGTTGGATGATCGGTTCCGCGCTCGATAGCAGTCAAGCTCCAATGGCCCGCGAGCAAGTTGCGAGGCTTGCGCGCATGCCCGTTTCGCTCCGCAGACCGATCTTTGGTGAAGCACTCGAACAATATTGGACTTTCAGTCGCATCGCTGACGAAGTCATCGTACCTTCACCCGATAGCATGTCGCCGGGCGAACAGAGCGATCACATAGCTTGGTTGAAATCACAACTTGCAACGACAACACAAAGAGGCAACGGCTGGGTAGCCACCAACATCGGTATCGATACTCAGTGGCTCAAACAGATGCGAGCCGCGCAGCGCCTGGTCGAGCCTGAATTGTTTGCCGACCGTAACGAGAGCTACGAAACACCAACAAATCCGCTCGAACTGCGACGCCAAATCGTGAACGCCATCGCCGTTGGCTCGCGCGGCATCACTCTGCGTCCCCACGGTCCGGAAGATCGCGCGCAAAATCGTTGGCCACAAACTTTGGAGTTCACGTCCACATCAGGCCGCGCGCAGGTTGCCAGTTTACGATGGACAATCAATGACCTCGCGCTTTGGGGACCTTGGATCGTAGCAGGACAACAAGTGCGTGCACCGACTGTCAATCGCGGCGATTACATCTCCAACGCATGGATGCTTCACAACAGCTATCTGGTTGTAGTGCAAAGGATTGAGTCAAGAGACGAATCTGCTGCAACGCCTAACAACTCGCCACCACTGATCTGTGCCACTTCAGTTGCCACAAATACGCGCGAGGTTTTCAGAGTCACACTGGGCGAGTACGAACGCGTCGAAACGACCGCTGCGCCCGGTGGCCTCCAATGGATCGTCCCGCGGCCGACAGATGTTGAAGCCTTCATCATTAGCGAGAACCCCAACGTCACTCGCTTCGTAAATCGTCACTTAGCCGCCACGCGCTTGAGCGTCGCGGAAGACCAATTGGAACTTGCCGCGTATCAGTTGAGCGCCGCGTCCGACCTGCTGATCGCTCGGTACCCAGACCCGAACGCGCCTGACGCGCGAGTGCAATACGCATTGCAACTTCGTGCGCGCCGCGAAATGGAAGACGGGCTGCTCTCGCTGCGCAGTGGCTCGGGTCCAGCAGCAGCGCGGCAAGCTTTGCAGTCGATCGCGACATCGCAACTCATTCTGGATGACGGCACACGCGCAGCGACTTCAAGTCTTGTGTCGCCGCAGTCGAGTCCGTTCGTGCTGCTTCCGTCTGCTTTAAAATACCACTGGAAAATTGCCGAAGCCTGCGAACGCTCGCAATGGCGAGACTTGCCGATTGCAGGCGCTGATCTGACAAGCTTAGACGCTATGCTGCAAGCCGGCTGGTCGCAGGAGCAACGCTTGCACGATCAAGCAGAGATGCGCGTCGAGTGGATTCCGCCAACGAACACGGGAGTGCGAGGTTTGCGGCTGGCGGCCTATCAAAAAGAGGATCATCCCTTGCCGGGCGGATACGAAGGAGCTTCGCTGCGCATTCGCAGCGCAGCGGCTCAAGTCAAAGAGGGCCAGCTCGTACGAATCATCGGTCGGGCGCGCGTGCGCATGGCTTCGACCGATCCCGCCAGCGGCTTGCTGGTGTACGACAATCAAGCGGGCCCAGGTATGGGACAGTTGATTCGTGGCCAACCTGGCGAACTGAAAGAGATTGAACTCTACCGCTTTGTTGTTCGCGACGGTGAGTTCCGCGTGCTCGCAGAATGCCGTGGCCAGTGCGACTTTGTAATCGAATCGATTTCTGCAAGCGTGATTGAACCTGCGTCGAACCAGCGAAACTATCCGACCTCGCCAGTCATTCTCGATGGCAGCAAGCTAGTCAGCCCCGGCATTCCACCATTGACCATCTCTGACAAACCGGTGCGAATCGACGCGCCGGGTGAAACGCCAAAATAGCTTGTGGAAACACCGGACTAGTCTGAGATTTGGATTCTCGCGGGTAGTGTCACTTTTACGCTGATCACAACCATCTTCACCCTCTCCAAACGCAGTTTGGGGTCAGCCCGCGTTAGCGTGGCTGTGGAAGGGCTTCCGCACTGCGTCAACCTTGATTGCTGACTCTCCCGATCTTCAGGCGGCAGAAGTCCGAAGCAGCAACCATCAGCGAGAAGTATCCAAAAAGTTCTTGTATTTGCTTAGCAAGTTACCGATACTAGCGCTCGTTCTGGCACTGACATTGGCTCTTGGCGGAGGCGTAGCATGCAGTGGTTTAGGCTTCGACCGACATTTGAAATTCCACTGAATGAAACCAAGCAGGACGCGGTCCAGAAAATCGCCGAGACTTATCAGCAATTGCCCAAAGAAAAACTGCTGCAAATCTTTGGCGACTATGGCGAGTTGCATTTGCCGACGGATGAACATCGCATCTGGTCACCCCATCTCTCGTTCAGCATTGATAATCGTTCCGATGAACACGGCCATCAAGTTGGCGAACACGCTTACATTCACGGACGCTTTGCACCGCGTTTCGAAGTTTGGACGTTCGTGTGGATCTGTTATATGGCGTTCGGATTCAGTGCGTTCTTCGGATTCATTCTTGGTTTTTCGCAGTTCATGATCGGTGCAAGCAGCTGGGGGAATGCAATCGGAATGGTCGCATTGTTGCTATGGGGCGCACTGATCGTGATCGCACACGTGGGACAGCAATTAAGTTCTGATCAGATGCACGCGCTCAGGGATCGTCTAAATGAACTACTCAACCGAGCTGAATTGCATCGCCTCAATTAAAGCAGGTGTCTCGCTTTAACTTCCAAGTATTGATTGACCAGCGGCGAAGTCATCTCCTCGGGGAACACATCGAGCGTCAACGACCCCGCGGCTCGCATGCGAAGGATGACTTGATTGCGCCAGGTCAGCAATTGCCCCGCCGCAGCACTGCGATACAACACATTGGGATCGGGCGCCGGGTTGTCAGCCGCTTGAAAAACACTGTGGTCGCGCAGCAACACAACTAACGGAAGATGCGCACCGATCAAATTGCCCATGTAATTGTCGATCTGCTGAGCGTTGACTTGATCAATAACATTCGTGATGAGAACCACCAGCGAACGTCGTCGGCAGTGTGTCGACAAGTACAAAAACGCTTGGTCGAAACGCGATTGCACCATGCGCGGAAACTGATCAAATCCGGCATGCAAGATTCGATTCATTTGCCGCTTGCCACCCGCTGGCGGCACATAACGATGGATGTGATCCGAAAAGCAAATCATGCCCACCGAATCTCCTTGATCCAACGCCACATAACTGAGCATTAAGACCGAATTGAGTGCGTAGTCCAACAGACTCAGCCCCGCATGCTCGTTCGTCATCATCCGCCCACAGTCGAGCAAAAATATGACGCGCTGACTCTGATCAGTCTGAAACTGACGTACCGTTGTTTTCTGCCGTCGCGCAGTGCTTCGCCAATCGATATGTTTGTAATTGTCATCCTGTTGGTAGTCGCGCAATCGCTCAAACTCGTTCTCTTGTCCCGCACGCCTCGTTCGGCGCACTCCAATCTGGCTCAAGCGATTCGTTCGCGCCAAGAGCGCGTACTCGCTAATCTGCTTGATATCGGGATATACATGCAAGTCACTGTGCACATCGAGAACTTGCTGCTGCCGCCACAATCCCAACAAACTGGCAACCTGACAATACAAGTGCTGCAGTTCGAAAGCACCGCGGCGATGTGCTGTAACGGTATGATGTACGGTCAATCGCTTGCCAGGTAGCAGATCGATCTTATGCATCGGCGGCGCGAGAGTTAGTCGGTCCGACGCGTCTTCAGCCAGTCGCATTCTCAGGCGGCGCGTTCCTCGATTGTCAACTGAAACTTCGACTGGATGCGGTTTGTCCAGCGACGCAACACGCTGCATACTGCGCGCTACGTGAATGTCACTCAGCTTCGGAAGAGTCCAGACGTCGGAGATAGCCGCCAACAAAATCGCTGAATCGAGCAGCACGATGACGTACCACCACCAAACCGGCAACCATGGAATCGCCAACGTCATCAAAAACGGCAGCACCGCCAGCGCAGTCAGGCGGCTGGTGGGAAAAGTGCGCCGTAGAAACATCAGCAACAGCAGCGGTACTAACAGCGCCAACATCAACAACCAGGGACTGACCCCCAGTTCATACACAGTGGTTTGATCGGCGCTCTCAGGCGTCATGCAACATTCCTACTTCGAGACTGTTAACCGCGAGGCACTTCGATGCTACGCAACAGTTGCATGAGCTGATCGTCAACTTTCAGACCTTCAACTTCGGCTTCAGCCGACATAATGACGCGATGTCGCAGCGAAGGCAGCACGATATCAACAACATCATCTGGAATCGCATAGTCGCGCCCACGAAATGAGGCCAAAGTGCGCGCACCTTGGACGAGCGCCAACCCGGCTCGCGGCGAAGCGCCCAGATGGAAAGTCGGCCAACTGCGAGTCAACCGTACCAGCCGGTTAATGTAACTGATCAGATGCGGCTCAACGCGCACCTGCGCATTCGCAGCAATCGCGCTTAAAATCTCCTCAGGGCTGGTGATCTGCTGCAACTCATTTTCCAACCGCGCATTCAAGTCGACTTGCTGACTATGCAGTGTCAAGATCTGAGCCTCTTCCTGTTCGCCCGGATAATCCACGACAACTTTGAACATGAAGCGATCCAACTGAGCTTCAGGGAGATTGTAAGTACCCTCGCTTTCGATCGGATTCTGCGTAGCCATAACCAAGAACGGTCGCTGCAACGTGTGGCTTGTTCCATCCACAGTTACGCGATACTCCTGCATGATCTCCAGCAACGCCGCGTGCGTCTTCGCCGGTGAGCGGTTGATCTCATCAGCCAACAGCAACTGCGTGAACACCGGACCAGGTCGAAAACGAAATTCCTGCGTTCGCATATCCAGCATCGGCGCGCCGGTAATATCGGAAGGCATCAGGTCAGCCGTGAACTGAATGCGTCCAAATTTGCAGCCCAAGATTTTGCCAAGCGCGCGGACAAACAACGTCTTGCCCATCCCTGGCAAACTCTCGATCAAAACATGGCCGCCCGAAAACAGAGCAACCATGGTCGATAGTACGAGTTCATCTTGACCAATAAATAACTTATGCAACTCCGTGGAGACGGATTCAAACAGCGACTTCGTACTGCGCATTTAAAGACAACTTAGTTCAAGCGAATGTGTGAAAACGTAAAATGATGGTTGGCTAGCTCGGTCAAGATAACGCATCCGGCGGAGGCGTGTTAGTAGGTTTCGATGGGTCAGCAGCGGGGATTGGCGGAGACAAAGTTGCTACAGCCTCTGTTTGCGTTGGGCCGGCAGCGCTTGCGTTCTTATCAGGCTTAATCTTTTTCAAATTGGCCTCTTCTTTCGCAGTCTGCTTGGCCAACTCGAGTTGCTCCAATTGCAGAACCCAGTCGGGAGGATTGTCGCGACGCACTTTTACGAAATAATCGGCGATCGACTTTAGTCCATATTTCAAATCGCGAGCTTCGAACAACATGCGACCCATTGCTTCAACATGCAATCCGAAATCGGTGACGCTTCGCGGTTGCAACTTTTGCGGTCTGCCAAGAATGGGAAGCAGTACCGCAAAGGCAATAATTCCTAAGAACGCGGAATGCATCGTGATGGCACTCAGCGGCCAAACCGTCAACAACTGGATCCCAAAATCCGTTTCGCCTCCCGACTCCAAGTTATTAATCAACAATCCACTCTCATCGTAATGAATCATCGCCACACGCTTCGCTGGCAAGCATTCGCGAATGACTAACTCGCTAATCTTACTGTGCAGCGGTTGGACGATTGAACCATTCAGAAACGGCGCTCCGTTCACCACAATCAGAATCTGACTGCCCGCAAATTTTGGGTGCGTGACGCGGTGAATCAGCGGAGCGTCATCGCTTCCGGCCAAGAGGACATCAGCGCTGCCCGCTTCTTTCCATTCGCTGTCCCACGCTTCCACATCGGACAACTCATCCGCCTTCCACACCGACCGCTGAACTTCCTTATCGCCAAGTTCCTCTTCGCCGTCGTTGCCCTGATAAAAAGTGCGCGCAGGCAGCAAAGCAGGCTGAGCGCCCGTCATCCAACTCGGCTTCTGTGTTTTTCGATCTGTTTCAGGTGGTTCAAGCAACACAGACACAGGCCAGCTACCTTCCAGCCCTTGCAACTCGTCGGCCCAAGGCCCCTTAAAAGTTGCGTACTCAGCTGGTCGAGCGGTAACGCGCAAAAAGAACCATCGGCAGAATGTGCTCTCGGGCAATTCAATCGAACGCTGGATGTAGTTCGTGGCTTCACGACTTGAAAGCTGCGTTTGAGCGCGCTCTCGATTCGCTAAAGCCACCTCATCGATCGTCTCTTCCCGGTACAACTGCACCGCATCAAAATCGCGCCCGAAGTAGACAACCGTCCGACCGGTTTCCTCTTGCAACCACTTTTCGAGCCAGTCGCGCGCAAGCTGCCCAGGTGGCCGATAACTGCTGCCAACCAACACAATCGTATCGATCTTCGAAAGCCGCGCTGAAAGCTTCTGCGGTGTCAACACTTTGGCACCAGCCAGTTCCCACATCCGCCGGTGCGCGCCCAGCCCATTGAGGCTGCGATTCGAAGCAGTACCTGTGATCTCTCCGAATTCCTCAGGCCATGGAATGTTGCAACCGCAAGTAAGGATGAGCAACAAAACAAATAAGTGCACCCAGCTCGCGCGAACGTTGCGTTCACCCGCCTGATGCGTGCTCTGCTGCGAAACTGCTGCAATCATGCGGTCACCATTTCCGGACGATCACTTGCCGCGGTTGTGGCGGGGTGAACCAATCGGTGAAATTCATCCCGTTGCTGCCACAGCGACTCAAAACGCGCTCGATCGATGTCATAACGCCCAAAGAAAACGTCCTCAAACGCTAACATCGTCAGACTCACAATGCCTTGCAACTGCGGTTCACTTCGCAACTCACGCAAGTACATGCGATTCGTTTTCCCTTTTTGCAAATGGATCCGCCGAGCTTGATCGAGCACCAGCAGCATGTAGCCGTACAAATAAACGGTCGCTTCGTTGTACTTTCCGGCAAGCATCAAGGCTTCCGCATGGCTGAGCGGATCATTGTTGACAATCTTCACTTCGAAAGGCAAATCTTCAACGCGAGCTGGATCAATCTTGACGGAATTCTTTGAGTCACTTTTTCGTCGCAACATGGGAACATAATCGCCCAAGTAGTAATACGCGATCATGATTAAACCAAACAACAATACCGTTCCAAGTACTCCCAGCACAATCCAGCCAAACAGCTCGCCGGTCAGCCCCAAATTCGACCAACTCCAATTGCCCCAGTTCCTCGGTGGTTGCGGAACTTTCTGCTTTCCAACCCAGCCATTACGGCGAATAGAATCCTCGATCGGCCTACCAAGGACAGGCGGTCGATAGCGACTTTCTTCCACGTCATACCACTTGCCACTGATTCGCTTGATCGCTTTTTCAGTATCAATCGAGACCTGTTCATCAGCCAGCGATATCGATTGAAAGCCATCCACAGTTGTTCTGCTAAGTAGGGATGCTCCGCTGTCCGCGTGTAGCGATGTATCGAAGTTGGAAAACACCGCGACAACAATCACAAAGTTAACAACCACTAAGTTCCAAGAGCTTTTCATGATGCGGGCACCTGCTCTGGATTCGTGGTCAAGTCTGCAGCCAGTGGACTCATCGCCGCTTGCACACGTTGCCCCTCAGCTCGCAAACGCAACTCTAATTCCCACCCCTCCAGCCGAATGCGACTATCGAGGTAACACAAAAATCGAAACACAACAACGAAAATACCGACCAGCCATAAAACCAGTGGAATTAACATGCGATCGTACCAAGGGCTGAGATCCAAGTTGCCCTTCAAAGCACTAATCGCAGTCAACAGCGCGCTGCCGATAATCGATGCCAACAGAATCGCTGTCAACGAGCATGCGATGAAGCGTCCAACATGGTCCGATGAAACGGATTGGTGCAATCCCGTTCGTCGCGCTGAATAACTGATCGGCGAAGCGGGTGTCGCGCGTATCAGGCATTTTTCCAACCCCAATATCTCGGGGGCAAAAGGCCACACGGCGCGGATTAGTAGCACGATTGATAAAGCCATCAACAGTCCCAATTCAAAGCTAGGATCGAAGACAGTGTTGCGATTAACGAAAAACGCCAAAACGAGCGACACGAGCGACATCCGGGCGATTCCAAGCACCCATATCGCCTGCAACCAAACCTCGCTCATTTTTTTTATTAACTGCTTAAACGAAGGTGCTTCGAAAAACACTTGATCGCCAAGTAACATTGTGGCTGGCAACGAGATCAGTGGAAACTGAAACAGAAACAAAACTAGTAAGTGCAGCGCGTGACGCGCTCTCAAATAGTTTTGTGGATCTGTGACTTGCTCAACCGCTAGCAGCGCATCTTCGCTGAACATCCAAGCCGATAGCCACACATCAGCAATCAAAAACGGCACGCCAAGAATCGCGCAGGCAGCCGCGATCTTTAGTCCGTGTCGCTTGAGCACACGCAGCGAAAGGTCGAGCAACTCAGTCGCAGAACGCTGCCGAATAGCTATTTCTGTTCTATCAAGTTGCATCTGCTTGCTCCGTCGGGTATCCAAGCACCACAAAATAGAACATGAGCAAGAAACTACTGAACATCGCCCAGCAAGCTTTAAACAGATAGGGCAGCGCAGTCGGTGAAATCATGCCTTCAGTCACCGCAGCCAGACAAAACAATACTCCCGAAGCAGCCATCACTGTGATCGCTTCCTGCGCACGCAGTTGCATGGACGCCGTTCGGCTGAGACCACCAGTGAATAACCAACCACTTCCAATGCGCAATCCCGACGCCGCCGCCAACGCAATCGCAGTCAACTCAAACGGACCGTGCGCTGTCACAAAGTTCAAAAAGTTATCGCCACCTTCTACGCCCGGACGTGCCATATATCCAAAGATCGCGCCCAAGTAACTGGCATTGAACGCAGTCGCAATGAAACCAGGTATGATCAGAGGTCCGAGCGCGAAACAGGTCAAGCCAATGCCAGTATTGTGCTGGATGTAACCCGCGACCTGAATCACATTCGACTCAAGCCCGCGTTCAAGATCCATCGTTCCATACATCGTCTCCATTTGGTCGATGCCTTCATCGCCAACCACTTTCTCAGCAAATCCAGGGAACGCTTCTTCGTTGTACGCCAAGTACGCGGACAAGGTGAATAGTCCGAAAAACAAGATCGCACAGATATGAACGCAGCGATCGCGAAAGATCTGTTGCGGTGCCAACCGAAACACCACATCGAACCACTCGCTGTATTGAAACTTGCGCGAGCGGTACAAGGTGTTGTGAGCCTTTGCAACTAAGCCGTGCAAGTAGATCGAGATCTCGGGCGAAAGCCGATACTGCTCTTCCATCGCCAAATCGGCGCAAGCACTTCGATACAACTCCGAAAGCTCGGCGATCTTCGCACCTGCAACTCCATTCAAACTTCCGGTTCCCAATTGATCCGTAAGCTTTTCTAAGCGGTACCATTCCGCGCGTCGTTTGTGCAACGTTTCCGCTAAGTTTGCCATCAGCGCAGCTCCTCGTTTGATACTTGTGACTGCGCCGCCGCGCGATCGACTACTTCGGCTACCACTTCCACTTCATCACTCGGAACTAATGAAGTTTCGTTCGGCGTTGCATTGCCAGGCTCAGTCGCCTTTACTTGCGATAGCGCGGCCGACGTTATGACTGGACGCACACCAACCTGGCGCAGTTGCTCGCGCCCCGCATCTCTTTGCTGAGCCGACAAAAAGATACGGACGTACAACGCACACAGCAACAAGTCGGGACTCGTGTCCGGCAGTAAATCGAACTGCTTAATAAGCGGATCCGCCAGATGACGAGAAATTTCCAATCGACGCGCCATCGGTAACCGTCGCCGATTTTCCATGTACATGCCGATCGTTTGTGTCATGGTGTAGTTAGCGATAAACGAAGCCGGTATCAGCTCCGCCAAACCGTACGCTCGCGGATCATCGGGCTGCTGATCCCACGGAGCACGCCGCGCTCGATCCAGTATCACCATCGTGCCCGCCGCCAAGTCGCCGATGCGTTGAAACCGATTAGTGATTGTCATACTTAGCAAACCAGTGAGCGGCGTGGGATAGACGTCAGATAAACGCAACAAATTACGCAGCGCTGCCTGAACTCCGTTGATGGGTCTGCCATCGGTCGAAATCACCCGCAATTTGAACAACATTTTTCCAAGCGTACGGCCATTGAACCGCGACTCAAAGTAAACGCCATAAAACCAGCTCATCAAGAAGTAAATCAGAATCAAAGCGACAGTCGTGATCGCGCTCGAAAACGGTACAAACGCAGTTCCAAAGCCAAGCACCAGGAGCAATGCGAACATCGCTAAAATGCGCACAAAGAAATCGAACAAGAACGCCATCAAACGTTGAAATGGCCCAGCGATTTGATACTCGAACTCGACGTTCTCAGGCGTAACCACGCGCACGATGCAATCAAGTTTTTCTGGGTTGGGTTGCAGCATGCGAAAATCGTGACTTCGTTTTAAACCACTTCTAAACCTAGCATTTCCAAGTTCATTTTCGGCCGGATGCATTCAGGCGCTTCCAGCTTAGTGAAATGAAGCGGTTTTCATATTATCCCAATCCGATTCCAATGTCGCCACCACTGACCACGATTCCATCTCCACGCAAAGCAATTCATGTCCACGAATCGCATTCAGTTTACGAAGTACCATAAAGCCAACAAACGGCACGCCGGATTTTAGTGTACTGCTGCGACAGCCGTTTTCGTCTAAACTTGACTGCGGACTTCGTCAACTTAAACTTCCGCACAAACGATCGAAAACATGCATTCAGATGCTCCACTTTCATATCGCCGCCAATTCCTTCGCACCGTCGCTGCGGGTTCCGCAGCGATTTCGACCGCTTGGGCACATCCGCTTTGCGGTCAAGAAGCAAACCCAACGAACTCGTATGTTGCCAGCGGGCGACGTGGAGCGGCGGCAACAGTGCAACCGATGGCAACCCGCGCGGCGATCGAAGCTTTCGAGCGTGGCGGTAATGCGATCGATGCTGCCGTCGCAGCTTCGCTGATGCTGTCCGTCGTCGATGGCCACAACTCGGGCATCGGTGGCGGTTGCCTCGCGCTGATTCGAACTGCCAATGGAGAGACTTTCGCAATCGACGGACGAGAACGCGCGCCAGCCAACGCCTCACCCGAAATGTTCTTCAGCAACGGCAAGCCCGATCCGCAACTCAGTCAAATCGGGCCACTAGCCGCCGGCGTTCCAGGTTTGATTGCAGCCCTGAGTGAAATGAACCAACGCCTGGCGAAAGTCGGTTGGCACGAAGCTCTGCTGGGCGCTGCAAAGGTCGCGAAAGATGGTTTCAAGTTGGATAAGAGCTACGCTTCCAACCTTCAAGGTGCAGCCAGCCAATTGAATCAGTTCGACGAGTCGCGTCGCATTCTACTGAACGCCGACGGTACCGCACGCGCCGCCGGTTCGACGCTCGTTCAATCGGATCTCGCAACAACACTAACTCAGATCGCCAAGCACGGCGCCACCTGGTTTTACACTGGAGGTTTCGCAGAGAAGCTTGATCAATTCATGCGCGCGAGCGGCGGGTTGTTACGTGCCGATGACCTCGCGCAATATCGCGCATTGGATCGAACACCAATCAAGACCGACTATCGTGGGAACCAAGTGATTGGTTTTCCGCCGCCAAGCTCCGGTGGAATCCACGTCGCGCAAATGCTCGGCATGCTCAGCCACTTCGATGTGAAAGCGGTGTTCGACGAATCGCAGTCAGCCGGCTTGCACCTGCTGCTAGAAGTGATGAAGCGTGCCATGGCTGACCGAGCTCATTGGTTGGGTGATGCCGATTTCGCAGACGTTCCGCGAGGTCTGCTGGACGCCGACTACCTCAAGCAGCGCGCCAGCGATATCGATCTAAACAAGGCTGTCGAAGTCACCAGTCATGGCCAGCCGCCCAACGCAGACACCGATCTATTTAACAAGAAACACACGACGCATTTGACGACAGCCGATCGCGAAGGCAACGTGGTTGCTATCACGCAAACCGTCAACACTTCATTCGGTTGTAAGATGATCGTTCCAGGAACCGGCGTTATCTTGAACAATGAGATGGACGACTTCAGCATCGCGCCTGGCGTGCGGAACGCGTTCGGCCTTGTCGGTTCCGCTGCGAACGCGGTCGCACCGGGCAAACGACCACTGTCGAGTATGAGCCCCACGTTAGTCTTGAATGCGGCTGGCAAACCGACATTGACCTGCGGAGCCGCTGGCGGACCTAAGATTATTACTGCTGTCCTGCAAACACTGGTTCGCGTCCTGGATTTGGGTCAGTCGATCGGCGCAGCGATTGCGGCTGAGCGAGTTCACCATCAGTGGTCACCCAATCAAGCGGTCTGCGAAAACGCAATTGCAGACAGTCGAATTGCCGAGTTGCAAGCGCGGGGGCATTCGATCACTCGCATTCGATCCGCGGCCGTCGCGCAAGGTCTAAGCATCTCTCCGGAAGGAGAACTTACCGCAGCTTCGGATCCTCGCGTTCCCAGTTCCGCTCTCGCGCTCGACTAAGGAACAAGTGGTGGCGACTTTCAGTCCCCAATCGACAAAACGTCCAGTGAAAGTCGACACCACGCGAAGAAAGACGACACTTATTACTTACTGATCGCACGATCTTTATCCGGTTCAGAACGGTTTCATCTCCAACTGTTTCAAAGCTCATGAATCTCCTGCGTTCAATTGTTATTCTTGCAATCGTCGCGTTGCAGCTGTTATTTAGCTGCCAGAGTTGTGCGGCGCAGCAGTCTGCAGCGAATCAAGCTGCAGCGAATCAAGCTGCAGCGAAACAAGCTGCAGCGAATCAGTTTGCTGTGCAACCCATCGCCATCGTGCCGCCCGGTACCGCTGTCGTTGATGAAAGTGCAGTGCGTTGGAATCGAGCGGTATTGCTGGCGACTCCGCGAATTGCCAGCGGCGATGTCAGCAAGCTATCGGAGGCGGTTCGAAATGCAGTTCCCAAACTAACACTCACAATTCTCGCATCTGTGCAAACAACACAAGCCGACGGTGGCGCTCAGATTTATACGCTCCGAGAGATCGGCGTTGCCTACAGCGCACAAGCCGACGAACGATTGCTGACCGTTTCATCCGACTCCGCGCCTCGGCTGGGCGCTAAATTGGATTTCTACAGCCGTCAGATGCTCAGCGAAAACGAAAAGCAGCTTGCTTCCGTGAAACTCGTGGTACACACCGCTACGCTTGCAATGTTCGATGCACCCGCGATCATGTTCCGCGACGGCCAGCATAAAGACTTCATCACGCGGCATCTGGTGTGGATCGACGCGAACACTGGCAAGATGGCGCTCGTCATTTGGCTGCTGCAGACCGATCGCGAAGGCAACAACGCATCCGTAGCTGGAGCTTCATTGCAAGTCGTTGCACCTGGGACACGCGAAGATCGCAAGATTCATGTCGACGGTCGCAGCTTCTTTCTCGGAATTCCATCCGCCCGCGCATTCGCACTGGAAGATCTTCCGCCTGGCATACAAGTCCCGTGGAACGATACCGCGAGGCAACTGGCCGCGCAAAGTTCCTACGACGAAGAATCCATTCGCGCACTCGCCTCGGCACTCAACGCCATGCTCAGCAACAGATAACGACCGTGGCGTCGACTTTCCGTCGACGATTCCGGGATTGGCGACTGAAAGTCGCCACCTCTGATGTGCAATTCCGGGATTGGCAACTGAAAGCTGCCAACACTTACGCCGAAAAGAAAAATCGCATCAAGTGATAGAACACCGGAGCCGCGAAGCACAGCGTGTCGATGCGATCAAGCACACCAGCGTGCCCCAAAACGAGCGACCCGTAATCGGTAACTCCGCGATCGCGTTTGATCGCACTCATCGTCATTCCGCCACACATGCCCATGACCGCCACGATCATCGACATACAAGCCGCTTCCCAAATCCGAAACGGCGTCGCCCAAAACAGCATCGCTCCAAACAAACCAGTGCACAGCGTCCCGCCAGCAAAACCCTCCCACGTTCGACTCGCACTCACTTCCGCCGCAATCAACGTCTTACCAACCAGTTGGCCCCAAGCCCACTGCAAGATATCCGATAGCTGTGACACTAGAATAAAGAAGAACAACAACCCCGCCACGCTGCCGTTCCAAGGCTCACCGCGACTGGTCGTCAGTTTCAAATCCAGCAGCGCCGGCGCGTAACTCAGCGAGTAAACACAGATCAGCAGCCCCACAGTGATCTGCGCCGAACGCTCTAAAAACCGCTTGTGATCACCCGAAATGGCAATTCGCGCCGGCACCATCAAGCTCGCGTAAACCGGGATCATAATACTGTACAAACCGTAGAAATCGATCGGCTTGCCGCTTTGCCAACGCCAGTCGCCCAGACTAAGACCGATCAGTACGTACTGCAGCGGCGTGAAAACAATCAGCGCCCAGAACAGTGCCCGATGGTCGCCTCTGCGCGTCGGAGCCATTGTAATAAACTCGCGCAGCGCCCAGAACGAAACCAGACCAAACAAAATCACTGTCCCGATCGGTCTCAACAGCAGCCCGAAAACCAGGATCGCGCACATCAACCACCACGAATTCAGCCGCTGACGAAATCGTCGAACCAACGCGGGATTGATCGACTCGCTCGGCTGATTTCGCAACCACTGACCGACCAACGATGCAATCGCCAGCGTTACCAACACCGCGCCTAACAAAGCGTTCGTCGGAATGTCGTTTAACCAGCGCGGCTCATCGAGCCGCACGCCGCCCCTCGCCAAACCAATCTGCTCAGTTAACTGCGTTTCAGTTAACTGCGTTTCAGCGGACAGAGTTTCACTTAGCCGACTTTCACTTAACTGCGTTTCAGCCGACGGATCAGCCGGTTGTACCGCCGGTTCTTCCGCATCTGCTGCCTCCAGACCCGGTGTAGCTTCAGCCCGCGGCATTTCGTCAGCAAGTTTCGGCGCCCCAGTATCTTGCTCCGCTAGGCTCTGCTGTTCAGCAACCGATACTTCTGTCGACAGCGCAGGTTCAACCGATTGCTGCGACATTCCACAAGCGAACTGTGCGGCGGCGAGAACAGTAATAAGTAACACGAACTTCATCAGGCTTGGTCGATCCGCCAAAGGGAATCATAGAAAATAAAAGGGCTTCGCTGAAACAAGCGTCACCGCGTTCAGATTGTAGCCTAGCTTTGCGAGCGGTCATCCCGTCGCAAACCGTACCGCACTTATTCGCAAATGCGGCCAGTAGCGGGTCGGTCCAATCGCACAACTTACCTGGATTGACTAAAATCAAAACTCAGCCCTCCACTACCATCCAACCAACGTTCAACGTGCTCATGCGAAAACCAATTCAGACCTTTGCTCGCTTCGTTTTTTTCACTCTGGCAAGCACTTTCTGCATCGGATCACCTGTCGACGCGCAAGAGGAATCTTATCCGGTTCCGCCCGAAGCGGAGAAGCAGGAAGGAGTGCCTGAAGGGAAAATCGAAGGCCCCTTCAAGCTCACCAGCCAGGTGTTTCCAAACACAGAGCGCGAATACTGGATCTACGTCCCCGCGCAATACGATCCACAGAAACCCGCCTGCTCGATGATCGTCCAAGACGGTTTGGACCGCGCGAAAGAGTGGAGATTGCCCCAAGTTCTCGACAATCTAATCCACAGCAAAGAAATCCCACCGATCGTTGGAATTTTCGTCAAACCAGGTATCGTCCCAGCCGCTAACGGTAAAGCTCAGCCGCGGTTCAATCGCAGCTTCGAATACGACGGCTTGGGCGATCGCTACGCGCGCTTCCTGGTAAGCGAATTGTTACCAGAGGTTGGCAAGTCGTACGCATTGAGCGCCGACCCCAACGACCGCGCGCTGGCCGGCGCAAGCTCAGGAGCGATCGCCTCGTTCAACGCAGCTTGGGAGCGACCCGATGCGTTCCATCGAGTGCTCAGCACGATCGGTACTTACGTCGGTCTGCGCGGTGCAAATCGATTCCCAGCTCTGATTCGCAAGACGGAACCGAAACCACTGCGTATCTTTCTGCAGGATGGTAGCCAGGATCTGAACATTTATGCCGGCGATTGGTTCGTGGCAAACCAAGACATGCTGTCCGCTCTGCAGTACGCTGGTTACGAAGTCAAGCATGCTTGGGGCGAAGGCGGCCACAACGGAAAACATGCCGCCGCCATCATGCCCGAAGCGCTTCGCTGGCTGTGGCGCGACTATCCGCAACCGATCAAAGCTGGAGCCAACGCACCCGGCGAAAAACGCGTCGACATTCTGCTTGCCGATGCAGGCTGGGAACAAGTCAGCTCGGGGCACGAGCAAGCCGAAGCGCCGGCTTGCAACGCAGCAGGCGATGTCTTCTTCTGCGATTCGCGCGCTGGCCGAATCTATCGCGTCGGTGAAGACGGCAAGACGCGCGTTTTCGCTGAACAAACCGGCCGCATCAGCTCAATGGCTTTCGGACCAGACGGTCACCTCTATGCCTGCAACGAAGGTCGACAGATACTTCGGTTCGATGACACCGGCAAATCAACTATTTTCCTCGCCGACACACCCTGCCAGTCGATCGCGACTCTGCCAGATGGTTTTTATTACTCCGACTCAACCGCATCGGCGCTGTTTTGGTGCGATTACAAGGGCCAAAAACGTCAAGTCGACCAGCTGCCGCTTGTCGTCGCTGGCATCGTGCCAACCGCCGATCATGCTTTCCTAAATGTCGGTGGCGAACAAAGCTTATTCACTTGGCAATTTCGGATCGGTGAAAATCGAGCGCTCGACGCTCGCCAACGTTTCGGCTACTTACATTTGCCGGACGGTGAATTATCCACCGGTTTAAGCAGCATGGCTGTTGACACGCAAGGTCGCTGCTACCTCGCCAGCAAACTCGGCGTGCAGGTACTCGATCAACTCGGTCGCGTAAATGTGATTCTCAACTTGCCAACCACCAGTCCCGCCACCGGGCTTGCCTTCGGCGGCGTTGCCATGGACCGCCTCTATCTGACATGCCGTGAAAAAGTCTTCCGCCGAAAATTGAATACCACCGGCGTCAAAACCTTCGAATCCCCCATCGAACTCCCCCGGCCACGACTCTAAACAGCCTGCCGCTAAGCAGCCTACCATTAAATGCAGCCTGCTTGCCCATCAATCGTCAGCCTCATGCTGGCTTCTACCCTCCCAGCGCAGCAGTTTCGGGAGGGTCGGCAATCGAGCTTCCAGCGAGATTGCCGGGGAGGGTGAAGCGGTGAGAGCTCTTTCGAAGACCTATCCGGTTCATCATGCCCATCCATGTACCTACCTGGTCAATGTGTTCTAATCGCACGAAAAGGTCTGCCCAGTCTCCGCGCGCCTACCCCCGCTTAAATCGTAGCCAAGAAAATATCGCATTCGTCGAAACCTATTCAGCGACTTTTTGAACTCAGTTGCATATAATCCGTACGCTCGACTGACTGGATTTATGCTCCCCCTCAATGCTGCAATTACCAACGGAGCCACCATGCGCGGCGACCACCTCTATATCTCCTCTTCAGTAGCCGGTATTCCTTTCGAACACCACGGCATCGATATGGGTGACGGCACCGTAATTCACCTTGCCGCCGCCGATGGAGCTCGGATCACTTTGCGCGACGTCACCGATCGCTTTACCGTTCGTCGAGATACCATCGAAGTGTTCAGTCGCGGAAGAACCGTTTGCACTCGCAAGCACACCGACTGCGTGCCGCTCGATGAAGTGGCTGACAATGCCGAGAAAATGCTAGGCAAGACGGGCTATCACCTGCTCGACGGGAACTGCGAACATTTCGCCCACCATTGCTGCACCGGTCGACTCGAAAGTCGGCAAGTCGATATGGGCGAAAGCGTGATTGTCAGCGCCGCTTCCTTACTCACAAAAGCCTTTTGGTCCGTGTCAGCACGCATCGGAGCGCGTGCGGCTTCAACAGCGACCGTGAAAGTTGCCAGCAAAGCGAACCCATTGCTGCTGCTAGCCGACGGAGTCGAACTCGCCACACTCGCCGTCGGATGTGCCGGCGGCTTGAGCTCAACGAATAATCGCCGCGTCGCCCGCGTCACAGGAACTTTAACCGCTGCCAGCATCGGCGCGATCGTAGGCGGTCCCGTCGGCGCGATCGCTTCCGTCGCAGTTCACAACGGTTCGACAGCTCTCGCAGAACAAGTCTGCAAACGCATCCGCCAAATCTGTGCTTAGCAGCAAACCCTCAACCAACCACCTTTGCAATCAAAAGATCGATCCGCTTAAGCACTCGATCCTTGCCAAGTATCGCCATCGAATCGAACAAGCCGAAACCAACCGCTTTGCCAGTGATCGCCAATCGCAACGCGTGAACAATCTGATTGAACTTGATCGCTTTCGTTTCAACAAACTGCTTGAAACAATCTTCCGAAGTCGCAACATCGAACGGCTCAACCGCCTCAAGCTCCACACGTAACAGCTTCAGCAAATCGACCGCGCCCGGATCCTGCTGCACACGCTTCGCAAACGCCGCTTCATCGTAATGCAGTTGCTCGTCCGCAGTAAAAAAGTCATCGAACTCGAGCATGTCGCCCGCAATCTTAATGCGATCATCCGCCGCGGCAACCACTTGTTCAACCAACTGCAACTCAGCCTCAGTCGCTGGATCGCTAATCAATTTCGCCCGCACCAAATACGGCACCACCATCTCGGCTCGCTCAGCCACCGACAACTTGTGCATCCATCGCGATTGAAAGGACACCAACTTCTGTGGATCGAAACTCGCCGGCGCCTTGTTGACTCGCTCCAGCGTAAACGACTCAATCATCTGCTCGCGCGTAAAATCTTCCGTGCTGTCATCTAGCGACCACCCGAGCAACAACAGGTAATTCAGAATCGCATCCGGCAAGAACCCGATCGCTTCGTAGAAGTCCACAACCACTGGGTTAAAAGCCTCCTTCGTCGCCTGCAATCCCGTGCGTTCCGCAATGCGCTGCCCCTGCTCGAACAACGCAGCAAAATCTTTCTTCTTCAAGTAACTGTCTAGTTTCCGCTTGCCCAGCTTCGCAGGTCCAGCGGGCTCAGCCACGAACGGCAAGTGCGCTTAAGTTGGCAACGTGTAACCCAGCGACTGCGCGATAAAGATCTGACGCGGCGTGTTACTCAGATGCTCCACCGCACGCACCACATGCGTGATCTTGAACGCTTCATCGTCCACAACGCTCGCCAAGTGATACAGACAGGAACCGTCGCCGCGCTGCACCACATGATCTTGCTCATCCGCCCAGTTGAATTCGACCTGCCCGCGAATCACATCGTTGAACACACACTTGCCCTCACGCGGCATCTTCAGTCGCAATACCCAACTGCGCCCCTCAGCCGCATACTGCTCCGCCTGCGCATCGGACTCAGCCATCCAGCGACGATCATACACATAAGCTCTACCCGCCGCCTCAGCCGCTTTGCGCTGCGCATCCAACTCCTCGGGCCGAGCGAAATCACGATAAGCATGGCCGCTTTCCAGCAACTGGCTCGCCGCCACACGATACAAATCGCCGCGCTGCGATTGAAAGTAAGGACCATACGGCCCGCCAACTTCCGGACCCTCATCCCAGTTCATGCCCAGCCACCGGAAGCCATCCAGAATCGGCTGTAACGCTTCTTCCACATTCCGCTGCGCATCGGTATCGTCGATGCGCAAGATGAACTGCCCACCGGTTTGCTTAGCCAATAGCCAGTTGAACAGCGCAGTCCGCACACCTCCAATATGCAAGTAACCCGTCGGACTTGGCGCGAACCGTGTACGCATTTTCATATCAAAATTTCTGCTCAAACTGATCGAATCTAATTGCTCTAACTTTCCACTCCAAACCGACCGCTAAGCTTATGCGAATTCCCCCACCTCAACCAGTCCGCCGCCCACGTCGCTAACGACCAGCCGAAGAACAATGTGGTGGCAACTTTCAGCCGCCAATCCGCAAAACGTCGGCCATCCATCGACACTGCGCGAATCAAAACCAAACTGATTAACCGCACGCAACACACCTATTAGCAACACACTCATTACAAACTTATTACTCGTACGCTGCTAAGCCACGCTTGAATCTGCTAAACTAACCCCAGTCGCAACCCGCAACGAGTCCCCCAATAAAACGTCGCGCTACCCGACATCACCCAAGTCCCCGTAGTTCAACTGGATAGAACGTTGGCCTCCGAAGCCGAAGGTTAGAGGTTCGAACCCTCTCGGGGATACTGATTTGGAGCGATGCGATCTTCTGTCGCAACGTAAGCAGCCGCCGTCATGGAAAACCTGCTTCCTTCAGCCCAGCGGGCGACATATCTTTGACGGCG
>JBGSOM010000177.1:0-30232 GCA_041739135.1 Pirellulaceae bacterium
AGTAAGCGGGGCCCCAAGAAACCCACCACACCCCGCACTCGCTTCCAAGGCACGCCGCACATTTCAACGTATAAGTTGCTGAATAATATTACCGAAACCAAAGATTCTAACGCCCAATGACAGCTTCAAAGCACTGGTTCCAGGTGACAATTTTCGATCGTCAAATGGAAATCAGCATACAGATTCGAAGTCATCAGTAATGGTCTTCCGTGCAGCGACTTGGGAAAGCAAATTTTGCAGTACCTTAGCAGCGCGTGGCGACTGGGTGATACCTGACTATTTACCTGCAACCTCCTTCGTTACTCTCGAAACACATCGGGCGGTCAACGTGTATGATGCAGCGAGTCGATTAGTGAGGACACCACGAAGCACGCTGGAGGTGACGCTTGGAAGCTGAAACTGCCATGGTTCAGGATGTGGATGAATGGTTACGAAGCTTTATAGATGCATCGCCCATGCCCATGTGGTTGCTGGACGAGCATCACACGCTGGTGCATATCAATGTGGTAGCACTCAAACGATTTGGTTACACACGCAGCGAACTTATTGAAAAATCGTTGAATCAAATTGTTCCGGCGTTCTTGCGTCAATTGCATGAACTCGATGTGTCCGCTGGCGATGCGAGCGGATTCGCTCGAGATCCACGGCCGCCTTATCGTGTGGAGGGACTGTTGAAGAATGGAGAGCTCGCAACATTCACACTTGAAGCGAGTACTTTAGAAAGTCAGGGCTGTGCTTTTGAGCTTCAAACACTCGTTGAGCTTAATGATCGCTTCGAGACGGAGGCAACAACGCGACTGCTTCTATCGCTAAGTTCGCAGTCGCAACAACTGGCGATTGAAAATGCGAGACTAAGAAACGAGATAACCAACTTCAGCTATGTCGTTTCGCATGATTTGCAGGAACCGCTTCGGAAAATTGTCATGTCCTGCGAAGCGCTCATGCAGGACCACTCTGCGGAAGTCTCGCCAGCGATTAAACGCTGGGTTGATTTTGCTGTTTCAGGCGCGGTCCGCATGCAACAGATGGTTAAAGACTTGCTTGCCTACTCGCGAGTGGGAGTCCCGCCACGCAGCTCGCAGGCAGTCAGTGCGATGGATGCCGTTCACGTCGCATTGAGCAGGTTGCAGACTGAGATCGATCAGTCGCAAGCTCGAGTCGCCGTAGAGAAGCTGCCAGCCGTATTTGTTGACGAGAGTCTGCTGGTTCAGTTGTTCTATAACCTGATCAGCAACGCGTTAAAGTTTCGCGGAAAGTTGCCGCTAACGCTCGAAATTGGTAGCGTTGCAAACCCGAGCGGCGAAGATTCGGAACCGGTTTTTTTCGTCCGAGACTCGGGCATTGGAATTTTGCCCGAATATTTCGACCGTATTTTCTTAGTCTTCCAACGCTTGCACAGTAGAGAAAATTATGCGGGCACCGGTATAGGATTAGCGATCTGCAAAAAAATTGTCGAGCGGCATGACGGCAAGATCTGGGTGGAGTCTGAGATTGATCGTGGCAGTACCTTCTATTTTCGATTGGGGCATTAGTCGCTTGATCAGGCATTTGGGCGTTGCTGCAACCGCATAACCCGCATGATATGCGGATCCGCCCTGAGTTGAACGCTCCTGTCGACCACTGACACCGTGCAAGCGCACCCTAATGTGTGCAACTTCGTGCCTGAGTGGATCCACGTCGTCAATAACGAACTTCTTCGACATAGACTCACTTCTAACAGGACGTTTCACGCGGACGTGATGTCACACACTGTCGAGGAACACAATGAATACTAAGCTTTATGGCTTACCGCTCGATACGTTTACTGATTGCAAACATCAAACTTCAATCTTGCTCGTCGAAGACGATGCGTTAGACGCTGAGTTTGTGCATCGAGTATTGAGAACCGTCGGCTCAAATTATTGCGTGACTTGGGCGCAGACTTTGCGAGAAGCTATTGAGTGTACACAAACTCAAGAATTCGATCTGTTGCTAGCTGACCTTTACCTGCCAGACAGTATCGGTACTGAAACTCTTACGCGATTGCGGGCTGCTGTACCTCAAGTTGCGATCGTGGTGCTGACGTCCAGCAACGACCACGAGTTAGCTGAAAAATTGCTGCGATCCGGGGCTCAGGACTTTATCGCCAAGGAAGCGATGTCCGGTGATGTCTTAGACCGAGCTATACGGCATGCAGTCCAAAGGCATTCAAAGTTGTTAGAAACGAAGGCGTTGCTACGTGAGATCAGCGCAGCGCGTGAATTGCTTTCCGCCAAGAATAAAAAACTCGAAACGCTCTATCGGCAGGCGCACGACTTTGTCGACAACGTATCACACGAATTTCGCACGCCGCTAACGGTCATCAAAGAATATTCATCCTTGATTCGCGAGGGGTTTGTCGGCAGTGTTAGCGACGAGCAAGTTCGCATGCTTGCCATTGTTGAAAATCGAGTTGATGACCTCAACACAATGGTCGACGACATGTTAGATTCCAGTCGTCTCGAAGCGGGGCTCATGGAAGTTTCTCGCAAGCCATGCACAGTTGCGGAGGTGTTAGAGCATGTAACCGCCACGATGGAATTGAAGGCGAGCATCAAGGAGGTTCGTTTAAATTGGGTTGTGGATGAGGACCTGCCTTTGCTGTATTGCGATGCGGAGAAGATTGGGCGAGTCCTGATCAATCTGGGCGTCAACGCCCTTAAGTTTTGTGGAACACCAGGTGAGGTGACGGTAGTCGTAAGCCACGGGAGTGATCGCGATCCCGCAATTCTATTCTCTGTCGAAGACAACGGGCATGGAATTGATCCGGTGAACCTGCAGCAGATTTTTTTGCGATTCCAACAACTTGGCGAAACAGCTCATTCCAGTTGTAAAGGTTTCGGCTTGGGGCTTGCGATTGCCAAGGAGTTGGTTGAGCTGAACTTCGGCAAGCTGTCAGTTAGCAGCGAGCGCGAATGTGGTAGTAAGTTTCAGTTCACTGTACCCACGAATGATCCTCTTTATATCATGACACGCTACCTAGAAACGATTAAGAGCTCACAAGCATGTCCGCAGTTGGTGACTCTGGTGCTAGCGAGTACGACGCAATGAAAGCACGCTTGTCGCAGTTGAAGAGTTTCTTGGGGGAGTGTGTCGGTGTAATGACTTGTTATTTGCGGCAAGCGAGCAAGCATTTCTATTGGTTCTTCCGACCGACGAGATGGAGCTTCAACCTTTTTTGGAGCGAGCGCAAGAGGCTTGGGATAACACCAATCGTAATTGTCTTCGCGGGCCTCTTCCCACTATCGATTACCGCTGCCTTGGTACTTGGCGACTAGGAGAGTCTAGCGAACCGCTTTTGGGCGCGGTCAAAGCCAACATCCTGAAAGGGTCGGAGATCTGTGCTTGAAAATATAACTATTATGATCGTCGACGATGATCGCGAGATTTGCGACAGCGTCAGATTTCGATTGCATCGCTCTGGCTACTGCGTCACATCGGCGTGCGATGGCCAAGATGCGCTGGAAAAAATTACTGAGCAGCGGCCTGATGCGGTGATCATGGATTCTCGAATGCCGCGGCGAGATGGTATGAGTGCTTTGATTGAACTGAAAAGTCGCCAGGACACGCAGCATATTCCAGTCGTGATGGTGTCGGCAAGCGTCATCGACAAAAGCAGAGCGCTTGACGCAGGCGCGAGATTTTTCATCGCCAAACCCTACAATGCCGCCGATTTACTGCATGCCGTCCGAGTTTCACTTAGCGAACGTTTGCCTGAAGAACGCCTGCTCGAATCTGCCAACTCAAACACGAAAGCGATTAATTGAAATGAACCGCAATCTATGGGTAACTTTGGAGCAATCAAGTGCGCAGGCGGAATCGCGGTTAGATCCGATCGAGGAAACGAAGTTGGCGACGAGCGGCTCATGCCACGGCGACTCCGTGCTCACATCGATCTTCGCTGCGCTCGGAATCGATGAGCACTTTTTAGCACGCAGTGATTTTGCGGTCACTGCGGATCTTGAATCCGAGAAACGTATCGCAACTGAGCATGATCGGCCTTGGATCCTGCATGTGGATGACGACCTGGAGCTCTCGAATGCGATCAAAATTAGGCTAGAGGCTTATGGCGTTTCTGTCATTCAGGCGTTAACGGGAGCAGCCGGGATAAGGAACGCTGTTGAAACTCCCGCCGCTGCAATACTTCTGGACTATGAGATGCCACTGGGCGACGGGCGGTATGTGTTGACTCAGCTAAAAAAGAATCCGCTTATCAGTCGCATTCCGGTCATTATCCTAACCGGTCATCGCGATCCGAAGCTGAAACAAGAGTTATTGGCGATGGGTGCCGCGGGGTTCCTCTCGAAGCCAGTTCCACTCGAATCGCTGTTGAGGGCCTTGAGTGAATTCGTGGAGCTCAAGCCGCCACGCGGAGCGGCTTGTCTATTGGCCTAAGTCAACTGGCCTAAGTCAACTAAGAGTCGCTTTTCGTTAGATGTCCTTCCACTTTGCACTTACTACGGGAGTCGCTGTGCTAACTCATCACCAGATTAAAGACGAATGCAATTTCGGGTCAACGACAGCTCATGTGCCGCCGCTGGTTTTGCATGTGGAAGATGACCAGGACTTCTCCGCTGCGCTCCGCTGTCGGTTGGAGGCTTACGGAGTAGCGGTGGTTCGAGCGTTCGATGGCGAGGAAGGGATAAGGCAGTCACGCGAAAGAAAAGTGGACGCTGTTTTGGTCGACTTCGAATTGCCCCGGGCCAACGGATTCGAAGTTCTAGAAGCCCTCCGAGAGCATGAAAGCACACGATACTTACCGGTGCTTGTCATCACTGGCCGTACCGACAAGCGTCTGAAACTGCGTATGAAAGAGCTTGGTGCGGTGGCGCATCTAACTAAGCCGCTCAAATTCGATGACTTGCGCAGGCAACTGGCCCGACACATTGATGTCCTTCCGCGACCGTGCTTGCCTCCACTTTAGCGATCCGTGACCTAGGGATGAAATGGCGAATTCGCGGGCGGTCTTTGGCGGTTTGCTTCAATTAGACTTTGTCCAAGAGGGCAGATTTCGTTAGGATGGATATAACGGATAAGTTGACGTTCTTTCGGCTGAAACGAATTAACATTGAATGACAAGCGGATGCATGCCGCTTAAAAGCAAACCTCCACGGAGCGATTTTATGTTGAGACTTACGCATATTGCGATCCTCGTTACGCTCATCGCTTTACCCGCGACTACTTGGGCGCAAAACGAGGGGCAAGACAAGCTGGACGAGGCGACCAGTTTGAAGTTGGACGCGAAGACGCCAGAGCAACTGAAGAAAGTGATTAAGCTCTGCGATGAAGCGATAAAGGCTGGGTTGGATGAAGGCAACAAGGCACTGGCTGATCAAGTGCTGGCCGCAGCCGCCTTTCAACGCGCTCAAATCATCATTCAACAATTGCCGCGAGTCGCCAACAATCCTGGCGCAGTGCGACGCTTGCGAGACGAGACCATGGCGGATCTCGATAAAGCACTTACCGCGAATCCGGAGCTTGTCGAAGCGTTGCTGTTGAAAACGCGACTCGAAGCGATCCCTGGCGGCAGTCGCGAAAACGCCCTCAAAACAATCACCAAGGCGATCGAGTTGCTGGAAGACAAGCCGGTCGATCAAGCTTCGGCGTACATGATGCGCGCGGGGCTGCAGGAGAATCTAGATGACAAGTTGAAAGACCTGCAAAAAGCCATCGAAGTGGATTCGACGAATTCCGACGCTTGGCAAGCTCGCATTGCGGTTTTACTGGGCAACAACAAGCTGGCTGAAGCGATTACGGATGCCGAGAAGTTGCTTGAGAAGGAACCTGACAACATGTTCGCGCTCGAAGGAGCGATTACGGCGCTGTTTGGGCTGAAGAAGTATGACGAAGCTGTAAAGCTGCTTTCTACTCGCATCGAAAAGACACCCAATGTCGGTCCGATCTATCGCGCACGAGCGAAAGCGTACGTTCTGCAAGAAGATGTCGACAATGCACTGAATGACCTGAACAAAGCGATCGAAATTGATGCGAAAGACGCCGAGTCGTTGCTGCTCCGCAGTCGCGTGTACATCAGCAAAGGCGAAGTCGAAAAGGCTAGCCGTGATGTTAGCGATGCGCTTGCAATCGCGCCTGACGCAGTTGATGGAATCCTGGTGCGCAGCATTGTTGCTGCTCAGGAAGGTCGTTTCGCGGATGCAATCAACGATTTGGAGATGCTAGTTCGGTTCGACCCAACGCAGACTCGCTGGGTCATTCAACTCGGTTCGCTCTATCAAGCTGACAAACGGCCGCGACTGGCGATTAAGTTGTTCGACGAATTGCTAAAGCAGAAGCCGGAGGAACCCGGCGCGCTGCGAGCGCGTGGAGACGCCAAGTTGAGTATCAATGATCACGCCGGAGCGATCGAAGATTACGAGTCCGCTATCAAATTGATCGAAGGCAAGAAAGACGAAGCGAACGACGACAAAGACGCGAAAGAAGAGGCTTCCAGAGAGTACAGTGGGCTGCTCAACAATCTGGCTTGGTTGCTTTCGACTTCGACAAAAGATTCGGTTCGCAACGGCAAGCGCTCGCTCGAATTGGGGCTCAAGGCTTGTGAAGTGACGGACTACAAGCAAGCCCACATTGTTAGCACTTTGGCGGCTTGCTACGCCGAAACAGGTGATTTCGAAAATGCTCGCAAATGGGCAGCCAAAGCTGTCGAACTCTGTGCAGAAGAAGACAGCGAACAGCTTGAGCAACTGAAGAAAGAGCTCGAAAGCTACAAAGAGAATAAACCTTGGCGCGAGGAACAAGAGACTGAAGAGAACACCAAGCCGCTCAACGCCGCTGGTGAAGTCATTGACACCTAATCCACTGGCGAATTCGATTTGCAGGCTAACTCACTAAAACGTTTAACCAGCTTGGTGATCCTATGTCGCACGGCACGCAGCCATCATTGAAATACTCGTATCGTGAGTACGAGTGTTTCCCTAATGATGGCTTTCGGCACGAAATCATCGATGGAGAGCACTACAGGAGCCCCGCTCCTTCATCGAACCATCAGCGCGTGTCACGGAAAATACAGTTTCAGTTGTACACACAAATTGAACTGAAAAAACTTGGTGAAGTCTTCGATGCCCCGTTCGACGTCGAATTAGCTCCGCACGATATCGTGCAGCCCGATGTTGTGGTCATTCTCAATGATCGCCGAGGAATCATTACTCCTAAAAAGTGCAAAGGCGCTCCGAATTTTGTTATTGAGATACTTTCCGAGTCGAATCGGCGTCAGGATCTGGTTTTGAAATTCGAAATGTATCAGCGAACTAAGGTTCCGGAGTACTGGATCGTTGACCCTGACGAACAAACCGTTCAGCAGTATGTGCTTGTCGATGGTCGCTACGTTGACTGCGGCAAGCATCGGGACATGCTGGCTGTGAAAACGATTGAAAATGTGACGGTTGCCTTGAGTGCAGAAGTTTGGCAATAACGCGTTAGAATTACGGCACGGGCATGGTTGAGTGAATCCAAGTGGCTCGGTTTCGAAGGCGATTTTGACGTTTTCTCGGCGAGCCAATCTAGCTAAACTGCGGCACCGTGACGTTCGCTGTCTGTGAAGTCAGAGCGAACATACTTCGACGAAGGATCGGTCGAAGTCGCAGAACGAATGACTGGACTGAGGCTGGTTCCTCACTTGCTAAGGATGGCTGCATGTATCGATGGCTGCTCTGTTGGCGTTATCTACGCACTCGTTACATCGCATTGGCTTCGGTAGTCAGTGTCACGCTTGGCGTGGCAACGATGATTATCGTCAACGCC
This sequence comes from Pirellulaceae bacterium, assembly GCA_041739135.1. Lineage (GTDB taxonomy): Bacteria > Planctomycetota > Planctomycetia > Pirellulales > Pirellulaceae > Aureliella. Next base: position 7,777 of record JBGSOM010000177.1, read on the forward strand.
GTTATGAACGGCTTTACGACAGAGATGCAGGGCCGCATGCACGGCATCCTCTCCGATGTGATCGTCGAGAGTCACAGTTCATCGGGCTTGGTGAATTACAAGCAATTTCAAACACGAATCCGCGAAGTGCTCGGCGACGACTTAGTGGGTATGACCACAGTCGTTCACGTTCCTGCGATGGTTAATATCAATCATCGCGGCGAGACCATTACGCGGCAGATCAATCTGATCGGCATCGATACTGAAAGCTATGCATCGGTAAGCGATTTCAGTAAGTATTTGCTTCACCCCGAAAACAAGAAATCGCTTTCGTTTGCCTTGCATGAGTCTGGCTATGCCGAAGGTCGGGCTGGATTCCCGGAGTCGGGTTGGAAACATCGTCGTCGCGCAGCAGTGACTCAAAAGCGTTTGCTCGAGTTGCAGAACCAGATTCGTGAGGAACAGAAGCGGAACGATTTCTTGCGCGAGCAGATCAACCAAGCTCAGTCGCCGCAACCTGAATCGCTCGCTGTCGATTCTTCCTTACCAACACCTCCACCAGAGTTCGCATCGCAAGACGGTGCTTCGTCGTTCGGTAATGCTTCGAATGGTCCGAGTTTCAGCGGCGCATCAACGCTGCCTGAGGATCAAGCGACAGTGTTCGATCTCGCGGTCAGCCAACACGACGGCATTGTGCTGGGAATCAGTATTGGGACCACGCGTTATCGCGACATGGCTGGTAGTGTGACCGACTATTACTACGTCCAACCGGGCGATGATGTAGCAGTAACGTTTCCGTCAGCGGGAAACACGCCGCGAGCGATCAATGAAAAATTCACAGTAGTTGATTTCTACGAAAGTCAAATGAGCGAATACGATGCGACATTCGCATTTGTGCCGCTTGAAAAGCTGCAAAAGTATCGCGGCATGATCGATCCGGGCAGCGGCGAAGCGGCCGTGAATTCGATTCAATTGAAACTGCGCGAGGGCGCGGACCTGAACGCGGCACGCGATGCGCTGCGAGCCGAGTTTCCGCTGGACATGATGGTTCAAGTCAACACCTGGCGCGACTTGCAAGGCGCGTTGTTGGCTGCGGTTCAAATGGAAACCACCATCCTCAACATCTTGCTGTTCCTGATTATCGCGGTTGCCGGTTTCGGAATTCTTGCCACGTTCTTCATGATTGTGGTGGAGAAAACCAAAGACATCGGCATCCTCAAATCGCTAGGTGCATCGGGCAGCGGCGTGGCGACCATCTTCCTCGGTTACGGTGTGTTGCTTGGTGCGGTCGGCGCTGGCGTGGGAGGCATTGCGGGCTTGCTGTTCGTTGCCAACATCAATGAAGTTGCTGACGTTCTTGAATCGGTAACGGGACAAGAAGTGTTCGATCCAACCGTTTATTACTTTGATCACATTCCGACACTCATCAACCCATGGACCGTGGCCTGGGTGATCGTCGGCGCGATCATGATTGCTGTTTTCGCCAGTGTACTACCAGCTATTCGGGCAGCCCGGATGCATCCAGTGGAGGCTTTGCGTTATGAGTAGTGTCATCAAGACCACGGCACCGCGAGTTCAACCTCGCCGCGCGTCCGTTGCTGGCGAAACGATCAATCAAGAGCCGCCGGTACCGCTGAAGATCGCCAGTCAATATGTGCTGGAAGCAAAGCAGTTGCACAAGAGCTATCGCAAAGGTCGCCACGTTGTACCAGTGCTGAAAGGTTGCGATTTCCACGCGATCAGTGGCAATGTGACGGCGATACTTGGTCACAGCGGATCCGGCAAAAGCACTTTGCTGCACATGCTCGGAACGCTCGACGCGCCTGACCAAGGCGAAATCTACTTTGATGGTGGACGCATCGACAATTTGTCCCGAGCGCGACGCGATCATTTCCGCAATACAAAGCTAGGGATGATTTTTCAGTTCTATCATCTGCTGCCTGAAGTCTCCGCGCTGCAGAACGTGCTGATGCCGATGATGATTCAGCAAGGGTTCTTCAAATACTGGCGCAACCGCGCGGAGAACAAGCAGCGGGCTATCGAATTGCTAACCCGCGTTGGGTTGGAGCATCGCATGTCGCATAAACCGCGCGAACTTTCTGGCGGTGAGATGCAGCGAGCCGCGATTGCACGCGCGCTGGTAATTCGACCTGAGTTGCTATTGGCCGACGAACCGACCGGTAACTTGGACCATGAAACAGGTTTGCAAATTCTCAAGTTGCTGATGGAGCTGAAACGCGAAGAAGGTTTGACGATAGTCATGGTTACTCACGACGAGTCGATCGCCAACCAGTGTGACAGCATCATTCACTTGGTCGGCGGCAAGATTAAGGCTTAGCTAAGTGCTGGCGGCTTTCAGTCGCCAATCTGCGAAACGCTCGACTGAAAGTCGACACCACGCCAAGAAGGACGCCAACGCCAACGCCAAGAAAGACGACAGCTTAGACGGCTCAGTTGAATTTCCAACTCGTGCCGTTTCCAGCCAGTAGCTGCTCAGCGATTTCGTCGCACAAGGATTGGTTCGAACCTGTGGCGAGTTCGGCGGCTTCGGTGGCCAGCTTCGAAGATTGTTCGGTTTCGCCGTTGGCGAAGGTTGCCAGAGCGAGTGCAAGGCGGCTGGCCCAATCTGCATCGTCCAGCTTGACCGCTAGCTGGGCGTTCTCCATCGCTTTCGATTTCGTGCGCTCCGAAGGCGATTTGCTGGCGGCGTTGATGAAGGCGATCGCGCGTCGAGCGGCAACTTCATGTCCGCCAATCTTGAGCAACGCTTCCCATTCTGACTCGGCAAATTTCAGTTCATCGCAGGCTGCAAAAGCGATAGCGCGATGCATACGCAGCTTGGGATCATTCAGCCCGAAGCGCGCCGTCTTGCGCAGCTCGGCTAACGCTTCGCGTTGATCGCCTGTTCGCGCTAGAACTTCTGCATAAATCGTGGTAACCAGAACTTGAAGCGCGGGGACGTTGGCTAATTGATTTAAGATCGCAATGGCTTCGTCATATTCTTGCAACCGAATCAGCGTGATCGATTTTAACAGTAGCGCACCTGCGTTCTCGTTAGACGATCGATTCAGTTGCCGCAATCCAGCCTTCAGTTCGATATCGCTCTTAACGCCTGCCACATCAGCGAGACTCCAGTACATATCGAATAGCTCCAACGTCTTGGAATTCCACAGAAGCATTTCGTTGACGATTTTCTCCAACTCTTGAAGAATGCTAACGTGTCGCTCCAAAGCCAGTTTTCCGGCGACGTTAATGGTTTTTATTTGGTGCAGAACGAAATCCGTGCGCACCTTTGCTTGCGCCAGATCGTTTCCATATTCTCTGAGTACATCACGTCCAATCTCGGTTTTCTTCCGAGCGGTAACTTGGCTTTGAAGTTGTACCCGCGGAGTGTTGCGAACATCTACTCCTGTGTCCACAGGTGCGTTTTGAGTCGGCGTGGCAAGGAGTCCATTCAGTTCGGCTTGCTTTGAGAGCGTCATTAATTGTGTGAACGCCAGCTCCAACGATTTCATTGCGTTGGCTTCCGCAAGCTGCGCAACAGCTTTCTTCGTTTCGACAAGCCGGTTGAATGCGTCTTGGCGTTCGGCAATCAGTTTCGTGCCAGCGGCTCGCAGGCCTTCAAATTTTGTGTCTAACTCTTCAATCGCGCTAAAATAAGTCAGGCTCCGTTGAAAAGTTGTAGGAGCAGTTTGAGAGCGAGCGCTATCTGAAGAAAAGATCGCAATACAGACAGACAACAGTAGCGTTTTGTGGCAAAGATCTCGCGCCGCCATGCTCATTCCGATCGCTGAAATTCGGGTCGTTGGACGATTTGACATCTGTTTTAACCGAATTTGAGCTTACCGGAAGCTTCGGGAAATCGCCAGTCTTTTGCGAAAAAGAATATTGAAACTGAATTTCTAAATCGCTCTAATTACAGTGGACGCCGCTCAACGTCGCCTCTAACCCAATCTTCTCTTGAGGTAAACGAAATGTCACGCTTCGCGCCGATGGTATCGACCATCTCTATGGTCCTGCTTGCTGCAACCGCGTATGGCTCTGAACCCGAGAAACTGCAAACGCTCCTCGAGAAAGAAGCCTCAGGAGTTTCGGTGAATCGCCGGTTACCGACTGGCAGCCAACCGCAGGACACCCTCTCTGCGTGGCAAGCTGGCATGATTAAAGTCGGCGACGAATGGCACTCGATTGAGGAACTGACCGATTCCGCAAACGAGGATGCCTACAAGGCGAAGCGGGAAGAACTGAAGAACGCGCCTCAAGGACATCTTAAGTTGGCGCGGTGGTGCGTGCATCAGAAGCTCAGTGAGCTGGCCCGTGCGCACTACTTCGCAGTGATTGCGGCTGATCCGAACAATCTCGAAGCGCGACAGTATGTGAAGCATGTGCTGGTCGGCGACACATGGTTTGAACAGAACGATTTGCAGTCAGCACAGCAAGCGATGCAGCAAACATTCGATCAGTTGGAAGAGTGGACGCCGAAGGTCAAGCTGATCATGCAGAACTTGCAGTCAGGTCGTGCGCAAGTGATGAATGAGGCGCTCGATGAATTGGAGAAAGTGGATACCAAGGAAGCGCTGAGTGCTTTGGAGTTGTTTGCTTCAAATGTCGACGATGACTTAGCTAAACCATTGATCCGCAAGATTGCAAAGGATCGATCGGAAGAGTCTTGCGCCGCGCTGGTGCGCATCGCTTTGAGCCATCCGAGTGCGGAGGTTCGATCCATCGCCACGGACAGCATTCGCAGTTACCCTGAAGCTTTCTACGTTCCGACGCTGCTTGGCATGTTGTCCAGCGAGATCCAAATCGAGAATCAACTGGTTGTCCAGCCGAACGGAAACGTAGGCTTGGTAACTCTGTTTCGCAGTGAATTGCAGAATCGCAAGCAGCTACAACGCGCTCAGAAAATGGTTAACGTAGTTGCAAGGTTCTCGTCTCATCACTCAGCCAAGCTTTACGATACAACGACAGCCGACATGTCGTACTGGTCGGAGCACTGGAACGTTCCCAAAGCGACTCCTGTAAAGCTTGGTGCCGTTTCAACTACTTCCGTTGAGAATGCAGGGTCTGCCTCGGCCAGTATGTCGTACATTCCTCAAGTGGTCGTTAAGTCTGTGGCAGATAATTTGCGTGAGCAAGGGAAACAGCAAGATCGCGAAGTTGCTCAAAAGAATCGCCATCGCATGACGGACGTTAATCGCGTGTGTACCGTTTTGAGAGCAACGACGGGCGAAACTCTCGGCGACAAACCGGAGCTCTGGTGGGACTGGTGGAACGATCGCAACGAACGTTACCAAGGCAATAAACCGACAGCGTCTTCGTACTCAGAGCAACGCAAAAGCTTGGTCGTGTCGAGCCGAACGTACAGCAACGAGTCCGCAGGTCGCGTTCACAATCTGGGGCATATGCAAGTCCAGTACTCGTGTCTGGTTCCTGGCACGTTGATTCAAACATCAACGGGTTTGATGCCGATCGAGAAAGTGCAGATTGGCGATCTGGTAGTTTCACAGGATGTTGAAACCGCTGAACTGACCCTGAAACCGGTTATCATGACAACGATTCGTCCTCCCAAGTCGACGATTAAGATCACGGCTGGTCACGAGACGATCGAAGCCACCGGTGGACATCTTTGGTGGGTCAGCGGACATGGTTGGGTAAAATCCCGCGATCTCAAACCAGGCATGATGTTGCACACGGCAACCGGGACAGCGGAGATTGAAAGCACTGTTGCGAATCCAACTCCGCAACTGACTCACAATCTCGTAGTCGATGGCTTTCACACCTACTTCGTTGGAGCTCAGCGAGTGCTCAGCTATGACAACACATTGCCCAAGCCGTCGCTGCGACAAGTTCCGGGTCACGGGCAAATTGCCAACGTGGCTCACTGAGTAAATGGCATTCACTGTAAATGGCATTCACTGACTCAATAGTGATAGCTCTTCTCTAGCACGACTCCGCTGCTCGCATTTCGAAACCCTAGTCGCGTCAAAACAGAAGTGACTAGGGTTTTTGCTGAATCGGAGTAAGTGCGAACTACTTCGACGCGATCTTCTGCCATCTGGCGAAGCGACTCTGACAATAAGAACACAAGCTGGTCTGCATTCTGCATGGATTCTCGGACTTCGATGGGCCACAACCAAACAACTGAATCCGGAGTGGTCATCAATTCTTGACCGACGCTCCAGACGAGCAGCTCGTGCGCGACGGTCCCCTCGACGCGCAGTGTTAGCTGAAACCCGGTGGGTTCGGTATGCCCGAGCAAACAAGCTTGTCGCCAGGGAAGCATCGGTTCGTCGAGCAGGCGGTCGACGTGTGCGTTGCGTCGAATCTGAATTTGCAATCGATCGACGGGCGGTTGGAAACTATCGAGATATAGTTCCCAGCCGCTTGTAGCTATGCGAGGAACCCAACCCGCTTTAATCAACCAACCGTAAAGCCGTTGATCAGCGGTGGTAACTCCCATCATCGAATCGCCGGAACCTAAGCCTAAATAGAAAGGGCAGTCCGGGGGCATCGGTCGCGTCAAGCAACAAGTGATTTTAGACGCAGTGATTTGCTGGTCGGCCGCCGACAGTAGCTCAGCCGCAATCTCGTTTTCATCGACGCTCGGCACAATGCATAGAGCCGACAACACGCCACGCTTGCAGTCTACTTCCGTTAAGTCGCTTGTTGTGCCGTTGGAAAGATGTAAGAAACCGCGGATCACGTTGCCTTCGACCGCAACCAGCAATTTGTCGGCATCGAAATACGGTTTTGCCAACACCGCCAACTCAAAGTGCAGCGGCGTGATGGGACCGACTGCCAGCCCAGTATGATGCGCATTCCATACTTGGCAGATCGAGTGCGTATCGGTGTTTTTGTAACTGCGAATTGCAATGGGCACAGGAAACGATCACCAATCGGGAACGGGGTTGAAGGGACGCTCATATTAACCCACCGCAACTCGTGACGAAACCCAAGCAGACCTGCCGTCAGCTGTACAAGTTTGCGGTGGATGGGAGTCTGATCGGCAGAGCTGGCTGCCTTAATCATGACCTCAGGGTTCCTAGCGGGAAGGACGAAATGCGATTAACCTTAGTTACCTAAGTCAGAGCGCAGGGTCGATCCCAGCACCAATTTTTCATACTTCTCATTAGAAAACCTCTCGCGACAATGCCGAATAGTTGGAAACCGGATTCATGGAAGTCGCGTCAGGCAAACCAGCAGCCGACTTATGAAGACACCGTCGAGTTGCATGAAGTGCTTGCGGCGCTGCGTCGCCTGCCGCCACTGGTGACAAGCTGGGAGGTGGATCGCTTGCAAACCGTTCTTGCGGAAGCCTACGGGGGAAGCGGATGGATTTTGCAAGGTGGTGATTGCGCCGAGTCGTTTGATGACTGCGAATCGGAGTCTATTGCCAGCAAGTTGAAAGTGCTGTTGCAGATGAGTCTGGTGCTGATTTTCGGCAGCGGTCAGCGGATTGTGCGCATCGGACGCATTGCTGGACAGTATGCCAAACCCCGCAGCAGCGACATTGAAACGCGCGATGGCAACTCATTACCGTCGTATCGCGGCGACTTGATCAATCGAGCTGCCTTTACCCCTGAACTGCGCCGCGCGGACCCGCAATTGTTGCTGCGAGGATATGAACGCTCCGCGCTGACGCTCAATTTTATCCGGGCACTCAGTGAAGGCGGTTTTGCCGATTTGCATCATCCGGAAAACTGGAAACTGAATTTTGTCGCTGACAGTCCCGAGTGCAAACGTTACCACGAGTTGGTGAAATCGATGGGGGACGCGTTGCGTTTCTTCGACACGATTTCCGCGACACCAATCACCGAACTGCGTCGTGTCGACTTTTTTACTTCACACGAAGCTTTACACCTGCACTATGAACAATCGCTGACGCGCGAAAGCGTTCGCGGTTGCGGTTGGTACAACTTGGGAACGCATTTCCCATGGATCGGCGAACGTACCCGATCGCTCGCTGGTGCCCACGTCGAATACCTGCGCGGCGTTCGCAATCCCATCGGCGTTAAAGTTGGACCGAAGGCCAACGCGGACGAAATCTGCGATCTCGCTCGGCTGATCAATCCAACCAACGAACCCGGCCGAGTGACTTTGATTCATCGCATGGGCAGTTCGCAGATCGCGGCGGCGCTGCCGAATCTGATTGAACAAGTTCAGCGAAGCGGTTGCAAAGTGCTGTGGCTGTGCGATCCAATGCATGGAAACACAGTTTCAGTCAGTTCGGGGCAAAAGACGCGTCGCTTTGACGATGTGCTCAGCGAACTTCGCTCAGCGTTTGCAATTCATCGCAGTTGCGGTTCGCGGCTCAGCGGCGCTCATCTTGAACTGACCGGCGAGAACGTCACCGAGTGCATTGGCGGCTCAAGCGGCTTGACGGAAGCCGACTTGCATACCGCTTATAACACGACCTGCGATCCGCGATTGAATTACGAACAAGCGATGGAAATTGCATTCGCAATCGCTGGCGAAATTTCGGGTCGCTAATCCAGCCAACCCAATCGGGCTATCGCGAACCGAAGGCTTTGCATAAGTGTCTGGCACACGCAAGGATTTAAAACTCCTTACAATAATAGTTGCCTTTCCAGTTAAAGTAACTCTCGAAAAGCAGTCGACCGCAGCGCGATCATCAATCGATCACTGCTCGTTCGTCCTCGCAACTCATAAAAGGTCCTTTCAGGATGCACAGTTCAGCCGACACGCAAAACAGTTCGACGGTAGCCAAGACATCTCTCGTCGCTGAACAGTTGCGATCCGATCCGCGCGTGCGACAAGCTGAAGAATTGTTGCTGGCTGCCTTAGCTGATGCACAGAGCCAAATCGAAGGTCCGAAACCTGCCAAAGCGGAACTGAAAGAGCACTACAAAACGCTGCTCGACCGACTAGCGATCGCGCGTGGCGGTGCGACCTACTTTCCGTATCTAGGCAGCGGCATCGGCCGTGGTCCTTGGGTCGAGTTAGCCGATGGCAGCGTAAAGCTTGACTTCATCGTCGGTATCGGCGTGCACGGCATGGGACACAGCAGTCCGCAATTGCTGCAATCGAGCATTCACGCGGCACTCGAAGACACGATCATGCAAGGGAACTTGCAACAGCATCCGCCTTCGGTCGAAGTCTGTGAACGACTGATTCGCATGGCGCGAAAATCCGGCGCCGAGATCGAGCACTGTCTGTTGTCGACCAGCGGCGCGATGGCGAACGAGAACGCGCTCAAGATCGCTTTCCACAATCGAGCGCCAGCGGACCGTGTGTTGGCGTTGGACAATTGTTTCGCAGGCCGCTCGATCGCGATGGCACAGCTAACGGATCGCCCGCAATATCGTGCTGGCATCCCAACTGCGCTGGCGGTCGATTACATTCCCGCCGAAGATCCTGACCACAGCGAAGAATCGCAGAACCGAGCTCTCGCGGCGCTCGACAAATTGCTGAAACGCTATCCCGGCAAACACGCGGTGCTGTGGTTGGAATTGGTCAGCGGCGAAGGTGGTTACTATCCGGGTTCCGAAACTTTCTTTCGAAAGTTGATCGAACGTGTCAAGCAAGACAATGTGTTGGTGATCTTCGATGAAGTGCAGACGTTCAGCCGCTTGAGCGAACCCTATGCATTCCAGCACTTCAAGTTGGACCAGTTTGCCGACATCGTTTCGATCGGCAAGATCACGCAACTGTGCGCGACATTGTATCGCGGCAACTTGAAACCCAAAGGACCGCTGCTTAGCCAAACTTTCACTGCCGCGAGCAGCTCGATTGCAGCCGCGCTCGTGGTGCTCGAGCAACTGGAGAAATCGAACTGCTTCGGTCCAACCGGCGAGAACATGCGCAGACACAAAGTCTTCGCCGATAAACTGCAAGAACTTTGCAAACGGTATCCAGGCAAGATCAGCGGTCCGCACGGTTTGGGCATGATGGTCGCGTTCACACCCGGCGATGGCTCAAACGATATCGCCACGAAAATGGTTTACGCCATGTACGAAGCCGGCTTGATGGGTTTCGTCGCCGGCAGCAACCCGACCCGCATTCGCTTCCTGCCGCCACCTGTAATTACTTCCGACGCTGACATCCACGCCGCTTGTGAAATTCTAGAACGCGTCTTAGATGACTTTTGAATTCCTTAGCTAGCGTCGGGCACTGCTATCATAGATAGTCGATCCTAATCCTATCACCCACTTCATGAGCCTGAGGCGCTAGCCGATCTTAATACCAATCACCCAATCTTCAGTATTTCTTCTGATCCAAGAAGCGACAACACCTTCATTCTTTTGGGCAGAAGATCGGCTAGCGCCTCAGGCTCAGGAAGAGACGATTGTTGCGATTACTTTGGTCAGCAGGATGGTCTGGGAAGGTCGGCAATACGACTTCTCGTTTCGTCGGTTCTTCGAATAGCGTATATGGCACATCGTCGTTTAGTATGCCACACTCAAATTTCATGAGCCCGAGGCGCTAGCCGATCTTAATTCCAATCACCCAATCTTCGGTATTTCTTATGATCCAAGAAGCGACAACACCTTCATTCTTTTGATTAGAAGATCGGCTAGCGCCTCAGGCTCAGGAAGAGACGACTGGTGCGATTACTTTCGGTGAGCGGGATGGTCTGGGATGCGCCGACCAGGGACGTTCACTCAGCCAAGGCGATCATTGCATTTTGGGCGGCCTGTCATCCTGACATCCACGCCGCTTGTGACATCCTGGAATCGGTTCTAGCAAGCGTGTAATTGTCGTGGACTGCGTGCCTAAGCTAGCACGTTATCTTGCCGGTACCCGAGTTGGGGTGGGTTTCGTATACTGTGCTTATGGATGTTTAAGGAGCTGGATGACCCGCACGAGTTGGAATCGTACACACGGAAGCACGCATGAGCAGGATTCGTTTTTTACACGCCGCAGACGTGCATTTGGATAGCCCGCTGTGCAGTCTGCGGAGCTTGGATGAAGCAACGGCAAGTCAGCTGCATCGCGCCAGTCGCCGCTCGTTGGAAGTGATCGTCCAAACGGCGATTGAGCAAAAAGTGGCCGCGGTTGTGTTCGCAGGCGATCTCTTCGACGGACCCGTTAAAGATGCTGGCGCGGGCTTGTGGGTCGAGAGCCAACTCAAGCGGCTCGTGCGTGAGAACATCGCTGTGGTACTGATTCGCGGTAACCATGACGCGGTCAGCAACGCCGCGCGCGTGATTCGCTGGACCGATGGAATTCATGAACTTTCGAGCGACGCGCCACAAACGATTCTGCTGGATCAAGCTGGCTTAGCAATTCATGGTCAGAGCTTTGGAGCTCGCGCCGAATTAACTGACTTGGCTGCCGCTTATCCTTCAGCGGTGATGGGTTACTTTAACATCGGCCTATTGCATACGTCGCTGGTCGGTTCATCGCAACACGACAGTTACGCGCCGACGTCGATCGGTTTGCTTGAAAGCAAAGGTTATCAGTACTGGGCGCTCGGTCACATTCATCAACGCACCGAACAGTCGCTCAGCGAAAAATGCTGGATCGGGTACAGCGGCAACACGCAGGGCCGACACGTCCGCGAATGCGGTGCGAAAGGTTGCTACGTCGTACACGTCGAAGACAACCACATCGAGAAGATGGAGTTCGTTCCGACGGATAGTCTTCGTTGGCATCTGCTCTCGGTAAACCTGCAAAGCGCGGAACGCTTGAGCGACATCGAAGACCTCGTCAACGACTCGCTTTGCCCGGTGCTCGGTACGAATCGCGATGATGGCGTCGCGCTTGCGGTCCGTTTGCATCTCGAAGGCCACACGTCGTTGCATGCTGATTTGACTCAGCCAGCGACCGTTGAAAAGCTCTCCGATGCGCTCGCCGCGCGCATTCACGAACTCGGCGACGTGTGGCTCGAGTCCGTGAAAGTTCGCACGCATCCGGCCAAGGTAACAGCCAGCGCGGACCTTGATGTACCTCTGAAGTACCTGTCGCAAATCACTGAGGAGTTTCGTGACGACGCCAAGTTGCAGAAGGAACTATGGAAAGAACTCGACGAATTACTGAAGAAAGCACGAGTTGAATTGACTGAAGTGGATTGGCCAATGATGCGCGACTCAGAACGCGATTCCGAGCTGCTCGCGATGATCTCGCAAGCTGAAGATCTGCTGGTCTCGCGACTAGTTCGTGCAGGTGAAGCATGAAACTAGATCGCATCGTACTGGAGAACTTTGGAGTCTACGCGCGTCAGAAGTTTCAATTCGACATCGCGCCTCTGGTACTCGTCTATGGCCCTAACGAATCCGGGAAAACGACCGCATTGAATGGTCTGCGAGCTGCCATGTTCGGCTTCCCATCGCGGACGCCGTATCTGACCGGCAAACCGATGTCGGCCGAAGTCCACGGCGCGTTGTCCGACGGTTCCACCTTCCAATTCACTCGCAAGAAGGCTCGCAAGGATGAGATCAGCGGCAAGCACCGCGCGCGGCGTTTAGATGCAGATGATCTCAATTTGTTGTTCGGTCACATGGACTTGGACAGCTATCAGCAGTTGTTTGGTTTTTCGCTAGAAGAGTTGCGAATCGGTGAAGCGTCACTCAAGAGTGCAAGACTATCCGAAGCACTTGCGGGCGGCGGCATGGGTGGCGCGAGCATGTTGCAGAACTTGCGCGAAGAACTGCTAAGTTCAACGACTACCTTGTATCGCTCGCGCGGTTCGAGCCAAATTGCAACGCTGTTAAGTGAAATCAAATCGCGACAAGATCAACTGAAATCGCTGCAAGTATTGCCGCAAGCGGTCGAAGAGCTACGAAGCAAGTTGCGATCTGCGATGGATCGGGGCGAAGCAGCGAAAGAGCAGTACGCGCAGTTGCATCAAGCGCTCAGCCGCGCTGAAAAACTTAAGCAGGCCTGGCCCAAGCATCAAGCGATGCAGCGGATCGACCAACAACTCGCCGAAATCGAAATACCCGCAGGCGTTGATGCCACGTTCATCGCTCAGTGGAGCGACTACGCGCAGCAACAAGCCAACCTGAATCGCACGGTCGCGCAAGACAAGCAACAACTCGCCGTGGAACAGCAACGACTCGCATCACTCGCCGGCTCGAACTCCACGCCCGAACTGGACGCACGCGTCGAATCGCTTGGTCATCAAGCAGGGGAGATTGCCAAAATACGCAGGCAACTGGGAGAGGTCTCGCGACAACACGATGAGGCGCAAGCGGGTTGCAAGCGGGCTCTCGAAATACTGGGTGAAACGGAAGCCAAACCCGCGTTCATAAAGTTTGCGATCAGCGCTCCGCAGCGCAACAAACTTGAGAATTGGATTGCAACTGCAGAACGCATACACAACGAGTTACTAAGCGTCACAGCCAAACTTGAATCGGCTTCAGATCAATGGAATCGCATTGAACAACAGACTGCGACTGGCGATATTCCAGACAATCTCGCAAGACTTTCGGAGCTGGTTACGAAGATCCGCGATGAAGAGGTCGCGCTAGAACAACTGGTTGAATCGGTGTGCGAGAAATGCGAATCGCCCGAGTTCGAGATCGCTGGGGCGCGGTTGCGTTCGCGACTGCCGGATTGCCCGACGCTCGATTACAGTTGGCCAGTGATCGCATCTGTCGATGTCGCGCGGTTCACGCGTCTGTTTGAAGAGCAATCGCGAAATGTGATTCAATTCGAGCGCGAGATCCAGCGGCTTGCAGCCGAGCGTGTGACATCGCAGCGCGAATTGGAAGAACTCGAACGCAACAGCGAACGGACCGCTTGGGGCGAACTGCGTCAAGTCGGCTCGGAGCGCGATCAACTGATCCAGAACTGGTTGGATGATTTGTCGGAGCCATTGATCGCGTGCAGTATTACCGCTGATCAGCAGAAGCTGCGGTTGCAGCAGTTGCAATTGATTCTGCAGCGTTCCGATGGTTTGGTGCACCAAATCGTCGATACGGCAGAAACGATTGCGAAGATCTCCCAAGCGCAGAAGCACTTGCAAGCGATCGATGAGAATATCGCGTCCCTGAACTCGCAATTGTCTCAGGAAGTCGCGCGCCGCGAGTCGCTCCAATCGCAATGGTGCGAAGCGTGGGTGAACTGCCCCTTTCAACCACTTGCACCGGAGTTGATGGCCAACTGGGTCGTTGAGTTCGAAGCTTGGTCGCGCGTAGCGGCTGAGCTGGACATCGAGCGCCGCAAGCTGATGTCGCGACGTGGCGTGCTAAAGCAACTGCGCGGTGAACTCGTCGATCAATGGCCCACAGTCATCGAGTTCGAAGCGACTTGGCAGAGCTTGGCGGAACAACTGGAGCGATGGACTCAGTTTGCACGTACTACTCAAACCGAATCGGCTAGATTGAATTCCATGCAGGCGATGAAGGCAGAATTGGAACAGCGGCAGGCAGAGTTGACCACCAAGCAGCAAGAGATCGCGGCGAGCTACGCGAGTTGGTTGCGCGAGCACGAATTGCCAATCGCGTGGCCACTCGCGCAAGCGACTGTTCTAGTCGACGGGATCGATCGATTGAAACGCGACCTGCAATGTGCCAAACGTTGTGAGCTGCAGATTCAAGAATCCACCGCTCAGATTGCTGCTTTTGAAACAGCCGTGAAAGCGATCGCTACCGAATCGGAGCGCGTTGCATTGCCCTCGGAGGTTCTCGCGCAGCGCTGGCTGACCAACCTCCAATCAGCGCGCAAAGACTCCGCCGAACGAGCCAAATTGTCGGCTTCAGTCGAGCATCGCACCACGCGACTCGCCGAGATGACCGCTCGTCTGAACGAAATCGAAGAGCGACTGTCTACGCTCTCGGCGAGCGTCGCGAGTTCGCAGGGCGACTTGGATCGCGAAGCCTTCGACGTGCTGATGCAACGCGCCCAGCAAGCGACCAAATTGCGAGTTGAACGAAGTGAATTGTCGAGCGCGATCGAAATGCTCGCTGGCCGTGAATCGCTCGACGAGTTCATTAGCGAACTCACGGAGATCGACGACAGCACATTGAACCTGCGGATCGCGGAAACGAAACGTACGCTCACTCAATGCGAAACAACTCGCCAACAAGCGGACCAGGAAGTGGGTGCAATTGCTAGCCAACTTGAACAGTTGGCGAAAAGCGAAGCGGCGCAGCGCAGCCAACAACTATTGCAGGCTCAACGCGGTCAACTTGCGGAACTCGCCGAGCAATGGGTCGTCAGTCGACTTGCTCAAGAGTTGCTAACTCGCTGCATCGACCGCTTCACTCACGATAACGAACCCGCCTTGCTGCAGCTTACACATCAGTTCTTGTTCAAACTGACCGGAGGCCGATACACGTCGGTCGAACATTCGGCCGACGGCGGTTTCTGTGTTCGCAATGTGAGAGGTGAGGCGATCGAACCGAGCAAGCTGAGCACCGGCACGCGCGAACAACTGTATCTAGCGATTCGCATGGCGTTTATCACGAACTATACCGAGCAACATGAGCCGCTGCCGGTTTTGATGGACGATTGCTTTGTTAACTTCGATGATGCCCGAACGCGATTGGCTTTGCAAACGTTGTTGGGCTGGAAAAACTCGGTACAAACCATTCTCCTGAGTTGTCACGGGCGCGTAGTGCAACAGCTCGCCGAACTCGCACCGGAAACTCCTGTAATCTGTCTCGATCGGAATTCAACGCACAGCGCTCGCGACGTGGTGGGCGAGTTGGAATTGACGCATTAGGTTCAGGCGACAAATAAGTGGTGGCGACTTTCAGTCGTCAGTCTATCGAAACGTCAACATTGCACGAACCTAGGTTCTTGCGACGCTTGCCGCTACGACGCAACACGTGCGCTGTCGGTTATACTTTCGTTACGTTTGGATGGCGGTAGATTCGGACGAAGGTCGGCGACAGTTGAACGTGGAATGATGCGATGCGTAAAGTAAAAAATGGTGGCGGTTGGCGAGCAATTCGTTATACGTTCACCAAAGCGAAGGAAGTTGGCGGCATTTGGAAGCTTTATAAAGCCTTGCGAACAAAGAATGCTTGCAAGACCTGTGCGCTCGGCATGGGTGGCCAAGCTGGCGGAATGGTCAACGAACGCAAATCATTCCCAGAAGTCTGCAAGAAATCGATTCAAGCGATGGCGTCCGATATGCAAGCCGCGGTGACGGCTGATTTCTGGGCGCGCCATAGCGTGGCTGAGTTGCAGCAATGGACGCCGCGACAGTTAGAGACGGCCGGGCGTTTGATTCAGCCAGTTTTGTATGAACGCGGCGCGACGCATTTTCGCACCGTTACATGGACAGACGCATTCGACCGCATCGAACGCCGCATGAAAGCACTGACACCCGACGAAACCTTTTGGTACTTCAGCGGCCGCAGCAGCAACGAGGCTGGCTTCCTGCTGCAGCTGATGGCGCGGCTGTACGGCACGAACAACGTCAACAACTGCAGCTACTATTGCCACCAAGCGAGTGGCGTTGGGCTGAACCGTTCACTTGGTACTGGCACTGCCACGGTCACGCTCGACGATCTCGAACGCAGTGACCTAGCGCTAATCATCGGTGGTAATCCAGCCAGCAATCACCCGCGTCTGATGACTTCGCTGAACCACTTGCGTCGCCGTGGTGGAAAGGTCGTTGTGATCAATCCTGTTCGCGAATTGGGTTTGGTAAAGTTCCGCATTCCCAGCGACTGGCGCAGCATGCTGTTCGATGCAAAGATCGCAACACACATCGTCCAGCCCGATATCGGCGGCGATCTTGCGTTGCTCAGCGGTCTATCGAAAGCTGTCGTTGAACTCGGAGCAGCGGATAAGAACTTCCTGGAGAAACATTGCCGCGATACCGATGCGTACCTGCAATGGCTAAAGGAACTGACTTGGAACGAAATCACCGTCAAGTCCGGCGTGGCCGAATCGGAAGTCCGTGAGATCGCACAGTTGTATGCAAATTCGAAGGCAACTATTTTTGCTTGGACGATGGGGATCACGCATCACGTGCATGGAGTTCACAATGTCGAAGCGATTGTGAATCTCGCTTTGCTGCGCGGCATGGTCGGTCGCGAAGGTGCGGGCATGATGCCGATTCGAGGCCATTCGAACGTACAGGGAATTGGTTCGGTCGGCGTAACACCCAAGTTGAAAGACGAGATCTTCAATCGATTACAAAGCAACTTTGGAGTCACGTTGCCAACGACGGCTGGCATGGACACGATGGCTTGCATGGAAGCGGCTCAGGAACGGCGACTGAAAGCGGGCTTCTGTCTCGGCGGCAATTTGTTCGGATCGAATCCCGATGCAACGTATGCTCGCGAGGCACTTTGCAAACTGCAGATGTTGGTAACGCTCAGCACGACGCTCAACACCGGCCATCCGCACTCGCTCGCTGATGAAACACTGATTTTGCCCGTGTTGGCTCGCGATGAAGAACCGCAACCAACCACGCAAGAATCGATGTTCAACTTCGTTCGCTTAAGCGACGGTGGTGCCGCGCGATTGCCGGGGCCACGCAGCGAAATTCATGTGATTGCTGAAGTTGGCAAACGTTTGGTCGGCGATTCGGAAACGATCAATTGGGAGGACATGGGGCAAGCGGATACGATTCGCAATTGGATCAGTAAAGTTGTCCCAGGGTATGACCCAGTTCGCGATATTGCCAAGACGAAAAAAGAGTTTCAGATCGAAGGTCGCACATTTCATGAACCGACTTTTCCGACTAGCGATGGGCGCGCGGTCTTCCATCGCTACGATCTCCCGTCGCTGTGTGGAACTGGCAAGAATGAAATGCGATTGATGACGGTTCGCAGTGAAGGCCAATTCAACACGGTGGTCTACGAGGAAGAAGATCTTTATCGCGGGCAAGAGCGTCGCGACTTGGTGTTAATGCACCCAGATGACTTCGGTCGCTTGGGACTGAAGCCGGATCAGCCAGTTGTGGTGCGCAGCCAAGTCGGCGAACTGTCAGGCTATCTCGCTCGGCAATATGATGCGATCAAACCGGGCAATGCAATCATGTACTACCCCGAAGCCAACGTGCTGGTACCGCGTACGCTCGATCCGCTTTCTAAGACACCGGCCTTCAAAGCGGTGGTTGTTACGATCACGCCAGTTTGAGTTCTTCATCGCGAGTATTTCATGGCCAACAGTGTTTTAGCTATCGCTGCGCATCCGGACGACATCGAGTTCGTGATGGCTGGAACATTGCTCCAGTTAGCAGCTCGCGGCTGGAGTGTGCACTACTTCAATATCGCCAACGGTTGCTGCGGTTCGATGACGATGGATCAAGCAACTTGTGCAGCCACGCGACTGATCGAAGCTCAAACTGCGGCGTCGCTGATCCCTGCCAAGTTCTATGCACCGATCTGCAACGACCTTGAGATCAACTACACGCCCGCGCTGTTGCAGCAAGTCGCCGCCGTTGTCCGTCAAGCTCAACCGAAAATCGTACTGACGCATTCACTAGTCGATTACATGGAGGATCATCAGTATGCTGCGCGGTTGGCAGTGACCGCTGCTTTTGTGCGCGGCATGCCGAGCTACCGCACTGAGCCTGCCGCCTCTGCATTCCAAGATGATGTAGCGATCTATCACGCACAGCCGCACGGCAATCGCACTCCGATGGGCGAACTTGTAAGGCCGACCTACTTTGTCGACGTCATGAACTTCGCCGCTCGCAAACAGCAACTCTTGCAAGCTCACGCGAGTCAAGGACAGTGGTTAGACGACACCCAGCGCATGGGCTCTTACATCGACACCATGTTCGATTTGAATCGCGAAGTTGGAGCGATGAGTGGTAGGTTTGAATTGGCAGAAGGTTGGCGACAGCATTTGCATCTCGGGCTATCGACCAGCGGTTTCGATCCGCTGAGCGACGCGTTGGGAACTGATTTGATCAGAATACCAGCAAACAGTTAACGTTTGTAAATTTTCTGGAACTGTATTCGAATTCTCAGCGTCGATGCCGTATAGTCGTAGTCTGCTCCGCAAATGCGGTGTTTATTCTCACATCGCTTGCGGAGCAATCGACGACTATGAGTGCCGCCAATACCACTGAGGGAATCATGCTAAACCAAAGCACACAATGTAACCGTCGACGATTTCAGGCTGCTCTGTTGAGTAGCTTGTTGCTTCTTAGAAACGGCTCGCAATCGGTAGCCAATGAACTTGCAAAAGCTGATTCCATGCAGCTTGTTCAAGCCAACAATGCGTTTGCGTTGGAACTTCTTCGTACCGTAAACGCCAGTTCAAAAGGAGCGAACCAGTTTCTCTCGCCGTTCTCAATTCAATCTGCGCTAACGATCGCAACTGAAGGCGCTCGCGGTGAGACGGCAAGCGAAATGGGGCTCGCGCTTCAATATCCTAAATCGATGAAGCAATCAGGGGATTTGCCTTGGAACTTAGACAAGCTTCGGCAAGAGTTTAAAGCGATCAGCGAACGCATGAAACCAGATAACTCCGCCGATGCTAACCAACTGCGAATCCAGCTTAAGACACTTCGTGCGGAACTGAAGGAAGCTAACGAGCAAGCTGGAACTCTCGCGCGTTCGAACAAGTATCAAGAGGCGAACGCGAAATCGCGAGAAGCTTCAAAGTTGGCGAATCGAATCAACGAACTGGCCAAGCAAGTTGATCAGTATGAACTCAGTAACGCGAACTCGTTGTGGATCGACAACTCGTTTAAAATCTCGTCTCGCTACCAAGCCACTATCACAGAAAACTATCGCCCCACAGTCGTCGAAGCCGCGGATTTTCGCGGGAAAGCAAACGCAGAGCGGCTGCGCATCAATCAATGGGTGAATGACCAAACACGCGACAAGATTCGCGATATCATTCCACCGGGCACTGTCAACGAGATGACTCGCCTCGTGATTGCGAATGCGATCTACTTCAAGGGAAGTTGGGCAACGCCGTTTGAAGCGCAGTTCACCCAACCGGCTCCGTTCACATCCAGTGATCAACAGCGGCGCAATGTTTCGTTAATGAACATGAATCACTTTACGGAAGGCAAGTACGTGGCGTTCAACGCAGACGGCACAGCTTTCGAAACGCCCCACACGGTGGCGGACGATTTCGATGAGAAAGCTGGCTATCCGGGAACCGGCGGATATCAAGTTGCTGAATTGCCCTACAACGGCGATGACATCTCGATGATGATCTTCTTGCCTTCCGATGTCGATGGACTGGACACTCTGTTACGCACACTTACTGTGACACAACTTGACACATGTGCCCGCTCGCTCGAACAACGTAAGTTTCATGTGAGTCTGCCGAAATTCAAGCTGGAGTCGACTTACGACCTCGTCGCTCCACTCAAAAGTTTAGGTATGCAGCAAGCGTTCAGCGATCGGTCCGCGGACTTTAGTGGGCTTACGGAAGTTCGTGCTCCGGATCACCAGTTGTTTATCAGCGCGGTCATTCACAAGGCCTTTGTCGATGTGAATGAAGAAGGGACCGAAGCCGCTGCAGCTACGATCGTTGCATTCGAACCGCGTTCAGCAGCGATCGAAAGACGTCCATTTGTACCGAGTTTCAGAGCGGATCATCCGTTTCTATTTGTTATTCGTGAACGAACCAGCGGAATGATCTTGTTCATCGGCACCGTTGAAAAGCCGAACGCTTAATCGATTGCTGCCAGCGAACTATTGAAAGCTCAATTAACTTGGGTTCACTTCGGTTTGACTGAATCTTCATGCAACCCGCGCGACACAAAATCGGAAGTGTCGTCAAAGTTCGTGATGTAAGATGACGCGCACGGGCTGGTCGCTAAAACATGTCGCTCGACTAGCGATTCCAGTTTGTGCAACCGGTCTAGTGGAGTCAGAAGCTCAAGTTCGTGCCAACGTTCGTTAATTTCCATTGCGATCTGAGTAGCCAGCATTATGGTTCTCCGCCCAAGAACTGGTAACTGCGACGCGGTTTGCTAACCGACGCGAATTCCATTCTCCGGCTTGCACACTTTGGAAACAAGCGTTCGAGCGAACTGGCTGGAATGCGGCTGGATTGTCGTCTCAGTCGCAAGGGCGGAATAACCGTTAATTTCGAGATAGGTGGAAAACGAAACGTCGCTTAACAGCACTCATCTTGGTGGCCGATGGGTAGTTAATCCGCTTGCGACTGACCGGCGATTAACATGGAAGGGGTATCTCATCCTCTGAACTCGCACCCGGCCAAACGCATTGCTATGATCTCAAGCGTATCGTTGGATCTCGACAATAAATGGTCGTACATGAAAACGCATGGCGACGCGGGCTGGGAATCCTTCCCAACTTACCTGCCGCAAGTTGTGCCGACCATTCTCGACGTGCTCGCGTCGCTCGATCTCAAGATTACTTTCTTTATTGTTGGTCAGGATGCTGCGCTGCCGATCAATCGCGAGCCATTGGCCGCCATCGCCGCTGCGGGACATGAAATCGCTAATCACTCTTTTCACCATGAGCCGTGGTTGCATGAGTACTCGCGGGTGCAGCTAATTGAAGAGTTCGAGCGCAGCGAGTCGGTCATTCGCGAAGTGACCGGTGTGCAAACGGTCGGCTTTCGGGGGCCCGGCTTCAGTTATTCGCAGTTGGTGCTTGAGGTGCTAAGCGAGCGCGGCTATCGCTATGATGCATCGACGTTTCCGACATTCCTCGGACCCATCGCTCGCGCTTACTACATGCTCCACAGTCGCTTGACGAAAGCCGATCGCACGCAGCGCAAGGCACTTTTTGGGTCGGCAAAAGCCGGTTTCATGTCGTTGCGTCCTTATCGCTGGACGTCGCTCGGTTCCCAAATGATTGAGATCCCGGTTACTACAATGCCCTGGATCAAAGTACCGATTCATTTCAGCTACATCATGTACTTGGCGACATTCTCCAAACTACTTGCGCGAAAGTACTTTCAATCAGCACTTACATTTTGTTGGCTCAACCGCATCGAGCCCTCGATCTTGCTGCATCCGCTCGATTTTCTTGGTGCTGATTCTGAGCCTTCTCTGGCTTACTTTCCTGGTATGTCATTGCGAACTGATGCAAAAGTCGGCATCGCGCGCGACTGCTTGAAGTCACTTGCTGGCATGTTTGAGGTGGGCACGATGCTGGATCATGTGCGAGCATTCGAAGCTCGCGAATGATGACCCGCTGATTGATTTCTATCTGCAAGCATTTGCTAGGTCATGTGCGGCGAATTGCAGATCAACGTCTGTTCGATTCCGCTGCTATAATTGAAGACTTGGATCGTTTTTGCCCGGCTGGTCGTGGCGGAAAGTGTTACCGATACGAAATGGTGATTGTCGATGCAGCGAAAAAGTCCTTTCCCCGGTATGGACCCTTGGTTGGAAGATTACTGGGGAGATGTCCACGCGAGTTTAACCGCCTATGCTCGTGACCGCTTGCAACCCAATTTGCCTGCGGGATTGCGAGCCCGCATTGAAGAATACGTAGCGGTTGAATCGAAGTTGGATGATGAGGAGTGGCGACACCACTTTGTTCCGGACGTGGTTGTAACGGAGCCTTTTCGGTTGTCGACTACTGAGCAAGAGGGTTCGGTGGCGGTGATCACCGAGACCGAAGCGGTGTTGCTGCCTCGCGATGCTGAGCCCCCGACA
>JBGSOM010000197.1:0-19976 GCA_041739135.1 Pirellulaceae bacterium
TTTACAAACAAATGAACTCGCCAAGGCGTGAACTCCGTCGCAAAAGGCTCTCGAAACTCCATTGCCCCACTTTGGGACTTGATTATTCGAGACACTCAGCAATCATTGGTCCACGTCAGTCGACATTCGATTGCCCTGGACCCTCCTGCGACACAAGTGCCGTGATACCGCTTGAGAACCGCAATGCTTCGGCCATTGATTTCCTTCCCGTAACCTCGACTTTCAGTCGACGTTTGGTGGTACTAAAAGCCACTCGTAACAACTCGCTGCTTATTCCAAACGTAGATTCGCAGCACATCCGCGTTAGGGAAGTTGCCAATCTACTGCGCTACCGAATGCGCCCTTGCGGTCGCTCCGATTCGCAACTGTAATTTACTAACTACTTTAGCGCATCAAGGCCCTGACCCTCGTCACCTGCAATCTCAAAAAGCCTATTCACCCGCGTGATCTTGAAGACCTCCATCAGATTTACGCTCACGTTGCAAAATACGAGTCTCCCACCGCATTCCTTCATCGCTCTGTTCAACCGTACGAGCTTTGCAATCATGCTCGATTGCATGAACGCAACACCTTCGAAGTTCAGCAGCAGTCGTATTGAAAGTCTATCCGCGTCAACCTGCAGAAGTGATTCGATATCCTCTGCACTTATGTCACGAACTACCACAAGCCCGTTCGGTGAAAACCAGAGAAGATGACCACACTTCGGACACGGTGCGTCGCTCGACAGCATCGACGGCTCAATGCGGATTGTAGCCCCGCAGACCGTGCAGCAATTTGGCCTCCCTTCCGGTGTTCGCGATGAGATGCTCACGATTAAAACCTCGTCCCAGAACTTGCTTTCACCAAGTCACGCCAGCTTCGAGAACCGGCTGCTTAGAATCAGGCGCAGATTGGTGGTGTTCAGTCCCTAGTCTACCAAACGCCGACGCGAAGAAGGACGACACTTTTCGATCGCACGATCCTTTTTAGCGGCTCCGGTCAAGCGATTGGCTACCCGACCCTACTTGCGCCTATCGTAATTGCTATTCAGAATTTCCAACGACTCGAATTGGTCGCTGCTATTCTTTTTACCTAGCGAAACAATAACATTTTCGCCCGAACCATCAAGATAACGAAGGCGGGTAGGAGACGATGTCTTCGCCAGCTTACCGAATGTCATTGGCCCTCCCCAGTCAATCACCATCTGTAAACCCTCACCGACTTCGGAAATAGTGACAACTCGGGATTGCAGCGTAAATTGTCCTACCGCGGAACCACGGAATTCACTATCAAACTTTTGAGCTTCCGGCAGTGGAATAATCGTCGTTTCAAAAGCTTGTCGACAACTCGATTCAACATGCAAGAAACCAGCTTTTGCATCAGTGTTGGCCAGTATAATGATCGAGCTCTCGTGTTGCGGGTACCAGGAGACCGATGCCAGAAATCCGCGTACAGAACCCGAGTGGAAAATTCGTGTGTGTGTCTCGTTCAACTGCTCAAGTTGCCATCCCAGCGCATAGCTGCCATCTGGTCCCGGCTGCAACATTTTCTCGCAAATGGATTCTGATTGCCGAATCGCTTTGACAAATTCAAGCATATCCTCAACGTTGGAAACAATTCCTCCCATCCCTTGATATTGCAAACCATAAAAGTTGCCGTAAGGATGATCCAACGCTGAACGATTCGCGCCGATCGTTGATTTGCCTATCGAGACTTGAAAACCTTGGGGTGGTTTGTCGCCAGTGAAGCATGATGCATTCATATCGCAGGGCCGAAACACCAGTTCGCGAACGGCTTCCTGGTATGATTGCCCAGTTGCCTTAGCGATGATTGCAGCGAGCAACGCGTAGCCTTGATTCCAATATTCGAATCGCGTTCCAGGCTTCGCTCGCGGTCCTCCTAGCAAATATGCCTTCGTAATTTCCGCGACATCGACGGAGTGCGGCCCATAATTGGTGCCTGGGATTCCCGAAGTATGTTGCAGCAAATGTCTGATCGTGATGTCACGGCAGTTTTCCGGTACGTCCGGTAAGTGGTCCGAGATCGAATCATCCAGCGACAAAATTCCCTTGCGATCCAATGTGATGACGGCGAGAGCAGTCACAGGTTTGGTTACTGAACCGATCTCAAATAACGTTCTGGAATCGATTGGTGTTTTCGATTTTGTGTCCGCAAATCCAAAGCTGCGGCTGGCGACAATCTCTCCTTTTTGCTCAGCCACCACGATACCGCTGAAGCCTTCATCATTACCGGCTTGCTCAACGATTGCTGCAAACTGTTTCTCCAGCGAATCTTCTCCCAGAAGAGCCTGAACCAAAAGCAACTGGCTGACAAACAACGGCGTCAGAACTCGATATAAGAAATGAATTGTCATCGTTTTCCCATGGCGTTCACGATTGGAACGAACTTTTAAAGGTTGAAGAAAAATCGCCTTACTAGGCTCAAGCTCCACAGCGACGCTCGAACCGAATAGTAGAGCAGAAATTAGCTTCGCTAAGTTTAAGACAGTGGGTAGCTGTTTGCCTCCTGAAAGACTTCATGGTCGTTCTCGGCAGCCACTAAATACCATCGATGGGCAGCACGAACATTTGCGCTGACGCCGGTGCCCGTGTCGTAACAGGTTCCAAGATAGAATTGTGCTCGAGCGTGGCCTGCGTTGGCGGCGATGCGCCAATAAGCTACGATCCGACTCCAATCCGGGTTGGTAGAACCGCGGGAAAACGCAAGTCGATAAGCGAATCGAAAGCAGGCGTCGGCGTCACCAGCATCGGCTTTCTTTTGAAGGGCTGCTTTTGTTTCCATCCGGCACAACTTTCTTGATGCAAAAACGTTGGGAATCACTGCATTCGGAGCGGTTGCTGCAAACTCGCTGCTGGGCCCGTGGCTAACAGCTATCCAGATGGAGTGGCACCCACTTGTTTTCTAACCATTGCAGTACTCACGTGCGTGTCATTGTTCGTCGACCATGCCGGATGACCAAGTCCGCCGAGGGTCGTATCCGTATCGGTTGTCGCCTCGGTTCCCTTTGAGAATGCCGATGGTAAAGAAAAGAAAGAAATGACCTAAAAGAGGAATTAGTCCTGGGACAATCAGCCAGCCAGGCCAACCAAGATCGTGGAATCTCTTTGCGCCGATAGCCACTGCATTCCAGATCGCGACTATCGGGATGATAAGGAAAGCTAGTTGCAAAACTGGATAAGCTGACGATGCCTCCGCAATTAGCAGCACTACCCCAATCCAGCCGACGAATAAAGGTCCCGTTGCAATCCACATCATTCCGAGAGAAAGCCGACCACGAAATGAGAACAAGATCCAAAATAGGTCGAAGTGTGTCGGAATCGACGGTTGGCTCCCACGAGGAGGTAAATCTGCTTCAAAGGCGTCGACCGTCGGCGGAGTATCATCCCCGTCAATATCGTTCAAGTTTCGATGGCATCCGGGACAGAGCCCGTCTGCTCTTGGGATGACTCGCACCCCGCAATTCGAACAGCTGACGATTTCCACGATGAGTCAATGGTCTCCATCTCGGCGAACGGCGGAAATCACTGAGCACGCGTGCAATACTTTGCCATCACCAAACCGCTTGGCTCGCTTGCTTCGGTGCATGTCAATGCTGCCCTTGCATCCAGTCTGCTGATTTAGTCCGCGAGGGCTTATTGTATCAATTCCATCTCGGAGAGCAATTTTCTGTAGTAGCGATCCCGAATGTCGCGTTCGATTTCCTTGCGTCTGGGGTCATTCCAATACGGCGGGTCGTCCTTTGAACGAAGTGTGAAGCACGCTGGAGGTTCAAGTATCCAGCTGTAAGCAATCCAAAATGGTTCACCCGATTCTAGCGGATTCCAACCATTGTCTAGTGCGAACTCGATGGCATAGGGAACAACGTCATAGATAATTGTTCCATACGGATCGATCATCAAACTTGCTCCGCAGCCGCTTGAGTGCTGAACGGTAGCAACGCCCCGACCGTTGTCCCCGCGCGACCCTTTGACCCAGTGGTAGGTGCAATCCCTAACCATGACAGTGCGGCGATTTCGTTTTGGCAGTGCCATCTGGATTCGCTTCTAGGGAAAAGGGTAAAGATAGAAATCAAGCAGTCGCCGCGCATCAATTGCCATTCCCACAACACGTTCGGCGACTATTTTCGCCCGACCGCCCGATGCCGAACCGCTTGTCCGGTGCGTGGGGAGGACGGTCAGCGTAGCTAGAAGATTGTGCCCTGATGGAGGCGAGCGAACGGCGGGATTCAGCGCGCGACGCCAATGTACTCCAATGGAGTCCCGCGTTATCGCCGCTTCGCTGTAAACCATTGTTACCTGGTTTGTTCTGACCTGCAAGCAATCGAACGCCTCAAGTGATCAGTTTGCCCACCATCGATGTCAGTGTCTTTCGCATAGCAGCAAAGCGTCCATCTGACGTTTCGAAATCAATCTTCAACAGTATCTGCTCTTGAGACTCGACCCCTGCGATCTCCAGATGGTTGCGATGCAATGTCGCAACTGTCTCGCTTAGTTCCATGTTCGCCTTTTTATCCCTGGTTTCAATTTTGAAGTCATAGTCTTGTGGGAACTCAAACTGCGTTTGGAACATGAGATACTCGGACTCATCGTCGTCGGAAGCAGAGAAGAGTATCTGTATGAAGTCCCCGGCTTCCGATGCCTCAACCACGCTGGCATTGAACGCAATTTTCGTCGGTTTAGGCATCATGCTCCCTTCCAAGTAACGAATTGCGATTTACGCGGGTGGCAGGCACGAAGGGGAATTACTTGGGAGTGAGGGTTGGGTGACCTGCTGCATGGATGAACGGGGGTTGGACTTTGTCGGTCGCTCTTGCGTAGGGGCTACGGTCGCGACATTGTTGTCTCAACGCTGCTAATAAGATTATATCAGGTCCCGGCCTTCTCAAACGTAGGATTAGATGCTGGCTGACTACTCCATCGCCAACTCCCACGCCTCCATCACACACTTTCCCGCCGCTACCTCTACAACCAAGCGACGCATCACCTAATCTGAACGTTTGTGTGCAGCGAAATTCCATCCTCAGTTCGCGAAACCTCGGCTTGTGCACCTTCACTTTCACTACTTGATCGGCATGATTGGTTCTACTCCGGGTGCTCCTTCTGTCATCCAGATGAGTTGACAGAAAGCGTAAGCCCAGATCGTCGGAAGAACTACAGCGGCGAGGAAGATCATCCAAGGCAAAATCCCAGTCCCCAAGAATGCTGGTTTTGGCCGGAACGATCGAAGCCGGTCAATCGCACCGGCGAGTAGGACACCGATATCTGTATTCATCGACTCCTCATGCTCATCCGAATAGCGCCGGATGGGCGAGTCAAAGGCTCGCCAAAGTATAAGCGAATTAACGTAGGAGAAGATTCCTCCCCAAAACAAACCCGCAAATAGGCCAAAGGCGGCGCCTTTTAGGCCAGGCTCAGCGGCCCCTAGTCCATACAGCCCTATCCAAATCGAGAATAACAGTGCTGCGGCAATCAAGCCAACAAGGAAAGCGAACCATCTTTGACAAGGCTGCCGACCCTGAAGTCTCGAACGCAGTAAGGCCGCTGAGTGGGCGATGACTGTGGCGACAACGCAAAACATGACGAACGCTATTTGCCCGACGAGCGGCATACTTTTTATCCTAAAGTCTTCGGTATGTCGTGGCGAAGTGCATCATTGCTTCGCCTCTTCGCCTAACGTTAGCGTTCACCGGGTTAGCGGTGAACGGTTTCCATTTTATTTATGGCACGTCGCCAACTCCGCGTGCAACGCTTGGGTACGGCCGTCATGGCATAATTTTATGAGGTTTAAGTCCGTTGTGTGAGACTGGGAGTCTCAAGGAGGTCAGTATACCAAATGACAACTCACACTGGCTGTCGACTGTTCAGGTAAAGGGTGAGCCAGGAAGAGCCTCACTGGCAGAGGAAACTACTTACAAATCACAAGCCGTTCAGCACGACGATAGATTCTCCATTTCGAATTCGTCCAACTGCCGGTACGCAATCGAAGCCGCAAGTAAGTTAGGACGATTACTGATTTCATGCGGACATTTATTTAACATGTAAGCTTGTTGCGATGGCCGATATGATGCCGCGACTTTCGAAAGACACAAGACAGCCTCACGCAAAGGCGCTAAGTCGCAAAGGAGTTAACGCAAGCATCTTTGCGCCTTTGCGTGAGATATGCGACCTAGTCCGCGCCCTAACTGGACTGTCCTCAATTACAAGTGTTGATGAGTACAGTTGTATTCTTCAGCTGGAAAATTGTTCATTTCAAATCCGTCTCACTTCGGCGCTGCCGTTCACGGCGTTGTTCGTCGCCGGTTCCCTGCTGCTGATTCAATTCTGCGCAGAATTTTCTTTAACACTATGCGTGCAGTCTGTGCCCTTCTTCGCTTTTGCGATGCGATCTGCCCAGTAGACGCCAGTGAACATGATTATGAATGGTGGGGAAAACAGGGCTGCATGATACGGTTCGAGCGGTGCGCGAAACGGATGCTTGAAGACATAAATATCGATGGCAATGAGAAGAACCATCGAGAGCAGCGTGGCCGCCATGAACCAGAGCAAGATCACCGCACCGGGTGTAGATCGTATTGATTTTACTTCCATGCCATTGCGTGGCGTTTGCAGACGAAGCATCAACCAAATAGGAATGACAGCAACTGGGGCGAAGGCGAATCGAAATTGGCCGGTCTGCCAGACTCGCAATATCCCAATGGCCGTGGACGCAAGAAACAACGGCAACATGTACGCATCCCAACGGCGTCGAGTGAGAATCACTTTCTTGTGCTGTGTTGGAGAAATGGAATCGGTCATAGTGCGGTCCCTTCTTCAGAATTAAATGATAGTCGATTTCTGGTCCGGCCACCCAAAATGTCTTTCGTGAATGCCCGTGGTCACACTCAGCGAATCAGTTTTCTCAAAGATCCGTTGGTAAAAATAAGCGCCAGCACCGTAGCCTTGCTGGTCGGAGAAAGCCATGTCTTCTGCTTTATCCCAAGGTGCTTCATTGCGGACTCACTATCACAGCACACTTCATCCGAAGCTCCTGCTGTCTCACCGAACGCGTCAAACTTGATGGCACACAAAAAGCAGTCGTGCGCGTCGTGGCGGAACATCTGCGATAACCGAGCGGCGGGAGTCGGCGTTTTACTGCCTTTGTGGGTTTCGCACCTTACGGGAAACCACTGTGCTGTAAGGGGCGCGGTACATACACAGGAGCTGCGTCCGACACGCGGCTCAGAATCACATCGCCCCGTGAGGTTCGCAAGCTTTATTCGCAAGAATCTAGCTATTACGATCAAAAACCCCAAGCATGGGAACGATTGTGTTTCAAAACAATGACATTTGGCGTGCTAGCGATATACCGCGTCGAGTGCTCGTCATTGACGACAGCAAAGAGATGCACTCGCTCATCAACTGGTGGCTCTCGCCGCTTTCGGATCTGATCGATCATGCCTACGGCGGACGAGAAGGTATCCGCATGGCGATGGAGCACAAACCGACGTTGATTCTGCTCGACTATATGATGCCGGACTGTGACGGATTGGAAGTCATCGATGAATTGAAATCGAACGAGCTGCTGAGCGACGTGCCGGTGATCATGATCACAGCCAGCAACGATCGCGCGTTGATTGCGCAGGCATTCAAGAAAGGTGTTTGCGACTACGTCAACAAGCCGCTGTTTGCAGAAGAGTTCAAAGCGCGAATTGAAACTGCGCTCCGCAACCAGCACTTGCTCGCCGATCTCAAGCACAAGTCGCATTACGATGCGTTAACTGGACTGCCAAATAAACTGCACCTCGACGAACGCTTGAAAGCCGCCCTTGAACGACCTCAATCCGCGATGGAAGTTGTTGCGGTGATGTTCATCGATCTTGATCGATTCAAGTTGATCAACGACAGCTTGGGCCATGCGTTTGGTGATCTGATGCTGAAGCAAGCGGCTGCGCGGCTGCACAAAAAGCTGCACCAGAGAATGCACTCGCCAGACTTGACCGGCTCGACTGACTTGACCGAAGACCACCAAGGGACTTTAGTTGCTCGATTCGGCGGAGACGAATTCGTTGTTTTGCTCGAATCGATTCATGCCGTCGAAGAAGCTGAATCGATTGCGCGGGAGTTGCTGCAACATCTGCTGGAACCTTATGAGGTCGATGGCCGGGTGTTGTTCTTGGGAGCGAGCATCGGTATCGTGACTTGCAATGGTCAATATCATACGACTGGCGATGTCATTCGCGACGCGGACATCGCGATGTATGAAGCGAAAGAGTCGGGGCGAGGATGTTACGAAGTTTTCGATAACGGCATGCGCGAGCGCGCTCAACTGCGGTGGAAGCTGGATATCGATTTGCGTCGCGCTGTGGAGCTGAATCAACTGTATTTGGATTACCAGCCGATTATCGACTTGCAGTCCGGCGCAGTGGAAAGCGTTGAAGCGTTGATTCGCTGGCGGCATCCGGAACGAGGCTTAATTCAGCCGAGTTACTTCGTGCCGCTGGCGGAAGAGATGGGGCTGATGGTTGAGATCGGCCAGTGGGTATTGCGGACCGCATGTCAGCAGTTCGTCGCATGGAGTCGCACCATGCCGCACTCGACGCCGCGCAACATCAGCATCAATCTATCGAGACAACAATTGGTGCATCGCGACTTTGTCGAGAGGTTCAAACAGGTGCTTCGCGAGACTGGAATCAGCGCCACGCACGTGCATCTGGAAATTACGGAAAGCGAGATGATGAACGAACTCGATTCAACGGTGCAAGTCATCGGCGAACTGCGAGCGCTCGGCACGAAGATTGAGCTTGATGATTTTGGTACCGGTTATTCATCGCTCGCCTGTCTACATCAAATTCCGCTAGACGTCATCAAGCTGGACCGTTCGCTGATCGCGACGATCGATCAAGACAATTACCTGCTGGGACTGACCAAGTTAGTCATTGAGTTGTTGTCGAAAACTAACATCAAGGTAGTCGCAGAGGGCATCGAGACGCAGCGGCAACTTGCGTTGCTGCAGGAACTCGGTTGCCAGCTCGGGCAGGGCTATCTGTTCTCCAAGCCGATTGCAGGCGACAAAGTTATGGACTTCGTCGCTAAGCACAAGCTAACGTTCGACCCGCTTGCCCAGGCGTGCGGGCTGCTGCACTCGAGTGTAACGGCAGCCGCTGTTAATTCGTTCGCAGCAAACTAGCGCTTCGCTGCACAGCGTGGAAACATGAGTGAACGCGAACAGCAATTAACCCGATTACGCAGCGCGGCGCGATTCGGTTTCGCTCTTGCGAGCGATGTAGGCGTCGAGACAGTGATGGAAGAGTTGCAGATTGCTGTCTGACCATGCGATTGGCTGGCGTATAGGAAGCGTGGGCTTCGAATGAGCTCTTTCACTTTCCCATGCGACAATAGAGTCGACCAACGATTGGGGATCAGCCAGATCGAAGTAGCTGCAATCGCCACGACCAACTTCGCGATGTATGGGAGTATCGCTCGCAAACGTCTTCTGCCCGTGCCACAAAGCTTCCACAATCGGCAGTCCAAAGCCTTCGACGATCGATGGAAAGATCACTCCCCGACTTGAACTGTAGCAGTACTGCAATTCAGCGTCGGAAAGATCGTGGAACACGAACAGCTCTCGATCGCGGCGAGCGTGTTTCTCAAGCTGAATGAGAATGTCTTCGCACAGCCAACCGATGCGACCAACGAGGCAGAGTTTCAGATCAGGACGTTGTTTCCAAAGGATGTCAAAGGCTTCGATCAGATAGCGATGATTCTTGCGAGGGTCGAACGTGGCGACCATCAAATAAGGTGTGTCTTTCGCGTCGGGCGAAAACAGATTCTTTACCGACTTGCGAACGTGACCTTGCGATGACGAGAGCTCGGCTCCCAATTCGAATGAACGAATGTCTTGACAGACAGGTTCATCACCACAGATGGTCGGTAAGAACTCTTTGGCCTGGTTGCGAACGGTATCGGAAATCGCAACGATCAGATCGCTCTTCGTCGCTACGTTTTGTAGGTACTGTAGAAACGCTTCTTTGCGTTTCAACCCAACAAACTCTGGATGAGTTACCGGAATCAGGTCATAGAGAACGGTTGAAATCATCGCGCCTTGCTCGCGAGCGTGGTCTACTGCGGACCAAACATTGCGGCGAGGCCAGTACGCATCGGGCAGCAAGAACAGATCGCCTTCACTTGGTTCAATCGGCGCGGCGCCGCGAACCGCTTTGATGCGCGAGATTTTCTCGTACAGTGTGTGCGGGACTTTGAACATGCCGAGATGTCCAGCCTCAGGCAACAACCACTTGCGCAACACTCGCGATGGAATCAACTTGCAAAGCGACTTTGCAGCTTTCTCATAAAACTGCGGCAGCTTTGAACGCACGTCGCTCTGCATCTTTGCGGGCTTGGCGAGTTCAGCGACTTGGCAATCGGAGATCGGATAGAAACGACCATTGTGCGAAATGACAACTTGCGGGCTGTAGCCGAGCTTGCACTGCGTCGACTCACGAATAATGCTGCGCACGACTCGTTCAATTCCTGAGCTCTTGCCCGAGCAAAGCGTGTAGGTTGCATCGACAAAGATGCGCACTGGGCGGAGTTCTGCGGGAATACTCGAACTGTTAGCGTGCATTGAGCGGTGGCCAGCATGTTTCATTTACATCTGTCTCCGCAAAGTTGTGGGGTGGGGTGAGCTGTTTTCGTGGTGTTCACAGGTCCCCCAATCTTGAAGCGAGGTAGGCAATGCTTGTTTAGCGAAAGTCAACGACACGGAGTGCGTAAAAACGCCTTAATAACATTCAAGGCAAAATTGTCCAATGTCAGTTGCGGGTCGCACGCTCACGAGGCATTAGCCCGCCAGTAGTCGACCCGATAGCTTGTGCTGAATAACACGAATACAATGGTTGTATCGGCAAGGATTCGCCTAAGCTCAATCTCTTTTCCCCAAACGCGGTATAGTTTTCAAGATTGCTCTGTCATGTCCGCTAATCCAATGCCAGCTAACGCAGATGATTCATTGCTGCGAACGTCAGCGTTGATCAGCGGTTTGGTCACGATGGAAAAGTTGGATTATGCGATGCGCGTTGCTCGCCATCGCCAAAGCCAGCAAGGTCTGGCGGCCGATGCGCCGGTAGCCGATTCCTTGCTGGCTGAGATACTTGTTGAACAAGAGACGCTGACGCGTTACCAAGCCGAGCAGTTGTTGCTCGGTCGCACCAAACTGAACCTCGGTCCCTATTGGATTACGGATTTCATTGGCGAAGGCGGCATGGGGCAAGTCTTCAAGGCTGAGCATCAGGTGATGGGGCGTGTTTGCGCGGTGAAGGTTCTCCCGGGCGCGCGAGCCACGGATGCGAGCCGCGAGAGTTTCGCGCGCGAGATTCGCATGCAAGCTACTTTGGATTGTCCCTACTTGGTGCGGGCTTTCGACGCGGGCCGTGATGGCAAAGTCCATTTCTTGGTGACTGAGTATGTTCCCGGAATGGATCTGCGGCGGTTGGTCAAATCGCGCGGCCCTTTGCCCGTGCAGCAAGCGGCGAAGATTATCACCCATGCCGCGCTGGGGCTCGACTATGCACATCGAAAAGGTTTGGTGCATCGAGATGTTAAGCCCGGCAACATCTTGGTGACGCCTGAGGGCGACGCGAAAGTTTCGGACGTCGGCTTAGCTGGCTTTGCTCACGACTTAATGAACGATCCGCGGGCTGGGAAGATCGTCGGCACAACGGATTACCTTTCACCGGAACAGATTCGAACGCCGCTGGAGATCAAACCTTCGTCTGACATCTACTCGCTTGGCTGCACACTTTACTATGCAGTTTGCGGGAAAGTGCCATTCCCCGGCGGAGATACAGCCTCGAAGCTTCGGCGACACATCGATGAGACGCCATGGCACCCGCGAAAATTCGCACCCGATATCACCGAAGAGTTCGTCGACATCATCGCTGACATGATGGAAAAGGACCCTCGCAAACGCATTTCCAGTGCGGCCGAAGTGGCGTCGCGGTTGGAGCCTTGGGCAGTCGATTCAGTTGGTGTCGGAGCGGTTTCAGCGATGCGATCTCCGTGGATGTCGCCGCCTCCGCCACTCAGCGAAGAAGAGAAATCCGATTATCGGGCCGACGAACTACCTCCGCTGAGCGATAGCTCGAACGCAATTTCTCAGTCCCAGGAGGCAACGTCCGAGGGTGGCCAGTCGTCTCAAACGTTGACGGAACGCAACTTAAAACTGTCGGGCAGTGGCTTCAGCGAGCCGACCGTAACGCCGTTTATTTCGCCGCCGACGTCGATGAATACCGGAATGGTCATCGCTCTGACAGTTGCCATCTGCCTGCCGCCAGCGCTCCTGGTCGGAGCCATCCTCGGTTACCTGGTCGCACAGCGGTAAGTCGCCGATTGCTCCGCTAATCGTTGCGGAAATTGCGTTTCGTTTGCAGACCAAACGGCGACTGCGTGGCCTGCGTCGCTTCAAATATCATAGTGCGGGAATTAAGAGCGGAATAATCAGGTTAAAAGGTCCGGATGCGCGAGCCGCAGCAGTTGTAGCAGTAGCAGACCAACTAGCCGCTGCAGCCAGATGTGCGAATCGGCGCTAGCGGTCAATTCGGCAAGCAAATTCAGGCCTTTGGCAGCAAAACTATCGACACGCACGCCTCGAACTGCCTAGAATTAAGGACATCTGATCCCGGAGTTTTTGTACTTGATTTTGTATTGAATGGTACTGAGTCCACAAAATGGTATCCACGCGTCGTTCCGCATTTACATTGGTTGAGCTTTTAGTCGTCATCTCAATCATTGGCATCTTGGTCGGGTTACTTCTTCCCGGCGTACAGGCCGCTCGCGAAGCAGCTCGCGCGATGCAATGTAAGAACAACTTGCATCAAATCGGTCTGGCAGTTGATCTCTTTCACGACGCGCGCAAAGCTTACCCGCCTGCGCGTTATCAACCGCGTCCCGGCGATGCAGCGGAAACGGCTTGCGGTGGAACCGAAACCACTTGGCTCGTGCGCATCATGCCTTTCGTCGAACAATCTGCCGCAGAGCAGAAATGGGATTATTCAAAATCCTATGGCGACCATACTGAAGATGTTCGCAAGTTCAATTTGTCAACTTATTGCTGTCCATCACGCCGCGGTGTTTCTGACGCAGTTGGTGAAGGTTTGATCGCTGGGTCAACAACCGTTTGGATTACGTTGCCATGCGGGTGCCGTTATCCTGTGACCACCAGCGGTTCCACTTTGGCTTCGGGCGCGGTTGGTGATTATGGTGGCAACCAAGGTGACCTCTCGCCGGGATCATCGGGCCTGCCAACCGATTTCTATTACGGTGGCAATGGAACTGGAACGATCATTTCCAGCAGAGCGCGCTGCAGCTCAGGACAACCGATGGACTGGATCGATCGCGTACGACAGCGCGATGTTACAGATGGTTTAAGCAACACGTTCATCAGCGGCGAAATGCACGTGCCGATGGGCAAACTAAAACAAACTCCAGGCGATGCGTTTATCTTCAATGGCGACAACGTGTTCAACCTCGCGAGGGTCGGAGGCCCGACGATGCCGTTGGTCAGCGACTTGCGATCCGAAGGGAACAGCTTGGTAGCTTGGGGAAGTTGGCATGCTGGTGTCTGCAACTTTGTCTTCGCCGATGGCAGTGTTCGCGCAATCTCGAATTCAACGGACACAGACACGCTCGGTCGATTTTGTAATCGGCACGACGCGCAAGTGATCAACTCCGCCGACTAGAACTCAGCAGTTGATCGCGTTGCGAGCCATCTTCTAAACTCAGCTTCCGAGAATTCGTTGCCTTATCCAACTCCGATATTTCTGCATCAAAGTGTCGCCAGCGTGACTTGGAAACAAACTTCGTCTGCCCATTCAATCTATGCTCGCTGCGGTGTGATCGCTGCTTTCCTCTGTATCTTAAGTTTCAGCGGCTGTTCCGACGGACGCCTGAAAACTTATCCCGCAAAAGGCAAGGTCGTCTTCAAATCTGGTAACCCGGTGCACGTTGGGACCGTCGAAGTCAAATCGCGCGAACACGGCGTTCAGGCGCGCGGTTCCATCGATCAAGACGGAAATTTCTTGCTGACAACGTATGTTGATGGCGACGGTGCGGTCGCCGGAGTTCATGATTGCGTGGTTGTTCAGTTTGTGATGACCGAGGAACTCAAGGACTTCAAACCGAGCGTTGTGGGCGTCGTCCATCCGCGTTACGCTTCCTACTCAACCTCCGGTTTGTCCGTCGAAATTAAGCCGGATCAGGATAACAATCTGCTCATCGAACTCGACGGTGTCAAAAACGTTTCGCCCAAAGAAGAAGCGAAGCACGACAAGAGCCAACACGAAAAGTAATCGAGTCGTCACGCTCACACCCACGCTCAAGCGCCCTCTTTCTGAAAGCAGTCATGCTTCGTATCAAACTCGTTAGGCGTTACTACTCGGCTCTGCTTGCCACCCTCCTTTGCTCGTTTGCGTTACCTTCGCAAATCTTCGCGCAAGCGAATCCTACCGAGGCGGCCAAAGTGGAATTGGCTGGTGCGAAGTACAAGAACGTCACCGCCCTCGCCGATATGCCAGCCGATCAGATGGGCAAAGTTATGAATATCATGACCGCCTCGCTCGGTGTGAATTGCCAGTTCTGCCACGAAGGAACTGACTTTGCGAAAGAAGCTGTTGGTCACAAAGATATCGGACGAGAAATGATCGAAATGACTTTCGATCTGAACAAACGTCATTTCGAGGGCCGCGAAGAAGTAACCTGCTTCACTTGTCACCGCGGTCAAAAACATCCAGCGGCGACCGTCATGACTGAAATCGGAGTCGTTACCGCTGGCGTCCAGCAACCCGCGACGAAACCGAGCGTTGATTCAATTCTCGCCAAGTATGTTGCGGCGATCGGTGGTCAAGAAAAATTGTCGACGCTGAAGTCGCGTCACACTATCGGCAAACGCATCGAGCCGGACGGTCGTGCGGAACCTGAAGAAGTTTGGAACATGGCTGATGGCAAGTACCGGATGCTGACCACTTATGGAAGCGGCAACAACTCGGTTGCCGTTTCAGAAGTGTTCGATGGCAAAGCTGCAGCAAAGAAAGCGAACTCAGATGCGATCCAGTTGAAGCGCGACGAAATGCTGCTCATCGAGCGCGAAGCTCGCATTGGCTTTGGCGCAGACTTAGTCACCGCCTTCGGTCAACTTGCGTTCGAACGAATTGCGACGATCAATGATCGTTCCGTTGCGGTACTCGCAACACGAAACAGTGACGGCATTCGTGAGAAACTCTACTTCGATGTCGAAACCGGATTGCTGGCACGTCGCTCAACGGCAATTCCAACTGTGCTCGGTGATTTCGTGCATCAAGTTGACTACGAAGATTACAAAGCGTTCGACGGATTCAACCTGCCAACTCGTATTCAATTTAGCGTTCCCAACATAACGTGGACACGCGAAGTTTCCTCAGTTGAGCACAATCAAACGATCGATACGTCGATCTTCAAATAGTGCGTCCGCGTTTATTGAGACGTCGTGGCATCATCCGGTTCGGTTACTTCAACAGGTGGCGTAGTGACCACGCCGCTCCATATCGAACGATCCGGTGTAACGGGACCGAGCGTCGGGGACGTGAGATTCGCAACCACCACGCATCGTCCATCGAATTGATCCTCTGCAGGGGCGAGCGTGAGTTCACCGGGTCGGTCATCGGTGTAAGCGATCAAACGCACTTGCCCAGGCATCAACGGTGTTCGCTTAAGTAGATCTCCCAATATGCCTCCGATCCACAACGTCTCGGTTTCTGATGCATTTTGGGTAATCTGATCCGCCGCCATAGTTTCGGGTGCTGAGTTCCAGTTCTTCCACATTGCGCTATCCGACGCCTCCTCAAAGACTAGATCTCCAAGGGTCCGAGGCATTACTTCACCGACCCAAGCATACGTGATCTTGCCTTCATCGTTGCGAACCACCAACGCGCTTTTCAATGCGAGCTCAGTCGCGTTCATCAATTGCAACTTCTCACCATCAAGCGATTTTTCCAAACTTATGCCGCCGCTCAACGGT
Source organism: Pirellulaceae bacterium (assembly GCA_041739135.1). Classification (GTDB taxonomy): domain Bacteria; phylum Planctomycetota; class Planctomycetia; order Pirellulales; family Pirellulaceae; genus Aureliella. The sequence goes on from JBGSOM010000197.1 coordinate 16,027, forward strand.
ACCATCTGCTCAGCGTGCAACATTTCTGTGGAGTTCGAGTAGACGGTCAGCGGTTCGAGTCGCACGCCGGAAGTCGTACCGTAGTTGGTGCGCAAGTTACGTTCGGTGCTACCAGCGCGACGCAGTACGCGCGACACATCTCCTAGCGGCAAGACGACACTGCCACTCTCGGGAAAATCGACTGCGTAGTTGGTCGAAAGCGACGTGTACAGCGCAACGTAACGCGTCAAATGTCCGCGCGGATGCGATGGCTGCAGCTCCAGCAACGAGATCTCGGTGGTGCGCCGCGCGAAGCCGATGTCCAACCTCGCAACGCGCGTAACAACAACCACCCCGACTAACGCCAAAATCGGCGCAGCGATCCAAGCGTACTCGAGTCGCCCGAGGATCTTGAATATAAGCCAATTGACGGGAACCAAAAACAGCAAATAGCCACCGACTAAATAGATGATCGTCAGACGCGCTGGCAGCTTGATCCCAGCCGCTTTGCGCAGTGCCGTTTGAACTTGATAAGCCAAACCGGAGTAATCATTCCACGCTGCACCATTTGCTCCCCAACGCAGCGCCTCGGGATCTTGAGCGTTAACTTTTAATGACGCGTTCAATCCCAAATCAGATTCCGGCGCAGTGATGACTTGTTCAGCTAATTTGTCTTGCTGCTCCTGGTTAATCGCAGTGCTGGCCAACGTCGAAGCGGATACCGGAAGATCGCGAGACAGTATCCGAAAGTTCGAGTGCATTCGCGGATCGATGGTCAGCGATTGGAACGGCGGAACCCAGTTCTGCTCTTTGATTCCCTCAGCATTGTTATCAACGGCACGCGCCGGACGACGAAGCAAACCGGTCGATAGGAAGCTCGAAAAATACTTCCACTTCGAAATGCGGGGTTCGCGGAGCGGGAAACTGGTGACCACGACGCGACCACGACCAACCTGACGTTCAGCGACCATCTCTCCCGACTTCGGCAGCCACTGACCGCCGTCGGACAAATTGAATTTCAATCCACCGACTGGGGAGCCCAGGATGTCGAGCGGGGTTTGCTCGCTGCTACTGACGTCATTCGTTTTCCAGTTATCAGAAATTTCCTTGAAGGCCGCTGTATCAAACTCAGTCGCTTCCGCCGAAGTTGCCGGCAAGTAGGGCGACAAGAACGAGTTCTGCAAGCGCGACCAACTGCTCGGACCGCTAATCACAAGTTGTCCGCCCCAGTGGACCCAGTCGACGATCGCCTCTTGCTGCTCGTCCGTCAATTCGTCGATCGAAACATCATCCCAAATCAAGACAGCCATCGCTGTCATCGACAACATCGAATGCGGAAACGCGTACTTACCGTCCAGCGGTTTCACCAGCGAGACTTGGTAGCTACGCGTGCGCCCGCTTGTGCTGCTCAAACCGAAATCGCTATCTCCAAAGTCCTCACCGCGCCAATAAACAGTATCGAGCACCGTGAGAAACTCGTACGACAAAGCTTGTGGACTGAGCACGGTAAGTTGAAATTCGTTGTTGCGCATCTCAACCGTCCCCTGCTCCGAGGGGACCTGCAAGATCGGCGTTAGCAAAGGCCAAGCTCGCAACTGAGTCCGCATCTTCAGACGCGGCGGAACTTGAAATGGATCATCGTTTTTCACGCCGGAGGGTGGAATGAAAAATTGCAGATCAATCGTTTTCGTTTGACCTTTGGGAAGACTTGTTCGACGTGAGTACTCGTTGATCATATTCGTTCCAGGCAAACTCACCGGCTTGCCGCCACGATCCAGATCACCTACCGCAACGACTTGCATGTCCTCGCGATTCGATTTGAATTTCTGCTGACACTCGAACCAGTGTCCAGCCTTAACGGTCGCAATTTTCGTCTGACTATCGATCGGCAACGTTAGCAGAAGCCCGATTTCTAGTGATTCTTTCTGCTCTTGGGCTCGCTTCTCCAGCTCTTGCCGCGTGAGTTTTTCGTCATCGCGACGACACCCACCGCATCCGCTCAGCGAAGCCAGCGTCAGCAGCAACAAGCAACGCACCTGCCGATAAACTCTTAGGAAATTTGGCATAGGTTTGTCTAACGAGCTTAAGACTTGAATTGGAAATACCGAAGCGTTAGCGCGCATCACTAATCGCGATACGAGTGATCAGTATATCAACTCCACCATCGTCGTCGAAGTAAGGCTCTTATCGCGGCGTTCGGCGTTCTTTAGCGAACCGTCGTCATATGACTTTCGGTATAGGAATGGCACCCGGCATCAACCGACGCGATAATCTTGATTTGAGGTTGCCGCGGCCTCACGTGTAGGCTCTGCTCCAGGTGCTTCGATCGCAAATCCTATTGCTTGTAGATCAGCGATCGGCGTCAGCGCATAGTTAGAGATTTCACCTTCGTTGACGCTCGCGCATGTCAGGGTGCCGGAGCCTATGCCGGGGCTCGAATTTTGATGCGCTAGTCGTCGAGGGCTGTGACTTCACTGCCGGCGCGGGTACCTAGTGCTCGCCAGAGACCTAGCTCAATGGTATTCGCTATACTGCGCACCGAACCGTCCATCAGCAGTACATTCACGCCGCCGGAGTGATAGCTACGGCTTGTAACTACTGCATAAGTCGGCAAAGTTGGGGAACGACCTTCGCGCATCGAATTGAAATCGATGTCATAGGTTTTACCACCGTCAACGTGTGGGACTTTAGTGTTCGGTACAAACGTCGTTGTGAACCCGCTTTGATGTGTGCGAGCATCGACCCACTCTGTATGCCCCGAATCCGCTTTAAATTCGCCACCGAATGCAGAGACATCACTGGGACTCGCGGGCACAGGTGTGGATGTACTTGGATTGCCACCATCGCGGAGGTAGGCGGTAAAGGCCTTTACTTCCGCCATTCCCAAAGTGTTACTGAGTCCGTCTGTCAGTTCCGCAAACTTGGTCGGGCGATTGATCAAGAAGACGCCGCTACCTCGATCAGCGGGTGGCTGAGCGATATGCCAAAGACCAGCGTTAGCACCGTAGTTGAGTGGATAATGTGTGAATGTTGGCGAATCTGGCCTTTCACGATCGTTCACTTCGCTTGGGCATATCAGATGAGGCATGCGCAATCGTGCGACGGACGGTTGTTGGCTTATCGGATTCGTGAAGTCCACCAACGAGTGCAGATTAGTTTGTTCTAAGTACGGCAGGAGTCGAACATGGACGCTCCAGTACACAGCGTTCCCAGCGGCGACGTAATCGCCTAGTGGTGGGATGTTCTTTCGTGAACTTTCGTGGTTGTGCAAAGCCAAGCCGGTTTGCTTCAAGTTGTTTTGGCATTGCAACCGTCTGGCCGCCTCTCGCGCAGCTTGAACAGCAGGCAATAAAAGTCCAACCAAAATTGCAATAATCGCAATGACTACTAAGAGTTCAACCAGTGTAAATCCGCGTGCTTGCACGAACCAGCCTCGTCAAAAAGAGCAAAATGCGTTTGCAAAGAAGCAATGTCACTGTACTCGTTCTGATTCGAAGTGATCTTCCAGAAGCGTTAATTAGACGTGAAAAGAAAGTAGTCGCTGAATCACGCAAAGTTCTCTATGCTGATCTCGTTTGCGATCGATTCGACATCGCTACTTTTTCAGATTGGCAACGCGGACCATGGCTCGGGCACGTGTGCAAGCCTTCTCACGCACGACTGCCAAGTCGGGCTTGTCGGCGGGTAACGCAAGAGCGGACTTGAGGGCTTCTTCGGCCGATGAAGCGGTAATTTGATCGGTGCCAACTACGCGGTCAGTTAGAACAGAAATCACGTTCTTCGTGACTTGAACGAATCCGCCGTCGACGAAGTAGGACTTCGCGCCATCGCCTGATTTGATGCGCAGCACGCCGTAACCTAAACGACCGACTAGCGGGCTGTGGCCTTTGAGGATACCTAATTCACCGTCAAACAACGGAACGGTCACCGAGTCGGCTTTAACATCCAACTCGGTTCGTTCTGGGGTGACA
>JBGSOM010000253.1:0-7510 GCA_041739135.1 Pirellulaceae bacterium
TCCCTTCAGCACTGTTTTGAACAATAAGAACAAGAAGTACAGGTCGCCCGCCACCAACCAACTGCAATACGATAGACATCGCAAACGCTCGGCTCTACATCCTATCCCCAGCCTCCCCAATCCTGAAGCCCGCGCAAAATCATCCCGTCTAACGCACCTTGTCCCCTAAAACTGGACGTTCCCAAAAATATCCACATCCAATCTGGCCCTCCCGCCACAATCCGCTAAACTACTGGGACAAAGCACAAACGCATCCGTAGCTCAACTGGATAGAGCATCGGTCTTCGGAACCGAGGGTTGCAGGTTCAAATCCTGCCGGGTGTACTGAATCTAAGTCTAAGGCGAATCAAGTCTTGTGATACCTGCTCGCGGTGAGCAGCGCGGCGTTTTCCCAATGCCAAAAACGGTACATACCGTTTATTAAGGGGAACCCACAATCCCATGCCGATCTAACCATGTTCCGAAATATCGGAAGCAGCGTGCGAGTGGACGGGCCGTTGTCGATTGGCCCTTGTGGATTGGCCTGCGTAGATTACGTATTCCTTCTGAAGGTCAGAGAATCGTCCCTCTGCAATGACGACTGCCGGCGATAAGAAGCGCCGGCCCGCGCGTTTCTCGTTGCTTATCTGAGCACTTGGTGAAGGAAACTCATCGCGGTAGGGTCTTCGGCGGTCTCGTATTCTGAGTCTCCATTGATGACGAAAGCTACGAAGATGCGCCGAATCGTTGCAACCTCCTCAGGGCGTCCTTCAACTAGGTTTACGCGTTGGTTCTGAATGCCCTTACGCTGGCCAGGCTGCAGAACTTCGCGGTTCGCGATTCTCATCCAAGAGCAATCGTTGAAGGCCATGGGGTGAAACCTCCAGCGGGCGTTACCGAATTCTTTTTCGCAGTTGTTCGTCGCGATCAGTTTCTGCCTCGGTAAACTTTGTGATTGGCTTCACCTCCCGATAGTATGTATGCCATCAGGTCACGCAGTTCGTCCGCGTTCATGCGATCGAGCAATCCGCTGGGCATTTGTGATACTTGGGATGGGCGAATTTCTTCAACGTCGCGCTTTGAAACTCGGCGGGGTTCAACTTTTGGATCCGATGTATAGATCAGCACGGTCTGGGGGTCTTGATCAATCACGATCCCAGTAAATACCTGCCCATCCGACGTCAGTACGGTTTGAGCCTGGTATTGATCCGAAATGTCCTTGCTGGGATTTACGATCGCTTCGACTAAGTATTGCTTGGTGAACTTGTTAGGCACGCTCGTCAGATCCGGACCAACGCCGCCGCCAAGTCCCGTGAAGCGATGGCAGGCACCGCAGCTCACCGAGTGAAACAGGCTTCGTCCACGCTGATAGTTCAACTGTTTCGGGTTCATGGATTCGGTCGCCGCCAAAGCCTGTTCTACGGTCCACTGTTGGCCTGGACCGACTGGCGGAGTAATCTCGAAGTCTGGAACCGGGTTGAAGTCCTCACCAGTCAAATCGGACAGTGCAGTTCGCTCTGAGTCGCCACATGTCGCTAAGGCTTCTTCGCGCATGTTGGTCAAGTATCCCGGATAGCTGGCTCCACCGCTGGCTTTGGCTGCCGTGTTGAGAAACGTGAAGTACTGTCGCCGAAGTTCCGGCGTCCATCCCACTCGGGCGTTACGAAGTGTAAACGCGATAGCGATGCCCGCTGTCGGAGGCGGGTTCTTCGTAATCTGTTTCAACGTGTTACCGTAACGCGCGTTAAGCTTCTCAACACCACTCCACGAAACCGGTTTGCTAACGCCGTGCTGGGCGATCAACTGCATCCCTTTCGCAGGTGCATTCGGAGATCGCAGAAAGACCATCAACCGCAGCAACTCAAAATCCACATCCGCATTCTTTGAAGGCAGCAACGGATCAAATGCGGCAATCATTTGCTCGCGTTGTTGTTCTGATGGCACGCCCAATCTTTCCAGCACAAGCTGGTAAGCTCGGAGTAGTCCCAACTGCTGCGACACCGGCAGACTTTGCAGTGGCAGTTCATTCAAGCTGTTCAACAACCGCTCCCGATGACTGGAGCTTCCCATGCGTGCTAGCGCCACGGCTGATGTAATTCGCGATTGTGAATTTGCCTCGGTATAGACTTTCTCGGCCCATGAACCGACGGGTTGCGATTCGATAGCAACACGCGCGGCGTGTCGCAAAAAGCGATCATTACTCGACAGGTGAGGCCATGCTAATTCCACCGCAGAAGAATCCAGTACCCCATGAAACGCTTCCAATTGCCGGCGAACTTTTGCGGCGTCCGCCATAGGCGCCGGGGTAGCTGGATATGTGTGAGCGTTGCCAGTGTAGACTACGCGAATCAATTGGGAGTCGGTGCCGCGACCGCCCGTGGTAAAGTAAAATGCACCATCCGCACCAACAACCGCATCGGTAACTGGTAGTGCCGGACCCGAGATGAAATCTTCTGCTTCAGCCCTGTAGCCCGCGCCTTCGGGGGTCAAATGAATCGCCAAAATTCGACCATAAGTCCAGTCGAGCGCAAAGATCGCGTGCTGGTACTTTGCAGGAAATTTTGCACCTCGACCGCTGACAACTCCGGTTGGTGAACCAGGTCCAATATTGACTATCGGTGGCAAGCTGTCCTCATAGTACTCTTTCCACTTACCTGAACCGCTGCGCCATCCGTAGTCGCCGCCACTGACGACGTGACAGATACGAGTCGGTCGGTACCAAGGCAATCCGAGATCCCACTCCATATCAGCGTCGAAAGTAAACAAGTCACCGTGCGCATTCAATGCCACGTCATACTCGTTTCGAAAACCGGTGCAATAGAGATCGTGAGTCTTGCTCGTAGGATCGAAGCGCGTCACCCAGCCGCCTGGCGCGAAGATACCAGCGGCGTGGCCGCGTGGATCCCATTGTCGCGGCAGGAAAAGGTCTTCCTTAAGCGATGGATTTCGCTGTCGAACGAACGTATCAGCCGCAGGCAGCGGTGTTTGGTTTCCAGAAACGGCAAAGAGCTGTTCGCTGTCTTCGGTATCAACCAACGCGTGATTGCCGTGTTCGCCTTTACCAAAGTACGCTGACAGTAGTTCTGCGTCGTCCAGCAAATCGTCACCGTCCGAATCCGTTACACGAAACATGCCTTGGCCAGTGATCGATGCGTATAAGCAGCCCGACTTCCACTGCAATCCTTGGGCACTCGACAATGCAACTGGCATCTTCTCAACGCTCGGCGACCCGTCTGAATCGATCGTTACGCGAAAGAGCCCCTTATCACCTTGATCCGATGCGATCAATCGTCCTTTGTCGTCGATGGTCATCGAAACCCATGACCCTTGAGTCGCCTTGGGCACAGAATAAACCGTTTCGACTTTGAATCCTTTGGCCACGTTCAACCCGCGAATTTCGGTCGCTCGGTTTCTGGAACCTTCAGCATCATTAGCTGGAGTCGCCGCAACTCTACGTTCGTCTTGTTTCTCAGTGTCCGCTGTTGGAGTAGCCGTAAATTGCTCCAGAATCTTCTGGCCTGCGTTCTTGTCCAAACGCCGCAACTTCAAATCTTTGAACTCGACGCGCATTGGCGGACCTTTATGCAGTTGCAGTCCTAGTTTGCCGCTGGACATCGCATCCGGGTGATGGTCGGTAACATCGATGGTCGTCACGCCGCCAACTTGATGAATCAGTCGACTGCCGACAGCAATGATGCGGATGTCGTTCCATTGCCAGTCAGTAAGCTTTTCGTCGTTACCTACTTTGCCGATCTGCTTGACGGCTGCGTTCGCATCGATCTCCACCTTCTGACCGCGCGTCGCGATCTTGCCCCGTCCGCCGTACTTTTCGCCGTACAACATGCCAAAGAACTTTTCGCTCGGGTGCAAATCCATCTGGTAACCCATCAATGCAAAGTTCGGTTCGTCAATAAATTGGCTGCGGTACTGCACACCCGAGTTATTGCCCTTGAATCGCACTTTCGCCATCAACTCAAAGTCGGCAACATCGCCGTCCTGCCACACCAGAAACGTGTTCGCTTCGATTTTGTTGTCGCGAGTTGTTTCTCCAACAATCGCGCCGTCCTCGGCCTTCCAAAAACTGTCCAGTCCTTTCCAGCCAGATAGGTCTCTGCCATTAAATAGCGTTTCAAAATCAGCAGCCGATGCGCTCGATACTGCGTTCAACGCGATGAGAGCAATTGTCAGGAAGGTTCTGGTCATTTCTCATTTCTCTGTTACTTGGTATCTGAAATTGATTTTCTGATGTGAACGAAGTGAAAGCTCGGAGTCAGGCACGGGCTTACTGTCGCGAATACTCTTGTTTGTATTTCAAGGCTTTTTCACGGAGTCGCTCCAGCGTATCGCTGTACTCTGGGGCTTCCGCCACATTGTCCAGTTCAGTTGGATCGACTTCGCGATCGTAAAGCAGCTCCACACCGTCCATGTAATAATTGGCGTAAGTGTAGCGGTTATCACGGACACCAAACCATCGCGGAAGCTTTGCATTGCCGGAATGGTGTTCGCAGTAGAAGTCGGTACGCCAATCTTTCGGTGATTCACCATTAATGAAAGGCTTTAGCGAAACGCCTTGATACTTCGGTGGAACGGAGACACCAGCGAGATCAAGTAGCGTTGCGGGAATGTCAAGACTGGTCACGGTCTCATCAATGATGCGTCCACCAAGTTCTGGTTTGATTCGCGGATCGTAGATGACGAGTGGCACATGCAACGATTGGTCAAAGTGCGACCACTTGCCTTGGAAGCCGCGGTCGCCCATGTAGTAGCCGTTGTCCGCTGAATAAACAACGATCGTGTTTTTATCGAGGCCTTTTTCTTTGAGTGTCGCCAACACCCGCCCGACGATTCGGTCCATGCCGGAAAGCATACGGTAAATCGCACGCAGGTTGGCTCGATATTTTTCAGGCGTGTCGTAGCCCCAAAAAAAGCGTTCCCTATTGAGTGACTTTTTGAGAAACTCGGGAGCGGCAGCATGATATTTTGCGTCATCGAGATTGGGGCGCATTGGTTCGACATCCTCAAACAATCCATTTTCTTCTGCTGGCCATTGGTAGTGGAACCCTGGCCGCCGATCTTTGTCTTCCGCATGAGAGATATTGAAACTCATGTACAAAAAGAATGGCTTATCCGACTGCGATTCCACGAACGAGACTGATTTGTCACCGATGATCTCATCTACGTGGCGAAGGCTTCCATCAGGCATTTTTTTCAAATACGGATTGCGGTGCAGGACCTCATGGTCGTCGAACATCTCATGCATCCCGTCGACGCCTTTCTCCCACTTCACATGTTGTTTGCCGTAGAACGCAGTTCGGTAACCGGCCTTGCGAAGCAGCGTCGGAAAACTCGACTCAAGGTCTGCTTTACTCACTGGATTGCCTGGATTGCCATGATAACCGTGCGTTGTGGTCGTTAGTCCCGTGAACAAATTCGCTCGGCTGGCCATGCAGATCGGTGTTTGCACAAACGCATTCTCAAAGCGAATGCCTTGACGCGCCAGTTCGTCGATCACGGGCGTTTTAATCTGCGGATGTCCAGCACAACTGAGCGATGTGTTGCGTTGATCATCGACGAGCACGAACACGATGTTTGGTTGCGCATCGGCGGCAGTGCTGACTTGGGAGACTGTCAAGCAAACGTAGAGAGCCAGAAGCAGTTTCATGATTTGTCGAACGGTTTGGGAGTGATCGGTATGATTGCCGACGAACAGTCGATTGCCAGTGGCAGAACTTTGCCACTGATGATAACACATCCCTCCTTCGCATTTGATCACTTAGGCACACGCATCTCTTTGACTCAATCACGGTTTGCCTCGGTTGCTGCCTTACGCTTCGGTCTCCTGTGAAGCTACTAGACGAGAAGTTGTCATGCTTGTTTATTCTCTCTCGCTTGGGTTGTTTCCGTTACGTTTGCGCTCGCTGGGAGCACATGACTTTGGAGCAGCGCCGCCCACCAAACCCATGCAATGAGCATCCCCTGCAACGGCAAGCGTGCGACCAGTACCCAGTACGGGATCGACGGAAAATCGTCCGCATTCAACACCATGTCCACGTTCGCTGGAAACAAGGCAACGAGTAACGCGATCAGCCCGTACCCAGCCGCTCGTCGCAGGCCTGGCACGGCAACGCCGACTCCGCCAAGCACTTCGAAAAACCCCGAAACGTAGACCAATGCCAACGGCCAAGGGAGATAGTCGGGGGTGATCCTCAAGTAGATTCCGGGTGACACGAAATGATTGATGCCAGCTGCAACGAAGAGCAGGCAGAGCAACGCGATGGAAGCATTTCGAAGCAAGCCTGGCATTTCGGAAGAGACCATAAGTGGATATGAACCAACTGCTTGCCGAGGTTGTCCTAGTCGAACAATCCGATGAAGGCGGATGCAGCCCTGTTAGCCCAGTTATGAATTACCTTGCATTTTGCCGACGATTTTTCGCATCGCGAACCGCGGCAAGAAACGGGTCGTCGTCACCACGAGCCGATTCTTCCAACCGGGAATGACGATGTCTTCGTTGTTGCGATAGCCTTGATAGCCCGCCTTAGCGACCGCTTTGGAAGTCATGGCGGACGACGAGAACATATCCAGTTTGCCCATGCCGGAATCGTCGCCGAAGTTCGACTCTGTTGCTCCCGGTTCCAAGCAAGTGATGTGCAAACCGGTTCCGGCAAGTTCTTCACGCAGCCCCTCAGTGAATGACAACACGTACGCTTTGCTCGCGTAGTAAACCGACATGTAGGGTCCAGCCTGATAAGCTGCGATCGAGCCGACGTTCAGCACACCACCTCTTCCACGCTCGAGCATGGCCGGTAACAACGCGCGCGTCAAACGTGTCAGCGCAACCACATTAAGCATCAGCATGTCCGTTTGCCGTTCAATGGACAGTTCAGCAAACTTGCCGAGTGCGCCGAATCCTGCGTTGTTGACAAGCGTATCGACATGGACGGTTTGCTCTCGCAATTGATCGCAGAGTTGATCCACGCCACCAGTCGTCGCCAGATCACAAGGTATGACGGTCGCAGCGACACTGTGATCCTTGCGAATCCGCTCGGCCAGTTCATGCAGTTTGTCGGCGCTGCGAGCTACCAGTGCGACATCGTCGCCCCCCTTGGCGAACTGGATCGCCAGTTCTTTGCCGATCCCGGACGATGCGCCGGTAACGAGAGCGGTTTGACTTATGATTTCTTCTTTCCGAGGTGGATCAGCTTTTTGTTGACGAATTCCAGAATGCCGAGATGCGACAGTTCGCGTCCATAGCCGGAATTCTTGATGCCACCGAATGGCAAATCAGCTTGAGATTTGGTTGGCTGGTTTATGAACATCATGCCGGTTTGAACTTGTTCGGCGACGCGCCGACCACGCTCTAGGTTCGAGGTAAAAACGCTGCCGCCAAGACCAGGGCAATCGAATGTCGACTGACGTGGACCAATGATTGCTGAGTGTCTCGAATAATCAAGTCCCAAAGTGGGGCAATGGAGTTTCGAGAGCCTTTTGCGACGGAGTTCACGCCTTGGCGAGTTCATTTGTTTGTAAA
>JBGSOM010000002.1:0-17902 GCA_041739135.1 Pirellulaceae bacterium
AACTGATTCATCTCCATCGGTGTCATGAGAAAGCCGTTGAAGAAAATGTTCTCCATGTTCAACGACACTTTCAGCTTCGCGGCCTTAGGTTCTAACTGACCAATCGCTTCCTTCGCGCGGCGTTCGCAAACATCATTGGCGACGGGTTCATGATCATCGCGCCATGGAATATGAACGGCGCCTGGCACGACCAGCAGATTGCTGACACCCATATGGCCGGCGGCATCCGCCATGAGGCTCGCCAATTCGATACCGCGATTACGCTTGGCTGCATCGTTACTCGACAGCGGATAAGGCCAGAACAGAAAGCTGCACAGTCCGCTGATCTCGATGCCGATCCGGTCGGCTAATTGACGAATGGCGGCGAGTTCTTTCGGTGAAGCTTTGGGCGAAAGATCATTTTCGAGATCGTAGTTGAGTTCGATGGCATCAAACCCAGCTCGCTTAGCTAGCTGCAGGCACTCTTCGAGCGACATGCGCTCTGGGTAAGGGAAGGCCCACAAGTTGATCGACTTGCGCATGGCATAACGTTTGGGCGACATGCGGCGATCGTCAACGGTGCTAGTTTGCGGAGCAGCGGCTGCTGCCAAAGAGCTTGATTGAGCGGCACACGCAAAACTGGAGGCGGCAATTCCGGTGAGCAGCGCGTCGCGACGGCTGACCTGTCGATTCTGCGCAAAGGGAACTGAGAGTTTCTGAAGTTGCGACACGGCATGTCTCCGCCAAGGTGAGATAACAGAGTTGCTGATGAAGTGCGTCCAATATAGCAAAGTAATGCAGCTTCCTGCGAGCGCGGTTAGCGTAACTCACTGGCTCGCTGGGTAGTTACAAAGTGACGCGGCTGCGCTACTTTTTCGACTCGCTGGTAGACTATAATCGTCAGTATGACGTAAGCTTGAAAAACGCCTCCCGCCTGCATTCCCGCCTTTACCACCGGTATTCTCAATGAACTGTTTTGCGTCCAAGCTTGGCTTGTCGGCGAACGATTGCCGCGTAACGCTATTTCCGATGCAACTTTGTATAGCCTTGTGCATCATCGCAAGCGGCAGCATTGCAAGCCGCGTGTTGTTCGCGGACGACATTAAAGGCGGCAACGCAGCTGCACTCAGTTTCGATCGTGATATTCGTCCGATATTGTCGGAGCATTGCTTTACGTGTCATGGACCCGATGCGGGGCAGTTGAAAGCGGGCTTGAGGTTAGATCAAAAAGAATCTGCGTTCGGTGTCGCCGACTCGGGCTCGACGGCAGTCGTTGCGGGCAAACCTGCAGAAAGCGAATTGGTCCGCCGAATTCGGTCGACAGATGTTGACGAAGTGATGCCTCCTCCGGGTGAAGGCAAGCCGCTTTCGGCAGAGCAAATCGCTGCACTGGAGAACTGGGTCGCAAGCGGAGCTGAATGGACGGGCCACTGGGCTTTTCAGCAGATTCAGGCTCCAGCAATTCCTAAAGTGGATGTAGCCCGTGGCAAAGTAAACAATGCGATCGACGCGTTCGTGTTACATCAGTTGGAATCGCAGGCACTTGCGCAAGCCCCCCGCGATTCGAAAGAACGTTTGATTCGCAGAGCCTCGTTGGATCTCATTGGACTGCCGCCGACTCTCAAAGAGGTCGAAGAGTTTCTGCAGGATGATTCGCCATTGGCTTTCGAGCGCGTGGTGGACCGTTTGTTGGGGAGTCAGCACTTTGGCGAGCGATTAGCGTTGCCCTGGTTGGACTTGGCGCGTTACGGCGATACGAGCGGCTATCACAACGACTCATTGCGCGACATGTGGTTGTGGCGCGAGTGGGTGATCGGTGCGTTTAACAAGAACATGCCGTTCGATCAATTCACGATCGAGCAACTGGCGGGAGATCTGATTCCAAGCGCGACGATCGACCAACAAGTGGCAAGTGGTTTTCATCGAAATGTGATGACCAGCGACGAAGGTGGTCTAATCGATGCGGAGTATCGGAACTTGTATGTCGTCGATCGCATCGCTACGACTGGAGTGACTTGGTTGGGGATGACGATCGCTTGTTCGCAGTGCCATGACCATAAATATGATCCGATCACGCAACGCGATTACTACGCATTTTATGCTTTCTTCAACAACGTTCCGGAGAACGGAAAAGATGGCGTGCGCGATCGCAATCCGAAACCGTTTCTCAGTGTTCCGAGCGCCGAGCAGCAAGAGCGACTGCAAGCATTCGAGTCGCAGTTGGCCGCTGCCAAATTGCAACTCGCTGAGTTGACGAAGACGTTGCCGGAGAAGCAGTTGACGTGGGAACAGGTGTTAGTAACTAAGCCCGCGCATGAAGTTCCTGTTGAGGCGGTTCATTTCCCGCTGGACGACAATGGCAATGGAATCAAGCCGGATAAGAGCGAACTGGTCGCTAAGCCGGAAGGCGATGTGCAGTTCGACGAAGGAGTGGCTGGGCGAAGTTTCAAACCAGCGAAAACAGGTTGGTTTGAATATGGCGAACTTTTCAACTTTGAAAAAGATCAATCGTTCAGTCTCGCAGCGTGGCTTGCGCCGACCGCAGATGGCGGCGCTCCGTTTGGAAAGATGAACGACGGCGATGGTGCTCGCGGTTGGGACGTTGAATTTCATGGGTTGCGTCCCAGCGTCCACCTGATTCATCGCTGGCCTGGCGATGCGATTCACATTCAAGCCGACGAGGATTTGCCGGCAGACGTCTTCACGCAACTTGCATTCACTTACGATGGATCGGGTAAGGCCGCTGGATTGAAGATGTACGTGAACGGTGTGTTGGCGAAGACGACGATCAAGCTCGATAGTCTTAAGGGTTCTATCCAGTCTGGCACGCCGTTTAGTATCGGTCGCCGAAGCGATTCGAGCGTGCGGTTCGCTGGTCGCATTGATGACGTTCGCGTCTATGAGCGCGAGTTGAATGCAGAGGAAGTTGCCCAACTGAATGCTGTTGAGACGGTGAAGATTGCTAGTCTGCCTGTTGACCAGAGATCAGTGAAGCAGAAAGAGCAAATTGAAAAACTGTTTCGGCAAACGCAAGTGCCTGAGTTTGCTGAGTTACAAAAGTCGATTGCCGATTTGAATAAGTCTAAGAATGAATTTGCGGCGATGATTCCGAACACGATGGTGATGTCGGAGATGGAAAAGCCGCGTGAGACGTTCATTAAAGTACGAGGCAATTACGATCAAGACGGTGAGAAAGTTACCGCTGCAGTTCCGGCGTTTTTGCCGCAAATTCCAACTCTGGCCGATGGCAAGCCGCTGAATCGATTGGATCTGGCTCAGTGGTTGGTTTCGAAAGAACATCCACTGACGGCTCGCGTCACGATGAATCGCTGGTGGGCGATGCTGTTCGGTACAGGCTTAGTCAAAACGTTGAATGATTTTGGTTCTCAAGGCGAACGACCGAGTCATCCGGACTTGCTGGACTGGTTAGCGGCGGATCTGATGCTCGATTGGGATACGAAGCGAGCGATCAAGCAGATTGTAATGAGTGCGACGTATCAGCAAGCCTCGCAAGTGTCCGCGGAGTTGTTGGCGCGCGACGCGGAGAATCGATTGTTGGCGCGAGGTCCGCGACAGCGATTGGATGCGGAGGCGATTCGCGACAATGCGCTTGCAATCGCTGGTGTGTTGAACCCAGCGATCGGAGGCAAGAGCATCAAACCGGCTCAGCCAGAGGGAACGTGGGAGATCAACGAGATGAGCGGCTACAAATACGACAAATCGACAGGTGCGGATCTCTATCGACGCGGCCTTTACGTGTACTGGCGGCGCTCGACAGTCTATCCATCTTTTGTAACGCTCGACGCGCCGACGCGCGAGTTTTGTGTGGCGCAGCGCGCCAAGACTAGCACTCCGTTGCAATCCCTCGTTCTGATGAACGATCCTGTGTTCGTGGAAGCGGCACGCGCTTTCGCGCAGCGCATACTCGCTGAGCCAGACTTGGACAACGCTGCTCGCACACGACTTGCTTGGCGGCTGGCATTGTCGCGCAGCCCTAGCGAAGTTGAGCATTCGATTTTGAATCGAACGCTCGAGCAGCAATTGGCAACTTACCGAGGCGATCCGGAAGCCGCGAAGAAGCTGGCAAGCGTCGGTGATTTGGCAAAGCCCAGCGAGCTTGATGATCGCGAACTCGCAGCCTGGATTGCGGTGTGCAACGTTATTCTTAACTTGAACGAGACGATCTCGAATTAGCTATGAACATGCAACAGAAAATTAAGTTCGCTCTACATCGCCGCAATTTCTTGCAAAAGAGCACGACGGGTGTCGGTGCGCTCGCGCTAGCGTCGCTTTTGAACGGTTCGCTGCAGGCCGATGTATCGACCGATGCGCCCGAAGTCCCCGGCGCGATCCGGCGTTTGCATCATGCACCGCAGGCGAAGCGAATCATCTATCTGTTTATGTCGGGTGCGCCATCGCAATTGGACCTGTTCGATCCGAAACCCAAACTCACTGAGATGACCGGCAAGGATCTGCCCGATAGCGTGCGCAAAGGGCAACGCATCACGACGATGACGAGCGGCCAATCCAATCTGTTCTGTGTCGGTTCGCCATTCAAGTTCAAGAAGTATGGCACCGCGGGGATGGACCTTTCTGAGTTGCTTCCTAACCTCGCAAAAGTTGTCGATGACTGCACCTTCGTTCGCTCACTGCATACGGATCCGATCAATCACGATCCCGCGGTGACGTTCTTTGCGACTGGAAATCAGCAGCCCGGACGGCCGACGATGGGAGCTTGGTTGGCTTATGGAATGGGTTGCGATAACTCGGATCTGCCAGCTTTCGTGGTGCTGACTAGTGGCGGAGGTGGTCAGACTTTGCAGACGCGATATTGGGGCAGCGGTTTCTTGCCGGCGCAATATGGTGGCGTGCAGTTTCGAAACGCGGGCGATCCGGTGCTGTTCGTCTCTAATCCGCCGGGGGTGAGTGGTCAGACGCGCCGTCAATTGTTGGATGCTACCAATGAATTAAATCAGCTCGCACTAGCCGATCTTGGCGATCCTGCGATTGCGGCGCAGATCGAAAATTATGAGTTGGCGTTTCGCATGCAGTCGAGTGTTCCAGAGTTGACGGATCTCTCGCAAGAATCGCAAGAGACGTTGGACCTTTACGGAGCGACGCCCGGGAAGCCGTCGTTTGCAAACAACTGTTTGCTAGCGCGACGGTTGGCAGAACGCGGATGTCGGTTCATTCAGCTTTGTCATCGCGATTGGGATCATCACGGCGGCTTACCAGGCGGGTTGCCGGTGAAGTGCAAGGAGACCGATCAAGGCGCAGCGGCGCTGGTTCTCGATCTCAAGCGGCGTGGATTGTTGGACGATACGATTGTTGTTTGGGGCGGCGAGTTTGGGCGAACGGCCTACAGCCAAGGCGAGATCAAGCCCGACAACTTTGGCCGCGATCATCACCCGCGATGTTTTACCGTGTGGATGGCTGGCGGCGGCTTAAAACAAGGTTATGTGCATGGTGAAACCGATGATTTTGGTTACAACATCACTCGCGATCCAGTGCATGTGCATGACTTGCATGCGACGCTTCTGCATCAGCTGGGCGTCGATCACAAGAAACTGATCTATCGCCACGAGGGACGCGACTATCGATTGACCGATGTGGCGGGCAATGTGGTGCCGGCGCTGATCGGTTAAGTTACCGGTGCATTGTGTTGTTTTGCTTTGTTACAACTGGGTTGTTTTGCTTTGTTACAACTGATACTTAAGAACGCCGCCAACCCAAACTTGACGTGTTCTGCCTTGCAGCGTCTTGTGCAGTAATGGAGTGTTGCGATTTCTAGAACGCAATTCGCGCGGCTCGACGGTCCAGTTCAGATGAGGATCGATGACGACAACATCTGCGGGCTTGCCCACCGCTAACGTACCCGCCTCGATGCCAAGCAGTCGAGCTGGATTCAAAGAGAGGCAGCGAATCGCTCGCGGCCAATCGATTCGATGGGTATTGATCAAGCAGGTGATCACCTGTGCGAGACAAGTGTCAAGGGATGTGACGCCAAACGGTACCGCATCCAGTTCTTGCATCTTCTTTTCGAGGGAACGAGGCTGATGTCCCGACGTGATCATGTCGATTGTGCCGTCAGCGATTGCTTCGAGGCACAAGTCGACGTCATGACGCGCGCGTAGCGGCGGGTTGACTTTGTAATTCGCATCGAAAGTGCGCAAACACTCGTCGTCGAAACACAGGTTAGCGATGCGAGTGTCAACGGTGACGGCGATGCCACGATCTTTGGAACGTCGTATGATCTCAATGCTACCGGAAGTGGAGACGCTATTGAGATGCAATCTTCCGCCGGTGCTTTCGACTAAACGCAAGTCGCGTGCAGTCGCGAGGTCTTCAGCTTCCGCAGGCATCGGCGCGAGCCCCAACACTAACTGCGTCAAACCTTCGTGCATCACGCCATCGCGCGTCAAGCTCCGCACTTCAGGTCTATCGATGATGGGCCGATTAAACATCAGGCAGTATTCAAGTGCTTTGCGCAGCAGCGCGGTATTACCCATCGGCAGCGGCGAATCGCTAAGTGCGATCGCTCCGGCGTTGACCAGCGAACCGATCTCAGCCAGTTCTTCACCACCGCGACCTTTACTGACACAGCCGATGACGTACACTCGCGCTTGGTCCGCTTCAGCCGCTTTTTGTCGCACGAATTCGACCGCCGTAGCGGTATCGATCGGCGGATCTGTGTTAGCGGAGCAGGCGATCGAGGTGTACCCGCCGGCAAGTGCGGCCATGGTTCCGGTCGCAATCGTTTCGTCCTCTTCCATGCCCGGTTCGCCCAGTTCGGCGGCGATATCAACCAAACCGGGAGCGACGATGCAGCCGGTTGCATCGATCCGAGAACAATCGGCGGGAATCTCGCCATCGTTAGGGTCGATGGCAGCGATCGTTCCATTGAGCAACAGCAAACGACCGACATGATCGATCCGTTGCGAAGGGTCTACGATGCGTCCGTTTTGAATCAGCCAAGATGTGTTGCGGTTCGCTTCCATCACTTCGCTCCTCCTTGCGCACCGAGCAACAGCCAGAGCGCTGCCATGCGAATCGAAATGCCGTTGCTCACTTGTTGCAGGATCACCGAGTGCGGTCCATCAGCGACATCGGGAGTCAATTCAACTCCGCGATTAATCGGTCCAGGCGCCATGATAAGAATGTCTGATTTGGCTTTGAGCATGCGTTGAGAATTCATAGCGTAAAGCAGCGCGTACTCGCGGACTGATGGAAACGGGCGAGTGGCTTGGCGTTCGAATTGAATACGGAGCAGATTGAGCACATCGCAGCGGGGCAGGATCGCGTCGAGACTGTAGGCGACTTCGACACCGAACTGTTCCCACTTCTTCGAAACCAACGTTGCGGGACCGCAAACGATCACATGGGCTCCGAGTTTTTTCAGTCCCCAGATATTCGAGCGCGCTGTACGGCTGTGCGCGATATCACCGACAAGTGCGACGGTTAAACCGCGAATGTGTCCGCGTTTTTGCCGGATCGTTAAAATGTCGAGCAAGCCTTGCGTGGGATGTTCGTGGGGACCGTCGCCGGCATTAAGTACTGAGCAATTCAAGTGCGTTGACAGCAGGTGTGAAGTGCCGGGGGTTGCGTGCCGTACAACAACTGCGTCGACACCCATCGCCTCGATGGTCTTGGCGGTATCGATAAACGTTTCGCCCTTGGAAACGGACGAACCGCTGGACGAGAACTCGATTGTGTCCGCGCCCAAGCGTTTGGCTGCCAAGGAAAAACTATTGCGAGTTCGAGTGCTATTCTCGAAGAACAAGTTGGCGACTGTGCGACCGTTTAGCAACGAAAGTTTCGTTGGCGAAGCGTTGTAGGCAGCGTTCAGTTGCTCGGCGCAATCGAGCAGCGTTGTGATCTCCGCCGCAGTCAAACTCTCGACATCCAACAGATGGCGATGTTGCCACGCGGGTGGGAACTGAGGTTCAACCATTTACGGCTCCGGTCAGGATCGTTCCAATTTACAGCGATTGTTCTACCGTTCTTGTAGATCGCTGCCGGATTGTAAACGATGATTCCGACTACTGGGAGGCGGCAGGTTGTTCCTGTTTTGACAAGTTCCGCAGGGCTTTCGGCAGTGGAAAATGCACCTGCTCCTCACGAATCGTTTCTTCGCGCACTGTTGCACCAAAGCGTTGCTTTAGCCATTCGATGGTTTCGTTTACAACTGATTCGGGCGCGCTAGCTCCGGCCGTTACCAACACTCGATTCGAAGAATTGAACCAAGTTGGATCGATATCTTGCGGTCCGTCGATCAGATAACTGTGCTTGCCTTGTTCATCACCAAGCTCTTTCAAGCGTAAGCTATTGCTGCTGTTTTTACTTCCCAGCACGAGGACCACGTCCGCTTGTTCGCTGAGCAATCGCACGGCTTCTTGTCGATTTTGAGTTGCGTAGCAAATGTCTTCCTTCGGCGGACTATCGATCCAAGGAAATCGAGCACGCAGTCGTTGGATAATGCGGTTGGCGTCATCGACGCTTAGCGTTGTCTGCGTCAAATAAGCCAACTTGACGTCCGGCGTGTAAGTAAGTGCATCAACATCTGCCTCCGATTCGACCAACACAATCGCTTCGGGGGCTTCTCCCATGGTCCCAATCACCTCATCATGGCCTTCATGACCGATAAGGATAATTGTGTAGCCACCTTTGGCGTACTTAATCGCTTCCAAGTGGACTTTTGTTACCAGTGGGCAGGTCGCATCGATCGCGAACAGCTTGCGTTCGACAGCGGTCCTACGGATTTCAGGCGAAACGCCGTGTGCCGAGAACAGCACCGTTTGTCCTTCCGGGACTTCTTCCAAAGAGTTTACGAAGACCGCTCCCTTGCTCTTGAACGTCTCGACGACGTACATATTGTGAACGATTTCATGGTAAACGTAGATCGGCGTGCCGAAATACTTGATCGCCAAATCCAGACTGGTGACCGCCATGTTGACGCCAGCACAGAAGCCCCTTGGCGCGGCCAATATAATTTCCATGCTTCAAATTCCTAATGGCTCTGAGCGCGGTAAAAAGCCCGTCGTGTCGAAATGTAACGCACTCAATTATGCTGCAAAAACCAACGACTTCGAATGCCGCTCAAGCGATTTTTATGGCGGATTTGGCAAAATGGGGGCCCGATATGGCTCCAACCGCCTGCGATTTGAAATTCGCCGAACAACATTGCCGAACTATTGCCCGCAGTCACAGCGAGAACTTCACTGTGATCAGTTGGTTTCTGCCTCGCAATCTGCGACAGGACTTCTCAAATTTTTACGCATTTTGTCGGTGGTCGGATGACCTAGCCGATGAAGTCGAAGAGCAGCGGCGATTACCGCTACTGGATTGGTGGCGTCAGCAGTTGGCGTTGTGTTACTCCGGTCGCCCCGCGCACCCGGTCATGCTCGCGCTGCAGTCAACGGTCGAGAAGCATCGCATTCCCATCGCGCCGCTGGAGGATCTGCTGAGCGCGTTTCGGCAAGATCAGACGAAACGGCGATACGCTGATCAATCGGACTTGCTTGACTACTGCCGCCGTTCCGCCGACCCAGTTGGACGTGTCATCCTTCGATTCGGCAATGCGGATCGCGAATCGAACTTGCCACTGAGCGATTCGATTTGCACTGGACTTCAGATCGCTAACTTTTGTCAGGACATGGCTCGCGATGCCAAGTTGGATCGAATCTATGCGCCGCGCGATTTGTGGCAGCGGCATCAGGTCGACGAAACGATGATATTGGCCGCGCGGTGTACGCCCCCGCTGCAATCGATGCTGAAGGAATGGGTTGAGTACGCGCGGCAGTTATTCGTGAGCGGTAGGCCGTTAGTGAAATCGATACCAAGTTGGTTGGCGGTGGATGTTGATCTGTTTCTGCGCGGTGGTACGGCGATTTTGGATGAAATCGAAGCGCGTCGCTTCGATGTTTGGACCGCTAGACCGACCATTCCGAAACACAAAAAGTTCAAGCTTTTGTTTCAAGCTCTCAAGTCACGTTTCGTAGGGTAGTAGGATGGACAAGCGAATCGCTGAGAGTTACCGATGGTGTCGCCAGTTCTGTCGTGGCAGCGGCAGCAGTTTTTGCTGGACGTTCGTTCTACTTCCGCGCGAACAATGCGCTGCGATGTATGCATTGTACGCCTTCGCGCGGCTCACGGACGACTTGGGCGATGGACAGTTGCCACCCCAATCGAAACGCGCTGCGCTTGAACGCTGGCTTCGATTGACGCAGTCGCTAAATAACGATGCGGCGAGGTTGATTACTGAGTCGACGATGAACGAACCGGATCTGCCTGCTGAGTGGAATGCATTGCAGCCAGCACTAAGGCATGCGGTGCAAACCTATCAAATTCCCGATCAATTGTTAATTGACATCGTTCAGGGTGTGATGATGGACCTTGATCATCGCCAGCCCAATGATTGGCCGGAATTGGAACAGTATTGTTACCATGTGGCATCCGCGGTCGGACTCGCTTGCACGCATATTTGGAAAGCTGAAGCATCCATGCCGAAGCAATTTGCAATCGACTGCGGTATCGCATTTCAACTCACGAACATACTGCGAGATGTAGCGAACGATGCTGGCATGGGACGCGTTTACTTGCCACTTACCGAATTTGATCGCTTTGGCGTTGACCAAAATCGTTGGTTGGCTGGGGTGCCGAATGGCGATTGGGAAGAGCTGATTCGAGCAACGAGTGCGAGAGCTGAGCAGTTTTACGCATCGGGTTGGAATACGATCAAGTACCTTCCGCCGCCAAGCCGTCGGCTGTTTTCGCTGATGTGGCGCTACTACCATACGTTACTTGTTGAGGTCACTCACAACGCGGACCAGCTTTGGAAGACGCCGCGTATGCGAATCGCTCGGTTCGCTCGCGCACGACTCGCTGCGCAGCATTTCATCGCGCCCTGGTATCGGTCGCTGCCAAGTCCCATTCACTGATGGTGACTCAAGTCGTTTCGCGATAGCCGGCCGACTTGGGTATACTGTTCTCGACATCTGGAATGCCTGACGTAAGGATTCGAGTGCCAGTTTTAAAGTGACAGTACAAAAGCGACAGCGAGTTAACGATGCTAACCGGGTTTGAATGCGATGAAGATCACACCAGTTGGTTAGCGGGAGCGGCGTTGTGGGCATGTGGTGCCGTTGCTGGTTGCATGCTGGCTCTCGTGGTGGCCGGAGATGCGACGTCAACCATATCGCACTGGCAAGTGCTTGTCTTGGCTTGTGTCGTTTCGCTTGTTTCTCTCGGAATTCGTCTGCCGGTGCTGTTTGCAAGCTGCACGATTCCGCCGTGGTTGACACATGCCGTTTGGATGATCGCATTTTTTGCTCAAGTCAATTGGGCGGGCTTTCTCGCGATGCGTGCCCCCAACGCAACTGTTGCGGCTGAGGCAATCATTATTTGCTGGGGCATGGAGCTTTGGTTGCTAGTGGTTTGTAGAAATAAAATTAGCTGGCCGGGGAAACTTTTAGGTCGAACCGTGATGGAATCACAAACCGCCCTGCCCTCCGCGGAGTTTCCAAGCGCACATCGTAAGCTCGAACAACACGATGCATCAGAGGAAGAGCAAGGTGACGTTCGTCGCGAATTGGTCGACGGCATCGACGAGGACGGCCAGCGTTACCTGTCCGGTTCGGTACGCATTGTCTTTGAACCGAATCAGCGAATCGAGACAGTTGTACTCGGTTTTTGCCCAGCCTTAGATGGGCCGGCTCATCTGGAACTCGAGTGCGACTCCGAAGAGGTCACTGCCAAAGTCGAGCATGCAACAGAAACCGGAGCTCGAATTGTCGTGCGCCGACAATCCGCAGCTGAGCAGATTTCTCGTGAGCAACTATGCACCAACCTCGAGTGGTTTGCACAAGCGGCAGATCCATCTTTGTCGGCACGAACGCTCAACTTGCCCTAGTGCTGACAACATTCAGATTTAGGGTAGCACTGTCGACTGGGTTTGCCACTGGCTATGCCAGTGATCGAAGGAGGTTATTCTAAAGTGAAAGTGGTTGACCCAATACAATAAGCTCGTGCTAAAAGTCGCCGAAGTGTTGCGGTTGGAATCTGCAAAGACTATCAAATACAGTGCGACTAGTGAGTCGACCTTGGCAACGAACAGATGGAGAATTGTGGAAAGTTTTTGGTATCGGGCTGGCCACAACGAAGCGGAGTGGTCACTGAAAACGTCTAACTTCGGCTATTATAGGTCGAGCCCAACGTATTGGACCGACTACTTTTTGTGAGCATCGCCGCCTTCGTTCGCACTGGCAGTGCCAGTGACACCCGACGCAGCAATCCTCGACGCCAAAGAGCGTCTTAAGTCAGGCAACCGCGTGCGAACTTTGCTCAGCACATTCGCTATAACCCGTGCAATGCATACGCTTCTTGCCGACACTCCGCGATTTCCGAGCGTGGTTGAGCGTCACGGTCGCTATCGATGAGCTACGTTTCACTCGGCAGAGGCTGTAGGATGCCGCTGCAATAGGAAGCTAGCTCAAAGGCGACTCGGGATGATGTCGACTGAACAAGGACAGTTCGACTTGCAACAGCGCAGTGAAGAAACTGCCAGAGTGCTCGCGCGAAAATGGTTAGCACCATTTATTCTTCTCGGCGCTGCCTGCTGCTTGCTGATGAACACCGGATGCCATCGCATCTACCTACCTCGGTTCGATCCCACTGGCGCCAACGTATTCCTTCCGTTTCCCAACACAACGGAACTGTCGCTTTCTTCGACGCCCGCTTTTCAACAACCTGCTACGCCACCACCGTGTCTCGACGGAGGTGAAGGCGGTTTGTGCAATCTCTTTAATCACAAGTTGGTCGGTCACAAACACAATCTGCTTAGCCACAAATCTCCCGGCAAATGCGGCGAAATTCAACTGACCCCACTGCGAGTCGTAGCGCCGGTGGGCGGCGAAGTCGTGCTGCTGGCAGGCATCTGTGGCGAAGACGGTTACTTGGTCAAACGAGAGCCAATTGAATGGATGCTGTCACCGGACAGCGTTGGCACGTTCATCGAAGTCGGCGACGATATGAAGAGCAAGTTGATCAGCACACTCAGGCATGCGCCGAAAGTCGAGAAGCTGGACGTCGATTTTGCGCGCGGTCGCACTAGCAATGGTGAGACTCTGATCACACGCGGCACGCAGCGAGCCGATGACGACATTCAGTTGAAAGACGGTCAAACCTGGCTGAGTATCTCTTCGCCGAGCGAAGGTGTGAGTCGCGTGACGGTACTCGCGCCCGAAAGCGAACTGTGGGATCAGCGTCGTCAAACGGCAACGATCTACTGGGTCGATGCGCAGTGGGAGTTCCCTCAGCCGCAGATCGCGCGCAGTGGCGATGCGATCAACTTGTTAACACGGGTTACGAAAGCCGAGAACCTCAAACCTGCGGCTGGGTGGACGGTGTTGTACACGATCGTTGATCCAAGTGTCGCAGTGTTCGCCCCACCAGCCGATCCGAACGTCGTCAAAGTTAGCGGCAATTCAGCTCGAGTTACCGTTGATGCAAGCGGCCAAGCGAACGTTCAAATCACGGCGCCGCCTGGATCTCGCGGAACAACGCCAGTCGTGATAGAAGTCATCCGCCCTGCTGAACCTTCAGACAATTTGCCAGAAATTCTGCTAGGTCGCGGTCAAACCGTCGTCACATTCAGCTCACCGGGACTTGCCTTGCAGTCGTTTGGACCTCAAGCTGGCATCGTCGGAGAGCAACTTACTTACTCAGTAACACTCGCGAATCCCGGTGACATCGACGCCGAAAACGTATCGCTCAGCATGAACATTCCTGCGGGCATGCAGTTCGTAACCACTTCGCTGCAACCAACTCGTCAAACTCCTACTCAACTGGTTTGGGACCAAGGTGTGCTTCCGGCGCAACGGCAAGTCGATGTGACCGTCGTCCTTCAAGCTCAGCAGACCGGCGATTACTCAGTTATGTTCCGCTCTGTTGGCGAACCCCGATTAAACGCTGAGTCAAATGTTGCAACTCAGATCATCCAACCTTCCGTCGACTTGAAGTTCGCGCCGGCTGGAGGTGTTGCGGAAGCGGAAAAAGGCAGTCGCATTAACTTTGATATCGACGTTACGAACACCGGTCGCCAAACGCTGACCGATCTCGTGCTGATGATTGAAACGGAGGCTGGATTGCCTGAAGCAGAGAAGGGAGCGAACGCGGTGGAGCAACGCCTCTCAATGCTGCAGCCCGGACAGACGATCAATTCCGGTGTTGCCTTCAACATTCAACGCGAAGGCGCACTGAAGGCTCGCATCAAGATTTTGTCCGGCAACTCAGTCTTAGCGGAACGCGAGGCGACGGTATTCGGAACGCCAATTAAACCCAAGCGACCCGGGATCGATGTTTCAATTGAGTTCCCAGAGGCGGTAACGGTTGGCTCTCGCACACGCGCTGTCATAACAGTTAAGAACACCGGAGAAACGACGTTGACTGGATTAAGCGTCGTTATCAACAGCGACCCAGCGCTCCGAGCGATCGCAACAGACTCAGCCAACATTCCGTTGATTCGTCAGGAAGTGCCAGGCACGAGGCTAATTTGGTCTCCGCAAGATATGTTGGCCGGAACATACGGCGAAACGATCTCGCAGTTGTACGTTGAGTACGAAGCGCAATCACCAGTCGCTCAAGCGGCGATTCTGGTTCAAGCTACTAGTCGCGAAAACGTCCAAGACCAAGCGCAAGCTACCACTCGCATTACTGCCAGCGGCTTGCAACCGCCACCAAATGTTGGTGCGGGCGGTGGTGTTGCACCAACCGCTCCGCAAACACGTACCGGATCGCTTTCGATTGCGCTTAATGACCTCGGCGATCCAACCGTAGTCGGTTCCGTGTTCCGTTACCCATTAACCATCCGCAACGGTCAAAACCTGGGTGACAATAACATTCGAGTTCGATTGAAAGTGCCGCAAGGGATCGAACTTGTGCAAGTCTCAAAGCTGACGGGCGAACCCGTTACGTTCATTCGTAACAACGACACTTATGAACTCCAGCCGATTGAAAAGTTCCTGCCTGCTGGTGGTTCGATCGACTACATCATCGAAGCTCGTGGCCTCGTGCCCAGCAACGTCGAGATGGCCGCGGCGGTTTCCTCCGACGCGCGGCCCGTCTGGGTTATTGTTACTGAGCAAACGACATTCCTGCCACGCAATTAATGATGCGTTGTTGCCGTGGCAACGAATCAACGCCACGACAACGTGCAGGTAGTTAACTGTAAAAGCTACGCCGAACTGCGTTACTTTTTGCGGAAGTGATAGATACGCCCGCCACTCGTAACACTTGTGAAATAAACTTCACCAGCTTCATCTTCACCGAACGTAACGATCGGCAAGTTAGCTGCGTTCGACCACTCGATCTTGCGATTTTCCGTCGCCTTTCCGGTCTTCGAATCGACTTTCAATGCCCACAACTTGCCGGTTACGTAGTCGCCATACAGATAGTAACCAGTCAACTCGGGCAGCAACTTGCCTCGGTAAACTTGACCGCCAGTGATCGATTTGCCCCAAGGTTCTTCGTGCGGATACTCCCACACCGGTTCAGTCATTTGTTCATTGGCTTCAACGCCGCGCGGACCGAACTTGTGAGTCGCTTCGCGGACGCTCCAGCCATTGTTGCCACCTTTCTTAACGAAGCTGATCTCTTCCCAAAGGTCTTGACCAACATCAGCACACCACAGTTCGCCGGTCTCGCGATCAAATGAAATACGCCATGGATTACGAAAACCGCGCGCGTAGATTTCGGGTCGTGCACCGGGCTCTTTAACAAACGGATTGTCGCCAGGAATGGCATAGGGCAGACCGGGCGAGCGGTTGTCGATATCAATACGAAGCACCTTGCCAAGCAGCGCCGTTAGGTCCTGCGCGGCTTGCAGTGGATCGTCGCGCTTGCCGCCGTCACCCAGTGCGATGTACAAGTAACCATCTTTGCCAAACTCAAGCGTTCCACCGTTGTGATTCCAAAACGGTTGTTTGATGGTCATTAGCACTTCTTCACTGCTCGGATCGCCCTGAGTGCGGTCCGCGTTTGTCTTAAACCGCGATATCACTGACAGGTGCGGTTCTTTCTTAGTCGTGTAATAAACGAAGAACTCGCCTTTGTCTTTAAACTTGGGATGAAACGCCAGCCCCAGGAGACCTTCTTCGTTTTCATTGTCTTTGTAAGTGACGCGGTCTTCGATATCGATGAACAGTGTAGGCTCTTCGACATTCTGATCGCTCACGAACGAGAAGATCTTGCCTCTCTGTCCCGCAACAAAAATTCGGTTCGATCCGTCGTTCGCATTCGTTAGCGTGACGGGACGATCGATAGTGATTTTCGGAAATGCACGATCAGCCACAATTGCTAACGGAGATTGATCGACGCCAGCTGCCATTGAAGGATCCGCAGCATGAATCGCTGTTACGCCGAAGTTCGCTGCTACCAGCGACACTGTTAAAGCAGTCGCCGTCAACAGCGACTTGAGAGTGCGGGAGTGTTTCATAAATTACAAAGCTCCAGAGTTGTGGTGGGTTTGATTTTGGTAGATGGATGAGGGGGATCCATCCAGCCAGACGTTTGACTATTGTAGTAAACAGACAGCCGTTAGATAGTTCTTGCGCCGGTTGCGAAAATTGGGCATCACCGATTCTCAAGCAGTTCAACCAGCGGGGTTGCCATCCCGCGACTATCCAACTCGTAGGGAATCCACAGTAAACACAATAATTCGACCTTAATATCGCCTTTTCGGCAGGGGATCTCAAGCGGTTCGAGCGTCAGACCTTCCACGCTAAACTGGTCCGTCAGCTCGCGCACTTCCTTTTCGAACGCATCGTTTAGCTCGTATTTCTCTGCCAGCAGATCATTGAGTACCGCTGAAGCAGCTTGCATGTCGCTGCGCTCCTGAGCTGCCTTGCCGATCTTTCTCGCCGTTGTCGAAGTTCGCGAAACATTGGAGCGGCTGGCGATTTTGTTGCCGAGCAATGCGCCGAGGATAGAAGTGCCGAAACTGAGTGCTGTATTCCACTTCTCATTGTCATAGTCCGCTTTTTCGCGTTCGACACGTTGCTGCGCAGTGCGAATTTTGCTTTCGAGCGAACTCATCAACTTCGCATACTTATCACTCAACTTCTCCTTTGCTTCATCGCGAGCCTCGCGCACTTTTTGCGTCCACGCGATTCTTGCATCCATCTCCGATTCACCTGCAGCGCTCGTTGCGTTGAGCTCTTTGCAGAAGAACAACTTCATCGGTACGTCGCGGTACAAGTGATTCGCTAGATCTTTAGCCCATGTCTTGTACTGCTTGGCGTTGATCAACTCAGAAGGCAACTCGCCGAAGACATAACCGTCTTCAGGCTGCTGACTCAATTCAATTTTGTTCGGCGGCAAACGAATCGCTTTCGACCAGATGTCCGCTGGTACACCGCGTTCGCAAAGCGCTAGCAAGCTTATGTCCTCCCAGCAATCGATCTTGCTGCTCGCGCGCACATAATGACAAGCCGACTGAGCTAAGATGGCTGGCCCATAAATCAGTTTCGAATTCTGTCTTGGTAACCGCTCCGGTATCCAAAAGCGTTCTGCAACTCCGGTTGGTAGAATCGGACGCATATCGGTCGGGCCAGTGGTCTTGTACGAATTGACGGCGCCGGAGGTTGTGGCTGTGTTGGAATTACTAGAAGCTGATCTGTTTGAAATCAGGTTGCTTGTAAACTCGGCGCGCCGCGGATCCATCAACCCTTGAATCTGCTGGCGACTGAGCGGACCGCGTAAAAACGAGAGTGCCCAGCGTGATTGAAAAATGGTGGGAGCGTCGTCGTGCACATTGTTCATCAAGAACACGCGACTGCCTAGCGCAGCCAATGTTTGCTCCATGGCGTTTCGATCAAAGGCTTTACCAGTTTGCGCCGCAGCGCCTTCGAGTCCTTCTAACACACGCGCC
>JBGSOM010000026.1:0-32133 GCA_041739135.1 Pirellulaceae bacterium
GTCGTGCGGATCAAGCAGCGTCACATGATCAACGGCGATATCAAACCGCGCGAGCCGCTCGATCGCTTCCGTGGTGACCGCCGCGCCGAAACTGTGACCGATAAAGTGCAGTGGCAGGGAAGCTTGCAACTCCGGATCGACTACACCCAATTGCACCAACGTGCTGAACAGAGCATCACCAGCCGCCGATGCCCAACCCGGCGAAGCTTCATTCGACTCAAACGACCAATCGAACAACAACACCAACTCGCCCTTAGTCGCTGTCGCGGCAGAAGGCAGAATCGACTGCGTCAAATCGACCCCCGCAAATCCACCTTCGCCAGACAACTCATAGTCAACTAAGAACGCTCCAGGATTCGAAGCTGGCGCTGTACCGTTGGCTCGAGCCCGTAACGATTGAGCAAGCGGCATGAGCGCATCGCCATTGCTCGATGGCGTGGAACTATCGGGTCCAAGCTGAAAGCCGTGCGTGATGATCGTCGCACCCGTCATCCGACCTGCGAGCTGCGAACCGACCGAGGCCAACTCCGCCAAGTCGCTGGTGAGCAAGCAGCGCGGCTCCAAGGTTTCTATCTGCAACTGATTTCGAAAGTTTCGCTTCTTGGTAGATCGACTGGTGCGTTTTGGAGATAGCGAATTTTTCATTTGGTCGTTCTCTTACAAAAATTTCTTACACAGCAAAATTTGTCGCAGGCGATATGCGCAATGCACGCGTCAGCTGTGCGAATCTATGCGGATCTCAACTAACTCAACGCGCAACGCCTAAGTCGAAACTGGAGCTGTATGTACTCAGAAGGACTCGCAAGAACTTGGAACGAGCGGCAGGGACCAAGGCGTAAGGGCGAAGGCGGGATTGAGAGGTGAGAGCAGGTGCCTGTGGTCAATACCGATCGGGTACACAAGTCGAGCGTCTGGCGAAGCGTCGACATGATACGACTAAGCAACGGCTTCCCACAACTAGCCCACAAAAAAATCCGAGACAGTTCCCCCAATACGAGGAGGACCACGCAGCAAAAGACCGTGAGCCTAAGGCGTTAGCCGATCTTCAACCCCTCAGGCCCTTCAAGCCTTCAACGCGAATACCGCGTACCGCAGCAACGAGTTCGAGTAGCCGAACTCCAAGGCCATCGATTCCATGTTGAATCAAGAACACTGGCACAGCACCAGGAAGAATTGACTAGAGCCTGAGGTAGAGGCTGAGTTAGAGGCTCCGGCAGATGAAATGTAGAAGCCGATCATCGCTCAAGGCTAACGAATAGGGCGTAGCGACGATGTCGCTGGCGACGCAGGAGCGGAAACCAATTTGGCTTGGGCAAGTAGGCTGTCAACGATCGGTTGGATCGTCTGCGCTGGCAAAGCGTAAGAACTAACTCGACCCGCTCGAGCGATGTTGATGCCGACGACTTTGCCGTCGAGATTCACGAGCGGTCCGCCGCACTGCTGCGGTTCGAGAACGGTGTCGTGCAAAAAGACTTTGTTAAAACCAGTCGATCGAGCACTGACGCGACCGTTGACTTCCATCTCGGTTGGATCGAGCAGCTCGCTGGTCAAGTCCATAAGTCGAGCTTCAACTTCGAAACGTTTCTCAGCCCGATCGATTCCCAAGCGGATGAAGTCGCCAGCGCTTCCACCCTCTTTAATCGCTTGCAGAACTTCGTCGCGCGAGTTCAGCACTCTACCGTTCACTGAAAACACGGTGTCGCCGCGTCGAACACCCGCATCGTAGGCTCCACTTCCGGGCAGTACCATCGCCACCGCGCCGCCACCTCGGGTCTCTTCCAGTGACACGCCCAAACGCGGGCTCTCAGCCTTCACGTTTTGAACTCCAGCACTGATAACTCCGACCGCAACAGGAGTCGCTTTGATATCGGTCGTTGCTAACCACTTCCCACGTTGCGGAATAGTACCGACGTCCCAAGTGATCGTCGTCAAGTTCGTTTCAGGAATGTGCATCAGAGCCAAATCGTGTTCGGTAACAGGATTGACCAGCGACGCGACGGCTTCGCGACCATCGTGGAGGCGGCACATGATCACTCCGCTCGGCGGCAACTGACTTAGCTTGGTTACGATCCAGCCATCTTTATCGACAACTGCACCCAAAGCGATCTGCTCACCATTGTGGATCAATTGAACAGTGCTCTTCCAATTGTCGCCCAGCGCCTCGTTGAACGCTCGCAACATAAAAATGCTGGTACGTTGATTCGCTCGCTGAATATGCGACGCCGAGAAATCGGGACGCAACGATCGCCGCAGCGGTTCTTGAACGAATTGTCCTGCGACACGGTTCGTTTCACTGGCCATCTCATCGGCCGACTGATCCGCAGCGCTCGAGACAACTTTCTCGACGAGATCTTGTGCTAGTGGAACACAGAACGAAGTGCCAAGAAAACTGACAAGCAGAACAAAGATTCGAAGGAGGCGAGTAATCACTGCTTTGCATTCTTTCTAGCAAGGTGGTAATTGCCTGAAATTGATTCGACTCCATTCTAATCAGGCTCAGATCCATTTTGTTACTCGCTACCAGAATCCTGCGGCAGCAATTGCGAACTTCTACTTTTCCATCTTTACTCTTCGATCTCTACTCTTCGATGCCGACCACGATTGGGAATTTCAGCGGAATTCCGTCGCGAACAAGTTCGATGAACACGGTATCACCCGGCAATGTCTGCTGCACAGCCGATTGCAATTCGGCGAACGACTTCACTTTCACACCATCGAAACTTAGGATCCGATCGCCGACTTCCACACCAGCATCAGCCGCTGGGCTGCGCGGAATCACCTCCGCCACGATGGCTTCTACAACCGAGCGATCATCGCTTCCGCGAACTCCGATAACTGGACGGAACCCAGGCAGCATTCCCCAAGCCTGTCCGATCTTCAGTCGTTCCCAATCGTCCGCGTAGACTCCGATCGGCACATGCATGTTGTCTTCCAGTTCCGTGCCGATGCGGGAGTGGATGCCGATCAGTTTGCCTTCCAGCGTGAACAGCGGTCCGCCGCTGTCGCCGCCAATCAAAGTGCAATCCGTGAAAAGCGTGTGAGCCGACCATTCGTCTTTGTCTTTGCTGTCACCCTTGATGCTGAGAATGCGGCCAACTCGGATAACGTTTCCACGCTCCTCTTGCCAACCGCCGGGATGGCCCGCTGCAATACACCACTGACCAACTCGCAAATCTTGGCTGCGACCGATCGTGGCGTGCGGCCAAGGTCTGCCGCGCCCGTTATTGATCTTGATCAAACCAGCATCTTTATCGCGGTTCATACCTAACGTTGTCGCTTCGACACGCGTCCCGTCGCTCATCCGCACCCAAGCCTGCCGACCTGGTTTGCCAGCCACATGAGCCGCAGTCAGGATGTAACCGTCTCCAGTGATAATGACTCCGCTGCCCTGCGCCGAACCTTGTTGCACATTCACCGTGACTTGCTCGATCGCTTTGGCAACCTTCTCTTGCTGAGCTTCGAGCGCCTTCAGTTCGTTGAGGTTCTTCGGCTCACTACCTCGAAAGACTTGTCGCAAGCGAGCGTCGAGCGCCACATAGGTCGCCCCAACATTCTCGGCTGAGCTGACAACCGGCTTGGCCGCAGATCGTTGCTGCGTCGGCACCGCTGATTGCGCGCCCGCAGATTGCACGTTGGATGGCACAGACGGCTGAATCTGAACCGGTGGTTGAATCGGCAGAGCCGGTATGAACTCCTGGGCGACCACGGTAAGCGCGTTGCTCAGGAGAGCTAAAACGGTCACCAGTCCGATTTGTGCGCAGTTGATCGATCGCTTCTTGAGTCCATTTGTCAGCATCAGTGAATCCTGCCGGGGGTGAGTTCTAACTGTACCGATTATAGCTAGTTGAGCAAATTTGCTCACGGATCGATTATTCGTACTCGCGCGCCAAAATAAAAGCCTTTGGCAAATCGAAATTTCCTATTCCGCGAAATTCCTGGCCCAGTTCTGTGAAATAGTAACGAGTTTGCCGGTCGAAGCCGCCCTTGTGCGCTCCGCCACGTTCCGATCGGCTTTTCTTCCGCAAAAGTCGGAATGCTCAAAAGCGGTGCAGCGACTTTATTCGAACCGCGCTCAGCAAGGGCAGCAAACTCAACGTAACGCGGGCTAGCGGCCCCTAGAACAAATTTATGTGAGCCCTGCACAGCCTTAGCTCGAAATTCTCCTCGCGATTGGGTACAATGCTGGCCTCGGAACGCAGACGAAAACTTCCTGCTGCCGCTCGCCTACATTATTCACACCTCAAGTTTCCAACTTCGTAAAGGACTTCTCATGACGACTGAACCTACGCGTCGCAATTTTATTAAGACCGCATCGGCAACTGCGGCTGGAATTGCCGCGGCCAGCCAGATTGCTCGCACCGCCCACGCACAGGGCAGCGACGAAATTCGCTTTGTGTTAGTCGGCTGTGGTGGTCGTGGAACAGGTGCTGCCGATCAGATCATGGATGCCGAAGGCAAGACAAAACTGGTCGCAGTCGCTGATGCGTTCGATCGCAACGCCAATACCAGCTTGCGGAATCTGTCTCGCAAACACGAAAAGAAAATGGACGTCGCTGAGGACAAAGTTTTCACCGGCTTGGACGCTTACAAACGAGCTATCGATGTCGATTGCGATTTGGTTGTGATCGCAACTCCGCCTGGATACAAACCGCAACAATTCGAATACGCGGTCAGCAAAGGCAAACACATTTTCATGGAGAAGCCGGTCGCTTCTGACGCTGCAGGCGTGCGCCGCGTGCTCAAATCGGTCGAAGAGTCGAAGAAGAAGAACTTGATGGTCGCGATCGGTTTGCAACGCCGACACGAACCCAGCTACATGGAAACGATCAAACGCATTCACGACGGCGCGATCGGCGACGTACTGTGTACTCGCGTTTACTGGAACGGTGGCGGCATTTGGCATCGCGGACGGCAAGAAGGCCAAACCGAAATGGCTTACCAGACTAACAACTGGTATCACTTCAACTGGCTTTCCGGTGACCAGATCTGCGAACAGCACATTCACAACCTCGACGTCGGTTGCTGGCTGAAAGGCTCGTACCCAGTTGAGTGCAATGGAATGGGTGGTGGCGAAATGCGTATGGGTGGCGATCGCCGGCTGTCACAGATTTTCGATCACACATTCTGCGAATACACGTTCGCTGACGGAACAAAGATGTACAGCCAAGGGCGTCATCTCGAAGGTGGATGGGGCAACGTCAGCGAATTCGCGCACGGTACGAAAGGTACTTCGGATCCATCGGGTTGGATCAAAGGTGAGAACGAATGGAAATACGAAGGCCCGCGTGTTAATGGTCACGCTCAAGAGCAATTAGACCTAGTCGCGGCACTGCAAGCCGGCGAGATCTATAACGAAGGCGAGTACGGTGCGAAGTCGACGTTCTGCGCGATCCTCGGCCGCGAAGCTTGCTACTCGGGCAAAGTTCTCAAGTGGGATGAATTGTTGGAGAAAGGCAAAGATATTTGCCCAGGTATCGATAGCTACACGATGGATACCGAACCGCCAACAATGCCCGACAAAGACGGCTATTACCCGGTACCCGTCCCCGGCAAATATAATCCTTTCGCCTAATTTAATGGCGAATTAACAACTACATAAAACGCCTCGCTCAGTTGCTGAACGAGGCGTTTTTTCGTTTCCATGCGGGCCACTCGAAAGTTTGAAGATTTGGCCGTCATTTTAAGAAAATGAACTCGACAGTTGCTTTTACCCCTGCGGACGCGATAAACTCTAGCCCGAAGGCGTGTCCTTTGTTTCATCAACTTTGTCTGGGAGGTTGTGCAATGCGAGTTCGATTAATTATTTGTTCATTGGCTGCGGCAGTGATCGGCGGCAGCGTCGCGATGGCTGTTAACAACAACTTGGTCGCGCCGGCGCCAAAGTCCGTTAAAGAAGTGATGAAGCTGGCGCACAAAGATGGCTTGCTGAAAAAGATCCAAGGCGGATCAGCAACGGATGAAGAGAAGAAACAACTGCTCGATCTCTATATCGACATGCTTGAAGGCGAGCCGAAGAAGGGCGAAAAAGCCGATTGGCAAGCTGCCGCGGGTGCCTCAGTCGTCAGCGCTGCCAAAGTTGTATTGGGCCGCGAAGGCGCACTCGACGAACTGAAGAAGACCACCGACTGCATGGCTTGCCATTCGAAGTTCAAGTAGTTTCGAAGCGCTCGTTCACCGTAGCTCAAGAAACCTCAAGAAACGTATAAACGATTTACTTCTAAAACTCTGCGCGACGATCTGTTCGCGCGGAGTTTTTTCATGGACTTATTCACAGATTTATTGCACGCTGTACAGCCGGAATATCTGCTCATAGATTTCGACGCCGCGATGAAGTTGGTCCAGCGATATCCATTCGTCAGGTCGATGCGCCTGCTCGATACTTCCGGGGCCAAGCACAATTAGGTTTTCGAGTGCGCGGAGGCAACATCCGTCCGTCGCATAACACACCGCGTCAGGCTCAGGTTGCCCCAACCGTTCAAGCACTTGTCGTAAGAACGGATTCGAGTCCGGGGTATGCAGCGGTTCGAGCGCCGCGATCGGACTCGTTTGCAGCCCCATGCTGTTCGCTGTCGCAACGATCTCTTCGGTGAACCCAAGCCAGTCGACGCCGGGCATCGGTCTCAGAAAAATCTGGCAAGTTGCCTTACCGACCGTGATGTTCGACGCCATTGGTTCATTCTTAATGACCACGTTCATCGAAAGCGTCGCCGGTGAAAATCGTTCGTTCAACAGCAACGGATCGCTCTCGCTGCGTTGCTGCTGCGAGCACAAATAGTTAAGGAACGGAACCAACGCCCAGTTCGCGTTGCGTCCATCAGCCGTACTGCTGTGAGCCGCAACGCCATGACTGGTAACTTTGAAATGGCAACCACCTTTGTGCGAGTTCACCACTCGCAACTCCGTCGGCTCGCCAATAATTCCAACCGTCCCAGCCCCACGCATTTCGGCAAAGTACTTCGATTGCGAAACGACCGCGCTCGCGCCCTGCATGCCGCTCTCTTCGTCGCCGGTTACCAAGAAGTATATCGGGCACGTTTGCTCGTCGATCGCAATGCGTTTGATCGCCGCCATCGCAGCAGCCGTCGGGCCCTTCATATCGCAAGCGCCGCGTCCCCACAGCCGGCCTTCAGTGACGACGGCATCGAACGGACCACCCTGCGGCGCGTCCCAACCGTCAACTGAAACAACATCATTGTGGCAACAGAACACGATGCCACCGGAGCTGCCCGACTGCGCGCAGTTCGTTGGCGACGGGCCAGGCCCGCGACGACCAACCAGGGCGAGCTTCTCTAAGCCAGCATTGTCCAAGTAGATCAACTGCTCAACGTCGAACCCCAAATCCACCAGCAGCTCGCGCATGTAGATTGCGACGGTTGCGTTGGAACGCGAAGTCACCGAGTTGATCGCGACCAACTTCTGCGCAAGTTCAATACAATCCATATGCCGCAACTGCTCTAAGTTGAAATGATCTTGCCTGAGTTCGCACGCATCCCGCAGCTAGCTTCGACAACTGCGCCCTCTGATGCGCGAGCTCTCGAATCGCTTCATCGTAACCAATTGCCCGCTATCTGTTAATCGAGCACCCCAGCAACATCAGTTTGCTCGCACCGCAAGCGATCACATTGCTAGCGGCCAATTTATTGGAGGAATCGTTTTTTGGGTCATAAAAGGAAAAACCCGCAAGTTCTACGCACCTTAACAACGATACTCCTATCTAGATCGGAGACAGGCGACCTGAGCATTGCATTGCGTCACGTATCGAAAGATGCGGGAAACTTGCGATGGGATGGAACGCCGGGTGGGCAGTAAGGTCGCTGCTGTTTCCAGAACCACATAATCGAAACGAGGGATCGTTCGATGCCACGAATGAAATCATTGGCAGCATTGATGCTCACAGCAGGCTTCGCGGCCTCAACTGGATGTGTTGGTATCACTCAAGGTATCAACCTTGGGTTCCTCGGGATTCCGATCCCGGTTAGCCCTTACTTCCAAGATCAGGAAGAACTCGAGTTTCATAACCACGAGCGTTATGAACGAGTGCCCATTATCGGCCCGATCTCCGCTGGTGAAACGGTGATCGCGCTCGATCCACCAAGCGACGATGAAGTGATTCAAGCGCTTGAAAAGGCTCGGCCGACTCGCGGCGGCGTTCCTCTGTTGCACGAGAAGCATCGTAACAACGTGCAGATCGTCAAAGAAAAGATCGCCGACTATGTCGATCCGCCACGCTTCATTCCGCTAATCGGAATGGCGAAGTTGCATCATGCACATTACAAGTGCACGATCTACTTCTCGGAACGAACCATCAACGGATGGCCAGTGCCTTACACATTGGAAGACAAAGAAGCTTCCGAAGTGATCTACATTGACCATAATCACTTCCACATGTGCGGCAATCCTGACGTCGGCGCCAACACAGTCTACTAATCGCCGACCTACCCACCCGGGCACAAGCACAAGACATCAAAAGCCGCGTCGGAGCATCTCGCTCCGACGCGGTTTTTTCGTGTTTTAAACGCTACAGTTCTGCCGCCCAGCATTCAGCCGGCCAGCATAATCACCACAGCGCCGACAAACATGATCGATGCTGCCGCCAAGCGATAGTAGAAGTCGACTTCGCCAAACAACTTGTGGCCCAAGTAAACGCTCACCAAGCTGCCAAGCTGAAACAGTGCGAGTGCGTATCCGACATTCATCGCCTGAAAAACCAGAATCGTCAGTCCCTGCATCGCAAGCGTGCTCGCCGCGATTCCAATCAAGTCTCGTTGCAACGCGATCCGCAAAAAGTTGATCTTCGTCGAACTGCGCTCGCCCTGCAGCCACCCGACCGCCAGCAGCCACCCGAGCGCTAACAGCCAACTCAACAAACTCCATGCTGCTAAAGACGTGAGGCTGTCGCGATGTTGCATCGCCAACTTCAAGAAGATCGATCCCGCCGCCGTCAGCGCCACCGCAATCAACCGATCGCGAACTCCGGGCTGATTCATCCCGAAATACGCTCGCCGCGTCCCCACACTCGCACACTGCGAACGGTCCGCTAGCAGCAAACTGCCGACCAACACGATCGCCATTCCCACCACGCCGAACAACGTCGGCGCTTCAGACAAAATCCACCATCCAAGCAGCAAACCCACGACCGGTTTGTAACTGTTCAGCGGCCCGAAAATCGACAGATCCGTGCGTTGAATGGATCGCAGCAGCAGGAAATTGCCGGGCACTTCCAGCGCACACGCCAGCGTCATCCAACCCCAGAACGCCACAGTACCGTGCGATTCAGCGGCTTGTTCAGCGACCGCACTGAAGTCGCTAGCAATAGCCGTTATCCACCACGGCGCGAGCGCGATCGTCATCAATGTCCAGATTGCTAGCAACATCTCGAGCGCTGTGGGCGGCTTCCCCAACAGCCGCGCATCGTTGATCGCTCGCTTCTGCAGAACATTCGACCAACAGGCTGCAGCGATGCGTCCTAATACTAGCAAGCCGAGAATGAACGGACCCAAGTGCAGGTACCCTCGAACGAGTGAGAAACGTCTGCACGGTGTCCATTCACTGCAGCGCTTTCATTTTCGCGTAAGAATCTGTCTTGCCCAGCCCAGGCTCCGTTCGCTAGATTGCGGACTGAGGGATTTCAATTCGCAGAGCGTCGCCTTCCGCTCCTGGTGTTTTGTACAAATAGCGCTTTGTTCAAATTTGACGTTAGGATCGATCGTGCCACCCGAAAAATTGAAACAAGGGAATCACGGATGACACGCAACTCAATGGCTCCTGAACGAGTCTTAATCTGTCGCTTGAGCGCGATCGGTGACTGCGTGCATACCATTCCGCTAGCCGTTAAAGTCAAGGAGCTTTGGCCCGACTGCAAACTCACTTGGCTGGTCGATTGCGTTGCGGCTCAGTTACTTGAACCTCACCCAGCGATCGATGAAGTGATCAAAATCGAGCGTCACTGGGTCAAGAATACGAAGCTGTGGAAACACCTGCGAAGCGAACTACGATCGCGAAACTTCTGTCTCGCGCTCGACCCTCAAGGCGTGTTCAAAAGCAGTCTGCTGGCGTGGTTGAGCGGTGCGAAAACTCGCGTCGGCTTCGATTACTCACACGGTCGCGAGCTCGCGCCGATGCTGGTGAACCGCCGAGTGCGTCGATCGGCTCGGCATATGGTCGATACGTATCTGGAACTGCTCAGTC
This sequence comes from Pirellulaceae bacterium, assembly GCA_041739135.1. GTDB lineage: Bacteria > Planctomycetota > Planctomycetia > Pirellulales > Pirellulaceae > Aureliella. Next base: position 10,189 of record JBGSOM010000026.1, read on the forward strand.
CGTGGCAGGAAACGAAGCTCGGGCGCGCCGAATTTCAGATGCCCATCTATCCCGAAGCAGAGAATATCCCCGGCATCCTGCAAGCGAGCGGCATTGAACCGGACGAACACTTCGCGTGCCTGACGCCAGGCGCCGGTTGGGTTTCGAAATTGTGGCCCGTCGATCGTTACGCCGCTGTCGCGCGCTACATCAAGTCAAAACACGATCTTCGAACACTGATTCTGTGGTCGGGCGATAGTGAACGAACGATGGCAGAAGAGATCGCTTCGCTCAGCGGTGACACTGCCGTCGTGGCTCCGAAAACATCGCTGACAGAACTAGCTGAAGTCGCGCGCCTTGCGAAGTTGTTCCTTGCTAGCGATACCGGCCCATTGCACATCGCAGCCGCAATTGGTGCTCCGTGTGTCGGATTGTTTGGTCCAACCTGGAGCGACGAAGCCGGCCCGTACGGCACGTCCAACATTTCAATCCAGAGTCCCAAGCTGCCCGGCAAACGCAACATGCGCACCGGCGATAGCTCAGCCATGTTAGCTATCGAAGTCAGCGAAGTCTGCAACGCTTGCTCGCAACTGCTGACGCCCAGCAGCGCGTCGACATTCCAGAATCGCTTTCGCCTGCAAATCTTCCGCAGCGCAGACGCAGCTTAGCTCACGTGGTGGCGACTTTCAGTCGCCATCCAAAACCTCCAGTCGCCATCCAAGAATTTCATTCAAGCCATTGAAGCGCTGCCCCAAGCTCTTCCTTCTGGCGCTCCCTTACTGGCTCTCCATGCTAGCTCTCCTTTCCCGCGCTCGGGCACCGCTCTCAACGTCCGAACCAGCATCGATGCGCACTGCTGCCATTGCACGCACGATGTTCAACTTTGCGGATTAATCCTTCTTTAAGACTTAATTTTCCAAGAAGGTTTGTAGCGGTTATGCCGATTCTTTCACTGAGAGCTGAAGTACACACGCATACCTGTTGAGCTAGCTAAACGAAAATCGTTAAGGACCCCAAAATGGCACATGCAAAGAGTCCGCGACAAGTAACCAAGCCATCACCGCATTTTCTGCGTTGTCTGCGGGCCAGCTTCAGCGGATTCAAGCCAGCGATCGCAGTCATCGGCGGCTCCCTAGCTCTCGCTAACTTCGCCGACGCGCAGCAGATTGGAATGCTCCAACCGGCTGTTCAACAACAATCCGCGCCGAACCAGTCCGCGCTGAACTCGCAAGTTCGATTGCAAGTCTACGATGTTCCGTCGGACTTGATCGGCCAAGTCGGCGCGCAGTTGCAGATTCAGTACAGCCAACAGCGCGATGTACGTGTTACGACCGAACCGAAAACCGGCCAGTTGATGATCATGGCCCCCGAGCTGGTTCACCGTCAAATCGCCGGCCAAATCCAAGCCCTCGCCGCAGCGACGCGCCCAACGCAATCCAGCGACAAAGGGATGAGCGTTGCGTCGTACCAACAGCAGATGTATCACCTGCGCAACCTCAGTTGGCGCGAACTTGAAGACTCACTGTCGCGCCTCGCGGGTCCCAAGATGACTGTGACCACCGAACGCAACGGTGAACTGGCCGTCTTCCGAATTCCGAACGCGACCGGTATGCAGGACGTTTTGCAAGTCGATCGTCGTATGAACCAAGTCAACGTGCTGGGTGCGGGCATGACTTCGACCGGTTGGTTGCAAGTCATGCAGAGCCTCGATGAGAGCCAAGTTGACAAAGTGCGCACAACGCATGTGATGCCGCTTTCACCAGCCGAACCGCGACGCGTCAAGCGCGCTTTCCAACTGGTCAAAGCAACAGTGCCACAGCAAGATCAAACCAGCGCCACGATCAATCCAAACCAACAGGGCAATCCGAACGATCCAGTCACCGCGATTCTCAACAAAGACGGAATCGGCGAGTCGGGGCTGTTCGGTGATGTTCAAATCGAGTTCATCGAAGAGATCGATTTGGTGATCATTCGCGGTAGCAAACGCGATGTCGAACGCACTTTGGAAGTAATCGAAAAGATCAAAGAGCAAGCCGCCAGCACTCAACCCGCTATCGAAGTCTATCCACTAAAGCATGCGAATAGCCAAGCGGTGGCGGCTCTGGTAACTCAGCTCTACGAAGACATCTACCAAAATCGCCAGGGCCCCGTCAGCATCACCGCGCTCGGACAACCAAACTCGCTGCTGCTGATTGGTCGCGACGAAGTGGTTCGCTCTGTGATCGAGTTGGTCGAGAAGATCGACGTCGAACTGGATTCGACAAACCAACTGAAAGTAGTGCGATTACTACACGCTTCTGCCGTCGATGCAGAAGCCACCATTCGCGGATTCTTCGTCGAGAATCCAGGCAGTGCCGACGATGTCCGTACCGGCCTCGGAACTCGCGTCAAAGTCCTGGCCGACTTCCGCACCAACTCGCTTATCCTGCAAGGTGCTCCGCGAGAACTTGTCGAAGTTGAAAAGTTGATCGCTGAGATCGATGTCGAAGGCACCACAGCCACCAACGAAATTCGCGTCTTCCCGCTGAAGAACGCTACCGCTGAAGAACTGCAAGAAGTAATTCAATCAGTTATCGACGGCGATTCTGGTGGCGGCGGCGGAGGTGGTGGTGGCGGCGGTGGAGGTGGTCAAGCAACGCCACCGAGCGGCAAACTGACAATCGTTCCGCTGCTAACGGCCGACGGTAAACCTGTCGAATCCGGAATCCTGGCTGGAGTTGTGGTCACAGCCGATCCGAACGTGAACGCCTTGGTCGTGCGAGCTCCTGCGAAAAGTATGGAGTTGATCGCTGAGTTGATTAACCAACTCGATCGCTTGCCAAGCGCCGAAGCACGCATCAAAGTTTTCCAAGTGAAGAATGGCGATGCAACGCAGCTCGCAACCATCCTGCAGCAATTGTTCGGCCTGCCAGTAACAGCAGGTTCGAGCACCACAGGTGGCTTCCTTGGCTTGAACGCCGGCGCCGCACAGCAGCAAGCGCTGACAACCGGCGGTGAAGGTTCTCTGGTGCAACTACGTGTTACGCCCGACACGCGTACCAACAGTCTGATCGTCTCCGGTGGCTCGAACGACTTGGAGGTCATCGAAGTCCTGCTCATGCGGCTGGACGAAGAAGGCGTTCAAACGCGCCGCACCGAAGTCGTGTGGCTGCGAAACACGAACGCTCAAGATGTCGCCACAGCACTGACAAACTTCTTGACCGCTCAACGAACGGCCACAACCAACACGTTGCTCAGCGGCGGGTTGATCAGCGCTTTCGAACAAGTGGACCGCGAAGTCTTCGTTGTAGCTGAGCAGTTAACGAACAGCCTGGTATTGAGTGCCACGCCGCGTTACTACGAGTCGATGATGCGGGTGATCGAACAACTTGACCGCCGACCACCACTGGTCGCGATTCAAGTCTTGATCGCTCAGGTGACTTTAAGCGACACCTTTGAACTGGGCACCGAGTTTGGCTTGCAAGATTCGTTGCTGTTCGACCGCGGTACCGCTTCGAGCGGAACCTTGAACTCGCCTGGATTCAACGTCAATGCAGCCGGCACCGGCGGATCGCTTGCAGCCGTAACTGCGGCCAACCAAATCGGAAGCCCACAACAAGTTGCAGGCCAAGGACTCAGCTCGTTCGGCGTCGGACGCACCAACGGAACTTTGGGTTACGGCGGCCTGGTCCTGTCCGCTGCCAGCGAATCGGTCAGCATTCTGCTCCGCGCTTTGCAGGATGCGAATCGCTTGCAAGTGCTTAGCCGTCCGCAGATCATGACCTTGGACAACCGAGCTGCTTCGCTGTTGGTTGGTCAACAGGTTCCACGTGTTCAAGGAACAACGAACGGCATTAACGGTCAGACCGTGAACGCAGTCGACACACCAGTCGGCTTGCAATTGCAAATTCAACCGCGTGTGAATCAAGACGGTTTGATTCTCATGCCGCTGACTGTTACCAACTCAAGTCTCGGTAACATCGATGCAGGTGTTCCAGTCGGCTTCGGCGCGAACGGTGAAGTGATTCGTTCGCCGATCATCAATACAACGACCGCCGGTACAACGATCAGCGCCTACTCGGGACAGACTGTGGTCTTCGCAGGTTTGATCTCGAAGAATCGCCAGAGCGTATCGCGTAAAGTTCCGTTCCTGGGCGACATTCCAATCCTCGGAGCAGCCTTCCGTTTCGAATCCGAATCCGAGAACCGCACCGAGTTGCTGGTGGTGCTCACGCCGCGCATCATCAACTCCGAAGAAGACCTCGAGATTCACAAACAAGTTGAATCGTCGCGCATGAGCTGGTGCTTGTCGGACATTCTCAACATCCACGGCGATGTCGGCTTGAACGGTGGCAACGGGTTGTGGGGACCAGCCAAAGGTCCAGTGATTTATCCTGACATGCAACCGACCGCGATCATCGATAACTCGATGGGTGTTCCCATGGAATCATTCCCGACCGAGAGCATCTTGGAGCATCAAGGTAACGCCGTTGAACCAAGTTCACCGAATTTGACGCCCAGCGTCGGAGCAATGAACGGTAACTATCCGGTCTACAACCGACCCTCGATTCAGCCAGCGAGTTTTTCGACAGTGCCGCAGAATTCGCTTCCCCAAGTCAACGGATCGCCGACGAGTGGATTGCAAATGTTGAACACGGTCCCAGTCACTACGCAAAACTCAATGCCCAACGCGGTTCCAAAAGCAGGACGCTAACGAACCAAGGATATCGCACTCCTACTCGAAAAAATCGTACTCGTACTCAGTGAAACGGTACTCGTACTCGAATCGACTGACGACCCACGAGTACCTTGCGAGTACGAGTACCGGCGTGCGCCTGAGTACGAGTATTAGCACGAGTGCGAGCGAAACCGGTGAGCAACCAAAGTCATAACGAACGCGAATAACGAACGTGAGAAACGGAGTTCTCAATTATGCGTAAAGCGATCATCACTTTTGCGCTGGGTTGCATGTGCCTAGTTATGAACTCAGGCTGCGCAGCCTGGACCGACAAATCGAAGAACAAAGACTCCATGTGGTCGTCGATGCAATTCTGGAAGAAACCCTACCAGAAGCCCGACAAACTGGCCGCCATCTGGACACACGATATCCTGACCATGTCCGGCAAACCACCGACCCGCGGCTTCGGTGGTCGACTGTACTTCTACAATCCAAAATCACAAGCGATTCCTGTCGAAGGCGAATTGATTGTGCATGGCTATGAAGAAGAGCGCATTGGCCTGCACGTTCAAGCGGAAAAAACAAAAGCCGACAAGACGTTCATGTTCACCGCCGAGCAGTTCACCGAGCACTTCAGCCCTTCCGATTTGGGCGCTTCGTACAGCATCTGGATTCCTTGGGACCCGGCCGATGGATTCCAAAAAGAGATCACTCTGATACCGACCTTCAAAGGCAAAGATGGCGTCATTCTTCAAGGCGAACCAGCTAAGTTGGTCTTGCCTGGTCGCAAGCCCGAAGACCCATTCGCTGCAGCCGCCTTCCAAGCTGTCTCGTATCAAACATCGCAAACGCCAACCAACATGGGACCGCTGCCGCAACTCAACGCGCCCCAACAAACTGGACTTCGAACCACCACCATCTCCGTGCCAACGAACAGCCGAATTGGTCGCGATAACAGCGCCCAAAACAGCACAAACGGTAACTCGACGTACAACATGAACAGCTCAGTTAAAGTCACGGAGAGCACGACGGGGCAAACCAGCGGCAACATGATGTACGCCGGCTCCTCACAAGCGGCTCGCGCTCAAGCGATGTACTCGGCTCTGCTGAACCAACAAGCCCAACAAGGCGCACTGCAAAACAGTTCGCTTCCAGCCAACAACGCCAACTTGCAACCACAGGCTGCTCAAGCCGCTCCGATGTTGGCCGGGCAACAATACCAACTCCAAGGTCCAGCCGCACAGACCATGACATCGCCCGCGCTGCCAACTCAGCCAACGCTGCCAACACTAAACTCTCCAGCTTCAAACGGCATCTCGTTCGGTGCATCGCCGCGTGTTAACACGACACCAGCTTCGGTACCGAACAACCCGCTGAACAGTCCACTGACGAATCCGCTGACGAATCCAGGCATGATGCTACCAACTGGGCCAACGCCAACCATGCCAGTGATGAACATGCCGAACATGCAGACACCCAACTTGCAGACGCCTAACAATCCACAGTGGATGATCCAACAACCCGGCGTCGCCACGCAATATGCACCACTGGATCCCGGCGCCGTCCAAGCTGCGTTCAACGCCGAGCCACAGTTGAAGAGCATTTCGCAACTTCAACAAGCTCAGTGGCAGTCTTTCGGACAGACCAACAACGCACTCACTCCTAACACTCAAACCTCAGGTGCAAACAACGGAGTGCAACCAGCGCTATACAACCAGAACAACTTGAACCAGAACCAGTTCAATCAAGCTCAGCCGAACATCAGTTCAGGCTCGGCGCCGGTACAACTTCTACGTTAGCACCAGAGCGTCGCGGCGCGGCGTCCAGCGGCGTTGAAGGAACCGAATTGGAGATCGATGGACGAGGCGTTGGTGGCACTTGCGCAGGCGGAGTCGCTCCAGAGCCTTGTCCACTTGCGAAAGTCAATTCGTTCTTCACCGCATCAACTCCCGGTTCGAGCGATAGCAGACGCTCGATTGTTTTGCCTTCGGAGGGCGAATCCACTTCGCCGCGGATAATCGCAGTGCGACCTTGCATACTGACTGTCACGCCTTGCAACATCGGTGAAGGAATGCGGCTCAAGCGTTCGTTGATCGTCTGAGACTTCTCAGCACTGCTCGGCGCCGGAACGTCAAATCCCAATTTGACCGTCGCGCGGATCTGTGGTCTGTCCGAGTTCTGATTCTGATTTCGATTCATCGAATTCAAACCGCCGCGACCGCCACGTCCAGCCGTCGCGCCGAAGCCACCAGCTCCCAAACCGCCCACCGAACTTTGCAAGCCGCGATTCAGCAGCGCCGCACCCGCCAAGCCGCCGAAGGAATTGGTGCTGCCCATCATGCCGCCGCTGCCGAACGGATTCGCAGCCGCACCTGCCTGGCCCGCTTGCCCAAAACCGCCAGCTTGCCCGAAACCAGCCTGCCCGAATCCGGTTTGACCACCTGCCTGGCCAAAACCCGTTTGACCCAAACCGCCCGTCTGCCCGAAACCGCCCAGCCCAGTTTGGCCGAAGCCTTGCGTCTGGCCCAGTCCACCCACCTGACCAAAACCAGTCTGCCCGAATCCAGTTTGGCCACCAGTGTTAAACTGCGCGAGCGCAGGACTAGCCGCAAACGCACAGCCGAACCCCGCTAAAATGGCACTTCGAACGACTTTTCTGCAGGTACTGCACCCCACCTGAGAGCGAATCGACCGCAAAACGGCTAAGGGACGAGCGAAAAGAGTGGCAGCCATAATTGTGTCCTTGTACTGAATCTGCAGAATCTGCGAGAGCTTCGTTTCTGGGAACGCTTGGTTTAACAGCCTCTACCCAGTCTTATTGCCAACTCAAGCTTATTGCCAACTCAAGTTGCGACTCAAATCGTTGAACCCGGCGCGAGTCGCGCTTCAGTTCTTCCTACTGCTTAAACTCCACAGCTCGGCAGGCGTTTTGGTGTTCACCCAGTTTTCGGACGAAATCCAAGAAATCACTAATGTGAACGAACTGCTGTGGAATGAAATCACTTTAAAATACAATTGCCTTGCTGGTGCAAATCGGCTCAGCAAAGCGGCCTCCGCGAGTGTATCACTTTTTGTGACGAATTTGCTCAAGGATCTGATTTTTTCGATTAATCGCACGCAGCGACGACTGAACGCAAATCCTGACCGATGGCGTCGCGCTCATCCACTACTTTGATTTTAGCCGGAGTTTTCCATGCGTCCGTTTTCGACAAGGACTCTGCTCGCCGCAGTCTGTCTGCTGAGTTTCGCTGGCGGCTTGCGAGCCCAGGAAGTAGAACGCCTGACGGCACCACAGCTCTTCCCTGAAAAAACGCTGGCTTACCTTCGAATCGACAACGTATCGAAACTGCGCGAAGATCTCGGTCGCAGCTCGCTGGGCAAGATCGGCAACGACGAGCAACTCAAACCGATCTTCTCAGAGTTCTACGGATCGCTCGTCAGCAGCACACAGCGGATGCAGGAAAGCATCGGTTTGAACCTCGACGAATTGCTCTCGATCCCAAGCGGCGAATTCGCAGTCGCTTTGCTGCCCAGTTCAAAGACGTCCGCGCGGTCGTCGCGCAGACAAACCGAAGAGGGCGCTGAAGTGACAGTGCGGCTCGAAGCACCAGCCTTAGCGTTGTTGCTTGACGCCGGCGACGAGATCACGGGCGTGAAAGTGTTGCTCGAACGCGTCGAACAGAATATGTCTGACAATATGCAGCGCAGTCAAAAAGTGGTCGATCGACTGACACTGTATCGCTACGAAAATCCAAACAACGACAACGAACGGTTCGGTTATTTCATCGATGAAGGTGTAATGATCGCTTGTTCGGACCCAGGCTACTTGGAACAGTTGGCAATGGTCTGGTTGCGCAAAGCCAGCGAGTGGTCCAGCTTGGCCGACAATCGTCGATTCACTTCGATCTTATCGCGCTGTGTGGGAACGCAAGGCGAGCGTCCGCAGCTATCGTTCTTCGCTGACCCGATGGCCACGTTCCGGCAGTTCGCTTCCAACAACGCAGGCGCCACGGCCGCATTGGCGATGTTGCCAGTCTTCGGTTTGGACGGCATTCAAGGTGTCGGTGGCAGTTGGATTGTAGCGCCGCCGGACTTCGATTCGATCGCGCACCTCCACGTGCTGCTCGCCAGCCCACGCAAGTCGATCCTCGGATTGCTGCGACCCAAATCCGGCTCGACGACTCCCGAAAACTGGGTGCCCGATACTGTTGCCGGATACAGCACAATCAACTGGGATATCGCTTCGACCGTGAAAGCCGTCGAGCAACTTTATAACCAGTTTCGAGGTCAAGATGCTTTCGAGAATGAATTCATTGCACGTACGAGCGCACAATTGCAGGTCGACCTCCGCAAAGACATCTTGGACAATCTCGAAGGTCGCTTGTCTCTGATGCAAGGATTTGTTCGGCCTGTCACATTGAATAGCGGCTCGAATGTCTACGCCATCAAGATGCGAAACATCGACCTGTTCCGCAACAATGTTTTCCCAACGCTCCTGAAGCTGACGGAAGCTCGCACCGAAGTCACTACCGAAAGCTTCGGGAAACTGACCGCCACGATTGTTAAATTCCGACAGCGCGGGAGAGGTCCTTCGCCAGACGTTCCGATTCGAACGCCCGAACTTTGCGTCGCCTTCGTCGACGACTATCTGGTCCTCGCCGACTCGAAGTATATGATCGGCCAGATTGCAGACGGACTCAGCGGTTCGACTAGCCGACTTGCCGATGCGCTCGATTTCCAGCTCATTTCGGAACGCATCACCGAACAACTGCAGGGCAAGGAATGTTCCGCGCTCACCTATTCCCGGCCGGAAGAATCGTTGCAACTGTTCTATGAATTGGCACGCGACCCGAAGAACATCGAGCAGCTTCGAAAGAATTCAGACGGAAATGGCTTCTTCAAAGCGCTCCTAGCTGGGCTGGATAAACGCGAATTGCCGCCGTTTTCCGTGATCGCAAAGTACCTCGCGCCCAGCGGCGGGTTCTTAGTCGACGAAGATACCGGCATGCACTACATGACTTTTTCACTGCGACGTGAATAAGCCACCGAAACGCATGACTCGCCAATGTCACTGACTATGATGTAGAATCGGGTTACTCTCCAAACCCCTGTTCTACCATTTGAGATTGGTCATGCAGATTAACCTCGACCCCACACGCTGGCTCGTTTCCTTTGCCGGGTTCGTCGTTGACTGGGTGATGACGCGGGAATGGAAACGCATCGCACTCAACAGCATTCCCCTACTATTTCTATTCACCGTCGCGGGACTCGTCTTCTGGGGCAGCCGCTTAGACAAACACAAACTCGCGCAGCGCTACCTTGAACTGGGCGAGCAAGAGATCGCAGACTGGGAATCTTCATGGGCTCCCGATCGCGCCGCCGAGCGACTGGCTGCAGAATCGAAAGCGGCCAGCCTCACGCAAGCTCGCGAAGCGGCGAAAGCGGATGGAACTCCCGCAAACGAACCGCTGCCTGCTAACACCAGCGCTGCTGACACCAACGCGGCAACATCAAACGCATCATCTGGCACGACCGAGACTGACAAGCCCGATGCACAGGACAAAAGCAAAACGGAACTCTCACGCTTCGCTGAAGTCCTCTTTCGCCGCGTCCAGTTGCTGGAACCAAGCGAACGCAGCCAATTCGTGATCGCTGTCACGATGGCCCAGCGAGGCGCAATCGGTCAAGCTCGGAAGATGCTGGCCAAGATCGCACCCGATAATCGCCCAGGCTTTCCACCAGCTCACGCTTGGATCGCTTCCAACATGTTGCGGCAACCGATCGACCGAGCGTCGGAAGAGATTCTATTCCACCACGTTAAAGAAGCGGTGAAGTGGGATCGCGTGCCCGAACAAGTACTCCTGGTCGGCGGTCAACGCTTGTTGAATCGAAGGGACACGCAAGCCGCGATCGAGTTGTTCAAGCGAGCCGCAGAAGCTAATCCAAACAACTACATGGTTCTGATGCAGTTGTCGAAGCTGATCGATAACAAACTGCTGATGGAAGAGTCTTCAAAGAAAGCCGAAACGATCTTTCGAAATTCCGTTGCCAATGAGCCTTACGAGCTAGCGCCGCGACTGTCGCTGATTCAAGTACTCGCGATCAGCGATCGACTGGACGATGCCCAGCAAGTGATCCAAGACGGCATGCAACAGTCCGATGCACCGGAGTTGAAGCGAGCCTTGTCGGAAGTCTATCGCTTGCGATTTTTAAAAACGATGAAGCAAGAAGGCGAATTGTGGACAGGCGATCTGCAGATGCTGGATCTTGCGTTACGAACCGATCCAACCAACGCAATGGTTGGTGAAGAGATCGCAAAACTTGCGCGACTCAACAACGCTTCCCCTGGTGAGGATCTTATTGACAAACTGCGTCAATTTTTGTCCGAAGGAAAAGCGACCGCAGCCACACACGCTTGGATCGCCGAGCTGTACTTGAAACGCGAACAATTTAAGCAAGCCTTGCCACATCTCGAACAAGTCATCACGCGGTTGCCCAACTCCGCCCAATATTTAAATAACTTGGCTTACATCATGGTGGACGTCGCGCCCGATCGTTTGGACGAAGCACTCACCTTTGCTCAGCGTGCCATTCAAGTCGACCCGCGCGCTGCTGATTATTACGAAACACTAGCTCGCGTCTACGCCGCTCAGAATCGTCGCACCGAAGCCATCGCCGCACTCGAATCCGCTATCGAACGCGCTCCGGACCGCAGTGATTTCCACGAAAATGTAGCTAAGCTCTACGCCGAATCCGGCAATACCGCCATGGCCGAGCAGCACTACAAAGTGATCCAACGAATCAAAGCCTACAAAGAACAACAAGAAGCCGCCCGCGCCGCAGAACAACCCACCCCAGAACAACTCACCCCAGAACAACCCACCCCAGAACAACCGACCTCAGAACAACCAGACTTAGAACCCCCAACCAGCAACGAACCCACTCAACCGACGCCCGCACCCGCGCAATCAGCAACTAGCAACTAGCAACTAGCAACTAGCAACTAGCAACTAGCAACTAGCAACTAGCAACTAGCAACTAGCAACTAGACCTAGCCGCCTGATACGTGGCGTCGTCTCTAACGCTTTGTTTCGCAACTAATCATCGTAGCCATTGCAATTTACCTTCGACCATACGACAGAGCTCACGTGCGTATGCGTCATTGCCCGACATGATCGAAATTCGGAATGTGTGATCAGCGACAGCCGACGCAAATTCTTCACATTCAGATTGGAGTTTTGCGAACACGGATTGCGCATGCTCGGCAAGCTCCAGTGCAGACGATTCAGTCAAAGTTGCTGTACCTGCCAAAACGCCGCAAGCAATTTCATTGTTAGGGCGAAAGCCAAATGCAACACCGTCGTACATTAAAGTAGCTCCCTTCCGAAATCGTTCCATCGCCTCGTAATACGCGCCGTCTTTGTTCTTGACGAGCCGAGAATCGAGGATTACATAGTCTCCCGGTTTGATTCCAGCGATCGATGGCAGTATGTATGACCCAAGCGCGGCGGCTCCAGCCAAGGCAAATCCTACCCATCCAATTGTTGGTGTAACGACATTGAGCCAATTGGCTACAATGAGAGCAGTGCCGATCCACCAAGCTGGCCAGTATGTTTTGTAGAACCAAACGTACCAAGTCGGTGTAATGGCAACTTGTAGCGGCGTATGCGTTGGTGAGCTGTAGGGATTAGTCATGTTTAATATGGAGAACGCTTGGAATCATGCATTCGCTGTGCTTGATTCTCGATTGCCACAGCACGCGTACGGCGACTTGCGTAAATTGCGTTGTTCGCCCGCGTCATCTGAAGGTTGAAGGATAGTTCTTTTGCAGCCAGCTCGCCAAGTCCGACCAGACTTGCTCATCTCCACAAATGCAATCGTCCCATTCAACGTCCCACTCGCCCTCAGTTTCATCAGTTCCAAACTGCTTCTCGATAAACGCGTTGCGAAATTCTTTGTCCTTTTCAGGAAATGGAATACCAAACGTTTTCGCTGCATAGTCGATCGAGTCACCAGCCTCCATTCTGCCAATTCGTCGGTAAGCATCCGCAAATAGTGAATACGGCGGATTGCCTGGCCAATCGGATTCAAAAAAGTAGAATAGCCCTCCATTATCAATAGTGCCTTGCGCTGAGTAAACCAACACGATTGTTCGATACGGTTCAGCAAGCGCTTCAAGGTCACCACTAACATCGTCGAGCTTTTGGAAGGCGATGGTGCTCGCGTTTTCGAGGTAGGCTTCTTGGTTGATCATTCGGTTGGTATACGTGTGGTTCGATGGGCTATAGGTTCTGGTGAAGCGCGAACGACGGCGGTCATCGGGCCTCCGTCAAAAGTCTCTGACTTCAAAACCCGCATCATCGCCGGCTCCAGTTCACCGCTTTCTTATGTGCATTGCGAGTTCCTGCGACGGGGCACCAATATACAGGATCGTTGAGGGCGTTGACACAAGTGCAAACACCCGACAGAGTTTCAATGCGCGGTCCACTGAGCGATTGACCAAGCCAACATTCTGGTTGTGAAAGCGGGAAAAGGAGCTCTAATTGCCGTGGCAGATATAGGTTCAAGTGAAACATCTAGATGACACTTTCCAGAGAACAAGCACCGAGTGATGGTAACGGGTGCGCTTCAGAGTGCTTAATAGCGAACTTCCTGCAGGCACCTCAATTTTTTATCGCCATTGATCGTCACCGCGAAATTCACCGCTCCTGCATAAACCTCCGGATGTCATCGCCTTGGTAAAAACGCAGCGTGCCTGAGACAGTTACCGTTTGGCCCGGCGCGCAATCGGGAAAGATGGGATCTGAGTGAATGCATGGCACGGGTGGGTTTGTCCACACTCGCTGATTAGGCGTCCACTCAGTCACGATCCAACGATTGGTGGGTTGATCGCGATCGTCAACGCCACGAATCGCGATGACTGGGCCCTCGACAATCGACTCCAGTGGCTGTTGCAAGTTGAATCCCACCGCACCTTTGAGCATCGTGCAGACTTGGACTCGAAGACCACTCAGCCCCGCTTGCGTGCCATTGGTCAACGCGATCCGCATATCCGCTCCATCATCGCGTGCAGTAACTTGAGAAGCGATTTGGATTCCGTTAGGCAGTTGTCGACGGACGGAATAGCCATCTGCCGTCCGGCTCCACTCGAGCCTGGGGAGCGGCTGATCGAGCTTGTCCCAGATCGTAGGAATGTGAGTGTGTGCCAAGTAGGTCAAGCCGAGATTGGAAAAGACAGCTTCGGGGACATCGACAACTACATAGCCACCATCTTTCCAGGGTGCAAAGATGCTAACTTTGGTTTCTCGCTGCGGATCAAGCGCTCCGTCCAAGAACCCGCGTCGCGGATGCCGTCCGCCTGGATAAGGCAAGACGCGAACTTTGTTCGCAGACTCTCGAGTTATAAGTGCCCGCCGGCGAACTTCGGCGTCAGCTTGTGCCTCGTCCAGTCCAGTTGCCGCTTGTACTTCGCTGGCTGTAAAGCGATGATCGACGATCATATTGTCGAGCCATGTATCCAGTTCCGCATTGGCGTTAGACGTACGTGCGTTCATCAACGTAGGCTCGGCTTCGGGAAGTGCTTGGTAGAACTCCAGGGCCGATCGATATTCTTGCATCGCTTCGGCACTGACCACGCCGTTGCTACGCGCGATTTCTTGGCGCATGCGCTCGACCAAGTATTCTTTCTCCTGGCGTTCAATCTTTACTGGCTGGTGGTCGATCTCGACGTACCACGGCGCTGAGTGCGCAAAGCGAACTTGTCCATCTGCGGACGATTCCCAGAAACGCACGGCAAACCAACCCGAGCGTTTAGGTACCAGTTCGTAGCTGAGCTGCGATCGATACGCACCTTTGTCGGTCGGTGCATTCTGGGCGCGGAGCAACTGCTCGGGCACACCGTTCACAAGCACTTCGCCGTACAAGAGCGGCTGGTCGGAGGTGACTTCCATCGCCATTGCGATCGGGGCTTGGTTAGATGACTCTCGTTGAAAGACATGGCCGGGATCCATTTTGTCGGCTGTCGCAAACAACATGGGTCCAGTAGTAACAAACGAGCGGCCTTGCTTGAGGCCCTTCATCCAGCCGTCGAATGAAAAGCCATCCGGCAGATGGACATAGACACGTCCGAAACCTGCCGGGACAGGATGAACACCATTGGCAGTGCCTGCCGAAGGAGGTAATCGCAAACCGCAATTGAGCAAGCTGTAATACATGCCATGTGTATAGTCGAGCCACGCGCGGTGCCCGCCGACTTGCGACCCAAAGGGCGGATGCAGGTACGATGGCGCGGCGGTGTTCCAATCCTTGAAGGCGAACTTGGTTCTCCATACATGATTGTTCGCCAGCTCGTACAGACAGTTCTCACCGAGCGTCGGCAAGACCATCGCAAAGGGCCAATCGAGTTTGTCCATATCGTAGAGCGGTCGAGGCTCGGCGTTTTTCAAGCTATCGATAACGCGTTTCCAGGGAGGCACCGATTGCTGCAAGCTGTCTTGGTGTCCGAGGACAAACAGAGCGCCTAAGGTGTGGCGTTTGTTACCGACCGTGAAGATCTCGTACTCCGTGTTGCGTGGCCAGATAACGTGCAGCTTGTCAATTTCGATCAGCTCGGAACGCTGTGCATCTTGAATGTTCTTATCGCCACTAGCGGGTGGTTTGTCAGCAAAGGTGACCCAGCTAGTAAGTGGTAGAGCGACATTAAGATCTTCAGCTAACAGCACATTGCGAAGCTCATCGACCGTGCGATGAAGATGCGTGTCGCCAGAATACCAACCCGCTGCCGCAGGATCGCTCCAGCGCTGCAGCGGAATCTTCAATTGCAGTTCACGATCCGTAACTTCGATCGCCCGAGTAACCGGCCGATACGACTTGCCGCGTTCAACGACCAGCGTGTAGCGGCCGTGAGGAACTTCTGCATAACAAGGATGAGCGGTAACGGTGGTGTGATATTCCGTGGACAGTTTATCCAGCCAATTCTGTTTTTCGTATTTCACCGCCGAAGCACCGGTGTTTGCACCGTCATCCGCCACGTGGAAATAGTAAGGCGTATTGGATTCGGAGTTCAGATACAAGCGAGCCGCCAGAGCCTCGCCACTATCCGCATCGACCACCGAAACCACGACCCGTCCATCCGCCGCCCGCACCAACGAGCCGCCATTAAAGATGCCGAATAACACAGCGGAAAGAAAAACTGGGGCAGGTCTCAAAGATTGCACAGTCATGAAACCTTTCGCGTAAAGAGCGCGTTTCGTTTAACCCGTATTCGCAGGCGAGTTGGAGTGCTTACCAGTATAGCGCAACGGAGGCTCCGTTTTTGCGCTACCCAATTTCTGTGAACGAAGCACACCTCGTTAGCCGCAAGGCGCTTCGTAGCTGGACTCGCCAGAGTTCAGGGATTTTTTAACAGGACTTCGTAGCTGGACTCGCCAGAGTTCAGGGAGGGCTTCGTAGCTGGACTCGCCAGAGTTCAGGGAGAGCTTCGTAGCTGGACTCGCCAGAGTTCAGGGATTTCGCCCCCGACGTCTGGCGACTCCGGCTACGGAGACCGTTTTCTAGTCTTTACGGAACCGATCGTTGTTTTATCGACAGCATTGAAGAACAGCCAAGCAATCAAGTTCGCGATTGCCACGCAAAACAGAATGAGGACCCAGCTCTTCAATGCCCTGCGCATGTGTTACTCGATTTAACGATTCCATCTGAATAGAGCCCTCATTGCGATAACCGTTCAGCGAGCGGCGCAAGATGAAGTGTCTATGGGAGAAACACTTGATCCGCCGCTTGGCCACTCCGATTCACAGTTTGGCTATTCGAATGCGTCCACAGCAGCGGTGCAGTGCACAACACGAATCCCAAAAATGCAGTTTGCGCGACCAAATCAATGTTGCCGGAGTATACGGTATCGCGATGATTACATGCATAGTGCGTATTGACCGCCACGTCTGCCAGCATGATTGCTGTGACCAGCAATATCGCGGGCTTGACACGTCTTGAAAGAATCAGCAGCGGAACAACCGGATCGACGAACGTCAACGCGGTCCAAAAGATGTGCGTCCAAATCGGCCTGCCGCTATGAACCAGAAAGCCGTTCGCCCATATATCCCGGGTATGGTTGAAAGCCGCCCCGATGAAGCACACGGAATAGATTGCAAGCACAAGCGTATCGACTGAGGTGTAGCGAGTCATGCGCAATCTAGTCTTCCCGTCGAATCAAGCCCGTCGAATCAAGGCGGTCATCAGTGGACATGTTCGCGTAGATCCTTAGTCGGAGAACATCGAATTCCTCAAATGTACCACGTCGGCCGTAACCCAGCCGCGACGAAAGATTTTCCATTTTAAGACCGCCTGACTTCGCCGCTCCCGATCACGGCTAGGTTATTGCTGCGCTGTCGCCGTCGAATTCCACAAGGAGTTTTACCGATCGATAGCTTCGATGGGGTATGTCATCCGCATAGGTCTTACGCAAAGGCGCAAAGAAGGGAGTGCAAAGCTTTGCGTCTTGGCGCCTTTGCGTGAGTCGACATTTGAACCTGAAAACCAGCTTTGTTTGACGCTAGCATCTTCGAAGCGACTCGCTTATAAGTAATGACTTTCAGCCAGCGAGCATTCACGTTCAGCATTACAAAATGGCATGTCGATTCCAACAGCGGGAACAGCTGGCATCAGCAAGCCCGCGCGATTGACTCAACACAATTCACACTAGCTGATCGAAGGCGTCATTGCGTGCCATTGACGCCGGATACGTTACCGTATCGGCGTGCTACTAGGTTATCCCATGATTTTGGCGGAGACGTCAAAACCGCCAATAGGATTACATTCATTGTCTCGCACATCAATATAACAATGTTCGACCGAGTAGCATCCACCGTTTTCGATAATTTGGAGCAGCGGTTCATATGGCGATGGCAGTACTGCTGTTCCAGGATGGGAGACGAAATTTACATGCATTCGGTGAGTGAAAAGATAGTGTGGGTCGTCGGTCGCGGCGTCGTTTGAGTCTTGTTCAGGCAAATTGAAATCAGCGTCTAGCAGCCGCACGAGATCACAGAATCGTCGCGGCCTAATCCCAAGTCGTTTGGTCGCGAAGCGCCACCGGTCGCGAAACAAGATCGCTGCTTCGAGAAATTGGTCGCTAGTCCAAGTCATGGCAATACTGGGCTCTGAATGGGATAACGCTTGCAATGACCGCAGTCGCCGTAAGCGATCATCTATCAAAATAAGATCAGATCGGCGACTCCGGTCCATTACGTGGTTCCTCCGCGTTTATTTCACCGTAACCGTTTCACTTCCACTGCGAGTGATCAATGCGTTAACCGTCTCAGGGGCCATTGTCTCAGATAAAAGTCGCACCGAACCATCCCCAAGTGCCACGTTAGCACCACCGGCGTGAAATGCAAAAATGTCTAGATTGCGATTATTGATTCCCGATTGCGCGCCTTGAACAAGCCACCAAAAATGAGTACTAATGGCCCACGAGGCTTGGTGGTGATCCATTCCAAATCCAGGCGTATTAGTAAAAGGGTATGGATTGACCGGCTTCCCACGCTCGTAAAGGTCCGGGCGGCCACCACGTTCTGCGATTAAGATCGTTTGCGAAAGTCCATCGGTAACGTCTCTTAATCGCGGTTTGCGATAATTGGTAGAAATCCTGAGATAACTATCAGGCTCTCCCCATACGCCGAATTGAATGTTCTGGAGACTTGTTGTCCCAGAAGCTAGGCCTATGTTAACACCCCCGATCGCCTCGTAGTCACTTCGCGCGGCCGTGCCGACACTACTATCATCAATGGTAGATATGTCAGGAACCAATCGGCTTGAATTCGGCGTCGATGGGCATTGAAAGACGGGCAATTGAACATTGACGAATGGTTGATTAGATAAATCCGTTGCAGGCAACGACAGGTTCATTCTGGCGTACAGAGCATTCTGCTCGATCTGTGGAAGGATGGCTGTTCGCCATGAATGAAAGTGAAACTCGTCCTTGACAGTGTGTGGCTTCGGTAGGAACGTACCGTTATAAAGTGACGGTAACTGAGCATAGTGAGATTCGTGATTGATTATGCCCAACGCAATTGTTCGCAAATTATTTTGGCAGCTCAAACGCCTCGCACTCTCACGGGCATATTGAACGGCTGTCAGTAGCAACGCTATTAGAATGGTAGTAATGGAGAAAACAACGATTACTTCAGTCAAGGTAAATCCACGTGGATGATTCATCAGATGCCACCTTGAAGGAAGAACGATGGGCATAACCCGGTCGCCGGGTTTGATGGTTTAGTAAGTTCGACAGCCTCGGCGACCCGGTGTTCATGCTTTGGTACGCCCGGCATGGGCATGAGTTTATGGAGTTTAAGTCCCCTGTGCGAGACAGGAACTTGAGGGGGTCAGTATACCAGATTACGACTTCGAAAGTTCAAGCACTTGGTGAAGGCAACTGCGCTATTTCCTTAGGGAAAGTACGGGCGACCGAGCGTGGGAAGGAAGCCTGCGAATGTATGGGTAAGCACCGAATCTGTCGATTGCCATCAGAGCGTCACGCCCTACTCGGATGCATTTACACCAAATCTGCAAGGCTACGAACAGAAACATCCTACAAGGCCGGCTCATCCCAGCGCAGAAATTACCGCAACGCGGTTCAACAACAAAGCCCAGGGCAAGCTAAGTGCCGGGACGGTCACAAGCGTCGCCCTGGGTTACCCGATTAATGCAAATGCGACGAGCAGTTGACACACCATCAAACGGATCACATTCGAAGTCGCAACATCCGTGACATTGCGGCTCGGCCGAACGAACGCAAATAGTCGCCGAACCCCTTGCCGCTGATTCTCACACAACGTAACCCAGGGTGCGCTAGGCGACCCTGGGCTATGTTGTCCAACGCCTTCAGCGTTTTTCAATCCATGAGATGATTCAACACGCGAGCACTGAGCAACACGAACGGCCGCATTCATCGAGTCGCCCGAGTAGAGCCACCATCATGAAGCGGCTGATCGGCGACTTCGATGCACGCTTGGTTCGTCCATCCCTTGCCAGCGATTCTCCGCCAGGCCGTCGAACGGTACAATAGTTGTTCCGACACAAAATGCGTTCCGGAGGATCATTGATGTCAGTAGCAAAAGCGGCCAAGCGGGTCTACGAAGAAGATTTGCGTTCTCGTTTAGAACAGGAGCACAAAGATGATTTCGTAGCAATCGAGCCAAGTTCACGTAGTTACTTTGTGGGAAAGACTTTCCTCGAAGTCGCATTGGCGGCGAAAGAGGCGTACCCAGAGCGGAAGTCATTCGTGATTAGAGTTGGCCATGAAGCTGCGTTTCACATCGGAGGTTTTACTGCGTGAAGGGTTTTGTAGATGAGCGCGATCGAGCATTAATCCCGATCCGAGTCGCCAACAAGCTTCGATCCGAGATGACCGAAGTTGTGGCGTGGATCGACACGGCATTCGACGGTCATCTAGTTTTTTCGCGAGAGCTAATCAAAAGCCTCAAACTTGAGGCTTTAGTTGAGACTGAGGTAATCCTCGCTGATGGATCGAAAGTCTCACTTGAGTCGTTCTTTTGCGTTATCGATTGGTTTGGCGAGAAAGTCCCGGTCCAAGTCATCGAGAATGAGGGACGGTTTCCCTTGGTGGGAACTGGCTTGCTGACGAAACGGAATCTCGCAATTAGCTATCAAGCGAAGTCCGTGGAACTAACTTAAGTGGACGAACGCTACGCATCACCGCGGTCGCGGCGAGTGATGCTCAATTCAAAAAACGGCCGACCCGCGACTCCGGTGCATGCGATTGTTCCCTGACTTATTCAGTACGTTTGGGGACGACGCACCAGTATCCCAGGGAAGACTGCAAGCGTCTAGTTGCGTCATCGGAAAAAGGAACACCTTCGCCGATCGAGACATGAGTGAAGGCCAATTTCGAGAGTCGAACCGCGGAAGCGTCCGTGAGGTTTTGACAGTTTCGCAAAGAAATCTCGGACAGATGTAAATCGCAGAGCCTCTCGAGCCCGCCATCAGAAATTGACGCATTGCTTAAGGTCAACCAGAAGTGGCGATCCTCACCAGGACCTATGAATGTAAAACCCGTCGGCAAGTTCAGAAGTGTTGGCAGTAATTGATCAACTGCTTGGTCTGTCGCGTTGGAAAGATCGAGCATGTAGTTTCCGTCAACGAGATCGAACGAAAGGTGCCCACCGTTGGATTCGATGAGATCGCGGGCAGTCTTAAATTGCGATTCGCGGTTGTAGTAAATCAACCAAGGTGAAGCAATTGCTCCGCCCACGACTATGAGAAGCGTTGCGGCAATTAGTTTGAATCGAAGACTCATTTCGCACTTGTCAGGGAACGTTGCGGATCACCAAGTTCGCGGAGTGATCTTTCGGGTAAGTACGGACATTCATCGCGAACTTTGGTGCATCCGTTTGTTCCGCCGCGTTTGGAGTGGTTTTGCAGCGGCAATTTTCGCTGGCGTGATTCTAGCGTTCGCATCATGCCAAAGCAATTAGTTTTCCGGCAACCGTATGTCCAGTCGCATCGATGCTGCACCGGTCAGCCCCTCGTCGCTGCCAAATTCGTCGCCGGTGACCAAGTCATGAAAGCGGATCTTTAATCGTCGCACAACCCAAACCAAGTCTCAATCGAAAGTCAGTGTTGAAATGCATCGAAGCGAATCAGCTTGCATCAAACAATTGCGCACCAAAGCCGCAACACAAACCGATTCTTCGAAGAGCTGCACCCGCAAGCGATCTCTTCAACCATTTCCCAACAATCAGACCGCCTCCAGCGAAACGTCATTCTCGCAATCGCACGCAGCAATCCAACATCGCCTCAACCGTCGCTCCTGCAATCTCACAGAACTCAACAGCAAGCTTGAGATCGCGTCCCCAACGTTCTCTCTCTCTAGCGACGGAACGACCGCGATGACCTAGTCGCGGACGAAAGGTATCCATCATCTAACGGCCGATCCGCGACGTAGGTCCATCGCTTGGTTCTGGCAATTGTTTTCGGGCTGTTACAGCAATTGAGTCGAGTACGCTAGCACCAATATACATAACAAATACGAAGACGATGTACGCCACGAACAACATTCCCTGACGCGAAGGCCCAACTCCAATAGGAGCAGGACCAGCGGCAACTAGCTCGGGATTAAAAACGACATTAATGCAAAGCATCAGTCCAAGGAATTGGACCAGCCAAGTGGAAACGACCCAAATTGCGAATGACAGTTTGCTTCGACCAAGCGACAAACTTGATCCAAGTAAACCAGGCAATGAGGGCACTAAGGGAGGTACAAGAGCTAGCGATAGTCCCGTCAAAATGTC
>JBGSOM010000032.1:0-17143 GCA_041739135.1 Pirellulaceae bacterium
ACCACCTGCGCCATCACCGCCAGCCGCTTCCGCTCGTTCTTGCTCATCAAAATCGTCTCCATGGCAAATACCTCCTGAGAGGTAATCATGGGGACATTTCTAATGAACGCTTATGGGGTCATTTCTATTGGCGCATGACACTGTATTTGTCGCAGTCAGTTGCCAGTGGATCGCAAATCCGCTAGTATCCCAGTGGTCGTTAGACCGTCCAAATGGTGATGCGAAAGCCCGACAACTACGTACGCGACAACCAATCGTTCTCAAATCGAGTTGTAGTGTTTTCGAGTTGCTTTTTGGTTGGGGGTTCCAGGGAAATGGTCACGAGTGCGAGCAAGAATATGGCAAAGAAGAAACCAGTTAATAACGCCACCTCAAAGAAGCCCAGCGAAGGGCCATCAGGGATGGAGGCAGTCTACAAGCGCGAGCCGGGCCTGAAAACCACTCTCGCTCAAATCGAAAAGCAGTTCGGTGAAGGCTCAATCATGCCGCTCGGCGGCGAAGCTCTGCTGAAGATCGCTGGCGTACAAACCGGCAGCCTGTCGCTCGACATGGCACTCGGTGGACTCGGCGTTCCGCGCGGACGTATCATCGAAATCTTCGGACCAGAGTCGAGCGGTAAAACAACCTTGGCTCTACACATCTGCGCCGAAGCGCAAAAAGGTGGCGGTATCGCCGCGATCATCGACGCTGAACATGCATTTGATCCCAGTTGGGGAAAGAAGATCGGCGTTGAACTCGACACGCTTTTGGTTTCACAACCCAGCAGCGGCGAAGAAGCGATGCAGATTACTGAGCATCTAGTAAAGAGTAACGCAGTCGACGTGATCGTGATCGACTCGGTTGCCGCGTTGATTCCTAAGCAGGAACTCGATGGTGAGATCGGTCAATCGCACGTAGGTCTCCAAGCACGTTTGATGAGCCAATCGATGCGTAAGCTGACTGGTGCAATCGCGAAGAGCAAAACGGTTGTGATCTTCATCAACCAGATCCGTGAAAAGATCGGTGTGATGTTCGGCAGCCCCGAAACGACACCGGGCGGTCGAGCTTTGAAGTTCTATTCTTCATGCCGCATCGACGTACGTCGAATTGGCGCGCTGAAAGACGGCGAAGAGGTTGTCGGCCAACGCGTGCGTTGCAAGATCGTGAAGAACAAAGTTGCGCCGCCATTCCGAATTGCTGAGTTCGACATGATGCACAACTCGGGCATCAGCTACGAAGGCGATTTGCTGGACGTCGGCATGTTGCACAAAGTAGTCACGCGCAGCGGTGCTTGGTTCAAGTTCAACGAAACTTACCTCGGTCAAGGTAAAGAAAAGGCACGCGTGTTCTTGCTCGAGAACAAAGATGTCGCCAACGAAATCAAAGAGCTGATCATGGCCGCCGGTGGTTACGCTGGTCCAGAAAGCGCCGCCGCTGAAGACGCCGAGTCTGAGGAGGATGTCGAATCCGAATTGGTTGATAGCTAACCTTCGCGCTGGTGTGAACCTTCCCTGAACGATGCTCCAAACCGGCTGCTTGCTTGCCCCCAAGCTGCCGGTTTTTCTTTTGCGCCTCACTTGAACATGAAGTAAAACTCATGCGTTCTTCCCGCAGCGAATTCGCTGCACTTCTGTGATCGCAAGCCGCCACTCGCAATTCTGAAACAACCGTAAACACCTATCCCACAAGGCTTTGCAAAACCCACTTTCGCCACGAATCCTGACTTGGCATAGCATTCGTTAATGCTGCCTCGCGAACCGAATCCAATCGAGTACAGCGAGGAACCTACCATGTCATCCACCTATCTCCCGCCAAGCCAGAATCTCGACGAACCTATCGAAGCGACTATTGTTGAACGTCCGCGAGTTCCAGAGCCGCAGACGCTCGCAGCAGCTGCCGCAACTCGCTCGATCCTCGAGCGATTTGTCGACAGTTTCTTTCGCCGCGAGAACATCCGTTGGCTCGCGGTCATCGGTGCGGCGATTGTGGTTGCGTCGTCGCTGATGTTGGTGACGCGCGAGTGGGCCAACTGGCCGGTGATGGCAAAGTTCCTGACAATTCTAGGCTACACCGGGCTCACCTATTTGTTCTCGGACTGGGGACGCAAACACCTGGGACTACAGATCACAGCCCGCGTACTTCAGTTTCTGACGCTACTGCTGCTTCCTATCTGCTTCCTTTCACTCAGTTGGTTGTTCGGTCCCACTTCAGCAATTGCAGGCGCTGCAGGATTGCAAATGGGTGTGATGATCGTTCCCGCACTTGCACTCGCTTGGTTTGCTTCGTCACGAATCTTCGAGTATCTGTGGCGAGGACAGCAGAAGACATTCTTAGCGAGCTACCTGTTGCTGTGTGCCGCTGGTGCATTGCCGCGCATGACTGACGCCTGGTCCGCCATAGCACTCACGTTTGTGCTTTGGTTCGTCACTACTGTCGGTTCGATCAAGATCAATCGACACGTGTTTTGGATGACCGAAGAACATCGTTTGCCACGTGCATTCGGTTTCTTGCCGATCGCGCTGCTCGGAGTTCAGTTCCTGTCATTGGTCGCTATCAAGACGGCGCACGTGTTGCCAATTGAATGGATGGGCCTTGGCTTAGTTCTGATGTCAAGCACGGTGTTGATGACGACGCAAGCCATCGCAAGCGTGCATCGACAGCGAACCGGTGGTAGCCTGCGACCTCTACCATGGAACATTCTTGCTCCGTTGGTGGTCGGTATTGCGATGTCACTGTTCGGCGTAGTCGTCTCGTTTCACGGTTTTTCGTACGGCTCGCAAACCACTTACGCAATTGTTCCCAGCGCGCTCTTGGCCGGCGGTTTGATGTTTCAAGTGACTCGCGAAACGAATCAGCGTTCGTTTGTGTGGATTGGTCTGATCCTGATGGCGATCAGCTACCAGTGTGCTCCTACGTTAGTCGCCGGGTTCGTGCAGCAAGTAAAGTCGAGCGCTGCATCCGCAGTCGGCGAAGAACGTTTGCCAATCGCTTTCTACGGGCTCAGCTACCTGCCGTTTCTCTTAACTGTTGCCGCGAGCAGCGCCGTGCTCACACGTCGTCGTCAGCCAGCCTTCGCCGTTCCAATGCGTCACTTCGCAACGTTCCTTGCCCTGGCGCTGCTCGCCCTGTCATGGATGCATTTGAAGGCGATCTTTCCGGTGGCCAGCGTAAGCGTTTGCCTTTTCAGTTTCTATGCGGTTCTTTTTCGCGATCGACGTTACGCTCTGCCAGCTATCGCTGCGCTCACGGTCGCGGCAGGCAGTTGGATTCCGTTCGTCAACGCCATGCAAATTGCTGATGTCCATTATTTCCACATCGTCACCAGCCTCAGCGTGCTCGCGACCATACTCACAGCACTCAAGCCACTTGATCGCTTGATCAACCAACTTCCACAACCATCACCTGCGTGGGATCGAGACCTAGCCAACATCTTCGGCGAACCCAATCAGATCAGTCTACGCTGGTCATCTGCACTCAGCATCATCCTTGTTCCACTCTGGGCGATGTGGTGCCTGCGCGGTTTGTTGCTCAACATTGCAGATTACCCGCTGCAAGTCATCGCGAACCCAAGTCTGCAAGACGCCATGAATAATCTTGGCGGCTTGGCGCTGGTCGCACTGTTAACGAACTTCGCACTTGCGACCATTCGAACTCGATCGGTTTACTACAGCCTCGCAATGTGGGTGATGGTTGTGTTCAGCGGCGTGACTACCGCCTTCTACATGCAAGTCCCAATCCAGTTCATTGCCAACGGCGCAACGCTTGCCTTCGTCGTGGTGAATTTAGTCACGCTGATTTCACTGCGAAAGTTGTTGAGCGGTTGCACGCTAGAAGCGTACTCACAACTGCTTTCCAATCGGCCCGAGCGAATCGCGCAGCGTTCGATGACTGCTGCGTTTCTGCTTCCGCTACACACGATTAGTGTCGCCGCACTGATGTTCTTGATCGGCATCCTGATTATCCCAAGCGTGCTGGCTTCGAATGTAATGCTTCAAGGTTTACACTTCGCAGTTTCAGCGATCGCCGTGCTTGCTTGGTTGGTTGCGCTGAAAGTTGGTTTACGTAATCGTATCGCTGGAATTGGTGCCGCGGTCGCATTCCCACTGATCTGCTCCTCAGTCTTACTCACCAGCGGGCTGCTGCCGATCACCCACTCAACTCTGCCACTGGTATGGACGCTGGCAGCGGTTGCTGTATCCATCGTGGCTTATCGCAGTGAACCGCAAGAACAATTCTCGATTCAAACTGCCTCCCTATGCTGGGTTCTCCTGTGTGCGGTGCTCAGTCTCAGTTCATTCGAATTCGTTGCGCGCGTAACGGCATTCGTCGCGCTAGGTAGCTTGGCGATTACAGAACGCTTTCGGCTCAAACGTCAAGGCTGGACCACTTTGGCGATTGCCGCAAATGTTCAAGTCGTAATGGTAGTCGCAGGGCTGAGCGGTCTGAGTTCTTGGTCAGTTATTCCAATGCATCCTGAACTCGCTTTATCCGTACTCCCCAAGGTCTTAGCGACGTTAGCATTCAGTGCGATTGTCTGGGATGTTCGCCGCCTGCAACTCGATGAAGAATTGCGAATAGCGTTTGCATCCGTCTTGCGAGTCTGCTTTGTGTTGGCTGCAATATTGACGTTAGCAATTCAAACGCCTGGTCAGATCGATATTGCAATCATGCTAGTCGCATTTGCGGTCGCGGTTGTGGTCGAGTTCGTCGAAGCGATGCGCAAGCAGCATGTGGCGCACGTTTGGACTAGCTTTGCAATCGTTGCGAGCGCACTCGCTTGGTTGATTGTTCACCAACAACTCGTCATTGGCACTGGTGTTAGCCAAGTTGCACTTATCGCACTCTCTGGCACCGGCTTGTTAACGTCACTAGCGATTCGTGAACATCATCGGTTGGGATTCGCGGCTAAGCCGTTTGAGCAACTGGGTCTGACTTGTCCAGCGGTCGTCGTAGGGCTGACACTCTTCCGCACCGCGATGGGAGTGCCTGCGTTGTTGCCCGGCATCGACTCAGCAATGTTACTCTTCGCGGCAGCAATTTACTTTTACCGCGGAGTTGCCAACTCAAATCGTGGCTTGCTGATTGCCGCTGCAGCAATCTTCAACATCGCACTCGCACACTTGTGGTTGACGCTGGGCCTGAGCGACTCGCAGCTCTACCTCGTCCCACTCGGTCTGACAATCATCGGGATGGTTGAACTTCTAAAGAAAGAGATACCAGTCGCAGCACACAACACGATTCGTAATATCGGCTCACTGGTAATCCTGGTCTCGCCCGTTATTCAGATTCTCACAGGCAGTTGGCTGCACATGGTCACTCTGATGCTTCTGAGTGTTCTGGTGATTCTGCTCGCCATCGGCTTACGGATCCGCACGCTGGTCTACATGGGTACTGCGTTCTTGTTAGCCGATCTAGTTGCGATGGTAATCCAATCCGCAGTCGCGAATCCAGGGATGTTGTGGATCGGTGGTCTCGCGACTGGCGTAGCAGTCATCGCACTTGCTGCGTACTGCGAAAACCACCGCGAGCAGTTGCTATCGAAAATCCGAATTTTGAACGCCGAGTTAGCGACTTGGAATTGAGGTCACGCTGGCTCGATCTACTTCGAGCGAGACTTTGAACGACGAGTAACTTGCAGGAATAGTTGTTGATTTCACTTTGTTTTGAAAGGTTAATCAGATGAAATGGTTAAGTCAGTTTAGTTTGGTAATGCGTTCGAGTATCACTTCGCTGAAGGAGTTGGTCGAAGATCCGGAACGCATGCTGTATCAGTTGATCATCGATATGGAAAATGAACTGGAAGAGGTGCGAGCTAGCGTCGCTGAAGCGGTTGCAGATGAGATTCAAATGCGTAAGCGCGCCGAGACTGAGCGGGCTGAGGCTAACAAGTGGCTTGAGCGCGCGACAGCAGCGATCAAACGCAAAGACGACAACGCTGCGCGATCAGCTCTCGATCAGAAGCTTGCCGCACAAGCTCGCGCGGATCAGTATGCGGCTGAATATGAGAAGCAACGCGCGGAGGTGAACAAGTTGCAAAGATCGGTGCGAGATCTCGAAGACAAGATTCGACAAGCTCGGCAAAAGAAAACGTTGTTGACCGCACGCATGGCGCGAGCCACTTCGGTGCAGAAAATTCACTCTGCGATGGATCGTTGCCACAGTCAATCGGCGTTTGCGCAGTTCTCGCGGTTGGAAGGAAAAGTGGATCGGCAGGAAGCGATGTGCGAAGCCTGGGATCGCATGGACGGCAAAGACCCCGAGGCAGAAGCGCTGCAGGAGCAATTTGAAATCGAAGAACGCCGTGAGCAGTTGTCGGTCGAACTCGAGAAACTGAAATCGCAAATGGAGTAATCGCCATGGGGTTAAATCTTCGCGCGTGGACGCAATTGTTCATGGTTTGGTGGACCAAAGACCGAATTCGCGTTCCTCGCGCTGAAGGGAAACTGTTCCGAGTTACTCAAGGCGATCGTTTGATCATTGAGGAAAGATTGCTGCGAGTTGTATCGAAATCGGAACGCGACTGCGACGGTGTGAATCACTTGGTGCTCACACTGGAGGAAGAACATTCGAGTTCAGGTGAATTATGGTATCTTAGCTACTCAAATCATCGTGGCAGCGCTAACGCCAGTTCTACCACAATGGACAAGCGGCAAAGCACCCGCGAACAAATTATGCTTAGGCATCAGGAAACGTTCTGTGACCTGTTGCCCGAGCAAATCAATGTGCTTCGCCGCGAAACACTGCGGGCTTTTTGATAGTTCTTAGAAAAACATCTATGGTCGCGCAGTTGGAATTGATCCTGCTCGGATTCGCCGTCGTAGTCGACAGTGTTTTGTTGATCGCTTTGCTCGAACGCGTTAACCGTCCCAACACCGCGAACTGGATTACCACGTTAGTAGCCGCGACGTGGCTGGCGCACGCGGCTGGATTCATTCACGTGCTGATACGCGATTCGCTGTTGCAGCCGTTCGAGTTGCTCGACCGTTTTTCACTTGCAGCAATCGCAACTTCGCTGCTGATCATTCCCTCCGCTATGTTGCACGCAGCGATCCGTTTGAATCACTCACCGCGCAATTTGCGTCCGAGTTTCGATTGGCGATACGCACTATGTTATGCGCCCTGCTTGCTCGTTCCGCTGGCATTTCGCGACGCGCTGAAGGTCAGTGATCGCAAGTTGGTTGAGAGTTTCGAGTCATGGACGAATCTTTACTTGATCGTGATGCTTACGACAAGCTTCGCGGCGGCGGGATTTTTCTGGCGTTACCGAGCACTTAGCGACGTACCGTCGGTGCGCCGCTTTTTCCTGCGATTGATTTGTTTGGTAATCGTCCTGGCATCGCTGATTGCCGCTTACGCTTGGTTTGCACGCGGCACCGCTTTGGATCTGCCATTTCGGTTGCTGGTGATACTGTCGCCGCTATCGATCATCACTTTGTTCATTTGGTACACGTTGCATGACAAATTGCTGCCGTTGGTCTTCGAGCGAGCTCTGGTGTACGGCGCTTCGCTGGTATTGATCATGCTTTTTCATCAAGTGCTGGTGATTCCATTCGCTGAATCGGTGCAGCGCAAGTCGAGCCTTGATGTGATCTTGATCGAAGGCATCCTTTTAGTTGGAATCATTTTGGCTTGGCCGCCATTGAGGGCTCGCGTGCGCGAGTCGCTGCGCTATCTGCTCAGTCGAAACATATTTCAAGTTCGCGAAGCGGTTCGCCAACTATCGCTTGAAATCAGTCAGCAAGATTCACGTTCTCTCAACGAGCTGTGCGATTGGTTCACGCGTAGCTGTTGTCAGCGACTGAGCGTTGAACAGGTTTGGGTGTGGTTCGATGACCCTCGTGTTGAATCACCGCGAACATGGAGGCACAGCGGCAGCCGCGCTATGAAAACGGAAATTCAGCCTGCAGAGATGTTGCGGCTGCATGAGCTATTGACGGTTCGGGGCGAGAATAACCTCAGTCGATCGCACCTCGGCGACCGGGAGCTAGAGGGTATGTTCGAACGCCAATGCGTGCTGCAGGTATTTCGTTGTCAGTTTCGCGAGTTGCGCGGTCTGGTTTTGCTCGGCCCACGAATTCGAAGTGACCGATTCTCGGAAGAGCAGCGTTCAAGTTTATCGCTGCTGTTCGATCAGTTTGCAGCAACGCTGTTCAATCGGACGGTCGAGCAGGAACGTTTACGAGCCGAACGTCAGGCGGCTCAGCAAGAGAAACTCGCCATGATCGGCTTGATGTCAGGTTCACTGGCGCACGAAATTCGCAATCCGCTATCTTCCATTCGCACGATTGCGAGTTTGCTGCGCGAAGATCTCGTGAACCAGCCCGAGAGCGCGAAGGACGTCGAGATCATTTTGCAAGAGATTGATCGGCTGGCTGCGACGACACAGCGGCTGCTCGATTACTCGAAGCCTGCAGATGATCAATCGATCGGGGTTGATGCGCACAGTGTGATTGAACGCTTGTTTCACATTCTCGAACCCTGGGCGGGACAGCAACAAGTTCGACTGACGCGAAAGTTGGCTGCGACCGCCGCAATCGTGGCAGCAACCGATTCGTCGCTCAGCGAAATACTACTTAACTTGATGCGAAATGCGATCGAAGCAACGCGTTCGCTGCCACAGGCGTTGGTTACCGTTGAGACTGAAGATTGTGGCGATTCACTAGTCATGCGAGTTATCGACAATGGACCCGGCATCGATCCAGCCATTCGCGATACGATTTATCGCCCCTTCGTGACCAGCAAAGAGTTCGGAACGGGGCTTGGCCTGTATGTGGCTGCGGAGCGCGTGCGATCAATTCGCGGCGCGATTGCGTGTCACTCACCAGCGAGCGGAGGTACGGTGTTCGAAGTGCGTTTGCCGTTGACCGATGGCAAGTCAAAAATTGAGTGAGCGACCTGATAATCGACGCTCTGAACCGAAAGTGAATCGATGAAGATACTAATCGCTGACGATGAACAGAACGCACGCTACGGTATGTCGCGCGCGCTCAGCCGCGAAGGTCGAATCATAATAGAGGCCGCGAACGGTCGAGCGGCAATCGAATTAATTCGACGTGAGCAACCGCACTTGGTGTTTCTGGATATTCATATGCCGGAACTGGATGGACTGGAATTGCTGGCGGAGTTGCAGAGCGATCCAATTGCCAGCGCGGTCGAGATCATTGTGATTACGGCAAACGATTCGATTGCTAACGCAATCGAGTGTATCCGCCGCGGTGCAGCTGATTTCCTTGCTAAGCCTTTCAACGTAGATCACTTGAGAGCGGTCGCAACGCGTTCGGAGCAACGGGTGCAACTCGAGCAACGCGTGGCTGAACTGCAGGACTGCAAAGACTCACAGGCAGGCTTCGGCCGCTTGACGGGCAGCAGCGCCGCAATGCGCAAGCTTTTTACGCAGATCCCGAAGGCTGCTAGGTCGCATCTTCCCGTGTTGATCCGCGGAGAAAGTGGGACGGGTAAGGAACTGGTCGCTCGCGAATTGCACGAGCACGGTGATCGTGCCAATGGTCCGTTCGTAGCAGTTAACACGGCTGCGATCGCTGAGTCGTTGATTGAAAGCGAGTTGTTTGGTCATGTCAAAGGCGCGTTTACCGGGGCTGATCGACCGCGAGAAGGTGTTTTTCGCAAAGCGCATGGCGGGACTTTGTTCTTGGATGAGATCGGTGACATGCCAGGCGCTGTGCAAACCCGTCTGTTGCGAGTGCTACAAGAAGGCGTCGTGCAGCCTGTTGGGTCGGAGGACGGCGTGCAAGTCGATGTGCGTGTGATCAGCGCAACGCATCAGGATCTCGAACAGCAAATTGAAGACAAGCTCTTTCGTCAGGATTTGTACTTTCGACTTCGCGGTATTGAGTTGGTGTTGCCGGCGCTGCGTCATCGCAGCGAAGATATCTTGTTGCTAGCGCGGCGAATGCTGGGAGATCACCATGAGTTTTCGAAGAGTGCGGTCGCGGCGATGCTCCAGCACGCTTGGCCGGGGAATGTGCGTGAGTTGAAACAGCGCGTCGAATCGTCGCTGGCGATGGCCGACGATGAGATCATTTCGCCGCACGATCTAGGTTTAGCTGATACCGCGCCCGCAGTTCAAACTGAATCGTTTCACGCGTACTACGACTTGCCATTGACTGAAGGCAAGAATCGCTTGGTTGAGGATTTTGAACGCGCGGCGATCGAACGAGCGATCGCGCAAGAGTCAGGTAACGTCAGCGCCGCCGCTCGACGTCTTGGAATTCACCGGCAGAACTTGCAACTGAAAATGAAGCAACTGGGCATGCGTGATGATTAATAGAGCGCTTTGCTTCCACACCTGTTGGTCGAGCAAGCCTTGTGCATCACTAGTTCTCACGACTGACAACGCCTTGATCGAACACATGTAACGGCGAGGGCGGTGGGGTCATTAGAGCAAGGGTTTTGAGAAAGCTGGTCATATCGCGTCCCACGACATCGCCGATCAAGCAGTCGATTAACGCAGCACGCTGTTCAGGGAAACGTCGCGCGAACTCAGGGAAGCTGAACGCGGGATCATAGAAAGCTCGAACCAGACGATGGATCACTTCCACGCCTTCCCAAAGCTCAGGCACGAACGCACCAAGCTTGGCAGAGGATAGATCGTTGGCAATGAGCGCTTGATGAATACTACCCGACGCCAAATCGCCGGAAACCAAAGCTAAAAACAGTCCTGAGGAATAAACGGGGTCTAGAAAACCAGCCGCATCACCGATCATCACCCAACCATCACCGACAATTTGTTGGTTTATGTAGGCAAGTTTTCGAAGACCACGCAGCGGGCTGATCGCTTCCGCACCAGCGAGCCACTCGGCAAGCGGCTCACACTTCGCGACCTCCTGCGGAAAGATCTCATCGTAACGATTCGTCGTTTCAAAAAGATAATCGGACGAAGCGACGATGCCAACGCTAACGATGTCATCTGGCAGCGGGATGTACCAAAACCAGCCGCGATCCGGAATCATGAATACGGTTGTTTCGCCTGCATCGATCCCATCGCGTCGATGCGCGCCTTTGAAGTAAGTCCAGATGGCAGATTTGTTCAGTCCCGGTATGTCGGCCTTCAGATTAAGTTGTTTGCCGAGCACCGTCGCGCGGCCTGAAGCATCGACGATCACTCGCGCGGCGATATCATCCGCTGGTTGGCCAGTCGTTTCGGCGCGAACACCAACGGCTTGCGTCCCGTCGAACAGCACTTTGCTTACTTTGGTATTCGAGCGAATTTCAACGCCCAGTTCGCGCGCATTCGTTTGGCACAACTGATCGAACTCGCTGCGCTTTACCTGCCAGGTCTTCGCGCGGTCGCCAGCGATGGTCTCTTGAAAGTAGAACGGAGCCGCTTCCTTGCCTGACGGCGAAACGAAACGCACGCTGTACTTAACAGGGAAATTGGATTCACGAAGTTTTTCGAGCAAACCGAGCTTTTCAAAAGTTGCGAATGTGTGCGGTATCAACGATTCGCCGATGTGATAGCGCGGAAAACTGGTGCTTTCAAGTACGATGCAGCGATGACCTTGTTTTTGTAGGAGTGTTGCAACCGCCGAACCGGCTGGGCCGCCACCAATCACAGCTGCGTCATAGATCGTTGAGTTCGACATAAGAGCTACTTTCTACGCTGTGCGAAACGTGCTTTTAGTTCTTACCGAGCGGAAACGAACAGAGCGGTTTGCGACTCGCGGGGACATGGTTCAGTTCAGCGATTGTCGTATCACCAAAAGTTTCTTCGATTACTTTGGCTGCGTCATCAAGTTTGCGATGCAGCGGGCAGAGATTGATGCCATGCAAACCAAGTGGACATTCGTGGAAGCGACGAATTGGTTCCACTGCATTAACGACTTGCAAAACCGTCAATTCTTCCGGCGCGACGGTTAACACAAAGCCGCCGTGCAAGCCGCGTTGTGAATGAACGAGTCCCGCTTTACTGAGGCTCTGCATTACCTTCGAAAGGTAGCCTGCCGGCGATTGTGTCTTCTCAGCAATCTCGTTGGTGGTGCGAGGAAGCGCTTGATCAGCCAGAAACACGATCGCTCGCAAAGCATATTCAGCGGTCTGAGATATCACAGTTCGGTGTCCACAAAAGCAATATTGACTTATGGAGGTGAATATCCACAATACAAAAACTTTGATGAACCGTCAAATCGAGTTCGTGCATTTGGGTCCAAGAACTAAAGGAACATTTCATGTCGGTAGGCTTTTGTAATGGCAACGCTAGTGACGCGGAGGAGTTTGAGAGTGCGCAGTTGGCGCCGGTTGAAGCGTTTACGGACGCAGAGCTTGTAGGGAGCGAGTTGTCGACTGCGAAGACCAAGCATTTTGGGCATGGCATCGCGTGGGAAGCGGCAATTTGGATTGCAGTCGTTCATCTAGGTGCACTGGCGGCTCCTTGGACCTTCACGTGGACTGGCCTCGCAGTGATGCTGTTGATGTATTGGATCACAGGCGGCATCGGAGTGTGTTTGACGTTTCATCGCTTGCTCAGCCACCGGAGTTTTTCGACCTATGCGCCGGTGCGATGGTTTCTGGCGTGGGTAGGCGGATTAGCGGGGGAAGGGTCAGCCATTCATTGGGTTGCAAACCATCGTATTCATCATGCCAAGAGTGATCATGTTGGCGATCCCCATTCACCACGCGAAGGTTTCTTGTGGAGTCACATGCTGTGGTGCATGCAACGCATCGACGCTAAGGAGCGACGCGAGATGCACAAGCGTTGGGCTCCGGATTTGCAAAAGGATCCGATGCTACGCTTTCTAGATGCAACGTTTTTGCTGTGGCAAATTGTCTTTGCGGTTGGTTTACTCGTTACGGGGTACGCGTGTGACGGATGGCGGTTAGGAGCATCGCTACTGGTCTGGGGCGTGTTTGTCCGGATGGTCATTGTGCTGCATGCGACATGGTGCATCAACTCTGTCACGCACATTTGGGGATACAAGACATATGACAATGGCGACGACAGCAAAAACCTTTGGTGGGTTGCCTTGCTCACGTTCGGTGAAGGTTGGCACAACAATCATCACGCTTACCAACGCGCCGCGAACTACGGACATCGCTGGTGGGAACTCGATACAACTTATCTGATGATTCGCCTCATGCGTGGGTTGGGACTAGCTTGGAACGTTGCTCCCATTCCGCGGAAAGCGTTGGCAATTTTGGAAAAACGTAAACTTCGTAAGTAACTCTGGATATTGACATCCATTTATCCCGATGTTAGATTTCAATCACTGGCAACTGCCAGCCCCGCCTAAAAGTCCGTTGATTGACATAGCCGCAACGCGCCTGCGTCCGGTTAGCGAAAACGCAATACTCTCGAAGAATTGCCAGCTCAACGGACTCCTACCTAAGTCCTACCACCGCTATGCTTATCGGAGCGAATCATGCGCAAGCCTTCGCAGCTCTGTGTAATCGCGATCGTCACGCTGCTTTCTTGGCAGACTTCACCCATGTTTGCTGAAGAACACGACGACCATTTCGAACGTCATATCCGGCCCTTGTTGGTTAACAAATGCGTTGACTGTCATAGCGGCGTCACACCTGACGGAAATCTCGATCTGTCCACACGATCTGGGTTCGACGTAGGTGGAATGAACGGCAAAGTTGTCGAAGGCAAGGAACTTGATCGCAGTGCGCTGTACGAGCGGTTGATAGCGACAGACGACGATCTGCGTATGCCGCCTGAGAATCCGTTGAACGCTGAAGAGATCGCAGCTGTCCGCAAGTGGATCGAAACAGGTGCGACTTGGCCGAACGATGAAGATTCCATCATGCCGCCGGAAGCCAATATCGAGGCGACGAAGCACTGGGCATTTCAACCGGTGGTGAAGCCGAGTGTTCCAGAGGTAATGAACGCGCAGTGGTGCTGGACGGATGTGGATCGATTTGTCTTAGCGAAGCTTGAGGCGGAGGGCATTGAGCCGGTCGGTGACGTTGATGGGAGAACATGGTTGCGTCGCGCCGCATTAGACCTAACGGGGATTCCGCCCAGCATCGAAGAGCAGCAGAACTTCGCTGCAGGTAAAGAGGCAAGCAAATGGAAGAGCGAGTTGCAACGCATGTTAGCGAGCCGCAGTTATGCGGAACGACAAGCTCGCCGGTGGCTGGATTTGGCTCGCTACGCAGATACTTCCGGGGACGGAACGGACACACCGATTCCCGAAGCTCGGTTTTATCGCGATTGGGTAATTGATGCCTTCGAACAAGATATGCCCTACGATCGCTTCGTCACGGAACAGATCGCCGGCGACATTTTGGCGGCCCAGGCGCCCGAGGATCGCAATGCCTATCGTAAGACAATCGCGACCGGTTATATCGCTTTGTCGCGCCGCTTCGGTAACTCGAAATTTGCCGAGTTACATCAAGTTATCGACGACTCGATCGATACTATTGGTCGATCGATATTGGGCTTGAGTTTGGGATGTGCGCGGTGTCATCACCACAAGTTTGATCCGGTGACGACGGAGGATTATTACGGATTATACGGTTACTTTTCGAGCACGCAGTATCCGCATGCGGGCACTGAGCATCAGAAAGAGCGCAGCGACTTGCCGACTATCGAAGTTCCTGCTGAGTTCAGGGAAGCAATGGATTCGACGGTGGCGTGGGCGGTTGGCGACAAACCTGACGTCGGCGATGCAAAGGTTCATGTCGCTGGTGATCCGCATCGCAAAGGACCTCTCGTGCCGCGTGGCTACCTCGCGTTTTTGTCTTCTGAGCATCCTGACATTCCGGCTGATACGAGCGGGCGGTTGCAGTTCGCGCAGTGGATCGCTTCAAAGGAAAATCCGCTGACTGCGCGCGTTATGGTGAATCGAATTTGGCAAAGTCATTTTGGAACTGGGCTGGTGCGAACCACCAGCAACTTTGGCGTGCAAGCTCCGCAGCCAATTCAACTTGATCTGCTTGACTATCTGGCTGCGGAGTTTGTCGCTCAAGGTTGGTCGATAAAGCACCTGCATGAACTGATTATGTCATCCCACGTTTATCACTTGGCTAGTCACCAACAGCCGACGCAAATGGAACGCGACGAGGCCAACGAATTGTATTGGCATTTTCCGCGACAACGCATGGATGCGGAGACATTTAGAGACGCGATCCTTTCAGTAAGCGGTCGATTGAAAGTGGGTAGCAACGGTCGTCACCCCTTCAAGCCGCTTGAGAAGCTGCAATACAACCAAGGCAATCCCTTCTCAGAAATTTTCGAGCATGAGCATAGGTCGGTTTACTTGATGACCCCGCGACTGAATCGGCACCCGATGATGGCTTTGTTTGATGGCGCGGATTCGAACGTCAGCACGCCCGAACGCGGTGAATCGACGGTTCCGCTGCAAGCACTGTTTATGTTGAACGGCAATTTTATAAGCGAGCAAGCGGCTGCGTTGGCAGATCGCGTGTGCATTGACAGCGAGCAGGATGACCAGCGGCTTTCGACAGCTTGGCAGTTAGTTTACGCGAGAGCTATCGCTGACGAAGAGCTCGCCGCGGCTAGAGAATTCCTCAGCGAATACGCTTCGCACCGCGAAGAGCGAGGAGTGGATTCGGCCAAGGCAGCGCAGGAAGCGTGGGTCAGTCTTACAAGAAGCCTGCTGGCTTCGAACGAGTTTATGTACATCGACTAACGCGCAATCGCGATAGCACCCCCAATTGAAATCGACTTGAAGCACAAGAATTTTTGGAGCACCACTATGAGATCGCTAACTCGCCGCGATGCGCTAGTACTGGGATTCTTTGGAACTGCTGGAATATTGCATCGCGCTGCGACAGCAGCTGATACGGTCAATCCGTTAGCCCCGAAAATGCCGCACTTCGCCGCGAAAGCAAAGCGGGTGATTCAGATCTTTTTGCCCGGGGGCGTATCGCATGTCGATACTTTCGATCCCAAGCCGGCTTTGCGGCGCGACGATGGCAAGACAACGCGTGCAGGTCGTGTGCTGACCGCCAGCAACTGGGGTCATGCACCTGGTGGCCAAAGCGGACTAGAGATTTCGGATCTGTTTCCGCATTTGCGCGAGCAAGCGGATGAGCTTTGTTTGATTCGATCGATGCATGGCGATAAAGGCGACCACTTTGAAGCAACGTTAAGCATTCACTCGGGTGCCATTGCAGGTGCGCTGCCAGGTATTGGTGCATGGATCAGTTATGGACTGGGAACAGAGAATCCTAACCTGCCTTCGCATGTCGTTTTCTGTCAAAGTCTACCGTACGCGGGCACGCAAGCTTGGGGCTCGAATTTTCTGCCAGCATATCACCAAGGCACTCGCATCGTTCCAGGCAAAGAACCGATCTCGAATTTGAAGCCGCATCCTTCAATCGCAGCCGAGCAGCCACTGGAACTGAGTTTCCTGCGCAAATTGAACGAGCGTCATTTCGGTACTCGCTCCGCAGACTCGCGTTTGGCCGCACGAATGTACGCGTATGAGTCAGCTGTTGGACTACAAGACGCTGCACCGGAGGTCTTTGGTCTTGCGGATGAAAGCGAAGCAACCCTTGACGCTTACGGTGTTAAGTCGGGTGAGCAATCGAGTTTCGCTTGGCAGTGTTTGATGGCGCGGCGAATGAGTGAGCGCGGCGTGCGGTTCATCGAACTGGTCGACAAAGGTGCCAGTGGCAATTGGGATGCGCACTCAAACATGAAGTCCTACACAAAACTATCAAAGAATATTGATAAACCGATTGCAGCATTGCTGACGGATCTCAAGCAGCGCGGACTGCTCGACGAGACGCTGGTAGTCTGCTGCACAGAGTTTGGACGAACGGCAGACACCAAGGCGGACGCCCGCAATGGACGGGATCATTACAAGAACGCGTTCACGTGCTGGCTGGCGGGCGGTGGAGTGCGTGGCGGTACCGCCTATGGTGCAACGGATGAACATGGAATCAGCATTGCTGACAAGCCGGCGCACGTTAATGATTTTCACGCCACCATTTTGCATCTGCTCGGTTTTGATCATGAGCGCTTGACGCACTTTTACAACGGTCGCGATTTTCGCTTGACGGGACTGGCCGGAAAAGTGCTGGATGTCGCGTAATGTCATGCGCCAATAGAAATGACCCCATAAGCGTTCATTAGAAATGTCCCCATGATTACCTCTCAGGAGGTATTTGCCATGGAGACGATTTTGATGAGCAAGAACGAGCGGAAGCGGCTGGCGGTGATGGCGCAGGTGGT